>JBMNVH010000045.1:0-2865 GCA_050946715.1 Anaerolineaceae bacterium | reverse complement strand
GTATCCGCCGCCACCCTGGCAGGGGAAAATGTCAAAGACGATCGCCTTGCCAAGCTGGATCGGGTCTTCGGGCGTGCCGGCGCTGTGGGGAATACCTCCATCACGACCAATGGCAAAAATGGTGGCTTCCGGATTTTCCGCGCCTGCTTCTGCCAGCCAGAGGTTGATGAGACTCTTGACGTCTCCGATGGTGAGGGGATTGCCATCTTCTTTAATGAGGGTCTCGTTTTCAACTTTATGGCTTGCCAGGTGATCCTGCACGCGTTGGACCACATCAACCGTGATGCGACCCATTTTACGGATCTCTTCGATCTCAGCGGGATCTTTAGTGGCGCGGGCTTCGAGGATGATGGCGTCATTATAATCACCGGTGAATTCGAGTTCGGGCACAAGTTCCCGCAAGCGGGTTAGTAGTGCGAAAAAGGGCCCGAATTCACGTGTACCATACAGAAAAACCTTGCCAGAGGTTAGACCAATATCTTCGAGCATCTTTTTATAGCGAAGGGCTGTTGCTTCCAGCATCTGACCTTCTGCTTGTTTCAAATAATCCTGAACGGGGTATTTGGCATAAGAGATCAGGTCGTAGCCAGTTTTGGCGGCTTCTTCGCGTTCCATCATACCGTGAAAAAGAACGGGCTTACGCCCGGGAGTTATAAAAAGGTCGCCAGCGCTTACATGAATATTCCCCGTGAAATAAACCATGCTTGGGTTATGACTGGCTGCGCCGCTGATCCAAAGCGCGTCGGCGTTGTTGGCTTTCATTAGTTGTTCAAGATCGTTTTTCATCCTTATTCCTCACTTAGGGCTTGTTTTAGCTGTTCTAATAATACTCCCTCTTGTTCGGGCAGCACAGTGCGAGGGTCAAAGAGGAGTTGATTATTCTCAATTTTTCCGATAATGGCTGGGTCAGCTTGTCGGAGCCGCCTGGAAAACTTGCTGAGCGACTTTGGCTTTAGCGCCAGGCACCAGGTGGCAACTTCCTGTTCCGGCAAGCTGCCGCCGCCGATGGTCGATAGGCTGGGGACGACTGATCCTGTGCCAAGTTGTTTTTGCCAGGCTTCGGCTTTGGCTTTTAATTCATCCGCGGAATTGCTGAGCATTGCCAGGATGGGGATCTGTTGACAGGCTTTCCCTTTTAGGTAAGCCAGCAAGGTCGCGTTCAGGGCTGCCAGACACAGTTTATCCGCCCGCAAAGCGCGGTAAAAGGGGTGTCGGCGGATCCTGGCGATCAGTTCTGCCTTGCCAACGATCAGACCTGCCTGGGGTCCGCCAAGGAGTTTGTCGCCGGAAAACGAGACGACATCAACGCCCGCCTGGAGCGCTTCCTGAACGGTCATCTCGTGTTTGAGTCCAAAATCTTCCATGGCGAGCAAAGCGCCGGAGCCGAGGTCAAACGCCGTTGGGATATTATTTTCCCTGGCGAGTTGGGTGATCTCCGTAAGGTCTGGCGCGCTGGTGAATCCAATGATCTTAAAGTTGGATTGATGAGCGAGCAGGATCAGACTGGCGCCTTCTTCTACGGCAGTACGGTAATCTTCCAGATGGGTGCGGTTGGTGGTGCCGATCTCAAGCAGTTTAGCGCCTGAAAGGCGCATGACTTCCGGGATGCGAAAACCGCCGCCGATCTCTACTAACTGTGAGCGGCTGATGGCGACTTTTTTGCGATTCGCCAAAGCGGCTAAAATCAGCATGACCGCGCCGGCATTGTTATTGACGACCAAAGCCGCTTCGGCACCGGTCAGTTGGCAGAGCAAGTCGGCCGCGTGAACGTCCCGTTTTCCACGAACGCCTTTCTCGAGGTCGTATTCGAGGTTGGAGTAGACTGAAGCAACGGAATGAATTGCCGCGAGTGCATCAGAACTCAAGGGCGCGCGCCCAAGGTTGGTGTGCAACACGACACCGGAGGCATTGATGACCGGTTTCAGGCTGGGGATTGTCCCTTGTAAGAGTTTGTTTTTAATTTTGTTTAAGATCAGGTCATAATCAGGTGTTTCTTTGTCTGCTTCGATCGTCTTGCGGACTTCCTGTAGTACCTCGCGGATAGTCTCTATAAGCAGGGCATGACCGTACTCTTCAAGAAAAGGCGAGAGGTTTTGGTCGGAAAGAATTTTGTCTACGGATGGGATCTGGCGATAAATGCTCATTATGAACCCGGCTGGGTGGGCTTCCAGCGGCTACGCTCCCAGAGACGGATCAGAAATTCGATCAGGAATAAAGCCGTGCCCATGATGATGCCAAGGGGGAATGTGAGCACGCGCCCGATGCGAAGCCAGCCGAGTAGGGCGGCAAAAACGCCGAACCAAACCGCTTGCCGGACAATGACATGTGGTTCGGCTGGCGGATTGGAGGGGAAACGGCGATTGAGCAGCCAGGTCAGGGGCAGAAAGATCCCGGAAACCAGCAAGACCAGGAAGAAGAAAAACAACCACCGTGGTCCAATGGTTGGTAAGGTCGAGGTCACTACGAAAAAGAGACCTCCCCCGCCAAGAAGGATCAAAAGCAAAATGGCGGGAAGGTAATAAGCTAAGGGTTGTGGCTTACTCGTTGACATGCTGAAATTATACTTGATTTCGGCTCCTGCATCAGGGCAAACGCATCTAAATTACCTAAATCAAGCTTCCTTAAGAGTTTTTAGGCACGTCTCATGCCTATTTCATTCTGTTAAATATGAAATACGTGGTGCTGTTGCCTTGTTGTCATCGCGAGGAGCCCTTTAGGGCGACGTGGCGATCTGCCTTAGAGCTCTTGCTGTACAAAAATGGAGTGGAAAAATGATTAACTGCAGATTGCCACGCCCCTTGCGGGGCTCGCAATGACATATCCCTAAGAGGTTTTGTTGTTTTTGCGCCCATTTCTCCTCAAGCA
>JBMNVH010000044.1:0-3459 GCA_050946715.1 Anaerolineaceae bacterium | reverse complement strand
GTTGAGATCATGCACAAAGCCATCCCGGTCATTGGGGATGTTGAACTGCTGAAAGTTGACCCAAGCGGCAAAACATTGGCTGGCGCGATCTTTGAACTCTGGCAGCTCACCGCACCCGGTCAGGATGTGACCTTGCCCCGCAAGATCGGCGACACCTACGTCAGTGACCCCAACGGACTGATCCGGATCACAAACCTGCCGGAAGGCAGCTACGAATTCCGCGAGATCCAGCCGCCCGCGGGTTTTGAACCGATCACAACGCCATTGGGGTTCAGCATTGACCCTGATCTGGGGCTGCCTGTGCGCATAGAGCTGCGTTTTGAGAACTGCCCACTGCCAACAGCAACACCGACCCCAACCGCGACGCCCACACCGCATCCGACCAAGCCACCCACACCGCAGCCGAGCAAACCGCCGATCGATCCCCCCAACACCGGTGAACCCACCGAGTACATCATGCTGGTTGTTGGCGCGGTCCTTTTGGGCGTTTTCTTTTTGATCACCTGGCGTGAGCGCAAGGCAAAACAAGACGAAAAATAGTATGAAAAACAGATCCTGGTTGAGCACGATCTTTCTGATTGCCGGTTTGCTGGTTTTGGCATACCCGATCTCGGCGTATGGGCTGCGTTATTACCGTGAACGCACCAGCGTCCAGCAATTCACCTCGGGCAATCTCAGCCAGGAAGAAAAGAACGAGCTTATCGAATCCATCGTAAACTACAATCTGAGCCTTGATGACGGTCGCTTCAATTCACAAATTGAGGAATTGGTCAACCCAGACCCCAACGCCGTCTCCTATTACGACTTTTTGCAGACCGGCGAAGCATTGGGGACGCTCATCATCCCCGCTATTCAGGAAAAATTGCCCATTTATTACGGCTCAGGTGAAAATGTGCTGCGCGTGGGCGTTGGTCTGATGGAAAACACTTCTTATCCAGGCAGTCGCAATGGCAACAGCGTCCTGACCGGTCACCGTGGCACCTACGACTCAAATATCTTCAGACATGTTGACAAGCTCGTCCTGGGCGATGTCTTTTACATACAGGACGCGCTTCATCTGATGAAATACAAAATTTACGACATTATGGTGGTCAAACCCAACGATGGTCGCTTCATCAAGATCGAACCTGGTCGCGATATCGTTACCCTGGTCACCTGTACCCCTTATCTTATCAATACCGAACGCTTGCTCATTTTCTCCGAACGGGTCAATTTTGAGCCAGGGGAAGCGGAAAGCCTGCTCGACAAGGAAGCGGCCATCGTGAGCGAGGATACGATCGAACAACCCGAGATCATCGGCTCTGTCAAAGCGCCGCCAAAGACGGTGGCGCAGGAAGTGCGATCAATGGGTTGGGAATTAAAAGCCATTCTTGGCGTGGTTATATTACTCATATCAGGACTGATCATTACCTTGTTGAGATCCGTCCACAAGAAAGGCAAACAAGGAGTTTCAAATGCAAAATAAAAAGATCTTTACCATGCAGCGCGTGATCAGCATAGTGTTGGTCCTGACGATGCTACTTTCAGGCGTTTCCCAGACTGGTTTCAGTTTTGGAACCAAAGAGGTCCAGGCGCAACAGGATCAACCGACCATTTCGACCAGCATTTCCACGCATAACGGTACTGTGGAGGTGGAGGAGCCGGAGCAGTTAGACCCTGAACCTGGCGATCCGGAACCCACAGCGACCGGTGAGCCGATCATCATCCCGATCGAGACTGAAACGCCTGTCGTTACGCCGACGGAAAAACCATCGGAAACTCCGACTGAAGAGCCGATCATCACCACGCCGGAACCAAGCGCCACGCCCGACCCCAGTCTGACACCCACGCCGCCTGTGTTTGAGACACCACCGCCAACAGCGGAACCAACTCCTAAAGGCACGGATGGCGTCTTCAACTGGGAAGATATCACTATTGATGGCGTTGAGGGCGTAGAAATTACCGCCTATCTGGGCACTGACACGGTGCTTAACATTCCTGCCACACTGGGAGACCCAGCTCAAAATGTGATCTCGATTGGCGCGCACGCACTGCAGGGCAAACAACTGACCTTTATCACCCTGCCATACGGGCTACTGCAGATCGGCGCATATGCTTTTGCGGATAACCAACTGGCATCCATCCTAACACCCGAACCAGCGCAGCATATTATTCTACCCGAAACCTTGCGCTATATCCAGGAATTCGCCTTCCGCGACAACAACCTGACAGTACTGGATATCCCTACCTCGGTCTATTCCCTCGGTCAGGGCGCTTTCATTTCCAACAATCTCAACAGCCTGAGTCTGCACGAAGGATTGCAGATCATCGGCAATTCCGTTTTTGAGCTAAATCAGCTTGTGGAAGTCTGGATGCCCAACAGCATCACCAGCATGGGCACGGACGTCTTTGCGCTGAATGGCCGCTACGTCAAAGTTGTCACCGACAACTCCAACATCCAGACCGAATACAGCCCCAAGGGCTTTGGTCATGTGGTCAACCCGATCACCATCATCGTCAAACACCACGACCCAGATGGCAATATGCTTATCAGTGACAAGGTACTTGGCGCGGATCTGTCCATCCCTGGAGAAGCTTTTTCTGTTGGTGTTCCCGTCACCTACACCCCGCAAGAGATCTCTGGCTATATGACTGAATCGCCCGTCACCTTTACACCAGATTGTGACGGCTATATCCTGACTCTGATCTATCAGCCAACAGCTATTTTGCCTGTTATAAGCAAAACACCGATCATGATCCCACCCGACGCCACAGCCGAGGAGATCGAAGTTTTACTGCGGGAAGGTTTGACTGCTACCGACTTCCAGGGCAATGACATCACTGACCTGGTCACCTGGACGCATGACATTGACTCTGCTGTGCCGGGGGGATATACCGTTACATATACGGTTACCGACCAGTGGGGCAACACTGCTGTCAAGCAGGTCGAAGCCCTGGTTGGCACTGACTGGATGAAATATCCAACCTGTAATGGATGGGTGCTGGGGGATTTTAGATATAATGACACATATAAGATTCTTCACGGTTTCAGTGATCAGGGCATGGCCAAATACAACGCAGGCAACCGCAACGTGTGTCTGCCTGGTTTTAACCCCAACACACTCGAAAAGCTTACTATGATTGGTGTTCAAGCCTTCAGTAATTACTATGGAAACATGCCTTTAGATTCTGTTGATTTCTCTAGGATGACAGAGTTGGAATTTATTAGCTGGATGGCTTTTTATAATCAAAGATTTACCCGTCTTGACCTTAGTCACAACACAAAGCTTAAAACTATCGAGTCAAGATCGTTTATTTTAACACCGCTTACTACATTAGATCTGTCACAAAACACAGCACTTGAGCGCATTGGAAGTGAGGCGTTTAATGGCCATGCTTTGAAAACCATTGATCTCAGTCAGCTTAGCGCGCTGACTTATATTGGTTACTTAAGTTTTAGAGTTCCAAGCAGCAATTTCC
>JBMNVH010000043.1:0-3506 GCA_050946715.1 Anaerolineaceae bacterium | reverse complement strand
AGTATTAGGCAAAGATTCAAAATATTGAATAAATTGAAAAAGGAGAAAAAATGTCAAAAAAGGGAACGACCATCATTGTAACAATTCTACTGTTTGTTTTCATTCTTGGAATGTTTTCCATTTCAGGAACCAAGCCAGTAGCGGGCTTGGAACAGCCCCCAATCCCTTACGGTCCCAACGGTGAAATTCCTTTTGATTATCCGGAGCATATTGATGAGGATGAAATTCCAATTGGAGAGGTCGATGCTAACTCCAATATTTATCAGATTGATAAAGATGGTCCAGAAAATGAGATCACTGCATCAACGATTTCAACCTCATATTCATCCTACGGGTTTGAAAAAGGAAATTCTGCCTTTTATCGTTTGGGGTTTGGATGTTTGGAAAATGCTGAGAGTAATGCCAGAGTAGCTTATCATTCGGTAAACATTCCTGATGGTTCCCGTATTATTAGCATTGATTTTTCTGGTTTTGATAAAAATGACGCTGCTGAAATGTTCATTGATTTTAGAAGAGAACGCTATACTGGCAATAAAGGGGATCTTATTGCTAAATTACAGTCTGGCGTTGATAAAACATACGTTGAAAACTTTCTGATATACAAGGATTTAAACCATGTCGTTGATAACAACCTTTATAGCTACTATATTTGGGCTCAGTTTCCTGCATATAATAGCACAAAAAGGGTTGGAATGTGCCAAATAACGATTAAATACATACCTCCCTCACCATTTGTCAACGCACTGCCATACATCGGTAGTACCAAATAGAACTAAAAATCTAATAATTAGAATAAAGCACCTTTTCGTTAGTATTTTGGTGGTGAAAACACCAAAGAAAGCGGAAAGGTGTTTTTGATTTTTATTACCATTTAAGTTCAGAGATTTGGCGTTAAGGATGAGAAGAAAGAGTCATTCGTATATTACATAAGATTAAGTGGAGTAGAAAGATAAAACATGAGCAAGGCATTTGCATGAAACAGGTTATGGCTAATCGCTCAAGAAACAGGGCATAACTCCTGAACTATATAATGGAGATAGAGCGTAATCAAAACAGAACCTGATATTGGGCCGTCACTGTAAATAAGCAAAATGCAATGTGAATAATGTATCGTGACTCCTGAGCCATTTACAGCATGTGACGATTTGATGTTGTGCGTTATTACGATTGTCCTAATTGCTTGTCTGACCAAAGGATAATTTCTTATTCATTTTTCTGGTCGTCTTAAAATGACCTATTTTCCTTATAGAAGGCTGATTAAAGAGTGTTAAATTTTGATTTCATCATCTAATTGTCAAAAAATTAACATAAAATGTATTTACAAATTGATAAACAGTAGTATACTTATCAACTAAATGACCATCCAAAAAGCATAATGACAAATAGGAGTGGAAAGTATGTCAAAAAAACTAATCAAGTCGATAAGTCTGTTAATTGCGTTTGTTTTTCTCTTTGCGCCACTGCAAAGCGCGTTTGCCGGTCTGATCAATGACGGCAGCCCATATAAACTGATCGTTCACAATCAGGTCGTGGTTGATCCAGGGGATCCTGGAGCTACACCACCGGTCCCCCCTACCTATGCCACCGTGGTCGGTGCAGTGTATGAAGTATTCAGAACTCATAAAATTAATGATGCTGGAGAGGCAAAGGAACTGAATCCTCCTGTATCTTTGGGTACTTTTACGATCGAAGAGGGAGTTGAGAATGGCTTTAGCACGGCTACAAAAGGTATCTATCAGGTAGTTCCTACCAAACGCGCTCCTGGCTTTCTGCTGCCAACTGAAAGTTTCACGGTTGAATTTCCGCGCATGAAAAACGGCGTCGTTGATCCCAATCAAACGTTGGAAGTTTACCCCAAGGTCTCCAGACTTCTTGGCAGTGTTGAGCTGTTGAAATGGACCAACGCCGATCCAGGCGAAACGCCACTGCCCGGCGCAGTCTTCAAACTCTGGCAGGATACAGAACTGCCAACCAACGCAGGCAAAACCTATCCTTACGACATGGGCGATTTCACCACCGGAACGGATGGCAAGATCACGGTAGACAACCTGCCGGAAGGCAGCTACCGCTTCTGCGAGATCACCCCACCGGATGGCTACGGACCCATCCCCGCGCCGCCTGCTGACTGTGTCAGCTTCGCGATCACCGCGACAGATGACGCAACCGTCAATCCTGCCCCGATCGAGCTGACGTTCCAAAACTACCCGATCCCCAGCATCATCAAGACCGTTGACGAAGCGGCAGATGGCGCTGGCGCGAATCATAACATTGGCGAACCCTACTACTACAAACTCAGATTCCCCATCCCTGAGAATGTTGGCACCTTCACATATTATCGCGTTATAGACAGCTTCCCGTATGAAGTGGACTATCTCACCGATCCAGGATATTCTGTTGCCCCAACAGGTCTGGTAGCCTCGGATTCGTACATCCCCTACGACCCCGCAGATCCCGCCAACAGCCACAAACTCACCATCAACTTTGATATTGATGCTTTGGTTGCCGCCTATGCAGCGGGTGAACGTACCATTACGGTTACCGTTCACGTGAAGCTCAACGAACACGCTGAAGGTGGCGTGCCTGTAACGAACACGGCAACACTGGAATGGGATCATGGCAGTGATAGCGATGACGAACCTGTGACCCCAACAGAAGGCGGTTTTAATATCACCAAACGCGACAGCGATGGCAACCCCCTGGCAGGCGTTGGCTTCCAGCTCTTCACAGACACGGCTGCCACCATCCCTTTCATCAGTCCTGTCACCGGACTGGAAGTCATTGAAGAATCCGGTGCGGATGGAATCGTACGTTTCACGCGCCTGCCCTATGGTACCTATTACGTCAAAGAGGTCTACGTCCCTGAAGGCTTCCGCATCAGTGAAGTGATCACGGAAGTGGTCATTCCGGTTGCAGATACCTTTGAACTGATCATCACCAACTATCGGATCGGTGAAGACCTGCCAATGACCGGAACAACGGGCGCATTGATCTTCCTGGGCGCGGGTGTCGTGCTCATTGGAGCTGGTATATTCTTTGCCAGACGCAAAAAGAACGACAAGATCTAATTGTCTTGATATCTCCTCTTCCCTCGCAAGGGGGAAGAGGCTGTCCTTTTGCGTTTACAAAGATGGAGGTAAAGACCAAGATGAAAAAGAAATTACTAATGATCTGCTGTCTGCTGGTTTTCTTATTGAGCCCGGTCAGCGCTTTTGCTCAGCCAACCGAATACACCGTGATCATCACCAATGTATCCCTGCCTGATTATGAGGATGGCAATATCGTCTACATCCTGGGCGCGATCTATCAGGTGACACGCGTATACGAGCTGAACGAAGATGGCAGCCAAACACCGGTCGAGGTCGATCTGGGTCAGATCGTTGTGGGCCCTACAGGCGCTCGTTTCACGACCAGCATCAAAGGCGGCTATCTCTTTGAGCAGATCAAACGCGCTCCCGGATATCTTTTGGTGACTGAACCGATCCTGGTCGAGTTCCCCCAGATGGCTG
>JBMNVH010000042.1:0-5459 GCA_050946715.1 Anaerolineaceae bacterium | reverse complement strand
ATGACAATCGTCTTTTTGCATTGTCTTTCGAAAGATGTTTGAATTCTTTAGTAGAAAAAGGATTTAAAAGAAGTCTTACATTTCCTGAAGAAAATGACGGAATTCTCTTACTAAGGTATGAAGGTCCGTTTGTAATCGATATCGAGCGAGATGAAAGACTTGATGTGGGTGTCTGTTGTTATTCACCTGAAGACGATAAGCCACTCTCTATAAAAAGAATTGGATTGAGTAGACTCATATTTATGATTACTGATTGTGAGGAAAATATTCTACATTTATCCTTAGATTTTTGGGACCCATGGAATTATGTGAAATCTGCAGAATTAGTCTGTGATAAATTTCTTGATTACTACTGCAAAATTGAATGGTTTATGAAAGAGGAAAATCTTGCATTTCTATATAAACGGATAAAAGAAACCGGAATAGATTTTATGCGATCTATATGACATCATAATTTTTTACAGAGCCTGAAAGTTTAGAAAAAAACAAAAGTAAATTGAGATTGAAAAAACAGTCAATGGCAATGCAAAGATACTCGCAATGGAACAAATGAAGAATCAAATTCGTTAAGTTAACAAATACAAGGGTTTTTCGCAGTAATTGAGTAGTTTGTGGTGATTTAGCCAATTAAGGGATTTACCTTTGGATTATAATATTTCTTACACAATTTGTGAGGAAAGGACGCTGAGATGATGAGAAGTAAAAATAGTTTATGCATAATGATTTTTGTTTCTCTTATGGTTTTATCGGCTTGCGTTGGTCATCTTCCTAAGACAGTAGAAACTGCGGAACCTGATAGCGGATCCGAATTGGACTGTGTAGATTGCACAGGGATGGATCATTATAATGAGGGCGATGGCATTCAGGTGAGCCTTTTCACGGTTCATGACGAAAGCAACCCATATCGCTGGCATGCCCAACTGACCGTTCACGCGCTTGAAGATCGTAATAGGGTAAGCATTTCACTGACTTCAAGCTCGGATGCAGAATGTTCCGTAGTCATATCGGGGAATCAGGTGGCCTTATCTGGCCCGCGGAAATATCTCAATGTGCTCAGTTGGGAGCTTGATCTGGAGCAAGGGCAAACTGAAAATTATGAAATTGAGTTGAATGAATGTTCTTTAGTCCAAAGTGGGAGAATTGCTGAGCTGGAAGTTGAGGCAATGACCTCAAATGGTTATTTTGTTTTTGACAGGAACACTATTTTTGTTGAAGGGGATAACTATCAGGTGCTGCTGTATGGGACTCCTTATCCGACCTCTGCCAACGATCCGCTTTTGCAGAATCCTGATTCTTATGATGAAAATGTCACCCCGATGTATCCATCCCCGACGCCACCGGCGACCCCCGCGGACGCGATCCAAACTGTGTATTTTCTGATGACCGGGACGCCCTATCCGACCACGTCGCCCAGGACAGCAACGCCAATCCCGCCAACGCCCACTCCTGGGTTTTATCCGTAAATATAATGACCGAGCAGAGGTGTTTATTTTCTCGTTGCTGGTGTTGTTTGTTGTATGGTTACCAGTTGCCAGGATTAAACACTATCATTGGACGTCGGATTGACAGTGGAGTGCATTCCGTGCACTCCATTGTCAATACCCTTACGGGCACCTTGTCACGATCTACCACTGTATACCTCTCATCCACCCTTCAGGGCACTTCTCCCCGAGTAAGAATGCCTTGTTACTTATGCGGCGCTATTAATTACCCGCAATCTAAAATCGCAATCTAAAATCGAGGTTGTACGAAAAATTGAAGTATAATAATTTTCTTGAAAATTTGACGGATACAAGGGACAGGGTATAATTTACCTGTTTAACCTGGAGGATAAGTTCTAACTATGTTATTAAATATTGCCATTATTATCGTCTCTATCGCTCTCATTGCCAGCATCCTGCTCCAAAGTAAAGGTATTGGTCTCGGTGGTTTGGCGGGTGGTGATACCGGTGGAGTTTACACCCAGCGCCGCGGTATCGAAAAAGTGATGTTCTACATCACGATCGCTCTCAGCGTTGTGTTCCTGGTTCTGGCTTTGGTCAGCGTAATTGTTTCGGGGTAATCTGCCGAGGCAATTTTAGGCCAGGTCAACCTAATATGGAGGAATAAAGACGACTCACCAACCCGGGGAGTTGTCTTTGTTGTTTTATGAAAAAGTTTCGTTGGCAAATCCTGATCGTCCTCATCACAGCCCTGCTTGTGGGCGTGATCCTCTTTTTCCAGCAAAGCCAGGTCAAACCTGAGGCGGTTTCAACCCCCAGCCCGATCAGCGGTGGCACTTATACCGAAGCATTGGTTGGGCATTTCCTGCGACTGAACCCGATGCTGGACCATTTTAATCAGGTCGATCGCGATATCGACCGATTGCTTTTCAACAGTTTGCTTCGCTTCGACTCCAATGGCTTGCCAGTTGGCGATCTGGCGGAAAGCTGGACGCTTTCAACCGATGGCACGGTTTACACCTTCAACCTGCGTCTGGATGCGGTCTGGCATGATGGGGTGCCGGTCACGGCTCAGGATGTCGCGTTCACGGTTTCGCTGATGCAGAGTCAGAGCGATCTCATCCCAGAGGATCTGAGGAGCTTTTGGTCTCAGATTTCGGTAAATCCGATTTCGGATTCGAGCCTTGAGTTTGCCTTACCGATTGCTTTTTCGCCCTTTTTGGATTATTTGAGCTTTCAGGTCCTGCCATCTCATTTGCTTGGGAACCTGAGCGTGGAAGAATTGGTTGATCATCCTTTTAATCTCGCGCCAATTGGCTCGGGTCCATACAAATTTGATTCCCTGGAAACCGAAGATGGCGCGATCCTTGGCGTCAACCTGGTCTCGAACGGATATTATTTTGAGGGGCGACCTTTCATTGATGAAATCCGTTTCCGCTATTATCCCGACGAAAGCAGCGCGCTGGATGCCTATCAGGAAGGCGCGGTTGATGGCGTTGGCAGCATCGCCCTGGCGGACCTGAACCGTGTTTTGAACCAAACCGGTTTGAACCTCTATTCCAGTCGGCTACCACGTTTGAGTGTTGTGTTTTTGAACCTGCGCAACGCCAACGCTCCCATTTTGCAGGACGCGGACTTCCGAAAAGCCTTGATGGCGGGTGTCAATCGTCAGGGGATCATCGATGATGTTTTTTATGGTCAGGCTGTTTTGGCTCAGGGCCCGATCATGCCCGGAACCTGGGCGTTTTATGAGGATCAGGAAGCCTATCGTTATGATGCCGATGGAGCCCGACAGATCCTGGCTGGGATGGGTCTGAGCCTTGACGCGACGGGTCAGTTGTTTGCTGAGGGCGCTCCCGTGGAATTGACCCTGGCGGTTCAGGATGGCGCTCAGCATCTGGCGATCGCTCAGATCCTGCAGAAAAACTGGCAGAACCTGGGGATCAAGGTTGAATTGGAAGCAAAGCCTTATGATCAATTGGTGAACGATCTCGAAGCGCGTTCCTATGAGATGGCGCTGATCGATGTTGACCTTTCAGAAACGCCGGATCCCGACCCTTACCAGTTTTGGGCTGAATCGCAAATTGAAGGTGGGCAAAACTATGCCCAGTGGCAGAATACGACCGCTAGCACTTATCTGGAACAGGCCCGACAAACCTCCAGCATCGAATTGCGCAAGAAGCTTTACCGCAACTTCCAGGTGCTTTTTGATGAGGAACTGCCATCTCTGCCGCTTTTTTATAGTGTGTATAACTATGCTGTCAAGGATTCGATCAAAGACGTTTGCTTTGGTCCGATCTACAATCCGGCTGACCGTTTTAACAACGTGCATTTATGGTATATCCTGACTGGAGTGGAGTAAAAATGGGCAAAAATCCTATCGGTTCAACAGATTTGATCGGTCTTTCAGGCGTGCGCAAAAGTGATCCGCGGATTCGTTTGAATGGCGCGATCGACGAAGCCAGCGCGAGTTTAAGTCTGGCAAAATCGATGTTGAAGCATGAGTCCGATCGCGAGTTGTTGACCAAATGTCAGGTGGATCTTTCGAACCTGATGGGTTTTGTTGCCAGGATCGGCACGCCGAAAATGGGTGAAGAAGACCCGTCTTTTTTTGCTCAGGAACTGGTTCAGATCGAGCAATCTAAAAAGGATCTGGAAGCGATCGTAAGCTATCCCCGGCAATTTATTCATCCGGGTTTCAATCAACAGACCGGTGGGTTGGACCTGGCAAGGTCGATCGTTCGGCGGGCGGAACGTGAGGCGACGGAAATACTGGATGAACTGAATCTGGAACTGGCGAACGCGCGCCAGTACCTCAACCGACTTTCGAGCATCTGTTATTTGTTGATCCTGAAAAATCTGGACGATTAGGTCGATGACTGGAACGATCATCAATTTTGCCGCGGTGATCCTTGGCAGCCTAATCGGACTGGTCGCCGGAAAACGAATTCCTGAAAAAACAAAACAAAGTCTTGTGTCAGCCTTAGGTCTGTTCACCCTTGCCTACGGTATTTTTATCTTTGGTCAGACGAATAACATGCTGATCCCCTTGTTTTCTTTGGTTTTGGGCACAATCCTGGGGGAATTGCTCAAAATTGAAGAGGGAATGAACGGTCTGGGCGAAAAGGTGCAAGGCTGGGTGGCAAGATTTAGCCCTGGTATGAGCGCTGATCGGCAGCGTTTCGTGACTGGCTTTGTTTCCGCTTCGCTTTTGTTTTGTATCGGTCCGATGGCGATCTTAGGCTCGTTACAGGACGGGATAAGCGGCAATTACGAGATGCTGGCGATCAAGTCGCTGTTGGATGGGATCGCGTCGATAGCCTTTGCGTCTACGCTCGGCATCGGTGTCGCTTTTTCAGCGGGAATGGTCTTTCTCTACCAGGGCGCGATCAGCCTTTTGGCGCAAGTGATTGGCGATGGGTTTTCTGAGGCGATCGTCGCGGAGATGACCGCCACGGGAGGAATCATCCTGGCGGCGATCGGGATCAGTTCGCTTCTGGAGATCAAGAAAATTCGCATTGGCAGTTTTTTGCCGGCTCTCTTCATCGCGATTTTGATCGTCTGGCTTTTAACTCGTTTTGGGATAAGTTATTAAGACGTTTCGTTAGGTAGGTTAGAATGTCCACAGAGTTGCGAGATTGATTTAATCTTTTTCAAACTCTTGGCAATAAGCTAAATTTCTACTTCGTTCAAATATGGTTTATAACCATGCAAAAACGGACTCTCATCACATGAAAACGCATTTTTGAAGATTTAACGATATGGCATTCAAATGGGGATGCTTAAAAATTGATAGTATCTAAAGGTTGTAACTTATCATAAAATTCTCGAGGTAATTAAAAAGTGATTGCTTTTTTAAGAATGTAAATTGAAGTGCTAGTGTAATTACAAGCTTGATGATGTATTTAACCACTCTGTTTAAAAACTTTAGAAATCCCCATGTCAAGAAATGACGTGATATTTTGAAAAGACTTTAGAAAATTATTTAGCTAATTCACGGAAAACCGCAATAATATC
>JBMNVH010000041.1:0-7715 GCA_050946715.1 Anaerolineaceae bacterium | reverse complement strand
CACAAAACCAATTAGCTGAAGGTTGCGGCATCGCTGAGCACTCTCCTCAACCGCGCATAACTGCGCACTTGGAGGATGACAGTATTAATCTGGACAACTGGTTTTTCAGTCCGAGTGTAGACCTTTATATTAATCACACTTTTATAGAGTCCAGAGTTTTGATCAGTGGGAGAAGTTATTTCTCGCTGACTTCTACGATGAACTCCGGGGATGTCATCACATTCCAATCTGGCACTTATAGTACATCATATACTGTTGGCGTTCTGGAAGCAACCTCCTTTGACAAAGATTCAAGGATTCTGAACGGCATTGCTTTGCCAGGGGAATTGGTAGTGACATATCGGGGAAATCAGCAAACAAAGATCATTATTCAGGTGGATCAAAGCGGGGACTGGTCTCTAACGATCCCTGAAGATGTTACTGTGAGTTCAGGAACACTCGCTATGCTGCAACAGTTTGATCAAAAAGGCAACAGTGTTACTTCTGATTATCTTCTCGGCGAGCCATATATGAATATTACTCAAGGAAGAAACGGTGTTGAAGGTTATGGCTTTCCTGCCTTTACTCCAATTACGGTGGAAGTAAATGGTCAGGTTCTTGATACTGGTTTGACAGACGAAGTGGGAGGTTATTTTCACACCTTTAACCATAACTTTGTCATTGGAGATGTGGTCAGGTTGAGTGCTGGCGGTTATAGCGTTGATCAAACAATTACTCTGCTTTCTGTGGATATGATCGACACAGCAAACAACTTCCTTGCAGGGAAAGCGACCCCTGGCTCTTTGACCGTGCGTGTTTCTGGTGTGCCATATTCTGTTGGTACGATGAAAGTTGAAGTAGACACTAATGGTGATTGGCAGGCTCACTTTTCTGAAATGGAACCTTGGAATGATGATGTCAGTGGATATATACTGCAATGTCAGTCTGAAAATAGTTGTCAACAGCTTCCATGGTACAACCGCCAATATCTGATCGCGGTGGACCCTGCATCTGATCATGTCGAAATGAATCGCTGGGAACCTTACAGTGACCTGCAAATAACAATCGCCTCCCAAACATGGAATGCTACCACTGACTATTCGGGTTCTGCCAGGATCAATACAGGAGCTTACGATATCATTGGTGGGGACCTTGTCACTATTACTGATGGGGTGAGGACAAAAGCCTATACTGTCACGAATCTGATTATCAGTAATGTTGATCCTGTCAATCGATCGCTTGAAGGAACTGCGGATCCAAACACAAATGTACTGATTCGCAAAACTTATCCTCCCAATGACTCCTGGAAAACCGTTACAACTGATAATGCTGGAATCTGGCAGATCTACTTTGAAGATGAAATTTTTTCGGATACTGATGTCTTTGTAAAACAAACCGATAGTGCGGGAGATATGACACAAATCGTATGGAAATTTGGAGCTCCAACGATCTGGGCATATCTCAAAGAGAACAAAGTGGTTGGAAGAAACTGGACTGCAAACATGCCTGTGACCTTAACGATCGAAGGCAACACTTGGACAGAAACCTCCGACTCTTATGGTTTTGTGGAGTTTAGACTCAGTAACTTTAGTTTAGAACCAAACCAGCTGCTTGAAATGAGCAATACAGTACAAAACCAGAGTTATCAGATCAAAGATCTTTATATTACTTCCATTAAAGCCAATGATTCATTGGTTTTCGGTTTTGCGGACGGAGGTTCGGTGAACATAAAAGCCTGTGCGCCAATATATTATGGTTGTTTTATGCGCACAGCCAATACCGATGCAGATGGTAACTGGCAGGCAGATTTTAAGCCAGATTTACAACTCAATTACAGGTACTTTGGTACTGTCTATCTTTATGACGATGAATTGAACGGAACTATAGTCGATTGGGCGCTGCCTTCTGATATTCTTGGTTTAAGTGTAATGCCTTGGTCAAACGTAGTTTATTCCAGTTGGTGGGGTACTCATTCGAAGGTGAGTCTCTTGATCGATGGTGTCGAGATCGTAAAGGATCAGCCAACGGTTTATCAAACAGTCAGTTTTTACAATGTCCCATCTGATCTTCTTGTTCCAGGGGCAGTGATAAAGCTCAAAGATGAAAACTTTAGTATTTACTATACTATTAATGACTTTAAATTGATCATGGCAGATCCGGAAACAAATGTCCTGATGGGAACGGCAGATTACAATGATGTCATTGTCGAAGCATGCAGTGGAAAATGTGAGACCATTACAGCATCCTGGATATATGATCCCAGCAGCGGCAAGTATAGATGGGTAGCCGATTTCAATGGCATTCTGGACCTCACAAAGGATTCTTTTGGCACAATAACCCTTAAAAGTTACGGTTACAGCACGACACTGTACCATTGGCGTGCTTTCAGCTCTTGCTATAACTTCCTGCCAGTCATTTCAAAAACAGATTGATGATTGACAGCCGCCAGCCTTTCCATTATCCTTAATCCCGCATTCGGGCGGGACCGGTGCGGCGGAGCCCTGCGAACCCCGTCAGGTCCGAGAGGAAGCAGCGGTAAGGAGGTATCTCCGGGTGTTGCCGGCAAACCTGCCCGATTGCATTTGAATTAAGATGACCAGCGAAAACACAAACACACCACCCGTTTGCTCCTATGAGGGCTCAGATTACCAAACCAGCTTTTGGGATACCGCCAATCGCCGTTATGAGGACGCGGTCGAGACCGTCGCGCTCAACAGGCTCTTCAGCCAGGGCGGCAAGCTTTTGCTTGAGCTTGGCGCTGGCGCTGGTCGGGTGACCCCGCGCTATAAGAACTGGGAACGCATCGTTTTGCTCGACTATTCCCGCACGCAATTGCTCCAGGCGCGCGAAAGGCTGGGCGAGAGCGACAGCTACATTTTCGTGGCAGCCGACATCTACAAGCTGCCTTTTGTCAGTGGGCTTTTTGATGGCGCGACCATGATTCGCACCCTCCACCACATGGCTGACGCGCCGCGAACCTTGCGCGAGGTACGGCGTGTACTGGCGGAGAACGGACGTTTTCTGCTCGAATTTGCCAACAAACGCAATTTCAAGGCGATCCTGCGCTGGATCCTGCGCGGTCAGCGCTGGAATCCATTTGCTCCGGAACAGGTCGAGTTTGTTAAGCTGAACTATAACTTCCACCCAAAGACCATTGCCAAAACTCTGCGGGAAGTTGGCTTTGAAAAACAAAAACATTTGGGCGTTTCCTTTTTTAGGTCGGATTGGTTCAAAAATAACATCAAACATGAGCGGCTGGTAAGCTGGGATTCGCGGCTGCAAGGCTTTGCTCCGCTGAACTCCTTCACGCCAAGCATTTTTACGCTCAATCGGGCTCTTGGCGCTTCGCCGCTTCCGCCCGAAGGGCAATTTTTTGCCTGCCCTGTCTGCGCTTATCCCTTGCCAGAAAGCAAAGCCACTCAGATCTGCCCGGGTTGTGCCTACGAGTGGCAATACAAAGAGGGCATCTATGAATTCCGAATCAATCCGGAAAGTTAGACGCCCCCGATCGATCCGCTATAAATTTCAACCGATATTTTTGTTCGCGGGCATTGCGATCCTGCTCTTTTCTTCTGCCTGCCACTTCCCGCGGGTGGATGTTCAGGCAACCGCGGCTTTTCTTTCTGCTCGCCAGACACTGGTCGCCCAGCAATTGACCCCCGGATCATCGCTGAGCACGCCCGAAAATCCGAATACACCAGAACCAACCCAGACTAATCGGATTCCTCAGCCAACTGTCTCACCGCTTGAAACGCCTTTGCCCATCACCCCAGCCCCTGAAAAAGTTTGCGAATTGGACCTTCTGCCCGGAAATATGCTCTATTGCTCCCAATCAGGAGATCGGCTCGAGACCGTTGCCAGGCGCTTTCGCCTGAGCAAACCATCTCAAATTCAGGGGTCGGAAGGCTTCGTGGTTGACATGCTCCTGCCGGTGAACACTCCTTTGGGAGTGCCAATACCGACCTTTTCCGCGCCCCACACTGAGAAGATTTTCCCGGATTCTGAAGTTTTGTACGGACCTGACGCCGCCTCATCAGACATCATCGCCTACGCCGCCCAGGCTGGCGGTTACCTGAACCATTACGGCGAGTATTTGCACGGCGGTTGGTACAGCGGGCCGGAGATCATCGACCTTGTCGCGCGGGAGACCTCAAGCAATCCCCGCCTTTTGCTCTCTTTCACCGAATTTCAATCCGGCTGGGTCTTTGGCTGGCCCGATGGAGCGGAAGAAGATTACTCGCCGCTGAATTATGAGGCAAGCGGCGTTGAAGGTCTCTACGCCGAGCTTCAGGTGGCGGCGCGGGAGCTATCGCGCGGTTTTTATGGCTGGCGCGAGGGCACGATCAACGGACTCTTTTACCATGACGGCGAGAATGGTTTCATAGCTCCCCATCTCAACCCTGGCACGGTTGCGGTCCAATACCTCTTCGCTGGCTTGTACGATTCGCGCGATTTCGCAGACGTTCTCTACGGGCCAAATGGCTATCTGGCCTTTCATGAGCAATTATTTGGCGACCCCTGGCTGCGGGCAGCCGCGATGGGTGACCTGCTGCCGGCTGGCGTTTCGCAACCAGACCTGACCCTGCCCTTTCTTGCGGGTGAAATCTGGGCGTTGACCTCGGGTCCTCACATCACCTGGCAGTTGGGCAGCCCGCGCGGCGCGATCGACCTGGCGCCGGTCGATGATGCCCCCGGCTGCGCTCCCAGCCCGATGTGGGCGACGGCTGCTGCTCCCGGGCTGGTCGTGCGCAGTGAACGCGGCGCGGTCGCGATCGATCTGGACGGTGACGGCAACGAGGGCACCGGTTGGGTGCTGATCTATATGCACCTCTTGCCGGAAGGGCGCGCGCAGGTCGGAACCTGGCTTGATCAGGACGACCGGGTTGGGCATCCCTCCTGTGAAGGAGGGGAAGCCACAGGTACACACCTGCATATCGCCCGTAAATTCAATGGCGAGTGGATCGCGGCTGAAGGTCCTTTGCCCTTTGTGCTTGGCGGCTGGCAGGCAATGGCTGGCGAGGGCAATTATGGAGGCAGGCTGGTCAAAGACGGCGCTGTCGTCTATAACGGCTCCAGCTCAAAGGAATACACCTGGATCAGGAGATAGTGCTATTGCCCTCGGACAATTGCCCCGGATTCTTCTTCATCGGACGTTGGAACCAGAAATAATACATCGCGATGGCAAGAGAATAGAGCAGGATCGTCAGCATGAACGGCGGGCCAAAACCATAACGTACCTGGAGGTAGCCGCTGACGGTCGGGCTGAGCGCCCAGCCAAAATTCCACGCCATGCTGGTCAGGCTTGCCAGCATCCCCCGCGATTCGGGATCGACCTGCTCCATCACAAGGGTTGAGTAGATCGGGCTGCTCATGTTCATCAGCATCGTGCGCATATAATAGGCGACCAAAACGATCCCAAACCAGGGCGCGAAACCCAGAATTGCCAGGAAAGGTATCGAGAGAGCTTGTGAGATGACCACCACTTCGATCTTGCCAAAGCGCTCCGCCAGGGCTGGCGCGATGATTAGCCCGATCCCCATTGCCAGGCTTCCCCAGGCAAAATAGGCTCCGATGGAGGTGTCGCTCTGATGGTGAACCGTTCGGAAAAAGACATTCATAAATGGCATGACCAGCCCAGCACCCACCGACGTGACCAGGGACGGCAGGATCAGCTTTTCGAACTTGCCGGGATTTTTGCGGATAAAGCTAAGCGGGGCAAAAACTGATCCGCGGACGCCTTCATTGGTTTTGTTTACGACCAGCAACATCGGTATAACAGCCAAAAGCCCTGAAAGGCTGACCGTCCATAAGGACAGCGAATATGCCTGGGTATCCATGGCATCGATAGCCAGCCGCAAAGCAAACCAGGTCGGCAGGTACCCGCCGATCCATTGCCCGATCGAGACCGCGGTCATGCGCATGCCAGAAGAGATGCTGAAAAGATAGGTGCGCTCTTCCTCATGACTGTTATCCATCAAAAAAGGACCCATCGCGACGCCACCCAGCGATTGGGCGACCCCCTGCAAGATATTCATCGCCAGAAACATGATGTTGCCGGGGAAGAGCAGCATGAAAGCCACCGAAACCGCAAAACCGCCGATGCTAAGGGCGATCGCGTTGCGCCTGCCTATGCGATTGATCATAAAACCCATCGGCAAAGCCAATATCAGGCTGGTCATGCTTCGTGCCGCGACCATATTGCCAAGAACGGCTTCGTTATAGCCCAGGCTGAGCACATAAAAGTTGAAAAGCAGCTGGAAGATGCCGGTTGAAACGCCATAGACCGCCTCGCTCAGCAAGTAGAGTCGGGCGTTATGGCTGAAGGCTCTGATACGGCTTATGTAAGTCGAAATTACGGAAGTCTTTTTTGAGTTTTCTTTCGTTTCTTCGCCCTCCATGCTTATTCACCCCGCACAAATCGGTTCAACAGATCCTGAGTGTTGTCAAAGCCCTCATAGCGGGCGGCAAATTTCTTTTCGCCGCTGGAACTTAAGAAAACCTGAACCATGCCTGCCAGGCGAAGTTGGTTGAGATGATGATTTACCGTTGGCGGTCGCAAACGCAGGATGCGCGAAAGTTCAGCCGCGGTTTGTGGCTCCTGGGCGAGATAACGCAAGATCCGCAGGCGGGTCGAATCCGCCATTGCTTTCATGCCTCGCAGGAGCGCGTCTGGGACGATATCGCCGGGGATGATCGACATTGTGCCCGGTCGCGCGCCAAAGAGGGCGATCAGTTCGTAATCACGTAGGTGTTCAAAGAACATGAAAGGGGATCCCCAGAAGGTTGGCGCCAGGGTGATAGATGAAATGTGACCCAGGTCGCCAAGACGCACGCCGGAAGTGATCTCTTCCAGCATGGCAGGCAAGGGGCGGCTGCCGGCTCGCATGCGGGCATGGGAGAGCTCTTCTTCCAATATCGGGCGGATGCGCTGCTCCTCTTCCGCGAAGAAAGTCTCAACGTAAGCTTCGATCGCGCCGATCACGCGTTCGTGGAAGAATTCCGGCTGAGCCCAGGCATCATAAAAGGCTTTGAGCACAACTTTTGCAGTCTTACTATCTTTCAATCCACGTCTATTGCTTAGAAGTTCTATTTCCTCTTTGCTCCACTTCTTTCTCGGTGAAGTATTATGGAACAGATCTTTTATTTCCTGAGGGGTGCGTGGGTGAATTGTGATTTCCTCTAAAAATTTGATTGGAGAAATCTGTCGGATCTTATTCAATAAAGCCCTCGAATCCTTGGGCTCATCCAGACTGTGGATAAATGCCAATGGCACAGCTGTGATTCTTGTAAGTTGTTCGAGCGTCTGGCGGTGCTCAAGGGGCACGCGGGAGCGCACTCCGGCTGCCCATGAGGCGCGGATATTGTATTCCTCGGGCTCATGCAAGATACGCAGGCTGATGAAAAGATCGTATGCAGTGCCGATATCCCAATGAATTCTTGTCCTGATTTGCTCTTCCATAAGACACTCCAATAGATAATGCTCTATTGTATTAGATAATTATCTAATGTCAAGTTGTCAGCTATAGGCGGATTATTTCTTGCCTACGGTGAGCTTATATTTGGTGTTGGTTTGGTAGGTCGTGATTGAAGTAATTGAACATGCCCGTTCAATTACTTCAATCCGACGTTCAGCAAAGGTTGAAACCTGGTAGATACCGTCTTGAATGTCAAGAGGTAATTGAGAATTTGGCAGCATAATCAGGGTCAAATGGGGTTTGATTCTTCAATACCCCATA
>JBMNVH010000040.1:0-8155 GCA_050946715.1 Anaerolineaceae bacterium | reverse complement strand
ACCCTCTTTCAATTCCAGGTTGAATGAGTCTAATGCTCGTATTTCTTTAAATTCTTTTACTAAATTTTCTACTTTAATTACCATGTTTTCACCTCCAAAAATATAATACAATTAACTTAGAGATTAATTCAGTGTATCCGTTCATGATTTGCGATGATAAAAGTCACAGGTGAACCATGATTAAAATTATTCTTCACATCATTGTCGCGTTATTTGTGAGTTTCTATGAATTTGAGCAAGGTCACATCGCGACCGAATTAATTGTTCTTGAAGTTCTCCTGGGCTTTAGTTACTCCATGCTTATTAATGTTGTTCGGAATCAAAAAGCAAAAACAGCGTTGTTTGTTTCAGGAATTTTGTTCTTATTAATGTTTCCACAGTATATCCATTTGTTACCCTTGTTAGCGCCAAGCGCTTTTCTAAATTTTGGTAAGCTTTCTTTCTTGATTCTTGTTCCATTTTTTAGCAATTTTCATGTTCTCTATCTGCTGTTGGTTGGCTTCACACTTTTATGGGATATCCTTTTGGCAGGTAAGGAAAAGGAGATCGTAGACCTGAAGAAGGATAAATATGATCTGGTCGATGATGTGAACCGTTTGTCAAGGTCGATCGACATTCTGAAGGTTGAAAAAGAGCGGGATGAAACTTTGACCTTGCAGGATGAGAGAAATCGTATTTCACGAGAGATCCATGATTCGGCGGGTCATACATTCTCGGCTGCTATTTTGAATTTGAAAGCCCTGGCAATGACAAGCAAAGATCCAGAGATAAAAGAGGATCTTATCGTCTTAAAAGATACGCTGGAAAAAGGTCTGCAGGATATCCGCAGGGTTATGTATAATTTAAGGGAGAGTTCCTTTGATCTGGAAAATAAGATCATGGAGCTTTTGGAGCCCGTTGAGAATTCAAATCTGACCTATCGGGTTGAATCGAATTTGAGCTATGGGGATAAATATGACATTTTTGCGATCGTCAGAGAAGCTTTGACGAATTATCTAAAACATTCCAATGGCGAGCATTTCAAGGTCTATTTGGTTGAGAGTGAACAATTTCTGGTTTTGAAAATTGAAGATGATGGCTCAATACAAAGCAAGGAAATTCAGGAAGGGCTTGGATTGTATTCCATCAAAAAGAAGTGTGAAGAAAGAAACTGGAAATTTAATCTTATGACCGAGCGAGGTTTTGCTATTCATGTGTTGATCGGGAAGGAAAAATGAAAATACTATTAGTGGATGATGACGCGCTTGTTCTAAAATCACTGGAGATGATCTTAAAAGCCGAGGGTGTTGATGAGGTTTATGCCTCGAAAAACGGCAAAGAGGCTTTTGAGCTTTATAAGAAGCACGCGATTGACCTGGTCTTACAGGATATCCGCCTGGAGAATGAGAATGGGATCGATATCGCAGGCAAATTATTGGAGTATGACCAAGATGCCAGGATCATTCTTTTGACGACTTTTAAGGACGAAGAATACATCAACAAGGCGATCAAAATAGGAGTGAAGGGCTATATATTAAAGGATAACGTTGATTCTTTGTTTCAGTCGATCCAAACGGTGATGGCTGGTAATATGGTCCTGGATTCTGAGGTGATCAAGGATATCAGAATCTCGGATCCCGTAAAAAGATCCATCGAGGATTTTGATATTACCGAACGAGAGTTTGATGTCATAAAATTGCTTGCCGAGGGAATGAATAACAAGGAGATCGCTCAGACGCTTTATCTGAGCGAGGGCACGGTTCGCAATTATGTTTCGAATCTGCTCGAGAAATTATATCTTCGCGATCGCTCCCAGATCGTAGCGTTTTATTATAAGAACTTGCATAAGGGATAAGCTTTATTGCTTTATAAGCAATTCTGAAATAAACAAAAGGTGCTACGCGTGGACGGGAGCCCGCGCGCGAACAATGATGTTTAAGTGATTGATGTCAGGTTGTCCCAAAGGGCATCTAAAAGGCACAGGTACCCAAAGGGCACAGTTTTCCGACCTGCAAGGATTGGAATTTAACGCTTTACCTCTCGGATCATACTGTATTCATTTAGAAGAGTTCCATCTTTCAGGCGAATGGCATTTGGCTTTACGCCTGTGATCCTAAAGCCCATTTTTTCGTATAATGCTCGCGCGCGGGTATTCCCTTCTATAAATTCAAGTTCTATTTGAAGAATGTCTTTATTCTTTTCAGCAATTTTCAATAATTCCTGAAACAATCTGGTTCCGATGCCTTGATCCCAGAATTCACGTAATAAGACAATGGCAACGCTCGCGCGGTGTTTTGTTTTTATGCTGGTACTCCAGCTAATGTTACAGTTCCCAGCGATTTTTCCATCAACAAAACATACGAGCATGGCTTGGTTTTCTGATCCATTGATTCTTTCAAAAAGAGCTGTTTCATATTCGATGGTATACCTGCCGCATTCTTCTGGATATCTTACAATAAATTCAGTCTCACCAGCTGATTGGTAAAGATAATCCAGCATGCCTTGGCTGTCCTCTTCCCTGGGGCAGCGAATTGTGGCTTTTCTTCCATCTTTTAGTTTAAATTCAATCGGTTCAATGATCATCATGTCCTCGAATAAGACCAATTTCCTGGTCAATCTTCGTCTGATTTATTTTCGGTCTTTTTGGCTACATCTTCAATTAATCCCGAAAAATCAAGAGCGTTCTTTTGAGTGATGACAGGCTTTCCTGTTCGTGCTTCGATATCTTTGCGGGCGTTTCCGGCAACGGTACCGCCCTCTTTTGCGACCGCTTTGTTTTCCTCCAATCCCTGGGGATCCATCGTTTGAGTTAATTCTGTGGTCGTAGCCTCCGCAAGCATGTTGAGGACAAGCTCAAGGGTGGACATGTTGTCGCGAAGGTTTTCTTTTTTGAGGTTCTTGAAGTCTTTGTACTGCCTTGTGGTCATGCCGCTCCAGGCTTTTGAGATCTCATTGGTCAGGATTGCAAACTCCCGACCATCTTCAATGCCGTGATCCTGCCAGGCGTCGGTCAACTCTTTCCTTACCTGAATGGCCTGCAGGCGCTGATTGATCCATTCCCGCGAGTAACCTTTTTGAAGATAAGTTTGCAGTGCCCGATCAATCGTAAGCTCGGGATCGATGATCTCATCAATACGCTCTTTGCCGACTTCTGCCAGCCACATTTTGAAGGGTTCAGCTTTGGGGGATGGGATGGATTGGATGATGCGGAAGATTCCCTGCATGTCGGCGGCATCTGTTTGCCGCATTTTCCCATCTGGAGCCTTCATTTTCAACTGTACGATTTTTTCGTACAGTTGATCTGCACCCTCTTCCTCTTTTAGTTTTCGCTTTAAATCACTCCAATATCTTCTGGGATTGGCGCTTTCTGTAAGGACAGCAACCACGTCAACAACAGAAAAGTACCATTCTTCCTTTTCATTATCCCAGACGGAGCGAATGGCTTTATTCTCATATAGCTTTATCTCGTTCATCCCAATGCATCTTTCTCTTCATGCCCTGATTCTAAAAAGTGTTACCTATGTCCCCGAACGGTTGTAGCCCATCGGTCCGGTCTGATCAGACTGAGATGTCGTTTGCCTAAAGCTCGTCGCTCCCGGCTGTTTCTTCTTCAACCACTGTTTTGCGCATTGGTCGGGTTGGCAGGGGAGCCTCTAATTCACGGATGGCGCGCTCTTCCTCATTCAATTCTTCCTCATCCAGATCCTCTTCAATTTCATCCTCATAATCTTCGATGGAATCGATCTCAAGATTTGCCATCTTTTCGATCAGCTCGATCATGAAACCGACGATCCGAGCGGCATTTTCAAAAGATAGCCTTTCGTTGATGCCGTGGACTGTATCAGCATCTTCTTTGGTAAGCACAAAAGGCGAAAAGCGGAAAACCCGATCGCAAACCTTGAGATAGTGTCTGGCATCGGTCGCGCCAGTCATCAGGTAAGGTGCCGCCAAAGCACCAGGGACGGTCGCCTTGATCAGGTTAAGCAGAATGTGGAATTGGGGAGAATGGACATCTGAAATGGCGGTCGGGTCCCAACTGTGTTCGCCATAAAGCTGCTCGTTGTGCGCGGGCAGGACTTGAACAACATCGTCGCCGACCAGCTCGTTGACGTATTTGTAGACGTCAACCAAGTTGTCGCCTGGCATCAGACGCAGGTTAATGGTCGCTTCAGCCAGCGCGGGCAGGACGTTCTCGGTGTGTCCGCCATGGATGATGGTTGGCGCGATCGTTGTGCGTGTGACCGCGTTGGCAGCGGGGTAGGAAGCGAAGCGTTTCTTGATCAGATTCCCAAAGAGCCAGCGGTTGGCAAAAGCCATTCTGTCCTTGAAAGGCAATTCGTCTGCCACGAAGCTCATGATGAATTCAGCCATTTCCAGGTCCTGAGGAAAGGGGTTGTTCTCGAGCGTCGCAATGGCAAGCGCGAGCGCTCCGATGGCAGTAATTTCACCGGGTGAGGCTGCGTGCCCTGGCGCGGTTTGAGCGCGAAGTTCAAGGGAAAGATGCCCTTTTTCTGCCACGCCGACCAGTCCGACAGGCTTTTCAATGCCAGGAACGGTGTTTTCCATGATCGTGCCGCCCTCATCGAGGAGGAATGATAACCGCACATTGCGATCTTTTAGCGTCTGAACGATCTGAGCCGCGCCTCTCACGCCCGAAACCTCCTCGTCCTCACCAAAGGCAAGGTAGACCGTGCGTTTGGGCTGAAAACCAATTTTGAGCAGGTAATTGACGGCTTCAAAGATGCCGATCATAATGCCCTTACAGTCGATGGCGCCACGCCCCCAGACGTAGCCATCAGCGACCGTGCCGCTGAAGGGCGGATATGTCCAGCCCGAATCGGGGTCTTCATTGGCGGGGACGACGTCCATATGCGCTGTCAGCATGATCGGATCAAGATGGGGGTCAGAGCCTTCCCAGGTGTAGAGCAGAGAGTAATCGCCGATCACTTCTCGTTGGAGGTGTTCTTCCACTTCGGGGTAGAGGGTGCTGATCAGATTATGCAAACCCTTGAAGGGGATCGGGTCAACCTGGTCTGGGTCAACGTTGTTGATCGTTTTCATTTGGATCGCCAGTCCGATATGTTGGGCGACCTCTTCTCCATCGATCTTGGTCAGCGGGTAGGGTTCAGGATCGTGGGTGCCAATCGGGTATTGGGCAGTACGCACCAGGATGATCGCGATGAATGCCACGATGATGAATAGCAAAAGGATCAAAATTATGCTTAATGGGGTCATAGGTTCCTCCCAGAGTTAACAAATGTTTATGGTTATTGTAATAGAAAATCGCCAAAGTGATTTCTCTTCATCAAATCTGAATACCTATTTAGTAAGCTAATGTTCTATAATGAGGTGAAGATGACCGATACAATCTTAGTAATTGATGATCAGGAAAACGTGCGCAGCTTGCTCAAGGATTATTTGACATCGCAGGGCTACCGCGTTGTGTTGGCTTCGGATGGTCAGGCAGGTCTGTTTACGGCTCGTTATGAGCACCCTGACCTGGTATTGTTGGATGTGATGATGCCGGGCATGGACGGCTATCAATTTCTGACCGCTTTTCGCAAGGAAAGCCAGATTCCTGTCATTATCATTACCGCCAAAGATGACGAAACGGATGCCGTTTTGGGTCTGGAGCTGGGCGCGGATGATTATGTGATCAAACCTTTCCGGATGCGGGAATTGCTGGCGCGAATTCGGGCTTCCTTGCGCCGGAAAGACGGCCCGCAGGAGGAAGCTGTCTTTTATCGGGTCGGGGATATTTTGCTCGATAAAGGTTCTCATCTGGTCACTGTAGCGGGTGAGGCAGTCAACCTGACGCCGCTGGAATTTGACTTGCTGGAAACGCTTATGCGCAACCCTGGCAGGGTCTATACCCGTACAGAATTGGTGGACAAATTGTATGAAAGTGGGTTTACCGGGTTGGAAAGCACGCTCAATGTCCATGTTCGCAATTTGCGCAGGAAGATCGAAAAAGATCCAGCCCGCCCTGAGTATCTTGAAACTGTTTTTGGTGTGGGCTACCGTATGGCACAAAAGGTTGTTTCGTGAAGCATTCCATCAGTTCCAAACTCGCGCTTGCTTTCATCCTGGTGGCTGTTTTGACCGCCACGCTTTTAACGCTGGTATTTTTCTCTTCCACCGCCAATCGTTTTCAACAGTACGTTTTTGATCAACAGTTTTATGCGAAACTGGCTGAGGTCGAAACTTTTTACTCGACCAATAAAAGCTGGGAGGGCGTTGAGGAGCTTCTGACCACACAGACTGGGGCAATGCACGGACCTGGCGGCAATCCAAGGGGAAATCAGGGTCAGGGAGGAGCCGGTGGGCAAGGTCAGGGGCAGGGAGCTGGCGGCTTACGCCAGACCGAGCAGGCAGCATCGGAAGTTTCGCCAACCCCTCTTTCATCGATGGGAAGCCGCCAATACGCGCTGGCGGATCAGGACGGCATTGTCCTGGTTGGGATCGAGGGTCTTTACCCACAGGGCACAAAATTGAGCCATGAGCAGCTAAATGAAGGCGTTCCTATTCATGACGGCATAAAACACGTCGGCACGCTTTTAGCGCAGAAGCGCAATATCGTTTATACCCAGGCGGAGCAGCACTTTTTGGATCGAACTGGCAAAGGCTTGCTCTGGGCTATGCTGATAACAGTCATTTTGGCGGCTTTGTTTGGCTTTTTGCTCTCGCGAAGTTTGACCAGACCTGTTGTTGAGCTGACCAAAGCAGCTCAAAACCTGGCTGGCGGGGCGCTGGGAGAGACGGTGGATGTGCGTTCGTCCGACGAACTGGGTGAGCTGAGCACGGTTTTCAATAAAATGAGCGCTGAACTTGAGCATAGCGACCGAATGCGCAAGCAGATGACTGCCGATATCGCCCATGACCTGCGCACACCCTTGACGGTCATTGGCGGCTATATTGAATCGATGCGCGACGGCGACCTGGAGCCAACGCCCGAAAGGCTGAGTTTGATCTATTCTGAGATCCTGCGTCTAAATCGGCTGGTCGATGACCTGCGCTTTTTGAGTCAGTCCGATTCAGGTAATCTGCCGATGAATGTCGCCCCCCTGGACGCGAATGAGCTTTTGGAACAGAGCCGGGAGATCTTCAAACTAAAAGTTCAAGAGAAAGACCTAAGTCTGGAGCTGGACCTGCGGGAGAACCTGCCACTCATAGTGGGAGATGAATCGCGCCTGATGCAGGTGCTGGAGAATTTAGTTGGCAATGCCATTCGTCATTCCCAACAGGGCGGCACGATCCTTTTACGCACGCGGCTTATGGACACAGAGCCGGGCAAACAGGCATGCGTAAAATTTACCGTTGCTGATAATGGAGAAGGAATTCCAGCAGAGAGCCTGCCTTATGTCTTTGAACGCTTCCATCGGGCAGATAAAAGCCGGCATGCCGATGAGAGCCAGAGCGGTCTGGGTCTGGCGATCGTCAAGGCGATCGTCCTGACGCACGGCGGTGAGGTCTGGGTCGAATCTGAAGTGGGCAAGGGCAGCAGTTTCCATTTCTGCATTCCTATAAGAAGATAATACATTTCTATTAAACAGCGGCCATAAAAAGCTAAAAATGGAATTTGAGGTCAGACGGCATTAGCTAATAAAATGGTTCAGCAGGATCCTGGCAGCCGCAACAATCAATTTTTGGCTTCCTTTTTACTTTGGATATGGCTTGCCTTTGCCGATCATTGATCCTGAATATTCGATAATTGATAATGCATGGCTTATCTTTTTCCACTCATGATCATCGGATCAGCTCTTGGTATGTAAAAATAAGACAATCGAATTTTCCGTGAAGCTTTACGCGCCTGTTGTTTCCAAAGAACTAAAACCAATTTTTTTAATTTTAAAATATAATACTATTGCTATAAACGAAGTTAATTGGCCTGTTAAAACTCGAGCTATTTGCATTTCATCTACTCCTGTCGAAGTAACAACATGAAGTAAATTAGTAAATACACAGTTATTGAAAAAATGATCTGCAAGTCCCATCCAAATAGAACCAGTCATCTTGTATAATAAACCCCATTTAATCCCCATAATTCCAGATAACACTATATATCCTATACCCATAACTATAAATGATACTAAATTCATATCTCCGTCTAATAAGCTTCTAAATGGGGTTACTATATGCCATAAGCCAAACAATAAGGCTGCTATAAAAATCGATA
>JBMNVH010000039.1:0-13112 GCA_050946715.1 Anaerolineaceae bacterium | reverse complement strand
AGACAACTCTCACTTTGCCTACTAGCTGTGAATTACGCATGATTGATCAGGGTGCATTTCAAGCTTTGAATATCATAAACCCGCTTGATTTTAGCGCCTGCACGCATTTAAACCACATTGGCGCTGATGCTTTTAATTTAGCCAAATCGACTTCGATCATCTTTCCCCAAAACTCAGCCATTACCTATATTGGTAGTGGTGCCTTTGCCTGGGCACCAATTACTGAGCTGGATCTGGATTCTTTGAAAAATCTGGAATATTTAGGGAGTGCCGCCTTTTCTTCAAGCAAGATGACCGAACTGGATTTCCGCAAAACACCGAAATTAACCCATATTGGTGTCTCGGCTTTTAGTAAAAATGATCAATTAATAAATATCAACTTTTCAGAATCAACTGCTCTTACTTATCTTGGTGATTATGCGTTCAATAGCGCAAAATTAACTAGTTTGGATCTTACAGGTGCTCCATATCTGACTCATGTAGGAGCGAGATCTTTCCAAAATTCAGTCCTGACAAGCTTAAGCCTCCCCCCTTTGATTCGGAATATTGGCGAGCTTGCTTTTTACTCGAGCAAACTTACGCATCTGGACCTGTCCAACCTTAGCTCCTTAAATATCATTGGTCAATATGCCTTTTATAGTTCACCTTTGGAAACAATTAATTGGCCCAACGGATGTGCTGTCAAATTCATTGGAAATAATGCATTTTATTCCGCTAAGTTTACCGATCTGGATCTTTCCGTGTGTCCGATTTTAACCTATATTGGAGATTTCGCCTTCCGATTTTCTCCATTGCAAACCCTCCAGCTCGACAACCCAGCATTAAGCTATATTGGCAATTATGCTTTTTATGCCAGTACAACACAAACTTTGAGCCCGAACAAGATTAACAACATCGTTGTTATTGGTGAAAGTGCTTTTGGAAGCGCTACAGTTAATTCCCTGGATTTCAGTCAAAATGCGGCTTTGCAATACATTGGCAATTCAGCTTTTCACAAAGCGCACCTGACAAACCTGGATCTTTCTAATAGCTCTAATTTGAAGTACCTGGGCTCGCGCGCTTTCTATTCAAGCACACTGGATGAGGTCTGGATTTCGCCTGATGCAGATTTTCGTCTTCCTTATTCTAACGTCTATAACAAATCCTCACAACTTTACACCGGTCTTTACCTTGGCATTACTGCAATTTTCCGCACTTATAGCGGAAGCTCGGTAATGCCTTCCGACCCCAATGGAGAATTGGTGAAACAATGCCAGGCACAGTATGCCTACAATAATAGATCCGGTTATTCGCTGGGTCCATATACGAAGAGCGAATTTACAAATACCTGGCCTTATAGCCAGCAAGTCAACGTGCCTGCTGAAGATATTACATACGGTAACGAATCCTTTCCTCGCACAATTAATTGTGGAGGCGCAAGTAGTAGATATGTTGTCAATCCTAAAGATGTCACTGTCTACTCTGAGGATAAATACGGCAACACGATCGCTGACCCCTACATTATCAAAACCCCAGGTGGTAATACCTACACAGTCTATCCTCGCCCCATTTTTGGCTACTGTACTCCCAATCCGATTGTTGTAGACCTGACAGTCGACAACCCAACCGTCACTTTCGTCTACGATGATATCAGTCAATGTCATCCTGGAGACACAACCGGTATTGAATTACACCAGGCTTATAACACTACTATCAAGCCGGGACCATACCTGATCGGTGACCAAATGATATCTCGCGTTATTCTTAAGATAACTGGATATAACGCGGTCATCAATAACCCGAAAATCGTTATATTCTATGATCCCAGTGTGTATGATGAATCGGAAATTTCGGTGCCTCTTGACCCAATTGGCAGTGGTGGTGTGGTCAGCTTTACGGCTGAAAATGGTGTGCTCACCATAAACCTTGAGGCTATCAGCGGTGGAACGAATATTGACATTCCTGTAACATGGAAATTCAGGAAATATGTGACCCCAGAATTTACGCCTTATCCTCTTGAAGCACTATTTTTAAATGATGGTGGTCACCCACTGGCGGAAGCCAACCCGGTCGATTTTCAGGGCTATTATCGGAACCCCAATATACGCAAATATACCGATGGTGAGTATGCAGATGGCATCATTCTGCGCCACTTTACGCCCAGCCGCTATCTTGACCCTGCTATTGATGACGTTGAAACTGAATATGTTGATTTTACTTTTTCAGTACATAATCTGGAGCGCTTTATTGGTGCTTTCACTATAACCGACACATTACCTGTTTACCCGTCTATGGAAAACGGTGTGGAAAGCCAAAGAACCGCCATCTTTGACCCAACAGTTAACCCAGACTGGGTACTTTCGGCTGACGGTACGACCGTTACATATACTGGCAACGCCTACAATTCTCTTAACATAGAGATCCCACCCTTGCGCCTGCGCTTCCCCTGGGCGATGTATTACTATAATATCCAAAACTCTGTTTCCGGAGTCTTAACCCCTTACAACAAATCTCCCTTTGAGAATGATATGTATGTTAGTGACTCGGTAATTTTCTCATTCGGAGAAAAGTTATCTTCTATTGGCATTTTTGACAAAGATATTTTCCGACCACACTATCAGGCAGATAAGGCCTATTTCTATGACAATGACTATGATCGACACCTGGATATGCCCTGGGAATTGTTTATAAACCCTGATTTTGATATGTACAATGTAGTTCTAAGTGATTTTGATCTTGATGATCGCTTATATTATTCAAGTGCGATCGTTCCCGAAGATTTTATAGGTGGTACTTACCATTTAATTGATGCTAATGGTCTAAGCATTGTTGTTGGAGATATAATATCAACAGAATTCAGCTGGAGCCATGAAGAAGGGCTGATGACAGAACGAGTAGAGTTTCATCTTGACTCATTGCCTGCTGGATTCTATCAGGTTACGCTAAACACCCGATTAGTTAACCCTGACATTGAACATTTTGATCCCACTCCAGGTTCAACTGCCAATGTTTTCTGGAACACAGGTGCGCTGTCTTATGCAATATCTCCAAATGGAGAGAGTCATTATATTGAAGACGACGAGGAACTATATGTTCGTCAGGTCCGCATGGAAGTCAAACCGCTGAAAACTCAAGTAATAGTTGGTAAGACGGGAGCTACCATAGCTTTTCCTGGTGATCTGGTTGAATACAGAATCTTTGTACATGATCAAACCTTTGAAACCTTCCATGACGTGTTGAATAATTTCGTGATGATCGACCTGATGCCGAACGGAATTATAGTCACCTCAGTTCAGATCGAAAGCAATTTCCGAAATAATGGTGGTTCATATGAGATCATCAATGATTACAATGGTACTGGTCGCGTGGGCATCGTTTTCAGTTCACCTACTTTGTCAAACTCGGGATATGCACTTCAGCAAATTGCGTCTATAAACGCAATTGTTGATCCACTTGCTGTTGATGGCGACTATTTGAATGAGGTCTTTATGGACTTCAATAATACAAAAGTTAAAAACCTTGGTGAACAGGTATGGGATCACCTTCAGGATCCAAACGACACCATGTACTCCCGTGACACAACATTGTTGGGGGTAACTTCTGTTAGGGAAGTGCGATCGTTCAAAGCTATTCGCAGAGCAGATACGGATCCTTGGAATTATTCTGGCATCGAAACCCCTGCTGGTGGTGAATTCCAGTATAGTTTGAATGTCCTGAATAACACTGAAGAACCACGAACAAATGTTGTTCTAGTGGACGTCTTCCCTTATATCAATGACACCGCTATTACCGAAAACCTGGACGGTGTGCGTCTCCCGCGAGGAAGCGAGTTTGCCAATACCTTTGATCATGTAAAAGGTGTCACTGCTCCAACAGGTTACACGGTGAAATACTACAACTCCAACTCGCCAATCGTATATGGTACTGATACAACGGAAGATGTCTTGGATAATCTACCCTGGAGCGATACAGCCGCAGCGAATACGATCGCGATACGGATTGAGCAAGATCCTGGTGTGGAATTGCTTCCGAACAGCTTATTGACTGTCATTGTTCCCATGATCGCACCTACCAATAACGATCTCTCGCTAAGCGGCCTACGCGCTTATAATACCTTTGTCCGCAAAGATGATTCGACCCTTGATCCGGGTGGTGTGAGTCGGTATTTGGAACCTAATCGTATTTATAATTTGATCCCTCTTCCTTCTGTTGACATCAGACTGACCAAAGTCGGTGAGAGTCCAGACATATATCTGGAAGGGGCTGTCTTTGAACTTCGGGATAGCAATGGCGTTTTGGTCAGAAGTGCTACGACCGATGTGAACGGCGTGATCAACTTCCTGGATATTGAGATAGGTGATTATACGCTTACCGAAGTTCAGGCACCCGCGGGTTACAAGCTTTTGCCTGCTCCGATCATCATTACCCAACAGCAGATGATCGACGCATATAATGACCCGCTTTCGGGTGGTATTCTAAATATTGGGCCTATTTCCAACATGGTTAAGGAACCGGATCCCATCAGAGGCAGTGTTATCATTGAAAAAGTGGATGCGAATGGCGAGGTACTGCCCTTTTTTGAATTTACTATTGAAGGCATCACCCCTACAGGTCCCGATCAACCCGGCAATACGCATATCAGAATGAGAGGAAGAACCGGACTGGACGGAAGAATCATCTTCAATAACCTGCCAAAGGGCACTTACCGTATCACAGAAACTCGTCCCAGGGCCCCTTACCATCCTGTAAACCCGTTCTTTGCCACAATTGAAACGCAAGGGCAGGTAATTGAATTTACAGGCAATTCTGCCATTATTAATGACCGATTCGCTCTGCGTGTTGACAAACTGGGCGTTTTGCCGGATCATGAATGTGCGGATAACCCCCTGCTTTGTAATAACATGAGTGGTACACCTTTACCCGGCGTGCAATTCTCACTTTATGCCGCTGACGGAACGGAATTGCTCGATGGACCCCAGACAACAAACGAGCAGGGTTTTGTTAGTTTTCCAAGTCAGGGAAAACCAGGATTGAAAGCGGGTACTCGTTACATCCTGCGTGAAGTAGCTGGTGATGATTACTATACGCCCTATCCATATGATATTCATTTCATGTTCGACGTTCAAGGCAGACTGTACTTCTGTGAAACAGCTGACAGTTGCACGACACCCTTTGAACATGGTCAAATTTATGTGCCCAACAAACGCATCCCGCAAACTGGTCAGGTAACTGTCACCAAGAAAGACAATGATGTACTGGCGAATCTGCTGGAAGGCGCTGTGTTTACCATTTACAGACAATTGGATCTGGAAGGCTGGGAAGTCGTTGAAGTGCTCACTACTAACGAATTTGGTGTTGCAACTTCAAGCGTATTGCCAGCCGGAGTGTATAAGATCAAAGAAACCAAGGCGCCAGCTGGATATGCCCGAACGCCACTTGAGAGGACCTTTGTTATCAACCCCTATCCACTGGAAGATGAGCCGCTACTGCTTGAGTTCAATTATGAGTTTGTCAATCTGATCCTCGATATGGCTTTGATCAAATATGAAATGTTCTATCGAAATGTTACCTATGCTGAGGCGGTTGATCTGCTGGCGGCAATGGCTGCTTCATGCCCGGAATGTAAGATCGTTACTACTGACTTTCTTGACGCTCCTGCTGGAACAGCTGACGCGACCATTGTGCACATCATCAAGCCTTTGAATATGGTCAATTTTGCTCTTCTGGATGAAAACAAGAATCAACTGGAAACAGGGTTGACAGATGATGGCTGGTTGAGCTTTAGCTATGCCCAGATTGACGACACCAAGACCTATTACTTGCGTGAAACATCAACACCTCCTGGTTATCGACCAATTAGAGGTGATATCCCAGTACGAGTCGGTGACTATACCAGCCAACCTGGCTTTAATGGTAGGATCATCGTTCCGGTAGAAAATAAGCTCATACTTGGGCAGGTATCTCTCTCGAAGTACAACCTTCCTTCCCAGGAAGGTATGGCTGGAGTCGAATTTACGCTGACATATCCTGATGGGACTACTAAATCAGTGCAACATACCGATGAGAATGGTTATATCGTCTGGTCTAACCTGTTATTTGGAACCTACACACTTCAGGAAACCGCTACAATTCCTGGGTTCCGACTGGATCCAACAATTCATACGATAGTAATAGACGCTGACAACCCACACATATACATTGTCAAATATAATCATCAAACAGCAGAGGATCTGCCCGATACCGGTACTTTGGGTGCCCTGGGTTACTTATTGGGCGGTATAACGCTCCTGGCTGCTGGTTTCTGGTTCAGCAAACGCTGGGCTAAGAAGGAACTGTAAGAAGATTCGAAAAGAGGAGAAGCTTAGCTATGCTTCTCCTCTCTCTTCTTGAAGATATATCAATGCGTAAGTTTTTATCAGTTTTCAAATGGGTCATTCTGGCGGTCGCCGTATTGCTTTTGCTTGGACCGACGGTATTGAAAAGCATCAATCAGGCACGCGATGAGAAAAAGATCTTAACCCTGGTTCAAAATCCCATGTCAATTGAGATCGAAGACCTGCAGGCAGCCAACAATGCCATTGAAGGGAGTCATTCTCTTGCTGAGGACCCCTTCGATGAGCACGGAAAAGCCAAAAAACAGAATCTGACTGAACAAAATTCTTTCAGCGGTAGTGCTGATCAGGATGACAAAGCTTTGAAGTTGATTGAAGTGCTGCGCGATATTGACCACGTCAACGCCGCCATTATTATCCCCAAAATCGACGTAAAAGCACCGGTCTATTACGGTACCAGCCATGATATCCTCTCGATCGGGACGGGTTTTATTGAGGGCACAGCGCTGCCCTTTGGGAGGAAGGGCGAACATGCCTTCATCGCTGGGCACCGCGGCACTTATTACGTGAAGACTTTTGTAGATGTAGGAAAGCTTGAGCTTTACGACCGCTTTTCACTCCTTTTGGGCGACATACTTTTTGTCTATGAGGTCAATGAAATCAAGATCATCCGCCCCTGGGAGTTTGACGCCTTCAGCAATCATCCCGAAAAGAGTCTGCTGACGCTCTTCACCTGCGACCCTATCCCGACCTTCGAAAACCGCCTGTTGATCACTGGCGAACTGATCTCCATTGAAAAGATCAATCCAGACAGTGATCTGGATGAGTTGACCTTGATCAAGTAGGCAAAATACAAGGGGCGGACGTGAGAGCCCGCCTATTTCTGGAGTTGGTCTTTTCATGGCACTTGGACGGCGGATTGAGCAGAAAAGCACTGCTCAATACCCTGACGGGCACTTCGTCTCGCCCTTGCCACCAGATTTTTAGCCCTTGGCACAGAGCACTCTGCAAGTTTCATACTGACAATTTCTGTCAAAAAACAAAACAATTTTATTAATACGTAGAGTGAAACAGTCGTATTGAGATGTTGAGCAAGTCTGCTCAACATCTCAATACCCTGGAGGGCACATAGTCACGACCTACGACAATGCATGAACCTGTTCTTAAACCATTACAAAAGTGGGCGTCAGAGGCAGAATATCCAGTGCATAACACCACTTACGATATGACATAGTTGGATTTATTTCTTATGCAATAATTCGATGATCCCGTACATTAGTAAAAGATAGGCGGCGCCTTCATCGAGGTTTCCGATGATGGGCAGGTTATCGGGAATGAATTCAAGGATCCCCATGGTTGGATTGAGAACGTAGATCAAGCCAAGAAGTCCAAGGCTCAGAACGATCCAGCGGGGAATGCCGCGATTTGATAGCGGCTCAAAGAAGTTTTTCCTTTGGTTATCATTAATTGAATCCAAAGGATCGATGTCGATGATTTTTGGGTTTGACATTAAGTTGTAATCCTTCTAAATTGATCTAAAAGAATTGGGGGAGAAATTGCTTGTAGGCAAGCAGGATCTCTTCAAAAATATCTGCGGCAGTATCAAGATCATCTACGACCGGGTCGAGCAAGAGGCTTTGGATTGCCAGCTGGCGGTCGGCGTGGACGATCGAATCAATGCAGAGTTGACTGGTCGCGACTTCCCGTTGGAGCAGAGAGAGAATGCCCATTGGAAGTTCGTAACTTTTGCGCGTAGCAAAACCTTTTGAGTCCACTGTTGCTGGCAGTTCGACGATGGCGTTATCAGGTAATCCATGAATGCTTCCCTGGTTAGGAATATTAACTGCTTCCCAATCCAATTTCTCGTCTTTCAAAATTGCTTCAATAATTTCAACCGCTCCTTCAGAATGTGCCTGAAGATAATCCTGAACATTACTACGATCTTTAATGTCCTGGGCGATTTTTCGCCATAGTCTGTCGCGACTGGCGTCAAAATATTTCCAGTCATAGAGGGAAAGGTCGTACTTTTCCCAGGGTTTTGTCCGCTCTGAAGACATCCAGGGGAGGTACTCGCATAAATGTTCGTCCCCGGGGATCGGGAATAGTTTGAAATATTCGTAAACCCTACGAGTGAGCGGTTCAAAACTTTCTGGCAATTTTTGCCAGTATTGATGAAAGAGGGGATATAAGTCATTGCCAGTTTGGCGGTCGGTCAGACCGAGCATCCAGGTAAAGTGGTTTAGACCAATGGCTTCGATCCTGAACTTTTCAATTCCCTGACGGGCAAGATGGTGTTGCGGACCATCGTTGGCGGGATCAGCGTGCGTGCTAAGGAACGCCTCGGCATCATCGATCCCATAGATAGGCGCGAGCGCTTTTGCGACCATGGCATAGCCGCTGGCGATCTGATGACAAAGCCCAACAACCTTGATTTTGCTGTATTCATTGATCAGATAACAAATCCGGTGCATTGGGTTTGTGAAATTGATGAAAAGCGCATCCGGGCACTGAATTTCCATATCTCGAACGATTTCGAGGACTGAATTAACATTTCGGGCAGCGTGCGCAAAGCCCCCAGGTCCACCATTTTCGCCGTAAGGCTGGCGTAGACCAACCTTACGGCTTAGTTCAAAGTCTTGTTGCCATAATTGCTCACGAGGTTGCACCTCGATGGCACTAATGACGAAATCTGAGCCTTTTAAAGCGCTTTTGTGCGTGGAATGACTGCTTATCTGTTTTCCAGAATTTAGCTCATTATTCAGCCAGTTTGCCAGGTTTGTAATCAAATCCAGGGATTCCTGGTTTGTGTCAACCAAAGCAATCTCAGAACCGATAAGAGCGTTACTTTCAAGCAGAGTAATCAGCGTACTCAGTCCAAAGGAAGCGCTTCCAGCTCCTAAACAGGTGATCTTAGCTATAGCTCGTACCCAAGCTCCTTCAAATATTCAAGTATTGAAGTAGCAGCCTTTCTTCCGGCACCCATAGCCTGGATCACGGTTGCACCACCGGAGACGATATCGCCACCAGCATAAACTGATTTCATCGTTGTCTCCAAAGTATCCGGATCGGCAATGATGTTGCCCCATTTATTGACTTCGATTTGAGGTGTCTTATCGTGAATAATCGGGTTTGACCCGTTACCGATAGCGATCACGGCGATATCAATGGGGAAATCATATGTCGAATCAGGGATCAGGACGGGGCGGCGTCTGCCACTGGCATCCGGCTCACCTAATTCCATGCGGTTCAATTTGACAGAGGTAAGGTTGCCCTTCTCATCGCCATGGAACGACTCAGGAGCGTTGAGATAAACGAATTGTACGCCTTCAGCGATGGCGTGTTCGATCTCTTCCTTACGACCGGGCATTTCATCCTTGCTTCGGCGATAGATGATCGAAGTTTGTTTCGCGCCAAGTCTGACAGCCACACGAGCAGAGTCGAGCGCGGTATTACCGCCGCCAAAGACGGCCACATTTTTGCCACGCAGGTTATGGATGGGGGTATCGACAAAGGGATACTCATAAGCCTTCATCAGGTTGACACGGGTCAGGAATTCGTTGGCTGAATAGATACCAACCAGGTTCTCGCCATCAATACCCAGGAATCTTGGCAAACCAGCGCCTGTACCAACGAAGATGGCGTCGTAGCCTTGCTCTTCGAGCAGCTCTTCAATGGTGTAAGTCGCGCCGACCAATGTGTTCGCGTAGAATTTAACGCCAATTTTCTTAAGCTCTTCGACTTCATTGGAAACAATTTCCTTTGGCAGACGGAATTCGGGGATACCGTAGCGTAAGACACCACCGTAATCGTGGAAAGCTTCAAATACGGTAACTTCGACGCCCGCTTTGGCAAGGTCTCCCGCACAGCTGAGGCTGGCAGGACCTGAACCGATCATAGCGGCTTTTGGATGTTTTTCTTTCAGAGTTGGGGCAGTAACTTCCAGTTGGGCTTCTGCCAATTTGTCAGAGGCAAAGCGTTCCAGAGAACCAATAGCGATTGGCTGACCTCTGCGACCTAAAATACAAGAGCCTTCACATTGGTCTGATTGAGGACAAACACGACCGCAAACACGGGGTAGAGAATTATCTTCTTTGATCTTCAGACCCGCTTCAACATATTTACCTTCTTTGATGAGACCGATAAATTCGGGGATATTTACCGAAACAGGGCAGCCTTCAACACAAAATGCGCGTTTGCAGTGCAAACAGCGGTTTGCTTCGGCGAGTGCTTGTTCTTCAGTGAAGCCGAGGGCAACTTCGTCGAAATTGCGGATTCTGGAGTCTGCCGGCAGTTCAGGCATTTCCTGACGCTGTTTTTCGTGGACAACAACTTCTTCAAGCAATTCTGACACATCAAGATCAGCGATCTGCGCTTCCAAACGACAGTCATCATCATCACGATAGGCATTATTGCGTTTCAAGACGCTGTCAAAATCAACTAAATGACCATCAAATTCGGGTCCATCGACACAAGTGAACAGAGTTTTGTCTCCGACTTGAACACGACAACCACCGCACATACCGGTGCCATCAACCATGATCGTATTCAGGCTGACGGTTGTCGGAATGTTGTATGGACGAGTAACGTTCGTGACTGCTCTCATCATGACGAGGGGACCGATCGCAAAGACGTGATCAAAGGTCTGACCTTCGTCCAACAGATCCTGAAGTTTGCCGGTAACGAAACCGTTGTAGCCAAAGCTGCCATCGTCAGTAGTGAAATACATGTGGTCAGTGACTGCTTCCATTTCCTCTTTGAGGATAAGCATATCTTTGTTGCGAGCACCGACGATCGATGTTACTTCATTACCAGCAAGTTTTAGGGCGCGAGCCACAGGTAAAGCGACCGCAGCACCAACTCCACCACCAACGATACAAACTTTACCGTATCGTTGGATATCGGAGGGATTACCCAAAGGACCCAGAACGTCGAGAATGGGTTCTCCTTCAGGTATGTCAGCCAGCTTGGCGGTGCTTTTACCAACAGTTTGCACGATCAGGTGAATGGTACCCTTCTCTACGTCTTGTCCGACGATCGTTAAGGGAACCCTTTCCCCGGATTCGCTGATACGTAGGATGACAAACTGACCGGGTTTTGCTTTTCTGGCAATTTGAGGGCAGTAGACGTGATAAGAAATGATCTTATCAGCAAGAGACGTTTTTTCGACAATAGTATTTGGTTTGATGGTAAGCTCCTTATAAATAAATATTTTTATAGTAATTACTTATTCCTCATTGACGATCAAGCACCAATAGAGATTTTCTCCTTTGCTTTCATTGAGGGAATATATGAAACAATATCTGCCTGGCGTGAGGTCTGTTGAAAAGGTGATCAGGTATGAATCCTTTTCCGCCGGAGTGCTCGTGTAGGGAACATTTTCATCTTTCTCATTATGCAGGCTAAGCTTATTGATGTTCACCAGTGGCGAATAAACCACTATTGAAGGGGCTTTGTCCGCTGTGAGTGGTATTCCTGCCAGATCTTCAGGGACCGCCTGATTCATGATCATCTCGGTATAGCCTTCTTCTTCCAGTAGAAAGACGCCATTTGCAGGCGGTAAGGCTTCGAGTACCGTTTCCTGCTTTTTCAGGAAAGGGATGTCGATCTGAAGTAAGGTAGAGCCGATCAATATGCCAATAATAATGAACACCATTAAGGTGAAACCGTACAACAAAATGTCAAGCCAGGGCTTTCGTTTGGAAAGCAATGGTGTGCGAGTTTCCTGTTTTGCTGGAGCAGCGGTTTGTGGCGTGGGTTGTGGTAATTCAGCCTGAACCCTTGGGATCGGATTCTCACTCGCTATATGAGACGCTGCTTGAGCAGGGGTCTTGAACACACCGATGGGATGAGTGTAATCGGAAAGTTTTTCACCTGGTTTTGGCGGAATATATTTCTTGCGTTCAATAAATGCCAGCCCTCGTTGAGCAGGACGGTTTCCGGGATCAATCTCAAGCGCTTTTTTTAGAAAGATAGTTTGTTTTTCTTCGTCTTCTATGATGGCTGAGAGCCAGACCCATACATTGGCGTTTTCGGGCTCTTCAACGATCGCGTCCTTAAGATGTGCCAATGCCTCTTCCATTTGCCCAGATTTGGCTGCTTCAATTCCTAATTCAAGAGAGGTTGCCATAGATTTGACTCCGATTCATTATAACTCAACCCAAATTTTACCATAGGAAGCTAATAAGCTAAAATAATCTTTTGAAAGGGAATGAATGAAAATAGCAATACTAAGTGATACACATAACAATCTTGCTTATGCCCAGTTGGCACGAAAGAAAATTGCTGACGCCGGCATTAGGACAGTTATTCATTGTGGTGATGTTATTGACCCCGGAATTGTAGACTATTTTGGCGAGTTTCGGATTATTCTTGTATATGGGAATGGCGATTATCCCCGCGAACTGGAAGAGCGTATTTCCTGGTTTCGGGATGATAATCTTTCTTCTGAATTTCTGGAACTGGATTTGAGCGGAAAGTTGATCTATGTCATTCATGGGCATGATAGAAGAAGGTTGAACTCCGCTATTGAATGTGGAAGATACGACTACGTTTTTCATGGTCATACCCACCAGTATCGGGATGAAAGATGGGGGAGAACCCGAGTTATAAATCCAGGGGCGTTAGGCGGAAGAAAGCTTGAAAAGAGAAGTTTTGTCTTTTTGGATCTGGAAGCTGACAAAATAGAGCGAGTTATTTTCGATTGAAGTTGAACGGTTCTTTATTATGTAGATCAAAAATTCTCATTTTATCCATGGCATGGTCAGAAGACTACTAGCTATATTATTTCTTCCTATAAAGTAT
>JBMNVH010000038.1:0-13554 GCA_050946715.1 Anaerolineaceae bacterium | reverse complement strand
CATTGGGGCGCTTCGCGCCCCAATGTTTCAATCCGACGTCCAACCCTTCGACAGAAATCGATCAATAACGTTCAAATTTGCCACCTTGTTTGAAAAGTCGGAGCAGGTGTGGCTGTATGAGAGTTCCGACCTGGTGAGTCAAGCAGTTGGCGGGCGAGTGCGTCAAAATAAAACACATTGCTTGAATTCCTGGCTTGAAGCGTTAGCAAAACCCGTCCATCTTCTATAATCCCATTACTGATTTAAAATCAACAAGGATCACAAGGCAATGTATATAATGAACAATTAATCATTTAATATCTTTGGACATCTAAAAACTACAATAACGAAGCCGGGATCATCCAGTAATTCTCGCCTACTGGCAAGAGATTTGGCGACAAACTGATCACCCCGCCAAATCCCAGTTCCTGCCCCATATTCCGGATCTCAGAAAAGTTTCTGAAAACATGACTTGCTGAGGAACTTTTCTTGATCTCAAAAGGATATATTTTTTGATTTCTCTGAATGATCAGGTCAACTTCGCTCTGGTTCTTATCCCGATAATAGTTGAACCGTGGCAATTTCCCGTTGAACCACCAGCTTTTCAAAATCTCAGCAATCACCCAGGTTTCAAAGATCGCCCCCGCGAAGCTGCCCGCTTCCAGTGCTCTCGCGTCCTGCCAACCGGTCAGGTAGCACGCCAGTCCGGTATCCATAAAATATATCTTCGGGCGTTTGATCAAGCGGTCACTTAAGTTTCCGGAAAAAGCCGGCAGCTCGATCACCAACCCGGTTGTCAGTAAAATATCGAGCCAGCTACGGCAGGTTTTTGCGTCAACTTCTATCTCTCTCGATAAAGACGCTATGTTTAGCTCCTGCGCTGTTCGTGCAGCGATCAGTTGCACGAATTTCACAAAGCTGCCCTCATTCCTTATATTAGTGATCGAACGGATATCCCGTTCAAGATAGGTTTGCATGTAAGACGCGTAATAAGATTCCACATCCATTTCTGTTTGGGTGAAAACCCGTGGCATGGAGCCCTTCCAAATGGAGTCAAAGATGTCCACGTCCTGACCCTCCTCTCTGGACGAAGCGAGTTCGATCAGACCTTCCCGCTCCGGTGGAAATGGGAATGCCACGCGTCCTTCCTTTTCTGCCTGCGAAAATCCATACAGTTTCAGCAGGCAGACCCGACCAGCCAAAGATTCCTGAACATTGCGCATCATTTCAAAAACCTGAGAGCCGGTCATCCAGAACAATCCATTTTCCTGTCGCTCATCACAGATCATTTTAATGTAAGGGAATAATTGCGGCGCGTACTGGATTTCATCGATAAGAAGCGGAGGTTGAAAGCGTTGAAAAAATAGTTCCGGAGAATTGCTGGCTAAATAGCGGATCTGTGGGTCGTCAAGCGTAACGTAAGTCCTTGCCTCTTCGGAAAGGTGCTTTAGCACGGTACTTTTACCCGTCTGTCTTGGACCAGTTAGCAAAACTGCGGGGAAAGTTTTCGACGCATTAAGGATGGTATCTTCGATCTGTCGCTTGATATACATAGCACCTCCAGGAGCATAGCTTTAGACTTTTCTGGAGTTTTACTCCCGTTTTTCTGGAGTTCCATTCCCGATTATCTGGATTTTACCACAATTTTTCTTTTATTTGTCGCTTCACGCAGCAATTCTCATTTTCTCGTCAGCATTCGCTCGTAGCCCCCCGACCACGGGTGGTGTTGTTTTGTCATATTGAGAATTTTTGTTTCATGGCTATGAATGACATTTTTGATGTAAAATCTCTCTCATGGCCTACAAACCCAAGCTCGACATCCCTGACCTCTATGCTCGCTTTGCGTCCCCCATCTGTGAGCAGGACTGCGGTGAGATCTGCCGGCAATACAACCCCTCCGGCAAGCCTTTTTGCTGCGATATCTGCGTTGCCGTCCCTGTCGCGCTCAAAGAGGAATGGGCTTATCTGAAAGCCAACACCAAACTCTGGCATCGCCTTCGCGGCGACGAATGCCCCAGCGACCCGATCGACAAAGAGAAAATGCAGTCCGAAACCCCGAAATACATGCGCCTGGTCGCCTGCCTGGGACCAGCTTTCTGTGAGCGCGACTACCGCACCCTCAGCTGCCGTCAGTTCCCTTTCACGCCCTACATCACCGCCGACGACCGCTTCATCGGCATCACCTACAACTGGGATTTTCAGAAGGTTTGCTGGGTCATCAGCAATCTCGACCAGGTCAGCCAGACCTACCGCCAGGAATTCTTCGATATCTACGACGAACTGCTCTTTGAGCACCCGAAAGAGTACGATAACTACTATTGGCTCTCCGAGGATATGCGCGAACACTTCATCAGGATCCGCCGCCGCATCCCCATCCTGCACCGCGATGGCAATACTTACTTGCTTAGCCCAAAGACCGAAAAACTTACCCTGGTCAAGCCAGAAAGCCTGCCAAAGTTTGGCCCTTATCGTTGATTCTGATTCCTAAACTTCTCATTCTTGTGCCTTTTACCCGCGTATCTTTTCAGTTATAGTACTCACAAAATGCCCCATCGTGCCCTTTGGGTACTTTTGCCCGTTAGGGTATTGCGAGCAGCAATTCTCAGTATGGAAACAATCTATGCTTCGTGGTCGGGAGACCACGAGGGAACCCGGCTCTTTTTCTCGTTCGGAAATGGTCTCCTGACCATGTCCAAGGCTAAAATGAGAATTGCTGTATTGCGAGCCCCGTTAGGGGTGTAGCAATCCGCAGTTAATCTTTTTTCTTTTGGATATTACAAAATCGTAAAGGTTAATTGCCACGTCCCTGCCTAACTCAAACGTCGACCTAAAGAGCTCCTTGCGATAACAATCAAGCATGTACCTAATTTACACATCTGTTTTCAAGACCCACCCCCGCCTGCCCCTGTAAGGGGTTAATTCCCCCACCTGAAAACTACACCCAGGACGCAAGCAGTCCCATCGCTTCGCTGGAGGTGGTGTGGTTTTCCATCCACTTTCATTCGTCCTAACGATTAATTTCCCATTTCATGAGATGAGTGGGAATTGAAATCCTACCCCAACTATTTAAAACACTAACGACGGGCGAGCCGTCGTTAATTAACAGGAAACGAAAAATGCGAGCTTCTTGCGAACGCTCGTTATTTTTCTAAGTTGTAAAGATTCCTCCACCTCATTTCACAACAATGTGAAGCAACCTGAACTGATCAATTCGACTAAATCTTAATTTCGATGTCTACGCCAGCGGGCAAGCTCAAACGCATGAGCATATCAATGGTCTTGGAATCGGGTTCCAGCACATCGATGAGACGATTGTGGGTGCGAATTTCAAAATGTTCCTGTGAGTCCTTGTCAATGAAGGTGGAACGGCGAATAGTGTATTTTTCGATGCGGGTAGGCAGGGGCACTGGTCCAACAACACGGGCGCCGGAGCGTTCCGCGGTCTCGACAATGCGTCTTGCCGACTGATCTAAAATACGGTGGTCATACGCTTTCAAACGAATTCTTATTTTTTGTTTTGCCATTTTTCTTTTCCTGTTATTCTTTCCTTATTTTTTCCAGCATAGCTGGTTATTTTACCTTAAGCCCGGTCTAAAGACGACCAAGGATCTTTTTCATATAAGCATCCGAAACACGATCGTAATGCTTAAATTCCATTGTAAACACGCCGCGCCCCTGGGTCGCGGAACGCAGCTCGGTGGCGTAACCAAACATCTCCGAAAGCGGCACCTCGGCATGGATCGCCTTGGCGTTGCCAAAGCGGTCATCCATCCCGACCACGTTGCCAACACGCATGTTGATCTGCCCGATAATATCGCCGGTATACTCTTCCGGAATCGTGATCTCGACCTGCATGATCGGTTCAAGGATCACTGGCTCCGCCTTTTCAGCAGCCTCACGAACACCAAAGATGGTTGCCATTCTGAAAGCCATGTCGCTCGAATCAACCTCATGGAAGCTGCCATCGACCAGCGTAAACTTCATATCCGTCATTGGGAAGCCAGCCAAAGGTCCGCTCTCACAGGCTTCTTCGAAACCTCTTTCGATCGCGGGGATAAACTCCTTGGGGATTGCGCCCCCACGGATCTTATTTTCAAACTGCAAACCAGCGCCACTCTCCAGTGGTTCAAGGTTGAAGTTAACATGACCATACTGACCATGCCCACCAGATTGTTTGACATAACGATAATCGTAGCCCATCATTGGCTTGGTGATGGCTTCGCGATAAGCCACGCGCGGTTTACCGACATTGGCTTTCACTTTAAATTCACGCAGCAAACGCGTCACCAAAACATCCAGATGCAGCTCACCCATACCGGAAATAACGGTCTGTCCGGTCACTTCATCCTGTCTGACGCGGAAGGTCGGATCTTCTTCTGCCAGCTTGACCAGCGATTCGGACATCCTATCCTGATCCGCTTTCGTTTTCGGTTCAATCGCGATCGAGATGACCGGTTCGGGGAAGCTGATCGTTTCCAGCAGAACCGGATTGGTCGGGTCGCTCAAAGTATCGCCGGTGAAGCTGAACTTCAGCCCCAGGATCGCGCCAATATCGCCAGCGCCTAATTCTTCAATATCCTCGCGCCGGTCGGCGTACATTCGCAAAAGGCGACCGACACGCTCTTTTTTCTCTTTGGAAGAATTTTGAACGGTCGCGTTCTGTTTGACCTTGCCGGAATACACACGGATATAAGCCAGACGACCCATGTAGGGATCCGAAACGATCTTGAAGACCAGCGCCGAGAGCGGCTCACTGTCTTTCGCGTAACGCAAGACCTCACTACCATCGCGAACCAAATTCGCGCTCACCGGAGGAATATCCAGAGGAGACGGCAGATAATCGAGCACCGCGTCCAGGATCAGTTGAACGCCCTTGTTGCGCAGGCTGGTGCCGCAAAAGACCGGCGTCGCCTCATTGGCGATCACAGCCTTACGCAGCGCCTGCTTTAATTCATCAATTGAGATATCCTGACCTTCCAGAAACTTTTCGGTCAGATGATCATCCAGCTCAGCAATCCGCTCAACCAATATTTCCCGCAAACCCTGAGCTTCCTCAAGGTATTCAGCCGGGATATCGCTAACTTCCGGTTCGGCGCCGGTATCTTCGCCATAATAGACCGCGTTCATCTCCAGCAAATTGATAATGCCGTTGAAACCCGCTTCTTCGCCGATCGGGATCTGCATCTGCAACGCGTTGGCGCCCAGGCGTTGTCTGATACTCTCGATCGTTCGTTCGTAAGAAGCGCCCACCCGATCCATCTTATTGGCAAAACAAATACGGGGCACCCCATACTTGTCAGCCTGCCGCCAGACAGTCTCGGACTGCGGTTCCACACCCTGGACCGAATCAAAAATGACCACACCGCCGTCCAGAACGCGCAAAGAGCGCTGGACCTCAGCGGTGAAGTCGATATGACCGGGGGTATCGATGATATTGATGAGGTGGTCTTTCCACTCAGCCGTTACAGCCGCGGAAACGATGGTAATACCGCGTTCCCGCTCCTCGGGCATCCAGTCGGTAACAGTCGTGCCGTCATCGACATTGCCAATTCGGTAGGTCTTGCCAGTATAAAACAAAATCCGCTCGGTAGTGGTAGTTTTACCGGCATCGATATGGGCAATGATCCCAATATTCCGATAGCGCTCGAGCGGATAGTCAGTCATAATTGAACCTAAATTGTTAAAGAACCAGAACTACATGCGGAAGTGAGAGAACGCGCGGTTGGCTTCTGCCATCTTGTGCGTTTCCTCGCGACGGCGAATTGAAGCACCCTGATTTTCAGCAGCGTCCATCAATTCTCCGGCTAACTTCTCAGAGAATGACCTTCCTGATCTTGCGCGCGCGGCGGTGATGATCCAACGCATTGCCAGAGTAACCCGTCGTTCAGGTGAGACTTCCATCGGCACCTGATAGGTCGCGCCACCGATACGGCGGGGGCGGACTTCCATCATCGGGCTGACGTTCTTCAAAGCGGTTTCGAAAACTTCGATACCATCTTTGCCAGTCTTTTCGGCAACCATATCAATGGCGTTGTAGACATGGCGGGTAACGACGCTCTTCTTGCCGTTGAGCATAATGCGGTTGATCATCATCTGAAGGTGCACGTTGTTAAAGCGCACATCAGGTAAAGTTACTCGCTTTTCTGGTTTAATTCTTCTCGACATATTTGCTCCTCAGTTCCAGGCAGCCAGGACGCAAGCGTCTCAAGCTATCGCCCTCTCCAATTAATTATCTGCGCGTTTGGCGCCGTACTTGGAACGAGCGCGCTTGCGGTTTGCGACACCAGTGCTATCCAGAGTCCCACGAACGATGTGATAACGCACACCGGGCAAGTCTTTTACTCTACCGCCGCGAACAAGAACGACACTGTGTTCCTGCAATTGATGGCCCTCGCCAGGAATATAGGCAGTAACTTCGATACCGTTTGACAAACGGACACGAGCGATCTTGCGCAATGCTGAGTTCGGTTTTTTCGGGGTCATTGTACGAACGATCGTACAAACACCGCGTTTCTGAGGCGCACCCTTGGGTTGGCGGGTACGGCGTTGCTTTTCCGAGTTCAGCGTATAGAGCAAGGCGGGCGACTTGCTTTTTTGACTTTTGGTCGTGCGACCTTTTCTAACCAGTTGGTTTATTGTTGGCACCTTTTTTGCCTCCGTAACTACTAATAACTTACTATTATTCAATAATCAAGGCCCAAAATCAGGCCCTTTGTTTTCTCTGTGATGCAGGCACGTCAATACGACCTCTGTTTACAGACGAAGTCAGATTTTACCACGCCTTATTCAATTGCGTCAAGCTTTTTCCAGAATCTTCTAAACCTGGTCAATTTCGAGACCATATCAGACAAACTCACGCCCAACGATTGTACCCGATATGCCCGAAAAAGGGGGATTAATAATGTAGGCCAGACATTATGCCCCTTTGGTATTCCTCATTTGAATCCGGCACGAATGAACCTTATCAAACCTCACCTAATGGTCCCAATACCTTGAACTCAACAGCTGTAGTAGCCCAGAGCGCAAGCCAATAAATTGGAGATCTGCAACTTAGTTGTCCATAAAGTGTGGGAAATCAGACAACCACCTCCTGGGAGGGGGATTAAAGAGGGTGGGTCTTTTGTCCGTAGACTAATAAGATAGTTGGATAGGTCGGGTATCATGCCCTCTGGGTATTGCGCAGTTCAACCCGACATTCAGAGCATAAGTCAGGTCATAGATTCTCAATGACCTGATATTTGGGAAGCACGAAGAGATGGGGACATTAAATTCTTATTCGCTCAACAAAATCCCTAACAATAATTTGTCAAAACAAAAAAGAGCCGGTTTTTCAACCAGCTCTTTTCAATTCACTTAAGTATTCTCTCTAATTATTGGTTCTTAATTGGCTAAAGACATCAGCTCCCTGATCCAGCAGACCAGTGGGAACGCGGTTTCGGCTTCCGCGCCCTTCGTCCTTGCCAAATTTGACCACTTCGCCGTCTTCCATGATCGCCTCAACAGAAAGGCTTAGCGATTGCAGCTCTTTGACCAGAACGCGGAAAGCAGCCGGGATGCCTGGGGCTTCGATCTCCTTGTTTTGGACGATCGATTCGTAAGTTGCGGTACGACCAGCCACATCGTCAGACTTGACCGTCAGCATTTCCTGCAGGGTGTAAGCCGCGCCGTAGGCTTCCAACGCCCAAACTTCCATCTCACCAAAGCGCTGACCGCCAAATTGCGCCTTACCACCAAGCGGCTGCTGGGTGACCAGGCTGTATGGACCGGTCGAGCGGGCATGGACCTTGTCTTCAACCAGGTGATGCAGTTTGAGCATAGTCTTCATGCCAACAGTGACCGGCTGATCATAGAAGTCGCCGGTGCGACCATCACGAACCAACTGCTTGCCCAGGGTCGGGATCGGCATTCCGGTCTCGAGCATGATCTTGTTCGCGATCACATCCATTTCCTCGCGGCTCATATCGCGATCAACTTCATTTTCATAGCCTAATTTCTTAGCCCACAAATACAAGCAAGCTCGCACCGCGTTATCATCCTGAACTTTACGTCCTGACACAGGAATATTATCTTCCGGGAAGGAGGTAATAGTGGCAGGATCAAAGCCTTCCGATTTGAGCCATTCACTCATGGCAGCTCGACGGGCTAAAATTTCATTTTCCTTGATCTCAAAAATGTCAACATCCTTGTCTGCCAGAATTTCTTCCAGGTAGAGCAAGCGGACTTCATCGTCATCCTTGATCATTTCCGGATCGTGCTCGATCGTTTTCAGCCAATCCCAGCCTTTTTGTGCTGTTATTTTCCAGGCTTCGTTGATCATCCAGGCGCGCACCGATTCCGCTTCAATTTCAGATTCCGTAGCGCCATCAAAAACGGGCGTCACTGCTCTAAAGCCCAAGCTATGGGCTGCCCAACCCAACTCTGTTTCCAAAACCTGACCAATATTCATACGACCAGGGATACCGAGCGGGTTCAGGATGATATCGATTGGAGTACCGTCTTCAAGGAAAGGCATGTCCTCGACGGGCAACACCATCGAAACACAACCCTTGTTTCCATGACGACCAGCCATCTTGTCACCAGCGGTGATCTTGCGGCGCTGCGCGACAGAAACACGCACCATCTTGTCCACGCCAGCGCTCAGATCATTGTTTTCTTCACGGGTGAAGACCTTGACATCGACCACAATACCGCGCTCGCCGTGGGGCATGCGCAGGGAAGTGTCTTTGACGTCGCGGGATTTCTCACCAAAAATCGCGCGCAAAAGCCGCTCTTCCGGGGTCAGCTCTTTTTCACCCTTAGGCGTGATCTTGCCAACCAGAATGTCGTTCGGTCCAACACTGGCACCGATGCGAATAATGCCGGTCTCATCCAGATCACGGATTGTATCCTCACCAACGTTGGGGATCTCGCGTGTGATCTCTTCGGGACCCAATTTGGTATCGCGGGCTTCCACTTCGTATTTTTCAATGTGGATGCTGGTATAACGATCTTCTTCAACCAGGCGCTCGGAGATCACGATCGCGTCTTCAAAGTTGAAACCTTCCCAGGGCAGGAACGCGATCAAGACATTCTGACCCAGCGCAAGTTTGCCGTCTTGTGTTGAGGACGAATCGACAATCACATCGCCCTTCTTCACCAATTGCCCCTTCACCACAGCAGGGCGTTGGTCAATACAGGTGCTCTGGTTGGAACGATGATACTTGCGCAGCTTGTGGATCTTCAGATCGCCGCTCTTTTGCTTCAGCACCAGCGTATCACCAGTAACTGAGAGAACTTCGCCGTCTTCTTCAGCAGTCACAACCTGACCCGAATCTGCCACCGCGACATCTTCAATACCGGTCGAAACGATCGGCACTTCGGGGCGTAGCAAGGGCACAGCCTGCGTCTGCATGTTCGAACCCATCAGCGCGCGGCTGGCATCGTCGTGTTCTAGGAAGGGGATCAGACCAGCCGAAATACCCACAACCTGGTTGGGGGCGACATCGATGAAGTCGATCTCTTCATAGTTATAAATAGAAAACTGATTCTGATAACGGCAGCTGTTGCGGCGCAGGAATTCGTTATATTCATTCATCGGCGCGTTCGCCTGTGCGATCTTATACTGATCTTCAGCGTCAGCGCTTAAATATACGTAGTCTTCGCTTACGTAGGGGCGGATCAGCACGTCTTCAACGCCTAAGGATCTGATCTTTTCCGCCATCTCCTCGGTAACGCGGGTTTCGGCTTCGTAGATCACTTCATTGGTTTCAGGATCGACAATATCCTGACGCAAAAGGTGGTTGACCAGATTGGGATCATTCCCCTTCATCGAGCGGTAAACCTTTCGATAAGGAGTTTCGATGAAACCATATTCGTTGACCGTCGCAAAAGTCGCCAGACGACCGATCAGACCAATGTTCGGACCTTCCGGGGTCTCGATCGGGCAGATGCGACCGTAGTGAGAGAAGTGAACGTCACGCACATCAAAGCCCGCGCGTTCACGGCGCAGACCGCCGGGACCCAATGCCGAAACTGTACGCTTGTGGCGCAGCTCGGAAAGCGGGTTGGTCTCTTCCATGAACTGAGAAAGCTGGCTTGAGCCAAAGAATTCGCGCAAGGAAGCGACCAGCGGGCGGATATTGACCAGACTCACCGGGGAGACATTGGTCTGCTCACGGATCGACATACGTTCCTTGATCACGCGCTCCATGCGGCGCAAACCTACGCGCAGTTTGTTTTGGATCAACTCACCCACCGTCTTAAGGCGGCGATTGCCGAGGTGATCGATGTCATCCGGAGGGATCACGCCGTTGTTGATCTTGATCATGCGGCGGATCAGTTCGATAATGTCGTGTTTCGTGATCGTGCGATGGCTTCTCGGCACGATCTCATCCAGGCTCAATTTTTGATTCAGCTTGTAACGACCGACATTTTCGAGGTCATAATGCCGTGAGTCAAAGATCTGTTCCGTGACGTAAGCACGGGCATTGTCCAACTGCGGAGGCTCGCCAGGACGTAATCTTTTATAGAAATCGATCAGGGACGCCTCAGCAATGCTCATATTGCTCAGGTCAAATTCAGGTTCCTGCTCAAAAGAGGACTCAATATAGAGATGCTCTTCATTGGTATCCACATCCTTGAAAAGCGCCAGGATCTCTTCATCTGAGCCGGTTTGAAGTGGATTGTTGGGCAGACCGTCATCCACCGCTGCCAGCGCGCGCAGGAAAACCGTGATCGGCACCGTGCGCCGGCGGTTGAATTTGAGGATGATGAAATCGTTCTTGCGGGTCTCAAACTCCATCCAGGCACCGCGATCCGGGATCAGCTTGGCGGTTGACATCATGCGACCGGTAGTGCGGTCGAGCTCAGCTTCAAAATAAACGCCTGGGGAGCGGATCAGCTGAGAAACAACCACGCGTTCGGTACCATTAATAATGAAGGTGCCCTTGGGGGTCATTTCAGGGAAGTCGCCCAGGAAGAGATCGTGCTTGATCTTATCGCTGCTCTCCGCGCCGTCCAGCAGAACAGAAACGTAAAGCGGACAAGCATAGGTCAGATCACGCTCAAGGCATTCTTCGATTGTGTTTTTCGGTTCTTCGAACCAATACTTGAGATCAAATTCCTTCGCAATTTCGCTATTGCTCGGAAAATGAAGACGCAGATCGTTTCCATAAGAAACGATGGGGGAAATTTCGTCAAATAAACTACCCAAACCCTCATCCTTCAGGCGTTGAAAAGAATCAAGTTGAACTTGAATAAGTTGAGGCAACGGATGCCTGACAGGGATACGCGCGTAATTCTTGGGTGTCATATGGTCGGCCATTCACATCTCCTAACACGATAAAAAGCGTGGTGCAAGCTGCGGTCCACGCATGGGGGTTACTTTAAGTGCAATTTTTCAGTATAAATCAATTTTTCTACTTAGTCAATAGTTGGTCGCTAATTTTTTTCCAATCCTAAGGTAATCATACCAGATTGAATATTTTACCATAAATTTTCGTGTTTCATTCTAAGAAGTAAGAATGTTGGTGTGTTATATTTTAAAATTGAGGTGTTCAATGAATAATAAAGGTAATCAATTGATCATTTTCATCATTTTTATTTTAATCCTCACTTTTGTAACAGTCTGGATTTTGGACAATAAGAAATCCGAAGTCCAAACAAACTTCATTGGCCCCTTAAGACAAGTTGAAATACTTAGTTTTGAGCTGGTCAATATCCTGGAAGAGGTTGATTCACCCGATGAGTCGCGAACAGCATATATCTTCTGCGATAAGAAATGTGGAATAGCATTATTTGCGAATGAGTCAGATTATGGTATGGCATATTACCCTGTTCCCTATGCCACAAGGTTGTATTTTGGATTGGAATGGAAAGATAAAAGCATAGTGAGGTTTAACTATAGTGCTTCACCTTGGACCAGAGTTGAGTTCGAAGTTGATGTAGATAAAGCACTAATTTTGAAATCTACAATCCACCATTAGCGAGTTCGTTAGTCAAGTGTTTTCAGTAAAAAACTGCAGCTACAGGAGAGGGCTATCAAGTCGTGCTCCCTGGATATGACTCTGCCTCTATCTTGTCATCGCGATGCGCCCTTTAAGGGCTCGCAATAACAAATTGAACAAAATAGCGGCATGCCCTCCAATCACTTATTTTCTATGAACACCTGTGACTTTCAAGGGTTTATAATATATTATAAATACACGCTTCAATAAGTAATGATGAAATCCGTAAATGATTTGTTTTTGATCAACTGCATTGAATATTTAAAGGTCTTCCCAACAGAAATGGACCCGCTTCCAGAAGTTCTTGAGAACAGACTTTCTCAAGGAATTACAAAGATAAGCGATTGCTTTTTGCTCCAACAGCATGTGTGGAAAGCCCCTCATGTACTGGAAGAAGTTGAAAAACTGTCTTCCCCAGAAGATAAAATATTCTTCGAGTTGGATCATAATGAATTATGTATGTTGGATTATCTTTTACCTCATAAGAGCAATAATAGTAAAAAAGAAGCCTCAAAAGCGCTTTCTTATGGAGTAATTACATCTTACCGTTTGGCAAGAATGCTTAAACCATTTGGCATTTTTCGGATTATTCATTCCTTTGGCTATGATCTGGAAGATAAATTGATAAGTTCTTACATAAGTTTTTATAGGGTTCGGGCTGATCAACCTGACTGGGTGAATAATCATAGAGATGAAATCAACGGACTCATGGTTATTACAACAGAGTCTGGTTATTAGCTTATCCATACAACACGACCTTTGGCGGGTGACTTTAATTGTAAGCCAGATTGTTCGCATGCCCCTGTGAGGTTCAATCCGACACTCTTTAGTAGGTCGGGTTGCGTCCTTCAATCCGACATTTAGCCTATCTGTAGGCCGGATTGCGCAGCCTGCCCTTGGGTGCATTTCTCAAGGGTTCAATCCGGCTTTTTTAAATTATCATCATGAGCAAAAACAGGATGATGAGATTAAGAGGTTGGGTAATTATCTACTTCCCGCACGCGGTTTTGGATTAAATAGCAATGGTTTTTACACTATTCTTTTCCCATTTTTAGCGTAAATCAAACCTGTTGAAGATTAGCAGATAGAGTGTTTTTTATGTTACAACCCAAGCTGAGCCTTAATTACCGCTGTTATTAGAGAATTAACAATATCCAACGCAAAACCACCGCCCTTTTCAAGAATTGTAGCTTTAGTTTTATTCCAAGCAGTATCATTCTTGATTTTTTCAAGAAAATCATGTCCTTTATTTGTCAATCGTTCTGGATAAAATGACTGCTCACCAACGATGTCTATGAAATGTTCTCCGATAATATAATCATCATCCAACAGAAGCTTTTGATGATAGATGATTTCATCTTCGGAATAATTCGAGACTTCAATTTCATCTATATCATGTGGTGGGGGTGGAAGTTTCTCGTATTCCAGAAGAATTAGCTTAATGAGATCAAGATCTCTTTTCATGATGCCTCCAATCGAATCTATTCAACTCAATTTTACAAGAATGTAAGAGGAAAAACAAATAGATGCTTGTGTTCAACAGATGAATCAGGCTTGTTGCATACCAATTTGTCTCATTGAAGAAAGCATT
>JBMNVH010000037.1:0-14409 GCA_050946715.1 Anaerolineaceae bacterium | reverse complement strand
GCTGTTGTTTCTTTCTCTGTATTTGTTTCTGCTTTCGTTTCCATTTTCGCTCCATTGCCCTTGAAAATCCAATGGGTTAATAGTGTAATAGAAATATAGAAAACTGAATAGGGAAATCGGCTTATCAATCCGAGACATTGGTCTTTATCTAGGCGATAAGTATCGATCTTTTGTTTTAACTTTCAATCTGGAGAAAATTAACTGGAATGGTTAGTTGAGCTTTTGGAGAAGATTCCCTAGAAGCCTTATGACCTTAATGGGCTCTTGAAGACTTGATCGAACTTCTGCTCAGCAACTTTAGGACTCGGATGTGAACTCTTTCGGTATTAGTTATAAAAAAATGCTGGATTTTGAATATTTCCAGCATTCAGGTGGCGCTAGAGGACTCGAACCTCCGAACCTGCGCAAAGCCCCCTTTAGGGCTCGGATGTGAACCATTTCCCGTGTTAGATTCACCTAGAACTCTCATAGGTATAAAAAAACCGGACTTTATAAAAATCCGGAATTCAAAATGGGCGCTAGAGGACTCGAACCTCCGAACCTGTGCAAAGCCCCCTTTAGGGCTCGGATGTGAACCACTAGCTCTTCAGCCATACAAAAAGCCGGATTCAACTGAAGAATCCGCCTACAAGTGTGCTTCGTGTGGGCGCTAGAGGACTCGAACCTCCGAACCTCACGGATGTGAACCGTGCGCTCTAACCAACTGAGCTAAGCGCCCAAAGTGTCAGGATTATAGCAAAAGCGTCTTCTTTTGTCTACCTCCGAATTCTACTTCGAATTCTACTTACCCCTTGAATCCATAACAAAGATACGGAAGTCATTTCAACGTTTTCCGCCTTGCATTTATGTTCAAAATATTGAAATGCGCGAAAAATGAATTCCATCTGGCCACACGTTATGCATTCGTTTTATGATTTTGACAAATACAGTCCTCGGCTTTTTTTGCAAAACATCCCGAAAGCATAACCCTATTTAACTAAACAAATCCGTTTACAACAGGACTAAACCTTCGTTTTTTTACTGGTTGTCAAGCGCATCCATGCCAGACCGAGTAGTCCCAGCGGCAGAACATAGCTTGCCACCAGGAAAGCCGTCCTGAAATTGAACATATCAGCCAGTCTTCCCACCATCGGCACTGCCAGGGCTGAGCTAACAAAGTTGAGCGAGAGATACAATCCGTTGATAAATGCCCGGTCTTGCCGAAAGCCTTCCTGCACATGCGCCATAAAGACAGGGATCGCCCCGACCTCAAAAAAGCCGATCAAGATCAAAACCGGGATCTGGAGCCAGCCCTTGATCTGCAGGAAAAGCAGCATGAAAGCTGTTTGCGCAATGGTAGCGATCGCTAAGATACCCAGACGGCTGAAGCGGTCGCTCAAACTGCCAGCCACGAAAGACCCAACCACGCCCGACGCAAAGATCAGGGTCATGCCAGCGCCGGATAGGAAAGTGCTCGCGCCTTGCTCCAACAAAAACGATGGGAAATAGGTCGAAAGTATCGCCACCATCAATGCCCGCGTCGCAAGAATGAAGGCTACCGGCGCCATCACCTTGACGATCTTTGACCAATCCCTGGGTTTTGGCTCTTCATCGCGCGCGCTTTGCGCCCGTGTATCGGCGTCCTTGAGCCAATACCAGACCAAAACCGAGACCACAGCGCCCAAAACTGCCATCAGAGGCAGGCGCTCCAGCCCCAAAAGATCATAAGCCGAAACAAAGACAAGCGAGCCAAGTGCGTAGCCAAACGAGCCCGCGTTGACCCAAAAGCTCATCCCTCTACCAAGCTTCTTCCCGGCATGCTTGCTGTTGAGTGCCGGACCGATGGCGTGCAAGGCTGCCGAGCTCGTGCCGCCCACGATCAACAAGCCGATCATAACGACCGAGGAGGGTACCACGCCCAAAAGTGTCATCATCAAACCCGTGACGAGCGGTGCCAGGCTGACTAGGATCTTCAGATTGCGGCGATCTGCTAGAGAACCAAAAAATGCCTGGAAAAGCGAAGGCAGTGAGTAAAACAGCGTTAATGAGCCCCCGACCTGATTGCTGAAACCGAATTTCTCGATCAGGATCGGCAAAAATGGCGGCAGAAAGCCGGCATACATATCATGGACGCCATGCGCCAGCGCGATCGACGCAACATGGCGTGTGCTGAACTCATCGGTTTCAGCCTCTTCGATATTAGAAATGTTTTCATTTATTGTTTCGGTCTTTTCAGTTTTCACGGGGACTATTGTAACAAGGATTATTCAAGCTGATATCAATTTATGCAGCAATTCTCACCTGAGCCATTTTGTATAGGGGCAGCCTCCCAAAATGCCCTCTGGGTACGTCAGCCCATCTTATTACATGTAGGCCGGATTTTGTATTTGAAATCCGGCATGAGAGAGCAAGATCCGTACATGGGCTCCTATCTATGCGGATGGCGAAATGTGTTTTCCTGACCACGCTTGAACTTGAGTTAGCAGGTCGAGATTGAAAAATGCCCCTGAGGGGTATTTTTCAATCCGACGTTCACAATACTTTTACCGAGTAACATAAAAGGGATCAATTTGAGTATTGATCTGCGTTCCATTCATGTAAAAAGAGGGAATAAAACGGTAGTGCCTTGTACCTGGATGTCGGATTGAAGATGTGCGGGAAAAACCGCACATCTTCAATCTCGACCTACTACACACCCGGACACTTACAGGTGACCATGCCACATCCAGGAGGTGTAGGGGCGGACTTCCATGTCCGCCCGCTTACGGGTGACCATCGCGCATACGGGAGACCGTGGAATACCCTTACGGGCACAGGTGTCTCCCCTACACCTCCGCCAGGGTTGTTCGCGCGTGGCCTCCTGTCCACGCGCAACAGCGCATGCTCTACGATTTTTTTGCCCGTTATCAATTTACGCAAATAGACCCTATAAAATCTTAGCTCGCTCTTACATTTTTTTGTTTTAATACATTTAGAAAAGAGGTGAACTATGTTTGATGGAAAATTTACAACTGACTCAAGCAGTAAAACAAATTTGAAGAATATTAAAGGAAATCCTAAGTTCTTCTTAGCCATTTTGACCTTGATCTTGATATTGATAATAGTCTTTACGGGCGTATACGAGGTGGAAGCCGGCAACATCGGTGTTGTCACCCGTTTTGGCGCGGTCAACCGCGTCGCTTATCCGGGCATCAACTTCAAGCTGCCCTTTATAGAAAAGGTCGTCCCCCTCAGCATCCGCACCCAAAAGGACGAAGTCCCTGCCACAGCCATGTCAGAAAACCTGCAGGTGGTCACATCGCTGATCGCGGTCAATTATCATCTTGACGGCAGCCGTGCTGAAGAGGTTTATCAGAATGTTGGTTCCAACTATGCAGAGATCATCGTCGCTCCGGCCATTCAGAACACTTTCAAAGCGGTAACGGCTCAGTTTTCAGCTGAAGAACTGATCACCAAGCGCGATGAAGTCCGCATGATGGCGGAAGAAGAACTGACCAAACAGCTCGAGCCCTACTATATTGTGGTCGAAAACTTCAACATCGTTAATTTTGACTTCTCAGAAGAATATCAAAACGCGATCGAAGCCAAACAGGTTGCTCAGCAGCAGGTCGAGACCTCCAAGCAGAAGCTCGCCCAGGCTGAGATCGACGCTCAGACCGTCATCGCCCAGGCGCAGGGTCAGGCTGATGCCCAAAAAGCGCTCAAAGACACCGGCGCGCTGACCCAGGAGTACCTGCAATATCTCTTCCTGACCAAATGGAACGGCGTTTTACCCTCCGTCATGGGCAGCGTCAGCCCCGTGATCGACATCAGCCGCTATATGATCGGACCGATGTTCGAACAGCCGTAAAAGAATTTTTTATCACATCCCATGCACCTGATGCTCAGAAAGGGCATCAGGTGTTTTTTGTAAACGGATATAATAAACACAGATACAGGAGTCAACCACGCCGACCAGACTCGCGTATCGGAGGAGAAATCATGACATCGAAGCGTACCTTTCCACACTTCCTGTTATTTTCATTGCTACTGCTCTCAATTTTATTCGCCCTGCCTAACAGTTCCGCCTCCGCGGACATGGGTCCGAAAGAATCTGTAACTATCCTTGTGACCAACGCGCCCGATGAACCGTATTATATCGACTTGCTGTACATGCCCGAAGATCCGGAAGGGAATTTGCGTTCCAATCTCCGCGAGCCTGAAAGCTATAACCCCGATATGCTTACAATGCTACGCTCCTTTGAAACTGACGACAAAAAGCTGGTGATGGTCACCGGCACTTTTGCGCCTGTATTTGGCGACTTCTTCAAGGAGTCACTCCCTGAACAAACGCAGAAGAGACATGGTTTTTCATATTTTGGATTGCCTGAAACCTTTCAGATCGTTCTGGTTTCGGAAAGTGGTTATAAGATTATCTCCCCTGTGGTCACCCGTGAACGTTTTTCTACAACCATGCATTTTGACGCCGCAACCGGCATCGTAAAACAAACAGCGCGGGCTTACTATGTGATCACTACTTTCTTAAGCACCCTGATCCCTACCCTTTTGATCGAAGGTTTGATCTTACTCTTATTCAAGTTTGACATGAAAGAGAATTGGAAGGTCTTTCTCCTGGTCAATCTGGCAACTCAGATTGGTCTCCACAGCATATTCTTAATTTTTGGAAACGCGGAATATAGCATCAGTTTCTTTTGGCTATTGTTACCGATGGAAGCGGTCATAATGCTGATCGAAAGCTTCGCATACGGATTTTTACTTAAAGGCCACAGCACCGGAAGACGTGTTGTTTATGGCATCGTGGCGAATCTGATCTCATTCATCCTCGGGCTATTCATCAATGCCTACACCGAGGCGTGGATCAACATGATCTAACCCCAGCCAGCTTATAGCAGGTAGGTCGGGTTGCGTGGTTCAACTCAACATTTTGATCATCTCTACTTCGGGTAGGTCGTGATTGAAAGATGAACTTTTGGTTCATCTTTCAATCCGGCGTCCAACGATTATGCTTATTCTAAAATATACAAGGAGAGCTAGCGCACCTCCTCTGTAGCAAGGAACTCAATCCGGCAATTGTTTGATCAAATTCTTCGAAAATGCACCCAATGGTAGACCACACACACTTGGCAAAAGAAGCCAGGACGCAGGCAGTCTCTGAATGGGGTTTGGTCAGGCATAGGTGCCGAATGTCAGGAGAAAATCGCAAATCTAGCAGGGAGTAGGTCGCGATTGAATGAATGGGCGCGTTGCGCACCATTCATTCAATCCGACGTCCAACGGTGAAGTTTATTCAAGTTTTAGAATATCGCGTTTGAGTGGATGTCCCCCAAGTGAGGTTTATTTGTAGCCGATAAAATTGAAACGTCGGATTGACCAAAGTGCGCCTTCAGCGCACCTTGGTCAATCACAACCTTGTACGTTAATTAAGCACCAGGCGAGGCGTTGGCGATGCCAAATGATCGTCACCGCGTGGGAACGAAGTGACGCCTGTGCCCGTCAGGGTATGGCGATCTGCCGTTCAAAGGTCATTGAAGGGAAAAAACAAACAAAAGACTAAACTGCAGACTGCCACGCCCCTGCGGGGCTCGCAGTGACTGTTGTTAATCTATCATGGCGAGAGAGCACAACGGGCGACGCCTGTGCCTGTCAGAACCTATCCTGTCATCGCGAGGAGTCCGTTAGGACGACGTGGCGATCTGCTTTTATTTCTTCCCCTAAAAAGAAAGGATTAATGGGTAGGTCGGGTTCAACCGCGGAACCCGACCTTTTGATTATCTCTACTTCGGGTAGGTCGTGATTGAGAGGTTGGCGCATTTTACGCCAACCTCTCAATCCTACGTATCGATTTTATCTGTTCTAGTTATTACATAAATACACTTTGGTTGTTGGGTAAGAAATCAAAGGTGTTATTTTTCATTTTGATCAAATCTCAACACGACCTTGACTACGATTGCTTTCAAGACCCAACCCCTTTAATACCCCTACCTGGCAAAAGAAAACAGGTAGGGGCATTGTTGCGCTATCTGATTTCATCCTTTTCTGCGATCTTTTACCGTGTTTTTCAGCCTTTGATATATAATTGTCTAACATTTCAGATTGGAGACCCAAATAGTGAAACGATTCCCAAGAATTGCCTCAACCAGCCTTCTTCTTTTTGCCCTGATATTCCTCCTCACCGCAAGCCCTGGCATTTCCCAGACACAAACAAGCCCCGCAATTCCGGGAGAGCCCTATCACGGGATCCAGACCGGTTCGGCAGGCATCGCCTGGGGCGATCCTGACGGCGAACATTCCCGCTATGGATGGCCCTTCCCTTTTGAACAAATGGGGCACCTGATCAGTTCCTATCAAAACTATGATCCCAACAACAATCCCTCCCAGGCATACTTTCACCACGGGATTGACATGGTCGCCCCCGACGGCACCAATGTGCGCACACCCGTGAGAGGTCAGGTAGTGAACGTTGAGCAGTACGGCTACAACTATCTTTACTGGGAAGTCGCCATCCTTGACCCGGAAGGCTATGTCTGGCAGTATCATCACATCGAACAGTCTTCCATCCCTCAGGCAATTCGACAGGCTTATGCCGCCTGGCAAGCTGACCCGGTCAACGGAGGTTTCGTTCCAGCCAACAGCCACCTGGGCAACATCGTCACCTGGCCGGAATCTTCTTTTGGCTTTTATTTTCATCATATTCATCTCAACATTTTGGCAGCCGGCGACATTTATCTCAATCCACTCGACTTTCTTGATGATACCTATACCGACACCCAGGCGCCCAAAGTGCAGGAAGTTGGTCTTTTCACCGGTACAAACACTCTGGTTAGCGGCAATACGATAGCCTATGGCACGCCCTATAGCATCTATCTCAAAGCCCGTGACCTTTTTATGAGTCAGGTTTACTACCTGCCGCCCCACCGCATCAATTACCGCATCGATGACGGCGAACTGCGTACCGTCTGGGACTTCCGCCAGATCCCCGGCGGTGCCTCTGACACGCAATACGTGAATAAATTCTTCCTGCCCGGAATTACCTATGGCAACTACGAACGCCGCGAATTTTACATGGACATGGGTTTCACCACCGACGGCGTCAACCCCCTGCCGACAGAGCCCGGGATCTATAAGATGGATATCGAAATCTGGGATTATTCCTATAACCGTGCCACCTGGACCTATCGCTGGACGATCACCGAAGCGATCCCCGATAACGGCTGCGCCAACGGCAGAGGCGTCCGAAAGACCATCACCATCGATGAAGACAGCTACATCGAGGATATCGACCTGGGTGTCGCGATCGAGCATATTGCCCGTGGAGAATTGCGCGTTTTGCTAAAAGGACCCATGGACAGCAGCCCGACCGTTCTAATTCCAGATGGCACAGACACGAATCTGAACTACAACCTGCTGATCGACGATGCTTCCACTGGGATGATCAATGACGGCAACCGCGATGACCTGCGCCCACCTTTCTTTAATCGTAACGCCGGTCCCGTAACGGATGGCAGCCTTGACCACTATATCGGCATGAACGCCCGCGGAGTTTGGGAGGTTTTTGTTTGTGATAACAAAAGCGGCAATACGGGCAAGGTTTGGGATCTGGACCTACGCATCCTGACCACCGACAACCTGCCCCCAACAGCTGATCCACAGGATATTACCGCCGCCTCAGGTCAACCAACCGGGATCGTCCTGACTGGCTCAGATCCGGAAGGTCAGCCACTCAGCTACCGCCTCACCTCCCAACCACAGCATGGGACGCTTAGCGGAACAGCGCCAAACCTGATCTACACCTCAAACTCAGATTTTATAGGCACAGACCGCTTTTCTTTTGTTGTCAACGACGGTGAGATCGACTCACAGGAAGCCATCGTGACCATCACGGTCATTCCCAGGCTCTACCTACCGATCATCCTGTGTCCGCGATAAAAGGAAAATTCGGTCAGTAGTAGTCCAGCCAATAAGTAGGTCGGGTTGCGTAGTTCAACCCGACATTTTGATCATCTCTACTTCGGGTAGGTCGCGATTGAAAGATGAACATTGAGTTCATCTTTCAATCCGACGTCCAATAATGATGTTTATTCAAGTTTTAGAATATCGCGTTTGAGTGGATGTACCACAAGCAAGGCTTATTTGTAGCCGAAAAATTGATACATCAGATTTGATTCTCCCAATGAAACCCTATGATATCTGATCCCGTTGGATTGAAATTGCCCCGTTTCAGGGCAATTTTAATCCCGACCTACCCGAGATTTTGACAGTTTTTTCCTTTAGAAATTTATCCATTTATTTAGACAATGGTAAAAGACGCTCATAAAAAAGGCTATACTTTTTAAAAGAGCGAGATATGGATAAAAAAATGAAAATTTTTCTTGCAATAGGGATAATCGTTCTCTTGGCGATCATAGCCATCAGCATTTTTGCTTATAGAAACCTGAATTACGATTATTTCAATGCGAATTTCATGAACAAAACGGGCTATAAATTAGGTTTTACTGAAAACACAGCCATCCTGGATGACGGTTCAGAGATCTATTGTATAGAAGGTCCGAACAATGGTCCGGCATTGCTTTTGCTGCATGGCCAGCAGGCAAGCAGCTTCGATTACGCAAAAGTTTTGCCCGAATTGTCAAAGGAATTCCATGTTTATGCCCTTGATTACTATGGTCATGGAAAATCTTCTAAAGATCCCGAAAAGTACAACGCGGTCGCGATAGGCAACGATATTATCTGGTTTATCGAAAACGTTATTCAGGACAAGGTCTACATTTCCGGTCACTCCTCCGGAGCCTTACTCGCTGCTTACGTTTCCGCCAATGCGCCTGAATACATTATCGCTACCGTCCTCGAAGACGGGCCCTTCTTTTCCACCCTTCCCGGGAGAGCGGAAAAGACAATTTCGTGGCTGGGCTTCAAAATCATGCATGACTATCTCGATCAAAGTGAGATCGACACTTTCATGGAATATGCATTGGAACATGACTACATGCAGGCAGTCTTCAACGCCAAAGATCCCCAGACCTGGAATCAAATTATAAAAGATCCTGCCTTGAGATATATGGATAAACACCCCGGAGAGACCCCAAAGATCTGGCTCTATCCACCGGAGTTGGGAATCAACTCGATCTATGCCTTAAATGCCAGTATGCAGGACGGAACCGGCTGTTATGATCTGCGGTTCGGGGTGACGTTTTACAATTTTTCCTGGTTTAAGGGCTTTGACACGGAAGAAATATTGAAAAACATTCAATCCCCTACCATCGTGATGCATGTCGCGCCCAGCAAACTGACCGCTCCTTCATATTATGATGCCAACGGGATCTTGCTCGCGGCAATGGACGAAACAGACGCGCAAAGAGTTGTCGATCTGGTGCCAAACAGCCAGTACATCGGTGGTTTTCAATCCGCCCATGACATTCACGCCGACCTGCCCAAGGAGTATATTGAGGTCTTACTAAAATTAAAGGATCAAATCGAACCTTAAGACTTGCTAAAATTAGATTTTTAACCTCTTTTACGCGATCACCAATGAAAGGAATTGGAAATGGAGAAAGCAAGAAATATCCTGTACTACGTCTCATTAGGATTTAGCGCTTTGGTCGGTCTCTGGCACTTTTTCGTACCGCGCATGTTTCGTTGGTATGACTACCTGCCGATGCAATATAAAAATCTCATCGTCGGGATCGATTATACAAACTATTGTTTTTCCGCTTTGCTTTTGGGAAGCAGTCTCGTTTTGATCATATTGGGCAAAAGCGCGCTCGCATTAAACATGGAGACCCTTGTTTTCCACACAATGCTGACCCTTGTTTGGGTTTTCAGAGCCTGTCTCTCCCTTTTTATCGAACCATACCCGATGGAGCCTATCCCAGCAGCAGCGATCGGACAGTTGCTTTTATCACTGATAATGGCGCTAATGATGGCCTTCGTCAATGTCAGCCTTTGGCTGGCATACAGTCGTTAGAAGAAGCTAGTTTAATTTCGGCGAAATCCAATATTTCTTAGGTAGATATTGCCTTCTTCCAGGAGACCAAAGATAAAACTGATCTTTTGTATGCTGTTTGTATCGAAATCTTCATTCTCCAGCTTGATCCTGGCAAGATCTATTGAAAAACTTTGAAAGACAGCTTCTCTTGTTATCCCGAGATCATGCAGCGGCCACTTTGTGAAATCCCCTTTCAGCATTGGATAAAGGGTGCCCAGATCACTTAAGCATAATCGGACCGTATTGCCATTCCTATCCTCAAGCTCAATGGTGAAATCGGTGAATTCATCCCCAGTATGATAGTTCTCGGGGTTCTTATCCGCTACGGAAAACACAATTTCGCTCTCCTCATCAAGAGACAGACCATCAGTAAATGAAATTGTGTACGAGGGGTTGTTCCCACTTTCCGCATCCCAGGCAAGGTTGACCGCTTTAAATAAATTCTGGGCAATGAAATCCATATTGTATTTTGTTTCTACGATCTCTTCCTGCCAGATGCTTAAGTCCACACCGCTTATCGTCCCCGTCGGCAGCGTGGCAAAAGACGGGTCAACGTCTTCACTCAGATCAGCAATGGCGATGGTGTTTGAATCCCAGTAATCATTGATATAAACCGTTTTCGGCAGCCAATCACTTGCGTATTGAATATTTTGAAAAACCTTTTTGTATTCTGATCGGTTTTTTAATGAAACGTCCATAAAAGCGCTGACAAGCACTTTCGTTATTTCTTCCTGGTCGGTTCGTGCGATCAGGTTCTCTTCATTGAGGATCTTACTGCCAAAACCAAAACCATCATTTCTACCCCAACCGGAATTAAATTGCCCGTGATTTGCCCCGTAGATATACAGCGATGCCTTGAAATGATCTCTCTCGCCTGAAAATCCCACCCTGTCATATTGGTTATAAGACATATAGGTCGAAATATCCATGTCGTGCGAGCCCTGAAGGCTCAGGTAATTGACATCCCGCAAAACGATCGGCTCACCACCAGGCAAATATTGCCCGTCAACGCCTGCCAGGGAGATGATGCCCTTGATATTAAAGTTATAGTCAAACTTGATCCTCGGGTTTTCAGGAAAGCTTTTCATCTTATTAAAGAGCGTGGCAATGGTAATCGCTTCTCCGCCTCTCGAGTGACCGATCAGGCCAATATTATCCATATCGATATTCTGGAAAAGCGCTGTACTTTCGGTCTCGTTCCATTTTTCGAATAAGGCAATATGCTCCAACAGTAGCCAGCCTCTTGCGACATTATCATCCACCAAGGGTTTGAACACGATTTTATTGTCGTAAAAAGAGAGATTTAGAAAGTTTTCGTCAATTGAAGCGACAATATAACCTTTCGATGCCAGAAGTTCTCCCAAATAAGCATAGCCCGGATCCGAATAATCCAAAGCAAAGTGATTTCCATGAACGATCACTACCAATGGGAACCTGCCTTCAGCCTTCGGATACCAAATTTGACCATTAAGTGGCAGTTCGTCGGAGCCAAACCCAAAGCGCTTAGTCCGGCTTTTCTGCCAGCCTTTGACAAATTCCGAACCATCAACAGCGTAGGTGATCAGGGAGTTTTCCTGATTAAAGAAGTCCCGATAGGTATCTTCAGCGCCATAAGTCAGGTGCTCAACCTGATATTCTCCTAGCAAGGATGGGTTTTGGAGATCCAGGGTTTCAACAATTTTATTTTCGTGTTCAAGCAGGTCCAACATCTCAAGCGAGGCTCTGCCAGGGATCAGGAGACGTGCTGAGATGAAGATCAAAAAAGCCAGACTAAAGAAAAACACCAGGTCTTTTTTCCATTGAAACTTGTAGGGCTGCTTTCTCCTTTCGCTTATGTAGGTAGATATCCACGCTCCGATTATTGAAAAACAGATCACACAAAGGAGCGGCAAAGCCAGCATTAATACCGGATGAGGGATGGAAGCCAATAACAATAAGAACAGGCTCGCAATAACAACAAAGAGGAAAGCGCTTGGTATTCTTTTGATCAGATGGATCAGCAAAGTAATAATGAAGCTCAATAAAAATGCGTAAGCCAGGAACTGCAAGCCCGCAAGGACGACTTCTTTGATTCCGCCTGAGCTAAAAAGAATTGACGCCTGTATCAGGTAAGGCACTAAGGATAAGAGCAAAACAGCAAGCAGAGCGCCTCGCCATGCCGGAGAGAGATTCATAAATATCCCGATCGGGTTGATCTTCGTAAAAAACGAAAGGATTCGGTCTTTATTTTTCATCTTCTATCACCTTTCAGGAAGAGAGCCTCCCTGTCACATTTTTTCAAAATCTAAAATTTTCTAAAACCAAATAAACAAGCCGAAGATTTCGGCTTGTTTATCATATATATTCTCATGATAAGCAGGTATTTATCTTTGAACTCATTTAACAGCGCGATAGATATAGAAACTATAGCCAGCTGAGAGGACAATCAGCGCTAGGGCTGAAAAGATCTGCACTTCTGTTGTCGCCGCTTCGACATTCGCGAAAGCGCTTAAAGCATTCAGGACGCCGTGGCAGATGATGCTTGGCAGCAAGCTTTTGGTCTTGTAGAACAAGGTCACAAAGAGAAAGCCGACCGCGATGGCATAAAAGACCTGAAGAAAATTCGCCAGCAATTCCATACCGCTGCCGTTAAATAAATTGAAGATATGCGCCAAGCCAAATGCCACACTGGAAATGATGATCGCTCTTTTTGTGTTATCTTTTTCCAGGGCTTTAAAGATGAAACCTCTGGCGATGATCTCCTCTAAAAATCCAACACAGAACATCGTCAAGACATAAAGCACGGTTTCAAGGATCGAATAATTCAACCGAACCCCGAACCAAAGATTGACTGAGGCGATCAAGACCAATGGGATGTAATACAAAAGCCTCTTTGCGGGGATCTGTGGGCTGGTAAGACCATATTTTTCTTTCAAACCATTTTTATTGATCCAATACAAAAGGCTGACTGTGAAGATGAAAGTAAAAACAAAAGTCAATGACTTTTCAACGCCGATCCTTTTTGAAAGGACCTCAGCCGCGCTATAGAAAACTATGTAATCAATAATTAAAAACAGAGAAAAACCAAGTTCATTCTTTTTATACAGTTTATCCATCTGTGCCTCCTAAAATTATTTATACAGAGGTAGAACGCTTTCAGGGGTCAGCTTTTTACTTGTTATATTGCTCTAAAAAGTTGAGCACATAGCCATTTAGTTCAGGCAAAGTCTCCGACGCGGGGCGAGTATCCAAGCCGCCATCGAACATTTTGGTGAGTACCGGCGTTAGCAAGATCATATCTGTCAACCCAAAATGCCCTGTGCCCGAGATGTGCTCATTCACATACATGGGGTTATCGCTTTTCATCAATCTTACGTTCATTTCATAGGTTGTGATCTGGTCGATCTTTGAATACAGCGCGTCTGAATAGATATGCAAGACCGGCAGCGGGTATTCTTCGTCAGTAAATACAAATTTATCTCCGTCCGTTCCAGTAATGTCCGCAAAAAATGGAGATTCCAGGATCACCAGGGCGCGTATATCCTCACTTCTTTGTCTGCCAAGCGCCAAGGCCACTGAGCCACCAAGGGAATGACCTGATAAGACAATCCGATTTGTGTCGATATACTGCTCGTACTCATTGTCAGGATTAGAATCCAGAATTCTATCCAGAATAAAATTAAGGTCATCAATTCTGACTTGTGTCCATTCTTTTGATAAGGCCAGGGTGCCTTCCAGGTCTTCAGAGCCTTGAGAAGACATTACGCTCTTCAGAAAATCAAGATCCACCATAATGCTTTTGCCGTCAGACATATCGCTAAAAAAAGAATGGTATGGATGACTGATGCCCATCACAATATAACCGCGGGAAGCCAGTTCCAAATACAAGGTTTCATTGGAGGTGCCGGTGCCAAATGAGCCGGGGGAGAACAAAAGCAGAGGGTGTTTGCCTGCCTGTAAATTTTCGGGGAACCAAACCTGAATAGGGATCTCTCTTTCGTTGCCGTGGGTTAGCATTTCGGGGATGTCCGATTCATAGCGATAGTAGACCATATCGCTTGAGACTGCCAGCTCCCCGCTCGGTTCCAGGGGAGGATTGACAGGAATTATATAGAGAAAGGCCGTACAGAAAACCAATGCTAAAGCTGCTACGATGAGCAAAGCCTTTGGCCATTTTATGACCTTCTTTTGGACGATCACAAGGATCAATACAACAATTGAAAATAAGAAAACTAAAAGTCTAATGGTCATTCCAATACCTCGTTTTTGCGATTTGGACATGTAAAATCGCAATTTAACCGATTCTCAGAGAGTCGGTACTTAAACAATATAATCCATCGATGTGAAATTCTTGTTAAGGATACGAAAAGGTTTGAGTATCAAAGCCCTTTCTGTCTAGAAAAGAGAAAAAAAAGGGGTATTTTTTTCCATTTTGCGATCTAAACTGGATATTCCTTTGCTGGTATAAG
>JBMNVH010000036.1:0-16750 GCA_050946715.1 Anaerolineaceae bacterium | reverse complement strand
GTGGGCCCTACAGGCGCTCGTTTCACGACCAGCATCAAAGGCGGCTATCTCTTTGAGCAGATCAAACGCGCTCCCGGATATCTTTTGGTGACTGAACCGATCCTGGTCGAGTTCCCCCAGATGGCTGGTGGTGTTGTTTCGCCTGACCAAACGGTTGAGATCATGCACAAAGCCATCCCGGTCATTGGGGATGTTGAACTGCTGAAAGTTGACCCAAGCGGCAAAACATTGGCTGGCGCGATCTTTGAACTCTGGCAGCTCACCGCACCCGGGCAGGATGTGACCTTGCCCCGCAAGATCGGCGGTACCTACGTCAGCGATCCCAACGGACTGATCCGGATCACAAACCTGCCGGAAGGCAGCTATGAATTCCGCGAGATCCAGCCGCCCGCGGGTTTTGAACCGATCACAACGCCATTGGGGTTCAGCATTGACCCTGATCTTGGCTTGCCTGTGCGCATAGAGCTGCGTTTTGAGAACTGCCCTCTGTCAACAGCCACGCCGACTCCAACGGCGACGCCAACACCGCATCCGACCAAGCCGCCCACACCGCAACCGAGCAAACCGCCGATCGATCCCCCCAACACCGGTGAACCCACCGAGTACATCATGCTTGTTGTTGGCGCGGTCCTTTTGGGCGTTTTCTTTTTGATCACCTGGCGTGAGCGCAAGGCAAAACAAGACGAAAAGTTGAATAATGAATAAGAGCCTTGGTGACGGTCTTATTAATTCTCAAACTTGTAAATTAGTAATTCCGTTCCACAAGTAAGGAGTTTTATATGCAAAACAAAAAGATCTTTACCATGCAGCGCGTGATCAGCATAGTGTTGGTCCTGACGATGCTACTTTCAGGAGTTTCCCAGACTGGTTTCATGTTTGGGACCAAAGAGGTCCAGGCGCAACAGGATCAACCGACCATTTCTACCAGCATTTCCACGCATAACGGTACTGTGGAGGTGGAGGAGCCGGAGCAGTTAGACCCTGAACCTGGCGATCCGGAACCCACAGCGACCGATGAGCCGATCATCATCCCGATCGAGACTGAAACGCCTGTCGTTACGCCGACGGAAAAACCATCGGAAACTCCGACTGAAGAGCCGATCATCACCACGCCGGAACCAAGTGCCACGCCTGACCCCGGGCTGACAACCAAGCCGCCTGTGTTTGAGACACCACCGCCAACGACCGAACCAACTCCTAAAGGCACGGACGGCATCTTCAACTGGGAAGATATCACCATTGATGGCGTTGAGGGCGTAGAAATTACCGCCTATCTGGGCACTGACACGGTGCTCAACATCCCTGCCACACTGGGAGACCCAGCCAAAAATGTTATCTCGATTGGCGCGCACGCTTTGCAGGGCAAACAACTGACCTTTATCACCCTGCCATACGGGCTACTGCAGATTGGCGCATATGCTTTCGCGGATAACCAACTGGCATCCATCCTAACACCCGAACCAGCGCAGCATATTATTCTGCCTGAAACCTTGCGATATATCCAGGAATTCGCCTTCCGCGACAACAACCTGACAGTACTGGATATCCCTGCCTCGGTCTATTCCCTCGGTCAGGGCGCTTTCATTTCCAACAATCTCAACAGCCTGACCCTGCACGAAGGACTGCAGATCGTCGGCAATTCCGTTTTTGAGCTAAATCAGCTTGTGGAAGTCTGGATGCCCAACAGCATCACCAGCATGGGCATGGACGTCTTTGCGCTGAATGGGCGCTACGTCAAGGTTGTTACAGATAATCCGCTGATCCAAACAGAGTACAGTCCCAAAGGCTTTGGGCATGTGGTCAACCCGATCACCATCATCGTCAAACACCACGACCCGGATGGCAATATGCTCATCAGCGACAAGGTGCTCGGCGCGGATCTTTCCATCCCTGGAGAAGCTTTTTCTGTTGGTGTTCCCGTCACCTACACCCCGCAAGAGATCTCTGGCTATATGACTGAATCCCCTGTCACCTTTACACCGGATTGCGATGGCTATATCCTGACTCTGATCTATCAGCCCACAGCTATTTTGCCTGTTATAAGCAAAACACCGATCATGATTCCGCCCAACGCCAGCGATGAGGAAATTGAGGTTTTACTGCAGGAAGGCTTAACGGCTACCGACTTCCAGGGCAACGATATCACCGACCTTGTCACCTGGACGCACGATATTGATTCTTCCGTCGCAGGTCCATATACCGTTACCTACACCGTTACTGACCAATGGGGCAACACTGCGGTCAAACAGGTCGAAGCCCTGGTCGGCACCGACTGGATGAACTACCCCACCTGCAATGGCTGGGTGCTGGGGGATTTTAAATACTACAATAATAGCAGCACAATCATTTCTGGCTTTAGTAACTCTGGTCTACAAAAATATAGTAACGGCAATCGCGATCTGTGCCTACCGGGATTTAATCCTATATCTCTAAACAAAATTACTGAGGTCGGTTACACCGCATTCATTAATCGAGAGTTTAATTCAGTTAACTTTTCGCGTGTTACTGAATTAGTTAAGATTGGTAACAATGCGTTTGGTCATGCAAGCTTAACTGAACTTGACCTTAGCCACAACACAAAACTTGAGACCATTGATTACTATGCGTTCAACAAGGCATTGTTTACATCGCTTGATTTCTCCCAAAACACAGCCCTGACGCACATCGGAAATTTTGCGTTTGAATCATCTCAGCTTACTAATCTTAATTTATCGCAAAACACAGCCCTGACGCGTATCGGTGATGCTGCCTTCCGGAACCATGTATTGGAAACGATAGATCTCAGCCAGCTTAGCGCACTGACCTACATCGGTAGTTCAAGTTTTGCTGGTTTATTTGGTTCGATGCCAGCGCAGACCAATCTGATCCTGCCTAATAGCTGTAATTTGCTTATGATTGGTGTTGCAGCTTTTAGCAACGCAAGAATCAATGACCCTGTTCTTGATTTTAGCGCTTGCACACAGTTAAATTACATTGGTAATGCGGCTTTCCAATTTTCCACACCCACCTCAATCGTCTTCCCGAACAATTCACCCATTACCTATATTGGAGGAGAAGCGTTTGCCAATGCGCGATTAACTTCGCTTGATCTTGGCTCCTTGCCAAACCTGGAATTCATTGGACAGGGCGCTTTTCGGCGCACTCGTTTTGCTGAACTGGATTTCAGCAAAACCCCTAAATTGACTCATATTGGAAGTTCTGCTTTTCAAACCAACGAAAACCTGGTCAATATTAATTTCTCAGGAACTTCAGCGCTTAGATATATTGGCGGTTCGGCTTTTTATTATGCGAAACTTACAAATCTGGATCTTTCTGATGCAACGAATCTGACCTATATTGGAGGGTATGCATTTCGAGAATCTCGCTTGGAAAGCTTAAACTTACCTGCATTAGTTCAGTATATTGGTGATGGTGCTTTTTTTGAAAACAAGCTCACGCATCTGGATTTATCCCATCTAAGTTCATTAGAATATATTGGTTGGTCCGCTTTTAGCAGGGACTCCAATTCAACGATGTATCTTTCTTCGATCAGTTTTCCTGACCAATGCGCCCTAAAATACATTGGTGATCATGCCTTTAGAAATGCCCAAATCAGCCATCTGAATCTATCTGGCTGTAAGAACTTATCATATATTGGCGACTACGCCTTTTATACATCTCAACTGCAGACACTCCAGTTAGATAGCCCTGCCTTGATTTATGTTGGAGATTGGACATTCACAAATGGCAAGATGGAAAACCTGGACATGACCAAAATCCCTAACATCGTCTACATTGGCACTGTTGCTTTTCGGTATACGGTTGCAAGCACACTGGACTTTAGCCAAAACAGCAAATTAGAATATATTGGCCATGGTGCATTTGCTGATTCGACAGCGTCATACGTGGACTTATCCAACAGCCCCAGTTTAAAGCATATAGGTGCTATTGCCTTCCACTTTAGTACACTGGATGAAATTTGGATCTCTCCAGAGGCGAATTTTACAGTCAGACGTATGTATAGTAACGGGAGCACTGGGCTTTACACAGGACTTTACAATGGTGATACGGCAGTCTTCCGCACCCACAGCGGGAGCGCTGTCTTGCCCCCAGACCCCAATGGTGAGTTGGTGACAGCTGGAAGGGTAACTTATGTCTATAATAACAAATATGACTATTCCCAGTGGGGGCCGCACACAAGGAGCAAATCCACCACAGCCTGGCCCTGGAGTGAACAGTACAGCGAGCCTGTCGATCAGTCTTCGGGGGGGTCGAATACAGCAACAGGCTACGAATACTGGTATCGCGCTACCGGTGGAAAATATATTGTAAACCCCAAGGATATCACCGTCTATTCGGTTGATGAACAGGGCAACACGATCGCTGACCCTTACACGATCAAAACCCCGGGCGGCAATACATACATGGTCTACCCGCGTCCCATCTTTGGTTACTGTACGCCCGCTCCGGTCGAAGTTGATCTGACCGTCGATAACCCAACGGTCACCTTTGAATATCTGGATATCAGCCACTGTCACCCCGGCGACACTACCATGATCCATCTGACGCAAAGCTACAACACGCCGATCAAACCGGGACCCTACCTGATCGGTGAGCAAATGATCTCGAACGTCCACCTTGCAATGAGCGGTTACGACGCGCTCATCCAGGCACCTAAGATCGTGCTCTTCTATGACCCCAGCGTCTATGACGAATCCGCAATCGAGATACCCATCACCCCCGGCGGCAGTGTTCTCAGCTATACGGCTGAAAATGGTGTTCTTACCATAAACCTCAAGCCGATCAGCGGTGGTATCGACCTTGAGATCCCCATCGCTTGGCGCTTCAAGAAATACGTCACCCCGGAATATACGCCCTTCCCGCTGGACGCTTTCTTCCTCAACGATGACAGCCACCCGCTCGCGCATGCCAACCTGGTTGACTTTCAGGGCTACTATCCCGACCCTCGCATTACCAAATATGCCAATGGTGATCCCCGCAGCGGCATCGTCCTGCGTGATTTCACCCCCAGCCGTTACGGCGACCCGGCCATTGATGACGTGGAAACGGAATACGTTGACTTCACCTTTAGCCTGGAAGGGCTTGAACGCAACATCGGCACCTATACCATCACTGACGTCTTGCCGGTCTATCCTTCGATGGAAGATGGCGTAGAAAGCCAGCGTACTGCTATATTTGACCCAACAGTTAACCCAGGTTGGGTGCTTTCGGCTGATGGCACGACCGTCACCTACACCGGCAATGCCAGAAACTCGCGCAACACGCCCATCCCGCGCCTGCGCCTGCGTTTCCCATGGGCGATGTTCTACTATAATATCCAGAACTCTGTTTCAGGCGTTCTGACCCCTTACAATCAATCCGTTTATGAAGATGAGATGCATGTCGGAGATGACATCACCTTTTCATTTGGTATGCCGCTGATACCACCGGAGCCGGGCGATGTTTTCTTTGACAAAACAATTTACCGACCGCGCTATGACGGCAGCAGAGCCTACTTCTACGACAATGACTATGACCGCCATCTGGACATGCCCTGGGATCTGGTAACCAGTACCCGTATTGATCTCTATGACGTCGTTCTGAGCGATTTTGATCTGGACCCACGGCTCTACTATGCCAGCGCGAGCGTGCCACAGGCTTTTATCGGCGGAACATACCACCTGATCGACGAGACCGGCATCAGCATTGTGACCGGTGAGATAACAGAAACAGAGATCAGCTGGGGTCAGGATGCCGGTCTGCTGACCAAACGGGTTGAATTCCATATCGACCATTTGCCAGCGGGCACTTATTATGTCGTGTTGAACACGCGCTTGGTCAACCCTGACATTCCTCATTTTGACGAGACGCCCGGCTCGACCAGCAATGTCTTCTGGAACACGGGTGCGTTGTCCGGCGCAACCACCCCTGGCGGTGATCCCCTGTATATTGAAAGGGATGAACCCCTTTACGTGCGTGATGTTCAAATGCAGGTAGCGCCCCGCAAGGTGCAAACGCTGAGCAGGACCCCATCAATCCCAGGCGACCCGGTCAAATATGAGCTTTTTGTGGACGACCGTTCCCTGGGCAGTTATCATGACCCGCTGAATAATTTTGTGATGATCGATCTGATGCCCAATGGCATTCAGGTCAGCGATGTGGTTCTGTCTGACCACTTCCTGGAATGTGAAGGGACGTATCAGTATGTTCCTAACTACAACAACACCGGTCGCGTAGGCTTGGTTTTCAGCGCTCCTTCGCTGACAAACCCGGGTGTTCAATATAACAAAATCGCGACGATCCATGCCGTTGTTGACCCGACTGCCATGGATGGCGACTACGTGAACGAAGTCTTTATGGACTTTGTCAGCGATAAGGTGACAAATATTGGAGAACAGGTTTGGGAGCAGCTGAATGATCCGGGTAACACATACTCCCGTGATTCAAAGGAATTGAAAGTGTGGTCGATCAAGGAAGTGCGCGCCTATAAAGCCATTCGTCTCTCTGCCGCGCATCCCTGGAGCTATACTGGTATTGAAACCCCTGCCGGTAGTGAATTTGAATATGCTTTAAATGTCTTCAACTACACCAATTCACCACGAACAAACGTGGTGCTTGTAGATGTCTTCCCCTATCCCAACGATACTGCTATCACAGAAAACATGGACGGTGTACGCCTGCCGCGCGGGAGTGAGTTTGTTAACAGATTTGACCACAACCGACCGGTCACGGTTAATTTGCCAGGCTATACAGTGCAATATTACAATTCTGACACGCCTATCGTTTACGGAACAGCTACGACTGAAGCGGTTTTGGATAACCTGAACTGGACCAGCGCGCCAGCCGCTAACACGATCGCCATTCGTATTGTTCAGGATGCCGGTGTGGAATTAGGGGTTGATGAGCTTCTGCAGGTCATTGTGCCGATGAAAGCTCCCGAAAACCCTGACCTGTCACTCAGCGGTCAGTATGCCTACAATACCTTCGTGCGCAAGGATGATTCCACTGCTTTTGGCGGTGAAAACCGCTATCTGGAACCCAACCGCATCTATAACCGCATTCCCATGCCAACCGTGGACATCAGACTGACCAAGGTCGGTGAAGATCCGGCTGAATATCTGGAAGGGGCTGTCTTTGAACTGCGGGATTCAGATGGCATTCTGGTCAAGCGCGGCATAACTGATGTGAACGGTGTGATCAACTTCCTGGATGTCGAAATTGGCGACTATACGCTTACCGAAGTTCAGGCGCCCACGGGTTACAAACTCTTGCCTGCTCCGATCGTCATTACCCAACAACAGATGGTTGATGCCTATAATGCTGGAATCACGCTTGCGATCGGTCCTATCTCTAACACCCCTAAGGATCCGGATCCGATCAGAGGTAGTGTAATCATAGAAAAGGTCAACGCCAACGGCGATCCACTGGCGAACTTTGAATTTACCATTGAAGGCATCACGCCTGAAGGGCCCGACCAGCCCGGCAACACGCATATCAGAATGAGTGGAAGAAGTGGCGCGGACGGCAGGATCGTTTTCAGCAACTTACCCAAGGGAAACTACAGGATCACCGAAACGCGACCTCTGGTGCCATACCATCCCGTTGATCCATTCTATGCGGAAATAGTCAACCAGGGTGACGTTATTGAATTCACCGGCAATAATGCCATAGTCAATGATCACTTTGCTTTACGCGTGAACAAGCTGGGTGTTACGGCTGACAATCCCTGCGCGAGCGATCCGCTCCTCTGTAATAACCAAAGTGGGTCTGCGCTGAAAGACGCGCAATTCGCAATTTATGCGGCTGACGGAACGACCCTGGTCGATGGACCCCTGACAACAAACGAGCAGGGTTATGTAAGCTTCCCGAGTGCGGGAAATCCGGGTTTGCTTGCTAACATACGTTATATCCTGCGTGAAGTAGCTGGCGTGCCTGGTTATACGCCCTATACACAGGATATTCCCTTCATGTTCAACGCGCAAGGTCAGCTCTTCTTCTGTGAAAGTGATGCCAGCTGTACGTCACCTTTTGATCATCGGCAGATCTACGTTCCTAATATCCGTATCCCGCAAACTGGTCAGGTAACCGTCCTAAAGATAGACAACAACATACCCAAACAGGGAAATGTCATTGCGAATCTCTTAGAAGGGGCCGAATTTACTATCTACAAACAAATGGAATCTGGCGAATGGCAAGTCGTTGAAGTTCTTACCACTGATGCTAATGGTCTTGCGGTATCAAGCATACTGCCAGCTGGTGTATATAAGATCAAAGAAACCAAAGCGCCTCTTGGTTACTATCTTTCGCCACAGGAAGAAATTTTTGTCATCAATCCCTATCCCTTGCCCGGAGAATCCACATTCCTTGAATTTAGCTATGAGTTTCCCAACTCCAGACTTGGTATGGCACTGACGAAGTATGAAATGATGCATCTCAATGTCACCTTTGTTGAAGCCTTGGATTTGCTAGCGGCGATGCAGGGAACTTGTCCAAATTGCAGAATCCTCACCACTGATTTTCGAGATGTGCCCTTCCCCGCTCCTGATGACATTATCGTGCACATCATCAAGCCTTTGGATATGGCAAACTTTGCACTTTTGGACGAAAACAAGAACCAATTGGAAACAGGCGTCACCGCAGTTGAAGGCTGGCTGTTCTTTAACTACGAACAAATTGACGAAACTAAAACCTATTACTTGCGTGAACTCGTTCCACCGGCGGGTTATCGTCCGATTTTGGGTGATATTCCCGTCAGAATTGCTGATTACACCAGAATGCCTGGTTTCGATGGCTGGATCATGATACCGATTGAAAATAAATTGCAGCTCGGACAGATATCTTTGTCGAAATACAACCGACCAGCCAATGAAGGCATGGCTGGCGTTGAATTTACGCTGACCTATCCTGATGGGGTAACAAAATCAGTAAAATTAACCGATGCAAACGGTTACATCATCTGGCCTGACCTTGCGTTTGGTACCTATACGCTGCAGGAAACAGCTACAATTCCCGGCTACGAACTGGATCCGACTGTCCATACCGTTGTGATCAATACTGCTACACCGCATAAATATATCGTGGCTTATAATGACCAGATCAAGCGACCAATTGAGGTCATAAAAGTTGATCGAGATACACAGGTTTTTATCCCTGGTGCCAAATTTGCTTTGTATCTCATTAAAGACGACCTGAGCAGCTTTGTCATGGAGTCAGTCACTGACCCGGTTACTGGCAATGAAATGTTCCATGATGTCGTTTATGGCGAATATTGGCTCAAGGAAACCAAGGCTCCTCCTGGATATCGCATGAATGAGACCTGGCAGCACGTCGTGATCGATGAAAACTCATTGCCGCTGATCAGTTTCACCGTTGAAGACTCTCCAATCGATGAGAATTTGCCCGATACCGGCACATTGGGCGCGTTGGGCTACTTGTTGGGTGGTATAACGCTTATGGCTGCTGGCTTCTGGTTCAGCAAACGCTGGGCTAAGAAGGAACTGTAAAAAGTATAGGAAAGAGGAGAAGCGATTTACGCTTCTCCTCTCACTTCAGTAGATGTTTCGATATGTAAAAACACGTAGGTACATCTCATATTTTTTATATTTTAATCCTGGAGAATTGGAGCTCACCACTAAGTTGGTTATTCCTTTATCAATAATATTGAAAAAAGCACCTTTTAGAGGTGCTTTTTTGGTGGAGATGGCGGGAATCGAACCCGCGTCCGAAAGATTAGACTCTCGAATGTCTACGAGCGTAGCAAGTTGTTCAGGTTCATTTGCTTTAAGATCAACTGCAGAACTACCAGCAAACTATTCGCTTGGACCCTAAGGTCCTCTTAGGGGCAGCCCGCGAATTGCCACCCAGCATTCTGACTTCTATGACATCCTTGCCGAATTCGGTCAGAAAAACGACTTCGGGGGACGTGGTCACGATCTGGTGACCATGCTATCTTCGATCAGCTTATGCAGCTAAAGGAAGAGTTGCGTAACTTGTGCGATTGGCACTTGTTTTTTTGTACTGATTTTACGAGGTCGGTACCTCTCGGCTCGCAATCCGGAACCAGCGTCTCCCGTCGAAACCTGGCATCCCCATGCTTTCGCATTATAGCAAAACAAAAAGCTCCCTGCAAGTGCAAGGAGCTTTTTTTACTAATTATTTAGATCTTATTGAACCTGTTGCAGTTGTTCTTCAAGAATTTGATTACCGAATTCATTCAGTTGGTCAAATTCAGCCTGAACATCCAGGGAAGGATCATCAACAACAGCAGCCATGACAACTTCGATCTCGTCGCGGACGAAGTCATAACCAGGAACTGCGGGTTCGAATGCACCGTATTTCAGGAGATCCCAGGCAGTCTTGTAGGTTGGGTTTTCAGCCATGTAATCTGCCATCATATCTGCAACAGACTGGCGCACCGGGAAGTAACCGGAGGCTTCGGCCCAGAGTTTCTGGACTTCGGGGCTGGTGTAGTATTTCAGGAAGATCCAGGCAGCCAGTTCGCGTTCTGGAGTTGATTTAGGAATGGAAACAGAAGCGCCGTATATGTCCTGTTTGGGTTCACCACCGTTTGTGGGGAGTGCGGCAACTGACCATTCAAACGCTGCGCCTTCGGAAACAGCCTTGTCATAGTAAGGGAGACCAGAGCTGGTACCGATGGTGAAGAGCAAAGTACCATTACCAAAGTCGCTTTGGTCGCCGTACCTTTCGGAGACCAGGCGTGCACAACCGTCAGCAAACAGACCCTGCAGGAAGGTGAATGCTTCCACTGCGGCTGGGCTGTTCAGGGTGTATTGGTTGGTTTCGGGATCATAGATATCGCCACCGAATGCATAGGTCCAGGAGGCAAAGCGGCTGGTATCGACGCTGAGCTGATAACCCATGGAGCCTTCGGCTTTGGCACCGCTGAAAGGAGTTTCTGCGGCTTTGCAGGTCATTTCGCGGAATTCTTCGACAGTGGTGGGAGGAGCATCATAGCCCAATTCTTTCAGCCAGTCCATGTTGTAGTACATGACTTCCATGGAGCGGTTGGGGGCAAGGCCCAGTCTCTGATTGCCATAGAGTGGATAGACATCCTGCTCGAAGAAAGCAGGGATGAAGTCATCCTGATCTTCCTGGGGCATACCATAGACAGGATCATTGATGACGGTGTTCATGTCAAAGAATGAGTCTGCCAATTGGTAGGTTGCGATCTGGTTCTGATAGCCGACAACGATATCCGGAACGTCGGGGGTATTCAGAATGGCAAGCATCTTGGTGTAGATATCACCATAACCACCGGCATATTCAGCGGTCAGGGTAATACCGTATTCGTTAGTCTCATTGAAACCATCAACGATCTTCTGCATAGCGGTTTCACGGGCTTCGCCAGTGTGCTGGTGCCAGAAAACGATGTTTTTGGCAGGAGTAACGCCATCCCAGATGGACGCTTCGACGGTTTCTTCAACAGTTTCTTCTGTAGTTTCCTCAGTCGTAGTTTCTTCAGTAGTTTCTTCAACTGGGGCAACAACTTCTTCGGTTTCTTCAACCGCTGGTGTTTCGACCTTAGGAGTACAGGCACTGATAAGCAGCGCGAATACCATGATCAAGGACAAAACGGCAAACAACTTTCTTCTCATTTTTTCAAAACCTCCATTTTGAACTTTATAAATTTGATATCGAGAGTTTTCTCGTATCTTTCCATTATTATTCTACCCTTTTAGACCCGTGGTTGCAATTCCTTGCGTAAACTGCTTCTGAGTAAGGAAATAAATTATTAGGATCGGGATCAGTGAAATGACCGCGCCAGCCATCAGCAAATGCGTTTGGGGTCCCGCTTCCTGAACAAAGCCCCATAATCCAACCATAATCGGTCTCCAGGTATCTTTTGTAGTCGCGAGCAAGGGCCACTGGAAGGCATTCCATGAACCAGTAAAACCAAATAGTAAAACCGTCATGATCGGCGCCTTACTAATTGGTAGAACGATCTGGATCAGGAAACGTGTGTGATCCGCGCCATCGATCCGGGCTGCATCCCAGAGTTCATTTGGTACCTGCGCAAAGAACTGCCTTAGCAAGAAGATGCTGAAAGCATTGGCAATAAATGGTACCGTCAGTGCCCAATATGTATTAAGCCATGATTGTCCCGGTAATGGCAGGATTTTTCCACTGATCATCAAAAAGTTGGGGATCAGTGTAACCGATTCAGGGATCATCATCGTTGCCAGGAATATACCAAAGATAATATTCTTACCCTTGAAGTCAATTCTGCCAAAAGCGTATCCAGCCAAAATTGATGTAATTAGCAAACCAGCCAGCGTTCCAAGTGTGATAAGGACACTGTTCAGGAAATATTTTGAGAATTTTGCCTGGTTCCACGCGTCAAGATAGTTGACCCACTGGGGTACCTTTGGAAGCAGCTGCCGCGTGAGCGTTTCACCTAAAGTCATCAGAGAGCTTGAGATCATCCAGAAGAATGGGAAGATAAAGATGATCGCGCCGAAAATCAGGACTGCGTAAGTCAGTATCCTGCCCAGAAAATACATTGGTGATCTCTTAGCGCGTTGGCTGTTATCAGAAACTGCTATTGTGACTGTGTTATCCATAGAACACTCTCTCTCCCATCAGTTTGTTTTGTGCCAGGGTAAGCCCAAGGATTACCATGAAGAGGACGATAGCTTGAGCAGTCGCAACGCCGTATTGATTTGCCTTGTAAAAATTATCGAAGATCAAAACGCTCGCGGTAACTACAGTGTCACGGGCGCTTGGCGTCCACAAAACGAAAATGTGATTGAAGGCTTTAAAGGTGCCAATGAATCCGATCAATGTCAGATAAAAAGTGGTCGGCGAAAGCAGAGGCATGGTAATGTGTCTGAACATCTGCGCTTTTGTCGCGCCATCGATCTCAGCTGCCTCGTAGGTCTCTTTTGGAATGTTCCCAAGACCTGCCAGGAAGATTACTGAGTTGTACCCGACAAAGGACCAGATACCATAAAGCATGATCGTTACCAATGCCAGGCTAGGTCCAGCCAAAAAGCCAGTGAGATTAAGTCCCAAAAGATTCAATACTGGCTTCGGTTCAAAACGCCATTTTTGCGGGCTAATTCCAAACCAGCCAAGCACGACGTTTGCGATCGATGTCTCACGTAATGAGAAAATGATCTGGAAGACCACGGCAGAGGTGACCGAAGGAGTCACATACGGCAGAAAGTAGATCATTCTAAAGATATCTTTTCCGACAATATCCTGATAAAGCAGGAAAGCAAGGATCATACCTAGAATTACTTCCGCAGGAACCGTCCCTAGAGCGTAATAAAGCGTAATAATCAATGATTTTAGAAAGCTTTTGTTACCACTATCGTACATTTGCCCCCAGCCAGTAACAAATATGACTCCGCCAAGGATAAATACTACCGCGGCAAGCAACTTTAGGATCTGCTTTCTTTGGGAAAGTGTCTTAAAAGCGTCATTCCAAAGCCAAAATGCAGCAACGATCAAAGCGATACCGGCTAAGGTGATAAGTAAATTGGTCCAACTACCAAAGATCAGCATATAGTTTTTATCGCCAACAAATGGACCTTTGGTAACACGCCAATTAAAGAGGCTCATATAAAATGAGTAGCCAATTGGGAATAAACCGAATATAAGAATAATTACAAATGCGGGTAAAACGAACAAATAGCCTGTTATTTGTTCCCTGGTCTTAAGCTTGGAAAGCGTAGTGCCAGTTTTTATAGGCTGTGAACTAAGGCTTGCTTCAGTCAAGGAGAACTCCTCTCTAGTTCATATTGATTCTTCATCAAACATTGATTATAAAACAATATTCTGAAAATTTATACTTCGTTGTTAACATTCTATTCAAAAATCGCCCATTTAATTCCATTTTACTCTATTATTACCATTCCGAGGAGGGATCCAGGAAATTTATCGGTCACGATCACGAAGGTTTTTTCATCTAAAACAACGAGACCTTCCCAATTTCGGGCATCGCCATCAGCTAATAATTCAAGATAAATGGGTTCTTGATCAATAATTTCGATTCCAGAAAAATTTAACCGAAACTTAACCAAACGCTCGACACGTTGGTCATTTTCGTGGCTTCTTGGGAGACCAAACCTGTCAGAAACAGCATCTGCTTCTACCTTTAAATGCTCGTCTCCAGGGAAAAAGTAATTGATTACCCAAAACTCGCCATTCTCGTTCATCAGGCTCGCGTCAGTAATTCTATAATTTATTGAGTCGATAGGCATTTCATCGATGATGTTCAGTTCACGGTCGATTTTTAGTACGATTGGATCCTTATTCACGCTCTCACCATACTGTTCATACAGAGCATATATGTATTCCCCGTCACTCGTGAGAGCTTCGTAACTGGCGTTTGAATAGTTATTTTGTTGAGGCAATTCTATGGTTTTGTCTTTATCCAAAGATATCCTAAAATCATCTGGCCCACTACCTCCAACAGAACCTTTAACCAGGTAGGATCTCATCGGATTACCGCCACGAGTTTCAATAGTTAGATAGACATCATCTTCGATGAATAGAATCGATTCAAAGCCTTCAAAACCTTTCAAAGTTTTGGACAATCCTCCATCATCGAATAGGATATCAAAAAAGTTCAGTCTTGAACTATTGTCATCTTTCCAATTAATCAGGTCGTCTCTTTGAATACCATAAAGCAAACCTGGCTGCATTCCCGTGATGCCATTTGGATATTGCGGTAAAAGCACCATAACATCACCATACCAACCCAAACCGGAAAATTCAAACATTGGGGAAGAAAGCTTTTCCGGCAAAGGGATTTCCATGACAGCATATTCCAAAGCCCGTATTGGATCCGATTGTTCGCCTCTAACCTCCTTATCAGATTTGCTACACGCAGCTATTGCGAAAATAACAGATATTGCTAATATTACTCTTATAAAATAGGTTCTAGATTTATTCATAATATCCAAAATCAAAGATAGCTAAAACAGGATCGTGATCGCTGATTTGTTCTTTTGCGAGCAGAACGGAATTAATATTCAGCACCATAAATTCCCTCATCTGCTTTAGAAAAGAATCTGAAACCAAGATCTGATCGATAACCTGTCCATTGCCTTCATGGATGTAAGTAAACCATCGGTCAGTCGAGATCGCATCAAATAAATTATTCAGTTGTTCTCCTTTCAGGCTTGTGATCGCTTCGGACCATGGAAAGTCGTTCATATCTCCAGCCACCAATATCCTGGCATTCGGATCTAATTCCAAAATATCTTTTACAAATCCATTCACAGCCCTGGCTTGCGCAATGCGCTGTCGTTCGCTTGCTAAGTCAGGCGGTTGTTGATCACCATAAAGCGGTCCGTCCGGACCCTTGGAAGTAAAGTGCACACCAATAACAAAGAAGCTCTGATCATTGAACTGAAACTGGGCGATGATCGGTTTTCGGCTTTGTCTGAAGCCAGAATTGTTTGGCCAGATCAGACCTGGGTTTTCATCTAAAACCAGATCCTGACCTTCTCCTATCAGACCAACTTCAGTTTCAGCTGAGCCGGCAGGAGCGGATAAGAACTTTAAACCCCGATCAAGGCGATAAAGAATGACTACCCGAATGTTCCCACCTTTTACACCGCCATCGGCATTTCGAATTGGGTCAATGTTGAACCAATAGTACTCAGCCCCACCGCTTGACCGGATCGCGTCACACAAGGCGCGCAGGTTTTCATCCGCGCTGGTTGTTTGAGAATCCATGCGACCATCATCGTCCATTATTTCCTGCAATATAAGAATGTCCGGAGAAAAAAGGGTTTTACTGATCGTGGCAGCAATTTCCTTTAGCCTTTCCGGGTCTTCGTTATGGCTCAAGTTCAGAACATTGAAACTTGCGACGGATATTTGCTTATCAGTCAGACTGATCTCTGGCGTGGTCAAATGCTTTTCCAGAATATCACCAGCTTCAAATACCAGCTTTTCAGTTGGCATGATGCGGTAATTGCCAAAATCGTATCCAACGACACCAATAATGGGCTGTGTAGAATAGTCACCGAGCTTGATCTTAGGCATCGAGATGAAGGTGTCATCAAGCATCAATCGCTCTGGATTCGCATCATCCGGCGCAAGCAGCAAAACACCCTTTTGGTTTAGCCCGGAAGCGTTCTCGCCCATATCAGCCAGGACAAAAACTTCGTTATAGCCATTCACGGAAGATATCGCGACAGCATTATTGATCTGAACACGCATCGATTCAAGGCTTTCGAAAAAGTCCATGCCGTCTTCTTCCGGATCAAAAAGCGCTGTGCTACGTCCAACATTACCGTTCACGTCATTCTCAATGATCCGGTCCGGTATCGTCAGACCGCCATTTCCTAATACGATCGGTTTTGGCAATTCTTGACCATTTTTCATAACTACCACTTTTGAAGTGCGTAAAGTTGTAATGGTTAGAGAATTTTCACCAACACCAGCAGGGTTGTATTCACGGACAGTCCCACTTTCGATCACAACCTGATCGCCTGTTTTCACTTTGGCAAAAGCCTTCAAATCGACATAAATGCCCTCAGATGTGAGTGGATCATCGTCCGGGTAGATTTCCTGCAAGTAGAAGCCGCCTCCATCAATAGCAGTGACAATCCCTTGCACGCAAGCGACTTCTTTTCCATCATAAGGTGAGCGGTGCTGGCTGCCCTGTATCTCATGAATTGCTAAATAAGGAGTGCCTTTGCCGCAATCACCAACAATGATTGATTCGTTAACAATCTCTTTTGGAACCTGACAAGCTGAGATTGCGAATAATAAGATGAAAAATAGTAGGATG
>JBMNVH010000035.1:0-16818 GCA_050946715.1 Anaerolineaceae bacterium | reverse complement strand
GCTTTATTTCTATTTCGATGCTCTCAATTATCGCCTTAGCTTCCAAATACGTCTTCATATCAGCTAAAGATGTTAAAAACTCTGCCTCAATATAGGAAGTATTTACAACACTTTCGATAATGTTGACTTGAACGGGATCGTTTGACTTAAGCGCTGGGAACACATCGTCAGCATACATACCTGTTAATGTTTGTCGTATTTCCTCAATCGGTGTGTAATAAGAATAACTATAAAGCTTCTTTTCTTTTATTGAATATTCAGAGATATCTGTAATAGCAAAGCCATTTACTTCCTCATACTTTTGCACCAGATCACCCCAGTTTGCATGGGCTCCAGCGTAGTTTTTTATTTCTTCCTGACAGTTGTTTCCATATGTCAGTACAATTACTCCTTCAATTTTCCTGCTAAAGAGAGGGGATTTAACTAAAACAATTAAATTGGACCGATCTTCAACAACTTTCCAGGTAATAGGAAATTTCAGTTGTAGTACGCCTGTACTATGGAAATAAGCCTGATATTTGCGTTGGTAGTTTGTTAATGTAAAGTAAGCGCCAAAAACCAGCATTAGAATAAGCAATATCAGAATGACCATTTGTAGAAGGTTTGTTTTTGTTTTCATTTTTCACCTTTGTAGTCAGGAGGGTATAAACCAATTGCAATGAAAAAATCGGTTTCGTCCTTTTTTAACATTGCTTGTAAAGTTGGCATGTTCTCTTTTTTCATGTAGAAGCTAATTTGATCATAATAATGAAAGAATCTTTCAGCAATGAATTCAATGTTCTTTTCATAATCCAGGTAATAAGAGCCTATATTATGGAAATATGGGAGTAAATTTTCTTTTTTTCCTGAAAACGTGAAAATTAATTGGTGCAGAGTAATCATTTCTTTTCTTACATCAGATGGATCAATTGGAGAACAACTCATAAAAGTATCACAGGGAAATACTTTTTCTATTTCTACTATGAAAGGGCCTCTAAATATCAATTTAAGAGGCTCCTCAATTGTTTCTGGCAAGTGGGATTCAGATTGAAACCCCATGGTATATAAGGGATAGAGGTTTTTTTCAAAAAGGGCAATAAAGTATCTATTAGCTAAATCTCTGGACTTATTCATACCACACCTTGCTTTCTTCTGATACAAAACTAATTATATCAAGCCATTTATCTGATTTCTTGTCAAACAAGCCAGCAATTCTCAGTATGACAACGAACATATGTTACTTTTTAATAATCGGACATGGTCATGAGACCTTGTCCCGTCCATAAGTAAAATGAGATTTGATGTTAAAATAACGGCGATATGGCAATTGTTCCTGATGAAGTAATTTTCAGCAAGCGAAAAACGATCTCGATCGAGGTGAAAGCGGATGGTCGGCTCGTTCTGCGCGTGCCAAACCGAACCACGCAAAAACGCATCGCGGAGGTTTTGGAGATCAAAGCTGACTGGATCAGACAAGCCAGAGAGAGGGTCTTGCGCTCAAAAGCGAGCCGCGCGGATATCGTTTTCAAAGACGGTGGTAGTTTGCCATTGTTTGGAAAGAATTATCCCCTGAGAGTGGTTGATAAACCCCAGGGCGGGTTGGTTTTTGAGCCGACGCGCGGGTTTAGCCTGGATAGAGAATATCTGGATGTGGGTCGGCAGTTATTGGTCGGAATGTATCGTCTTCAGACCAGGCAGAATGTTACGGCGATCGCCGCGCAAGTGGGTCGCAAGTGGGGATTGAGCTGGCAGGGGATACGGATCACCAGCGCGAAGACGCGTTGGGGGTCGTGCAGCTCGAAGAACAGCCTCAATTTTTCCTATCGTTTGGCGCTGTTGCCCTTGGATCTGGTGGAATATGTGGTGGTGCATGAACTGGCGCACACCAGACATCACGACCACAGCGCGCGTTTTTGGAAGCTGGTGGGGGAGATGATGCCGGATTATCAGCAGCGGCGCAAGCGACTTAAGGAAATAGCCAGGACATTGCCAGAGATTTAATAGAAATATCAATATATTTGTAGGGATGTATGGCTAAATGTAGGCCGGATTCTGGTTTTGAATCCGGCCTTGAGCTTCTGTACAAGATTAAATGTCGGGTTGACCCCCCGCAACCCGACCTACTACTTCCATCTTCAATTCGACGGTCAAATTATCGTTTTGCGTGTTGGATTGGAGAAATAAAATCCAATCATACCTCTGGTTTCGCCGGATTCAATTGAAGAATCCGGCCTACGAGCTTCCATTTTTTACGTAATAATTGATTAAAGGCAGATCGCCATACCCTGTCGGGCACAGGCGTCGCCCTAAAGGGCTCCTCGCGATGACAGAATGAAGCCAGGTCGTCGTACTCACTAGGCTTAGGTGACCATAGGGCACAATATTCGGCCTACGAGCTCCCGTACAACATAAAATGTTGGGTAGACCTCCAAAAGGGGGCAGGCCCCGCAACCCGACCTACCACCGATTTCGACCTCCCCTTGGTTTTGCCGGATTCAACTGAAGAATCCGGCCTACGAGCTTTAATGTCGGATTGAATGAAATGAACATGTGTTCATTTCATTCAATCGCGACCTACGGCTTCGTCGTGACCCTCCCCCTCGATTACCGTTTTGACACGGGTTTTAATGAGAATTGCTGGTATTCCCCCTTTCCTTTCTTCTGAAAATTTGCTAAACTAATCCAGAAATAGAACGAATGTTCTATAATAGAGGAGAAGCGAAAGATGCCACACGAATACCCCACAAGAATTGCAGCGTCGCTGATCCCCGACCCTGCCCGTCGCACGCAGGCGGGCAGGAGATCACAAAAGCAAAATGGAGGAGTTCTGAACCAGGAACAAATGAAGTTTTCAATGGATCTGAACGAACTGGAAGCGCGCTACAAGGGCAAAGAAGCCTTGAATAAGTACCCTGACTCATCGCGTTTACAGCTTTCTGAGCAGGTCAAACTGGAGCTGAGCGAAGAGATCGCGACCCTGCGCGAGGTTGGCAGGCTCTTTTCAAGAGCGGCCAAAGCGGGTGGGGAGGAGCATTACCCCGCCAATCTTGCCAAAACGGTCGATGTGCTGGGCATGTGTTTTTTGCGTCTGGCAACTTTGATGCGCGCTCATGCCGAGCTGACAGGCAGCGAGAGCAATCAGCTCGTCACTGAAATGATCGAAACGGTTCAGGAATTCGCGAAGGAGGCGATGGAGGCTTATGGAATTAGCCCTAAGTAATACACAAGTCATAAACCCATTCAGGCGCGTGCGCCTTTCTGAAAACGCAACGTCCGCGCTGGATGATCTGCCAGCTGTGCGGAGGTTGAACACCAGGGCGGAGTTCCTGCGCGGCTTGCGTGAGATCAGGAACTTCAGCCGTGTCTTTGGACGGGTGCGCCTGCGCAATTATCAGGTCGAAGCCGCTGACGCAATCCTCGATTCGGTGTTGGGAAAGAAGGGCTTGAGCTTTGTGGTCATGTTTCCCCGCCAATCGGGGAAGAACATGCTGCAGGCACAGCTTGAGGTCTATCTGATGACCGTTCTGGGCGGCATGGGGGCGGAGATGGTCAAGCTTTCGCCGACCTTTCAGCCGCAGAGCCTGAACGCCATGCGCAGGCTGGAGACCGCCCTGGAGGATAACTACCTGACCCACGGGCAGTGGCAAAAGAGCGCTGGCAATCATTATCGTTTCAAGAACGCGCATCTGACCTTTTTGTCGGCGGCGCCTGGCTCGAACATCGTTGGCGCGACCGCCTCAACCCTGTTGATGTTGGACGAGGCGCAGGACATCGGCATTGCCAAATATGACAAGCAAATCGCTCCGATGGCGGCATCGACCAACGCGACGCGCGTCTTTTGGGGCACTGCCTGGACGGAGCAAACGCTTTTGGCGCGTGAGCTGAGAGCGGCTCAGGAAGCAGAAGCCCGTGATGGCGTTCGGCGCGTCTTCCGCCTGGGCGCTGAACAGGTGCGCGCTGAAGTGCCCGCCTATGGGCTTTTTGTCGATGAGCAGGTGGCTCGTCTGGGGCGCTCGCACCCGATGGTGCGTTCCCAGTTCTTTAGTGAGGAGATCGACTTCGCGAGCGGCTTGTTCACCCCCGCGCGTCTGGGATTGATGCAGGGCAGCCATGCCGCCTGTGAGGCTCCTCAGGCTGGTAAGCGCTATGCCATGCTGGTCGATTTGGCGGGCGAAGACGAACAGGCACGCAAAGAGGGCTTTGTTTCGGCTGAAAGCGATCAGCTGGAAAACTCTGGCAGGGACAGCACCGCGGTCACGATCGTGGAGATCGACCTGAGTTTGTTAGATGACGATCTGATCGGCAAACCGCGCTATCTGGTGGCGCGGCGCTACCTCTGGCAGGGCGAAAAACACAGCACGCTCTACCAACGCCTGCTGAGCCTGGCGAAGCATTGGAATTGCGAGAAGATCGTTGTCGATGCCAGCGGCGTTGGCGCGGGCGTCTGTTCCTTTTTGCGCGATCGTTTGGGCGAACGCGTGATCCCACTGGTTTTCAATCAAAAAATTAAGTCAGATCTGGGCTGGGGCTTTTTGGCGGTGGTCGATACGGGACGCTTTCAGGATTTCAAACCCAGACAGGCATTCACGACCGAGGACGGCAGGCTCAACCTTTTATCATTGCAGATGGCGGATGAACAGGAGCGTTTGCAGAGCCTCTTTCAACGTCAATTACAAGCATTGTCTTTTGAAGTGGGGATCGGTCTCCAAAAAACGCTCAAATGGTGGGTGCCTGACGGGACATCAGACCCGCTGGGCGGCTTGCTGCATGACGACCTGGTCATTTCTGCCGCGATGACGGCAATTTTGGACGAGATGGAGTGGACGCCCACCTTCGCCCCCGCGATCATTCAGGCAAGCGACCCGATCAGAGAAATGGATGGAGGTTTTTAGTGACTTACTTTACCCGCAACCAGGGTTACCCTTTTGGCATCGATATTTCGCAGCATAACGCCAGTTATGACGGTAAGCGCATGCCGGATTTTGACCTGATCAAAACCCACGAGCCAAAGGTGCGCTTTATCGCCATGCGCACGGGGCTTTCCTGGGGCTACCGCGACACGCTGTTCGAGCGCTATTTCAGCGAAGCCTGGCGGATCGGCGTTTGCATTTTGCCTTATCACGTTTTGTATCCCGGCGAGGATGCGGTCAGGCAAATGGATTTCTTCCTGACGATCCTAAAAGAGGTTGATCTGGACAAGGTCAGACTAGCGCTGGACCTGGAACTGGATCACGGCAGGAGCAAGGCGCAGATCACCAGAATGCTGAATGAGTGTCTGCGCTATCTCAAAAGCAGAACAGGGCGCTACCCGATCGTTTACAGCCGCGCTTTGTGGATCAATGAGTTTCTGGAGGTGGAGGACCTGCCGAAACTGGATTGGTGGCTGGCGCAGTATATCCGCAGCTATGAGAGCCCGGAATTTACGCCTGAATATCCATGCCCGCCGATGCTGCCGCGAGGCGTGCGGCAGTGGCTGATCCATCAGACCTCGCAGCGCGCGCCCGCGATCGGTGGACTGGGGCACTATATGGATTACAACCGTTGGAACGGCAGCCTTGAACAGCTTTGGGCATATTTTGGCAGGAACAAACCCCGTTTGGCGGCTTGTCCGCTGGATTCTTTTCCCTGTGAACGGGCTGGTTTGGTCAGGCAAGAAGAAGCGGTCATGCAGGAGGTGGCGGCATGAAAACGAGCCTGAGGGAAAGGATCAAAGTGGTCTTTCAGAGGAGTTCTGCGCCAAAGCCTGACAGCCAGCGGATTGGGTTCAGCCTGATCGAGGATGAAAACAACTTCCTGATCGGGTCGCAAAGCGCTTTTGGCTCACCTCGCGACCGCGTGACTTACAGTCGGCAACAAAGCATGCAGGACAGCCTGGACGCCTGGCGCTACAACCCATTGGCGAGGCGGATCGTTGAACTGACGACCCAATACGCCGCCGGGGGCGGTTTGTTGGTCAAATGCGCTGACAAGCCCACGCAGGACTTTCTGGAGGAATTCTGGGGGCATCGGCTCAACCGCATGGATCAGAGGATCAATCAGTTCAGCGATGAATTGTGTTTGACTGGCAATTTGTTCCTCCTGTTGAGCACGGACGCGAGCGGGATGAGTTATTTGCGGGTCATTCCGGCGGGCGATGTGCTGGCGATCGAATCGAGCCAAAATGACATTGAGCAAGAGCTGGCTTTTCGCCTGAAAGCCGATCAGGATGGGGATGAGCAGGTGATCCCTGCTTATGACGCCCTGAAAGAAAGCTGTCAGGAGGGAGCGCCGTTTCCGCCCGCTGTGTTGCATTACGCCATCAACCGACCGAGCGGCTCGCAGTGGGGCGAGGGCGACCTAACGCCCGTTCTGAAGTGGCTGACGCGCTACAGCGCCTGGCTGGAGGACAGGGTGCGGTTGAACCGATTCCGCAACGCCTTTGTCTATGTCGTCAAGGCTCGTTTTGCCAGTGAGAATGACCGCTACGCCCGCCAGGTTCAGCTGAGCGCCAATCCGCCCGCGCCTGGTTCTATCCTGGTGACAGACGAGAGCGAAGAATGGTCGGTCCTGGCGCCCAGGCTGGAGGCGCTGGATGCCTCCAGCGATGGTCTGGCGATCAAGAAGATGATCGCGGCTGGGGTAGGCTTGCCGATGCACTTTCTGGCAGAACCAGAATCGTCAACCAAAACAACCGCTGAAGCTTCTGGCAGTCCGACCTATCGAAGGTTTTCGGAAAGGCAGCGCTATTTGTGTCAGATCGTCGAGGATTTTCTGCGCGTAGTCGTCGAAAGACGGGCGATGGTGGATCTGAGCGTTGATGCCAAAGCTCCTATCCGCGTGGAGGGCGGTGACGTCAGCGCCAGGGATAACCGCGAGCTGGCTGAGGCAGGACAGCAAATTCAGGAACTCGCCAGTGGGCTTTTGGAGCGCGGCGCGATCGACCAGGCGGAGTATATGCGTTTGGTCTACCGTTTTATGGGTGAACGTTTGCCTGAACCGGCGAACGCGCCGACGGAATAAGTTGTTTGCGCCTGCCACGCGTGGGGCTGGCTGGCGTGAGCATTGGGCACGAATCATTTGGAAGGAGATCTATGACTGAAAGTCGGCAAAGGCTGGCACTGGAGGTCAACCCGCTTGGAAGCGGCCGCTTTGAAATTCTGGCGATCACAGCGGGACCAGCCAATGGTTGGGTTTTCCCAGCCGAAGTATTACGAGAGTCGCTACGCTTGTGGGATGGGGTCAACTGTTTTGTGGACCACAGCCTGAAAGAACGCTCAGTGCGCGATATCGCTGGAATATTAAGAAAACCAGTCTGGGACAATCAGGCGAACGGCATTCGAGCAGAGCTGAGCGCATTTGGACCCTCGGCGGAGGTGCTGAAGGACATCGGCAGGCAAGTGCTCGAAAAGTCTGACGAGCCAGCCGTTCGGGTTGGCTTCTCAGCAGACGTGCTTTTTCAGGGCAAGGCTGGCAAGGTCGAGAAGATCCTGCGCATCTACTCGGTCGATCTGGTCTACAACCCGGCACGCGGAGGGATCTTCCTGCGCGCGCTTAATCAACTCGGCATCAATCCCATCATGGAAGGAGAATCCTCGATGAAAAGAATTCAGGAAGATGTTATTGAAAATCAAATCAGCCTTCAGGAAAGCCCTGAAGCGATCCAGACCGATCAGGGGATCAGCCTGGAAGAACAACTGGCAGAAATGAGGCAAATGCGCGAGCAGATGAGCGCGTTTTTGCTGGAAAGCAGTCTCGCCAACACGAACCTGCCGCAAAGCATGAAGAACAATATCAGAAAGCAGTTCCAGCAGCGCAGTTTCGCGCCCGCGGAACTTTCGCAGGCACTGCGGGAAGCGCACACATTATTAAGCGAACTGCAGGGCGCGAACGTGGTCAAGGGTCCCGCGCGGATCGAAGGGATGATCGAACCAGGCGAACGCCTGCAAGCCGCGGTGGACGATCTTTTTAACGTACCGCGTGAAAAAACGCTGGCAGGCGCGAAGGTGGCAAAGCTCTCGGGCATTCGTGAGCTTTATCTGAGCCTGACGGGGGACTATGACCTGCATGGCGGCTACTTCCCCGAACGCGCCCAGCTGGCGACCACAGCGGATTTCAGCGGACTGGTCAAGAATAGCCTGAACAAGCTGGTCGCCAACACCTGGGAAGAACTGGGCAAGGCGGGCTACGACTGGTGGAAGGACGTCACCGTTCAGGAGCATTTCAACAGCCTGCATGACATCACCGGCACGCTGGTCGGCACGGTGGGTGACCTACCGAGCATTGCTGAGGGCGGCAACTATACCGAGCTGAAGGTGGGTGATTCGCCTGAGATCGCCAGATTTACCAAATACGGCGGCTATATTCCTCTGACGCTGGAATTGATCGACCGCGATGAAACCCGCAAGCTGCGCGCCTATGCCCGTGAACTGGCTTCGGCTGGAATGCGCAAGATCTCACGTCTGGTGGCGGAGATCTTCACCCAAAACGCGGGGATCGGGCCTGTTTTGGCTGATGGAGAGAACCTTTTCAATAATTCCGCTGTCACTTTGGCAGGCGGGCACGGCAACCTTGGCAACCTGGCGCTCAATGCCGCCAACTGGGATACGGTCAGCGCAAGGGTGTATAGCCAGCCCATGCTGGTCAAAAACGCCGCTGGTTTCTACGGCACGGGCCCGCAGATGGCGGTCAACCCGAAATTCATTCTGGTGCCGCGGGCTTTGCAGCGGACAGCCATGGAGATCTGCACAGGCGCGCTGGTGCGTGAGCAAGATCATGTCTATGACAACGTGCTCAAGGGCAGCGCGGTGCCTTTGGTCGTGCCTGAATGGACTGACGCCAACGACTGGGCGGCTGCCTGCGACCCACGCGTCGCGCCCGCCATCTTTGTTGGCGAGCGCTTCGGTCTGGCGCCTGAAATTTTCATCGCCGGGGACGAGCTTTCGCCTGCGGTCTTCAGCAATGATGAGCATCGGCTGAAGGTGCGCCACTACCTGGCGGTTTGGGTCAACGACTTCAGACCACTTTACAAGAACAATGTCGCGTAGAAAAGGAGAGCGATGGATAAATTGAAGCTTTTGCTAAGTTCCCGAAAGTTTTGGGCGGCCCTGATAGGTCTGGTTTTCATGATCCTGAAAGCCTGGCGCCCTGATTTTCCGCTGGACGCTGACCAATTGGCGGGCATTATCGCTATTTTGGTCACCTATATTTTGGGCACCGCGCTGGAGGACGGTCTGCGGGCAGATCAAAAATAAATAATTTAGAATCCAGCCCCTTTGGACATCCAGAGGGGCTGGAAAGGAGGAAAAATGACAGACAGAGAATTGAAAAAAGTGTTGAACAAGCTCATGGGCAAAGATGTCATGAGCTGGCGGTTGCTCGAGGACGGCTATTTGGTGGTGATCAACAAGCAAGGCTGGAAAGTGACCTTCTCGGCTGAAGAAGTGCAGAGAACGCTCCAGGAATTGCAAGACCCGAATGGAAAGCAAAATGCCGCCGTTAAGTGAGATGATCAGGCGGCTTGAAAGCCAGTTTTTGGACCCTTACCAGTTGGTGCTCAGCCAGGACGCCAAGGTGGAAGTCTTTCGCGCTTCCCTGGCTTATCTTAACAGCCAGTTGTCGGAAGGCTTTACGCTGGAAGGGCTGGGCGGCGCGACTGCGACAAGCCTGCCTGAGGCATATCTGCCCGTGCTGGAGCGCGGGGCGGCTGCCATGGTTTTGCAAATGGTCTTGCAGAATAAGTTTGCCAGTTACAGCAATCTGCCGCTTGACAGTGAGGGTATGGCAGCCTGGCTGCGCTACCTGATCGGGGAGCGGGACGCCTTGTTGGATCGTTTGAGGCTTGCGAATCTGCAAACCGCCGTAAACTCCGCCTGGGGAAGCTGGAAGCTGGAGGAAGGCTGCGTTCATGAATGATATTTCTCTGGGTTTTCTGGGTTCCCCTGATGAAAGCGGATGGTTCGTCCTGAGAGGCGCGAATCAGACCTCGGGATTGGTCAGTTGTGATTATGAGCTCAACCCAGCCTTGAAGAGCATGGTCGAAGAGAGGATCTCCTTGAATTTACGCGGCTCAAGGCAGCAGCTGCGGTATATTGTCAGCACGCTTGAAAAACTGGTGCACACTCCGACCGATACGCAGTTGGCTCCGCTGGTTTTGCGCGTCTGGAGCCAGAATCGCGGCGCGTATCTTTACAGCGCGATCATGCAAGCCCGGCTGGAGATCGAAGAGGGACAATTAAGCTCTCAGTTGGCGGGTTCGATGCGCCTGCACTTGCGTATCAGGCGGGAAGGCTTCTTCTTTGGTGAAGAAGATGCTTTGCCGCTTGCCAACAGCTCTGGGAGCGGCACCAGCCCTTTGACGGTCTACAACCATGACGACAACCATCTGGGGCATGACAACTGGTTTTCGATCAACACTTCGGCGTTGGGTCTGACGCAGCCAGCCAGCCTGCGCCTGGAGATCGAAAACAACGCCACGGGCAGTGGATTGAGCCATTTTTGGCTTGGCGGCTTGACCTGCAGCGATGAGGAAAGCCGTCCGACACTCAATTCTGAGGCGGAAAACGCTCAGGGAGGGACGGTTTTGCTCTCTGGGCTGGCGTCTGGCGGAAAGTATTGTCAATATCGCTGGTCGGGGACGGGTTGGAACACGCTGGCGAGCTGGACGCTTGGAGCGGTCGAGGTGAGTCAGTTGAAGAGCCGGGCTTTGACGCCAGTTTTGCGATTTTTTAGCCCGATCCCTGACGAGCGGCTCAGTTTGCGCCTTCAGATTGCCCAATCGGGAACGGTGATGTGGCAATCTCCGATGATGGCGGTTGAGAAGAACGTTGGTTATTTTGCTTTTGAGCCGATCCAGCTGCCTTTGGGCGGTCTGCCTTTGCAAGCTTACGCTTATCCGCATCAGCTGATCCTGCAGGCACGCCACGGCAACAGCGGGGAACACCTGCTGGAAGTGGACGATCTTTTATTGCTGCCGCATGAGCCGTATTTTCGCTTTAATGCGCTTAGTATGCTTCAAAATGGGGAGAAAATGATCGTTGATGGAAGGTCGGGTCTCAGCTGGTCTTTACGCGATGGTCTGGAAATGAAAACTCACCATCAACTCGGAGGGGCTTTGCGCCTGGTGCCGTCGAATAAGCAGCATTTTTGGATCTTCCAGACGGATACTGAGGCGAAAGCAGCCATCGGGCGAAGCGTGAAGGTGCGCGCCTGGTTTCGGCGGCATTGGAGCCTGCCATGAGCTGGGCGGTTGAATTTTTGAACCGTGAGGATGGAAGCTTTTTACACGCGCCCGAGGCTTGTCTTCCGATCAGTCTGGAGTGGAACGACCACCTGGGCGCTGATCAGGCGCAGATCCGATGCGAGAACAGCGGCTTGAATTTGCCTTACTGGGAATATCTTCTGGGTCAGGACGTGAGAGTGTATGATCCCGCGGGTCGGCTTGCCTGGTGGGGCTTTCTGGAGAAGGTTGAGCAGCATCAGGCTGGCTGTATTAGGAGCCTGGACCTTGGGAGCGTGTTCAATCGCGCGGCTGTTCTTTACCAGGACAGCGCGCTTTTTCCACAGGGGGCATCGCGGCGGAGCGCCTGGAAAGACAATCTCATCAGTCAGGAGCTTTATGGCATCAGGCAGAAATTGCTCAGGCGTTCGTTTTTGCATGAGCAGGTCGCTGATCAGATAGCTGAAAAATATCTGGAAGAGCACGTTTTTCTTAAAACACGTTTGGAATCTATTACGAAAGATGACGGGGATCACTTCATCTTAAGATGTAAGGGATGGATGCACAGCCTTGCCTGGCGAATTTGGGAAGGTTGGAATGGGGTTGTTGAGCACAGACCTGCTCAGTCGGGTGTTCAATCGCTGGGCATGGAAGCGGGTAGTCAAAGGATCGGGCAGTCATTTACGGTACCGGAGTCGGTTGATAGCTTTTCCTTTGCGGTCAGGGTGCGAAGGCAGGGTTTGCCAAGCGACCGATTGGTAATTAGTCTGCAGGCTGATATGAACGGGAAACCGTCTGGAATCGACCTCGTTAGTCAGAATGTTCAGGGAGCAGCTCTCAATGATCAAAATTATCAGTGGCTGGAACTCGTGCCGCAAGGTTCGGTCACGTTTCTTGCGGGCGGGAAATATTGGCTGGTACTGGAACGCAGCGGCAGCATTGACCCGCAGAATGGCTACTGGATCGGTCTGGATGAGAATCTTGGTTTTGGGAACGGATCAATGCTTCTATATAATGGAAGCAGCTGGCTTGGGCGAAGCCCGGACGCGGATCTGATTTTTCGGGTTGTGGGTCGAAAGACTCTGGCGCGGCAAATCAGCGATCTGGTGGAATTTGCGGGACAGTTCCTGAATGGGGTTGATACCAGTCAGATCGAGGGTCTGGCGCTACCGCTTTTTTTGAGGGAGAATCAGGATTGTCTGCGTTCCTTTTTTGATCTGCTGGAGCAGGGCAACGCTGGTTTGCGACCTTTGTGCGCCGAGGTCAGCCCCACGCGCAGAATCCAGATCTGGCAGCAAGCAAGCCAGGAGGAGGCGATCTACTATCTTGAAAGGGACGGAAGCCTTTGCAACCGTTTTGGTCAACCACTTTCCGCCCCCTGGCAGGCGGTGGGTCAGTGGCTGCATACCTGGGATGAGGCGCCTGTTTACGTCTCGAATATGAAACTGAAGATTGCTGACGGGAAAGTGTTGATCAATAGGAATGTTATCTCAGAAGAACAAAAGGAGCTTGTTGCCATTGGCTGATTAAGCTTTTGTTAAATTGCATACTTCTATTTATCGGTCTACTACGGATATGCTATACTTTTAATAGAAATTTCAAATATAGAGGTAATTATGAACAAAGTAGCAGTGGTAAGTGATTCATCTGCTTATATCCCCCAGGAATATGTGGATCAATACGGGTTGACAATTCTGCCCCTGACAGTAAACTGGCAAGGAAAATCCTTGTATGATGGTGTGGACATCAAAGCCAATGATTTTTATCAGGAATTGGCAAAGTCCAAAGAAAAGGCAACCACCAGCCAGGTGACTGTGGGTCAGTTCCTGGAAGTGTTTGACAAATTGCTGAAAGAGGGTAAGGATGTGATTTATGTGGGTATCACAACAGGACTCTCCGCCACAGTAGTTTCAGCCAACCAGGCCCGCAAGGAATTGGGCAATCCTGAAAACCTGGTCATTATTGATTCGCAACTGGTTTCGATGGCGCTGACGCTGATGGTTTTGGAAATCGCCCGCGCGGCTGAAAAAGGCGCTACCCTGCAGGAGTGCGCTCAGCTGGCGGCTGATCTCTATCCGCGCATTGGCGTTTACTTCACCGTCAATGACCTGCAATATCTGCACCGCGGCGGACGCATCAATACCGCCAAGCGCTTGCTTGGCTCGGCATTGGACCTGAAACCGATCCTGATGATCCGCGACGGCAAGATCGAGCTGGTCGAGAGCGTTCGTTCCCAGAAAAAGGCTATTACGCGCATCGTTGACCTGATCGAAAGGGACATCGCGGGGAGAACTCCTGTCCGTGTGGGCCCCTTCCACGCGCTGGCATATGACGAGATGGTAATGATGGAAGAGCTGGCGGTCGAACGCTTCCATCCCATTGAGATCATTCGTTCAGAAGTCAGCCCCGTGATCGGCAGCCACGTCGGCCCAGGCACGGTCTCGATGGCGTATTTGGTTGGATAAGCAAGTGTTTTTTAGTTTGAATGTAAGGGAGGGCGAATCATCCCTCTCGTTTTTTTTTAATAACCGTGATGATGAAATGATGGGGCAGCATGGCAACTGGTCCTTATAGAAAAAAGGCGACAAAAGAGTCGCCTTTTCCTTTAATAAGGGATATTTAGACTTTGAGATTTAGAAAGCGTCGATTTCCAGCCAGCGTTCGCCGTCTTTGAAAGCATAGACAGGCGCCCAGGCCAGACCGAAGAGCTCAACAGCCACATCTTTCTTCAGTGGTTTGATGATGATCTCTTCCGCGGTCATGACCTGATCTTTCACACTCGCGCGCAGATTGGCGATTTCCTCCTGCATTTTGGCATCCAGCTCAGCCAGTTCGCTGTTGTACTTCTCGATCATGACTTCCGATTCCTTCAGATTGGCTTTCGCGGTCGAGGTCATGCGGCGTTTGGTCAGGGAGCTACTGATGCTCTTTTTCCTTCCACCCAGGAAGCCCAAAACAGTTTGAAGACCCGCCCCAGCCTCTTCAATTCGTCGTTGATTGAGGATGGTTTGCTCTTTTTCAAGCTCAAGTTCTTTTCTGAGCTTGCGGTCTTCGATCGTCTTGCGCTGTTTGGCATATTTGGTTTTGATCGCCTCGATCTTTGCCTCCAGGTCACTACTTCCAGCGCCCTGGATCCGATCAAGGAAGTCCTCTTTGCTTTCACCAACCTCGGAAACCAGTTTGAGGTCGGGGTTGCGATAGAGCGTAAGGTGATAACTGCGCGTTAACCAGTCCGCGAAATCTGAAGCCAGGCTGGTGACGTTCTTTTCGTCGTCGAAGGGGTAGACCAGGTCGGCAAAGGTCGCGTTGGGGAGCGCCTGATAATCAAAATCCTGAGCGGCGAATGGCTCGGTGGCGTAATCCTGCCACTGCACCAGCCCGCGTTGGTTCAATTCAGACAAGACGACCGCCACTTTTTCCTGAGTATTGACGTTGTAGGTGCGATTGGCGAACCAGATCTGTGCCTGACCCAGTAAGGTCGGGCGGTAGTGGTAACGGGGCTGCTCGGTTGGGGCGATGCCGCGGTCGGCTGCCTGACGATGGGCTTCCGAAAGGCTCAGTTTTACGGGCAGGAAGTAGACAGGCACTTTGGAACCAAGCACTGGCTGTGTGCTCCTGCCAGGCAGGTCGTTCTCAGCGCGACCAGTAATTTCGGCTGCTGTGACGGATGCGCCGTCGCCAGCTGAAGCGGCGGCAAGCATGCGCACATCAGCGCCAACCAGGCGGTTCAGGTCTGCCAGCTTGTTGCGCGTGATGGGACCTGGCAGATAATTCATCGCCCAGCGGGTGGTGAAAATTTCGGGCGCTTTGGAATGGACGTTGTGCAAAATGAAGACGCGTTTCCCCAGAGACGAGATCGCGCTGTCGAAGTAGTTGCGGTCAAAGGTTCCAGCCACATTGGCAAGCCCGTCCAGCAGACGCTGTTTGTCTTGGTCGGTCTGGAGTTTGCCGATGATCCAGGTGCCAGTGTTTGAAAGGGCTCTGTAATCGAGGTCGATCGGGTTTTGGGTCGAAAGCACCAGACCAACGCCAAAGGCGCGCGCTTGTTTGAGCATGCGCAAAATGATGGGCTTGCTGGGCGGGTTGGCGACAGGCGGCAGGTAGCCCACGATCTCGTCAAAATAGACCAGCGCGCGCAGATCGCTCGTGCCCGCCTGGGTTCGCATCCAGGTTTCGATGGCGGAATAGAGCAGGGTGATGAAGAACATTCGCTCGGCGTCAGCCAGATGCGCCAGATAGAAAACGCTGTGTTTGGGTTTTCCGTCCGGGGAGTAGAGGATGCTTTGAATGTCGAGCGGCTGTCCCTCCAGCCAGGAGCCGAAAGAGGGGGCGGCGATGAAATTGTTGAGCAGCATCGCCAGGTCGAAACGGTCTTTTTCGGGATAGAACTTTGAGATCGCGAAGACACCCAGTTTTTCAAAAGGTGGGTTTTGAACCTGCAGGATCAGAGATTCCAGGTCAAGGTCTTTGCCAGTGCTCCAGGCGGTTTCAAAGATATTCGAAAGCAGGATGTGCTCGCGGGAACGGACGGGATCGATGTTCTTGAACCCGACCAGCTCCAGTAAAGCTGTCACCGTGCTGCTGATGGCTTCACGCAGCATTTCCTTATTTTCGTTCCAGTCAACCTTGGGGGCTTTGAGCGAGCTGAGGATGCTGACTGGAATGGCAGAATCGGAGCCTGGGCTGTAAATGACATAATCGACGTTGTTGGATAGTTTGACCATGCGCTCACGGTCGATGCCGGAACGCTCGGTGCCTTTCTTCCAGGAAGCGGCGGCGCCTTCAGCGGCTTGTTCAACGGTCAGACCTTCCCGTTTGGCGGCGTCAGCGTCCACCCAGGGGGCAAAGTCGGAGGGTTGAAAATCGGGGAAGTGCAGCAAGTGATTGGTGAGGTCGCCTTTGGGGTCGATCAGAATGGCGGGGATGCCTTTGAGGGCGGCCTCTTCGAGCAGGATGATGCCCATACCAGTCTTACCCGAACCAGTCATACCAGTGATGACGGCGTGGGTGGTCAGGTCCTGCGGGTCATAAAAAGCCAGCTTGTCTGGGACGATCGCCTGGCTCTTGAGGTCATAGGCGTTGCCAAAATAAAAAGCAGAAGGGTCAAGTTCCATAATTCTCTCCTGAAATCAATATCGATAGAGGAATTATAAACGATTGTTCAGCGGTGCCATGCCAGAAATCATGGAAAAACCGCCTTTTTTGTGCATTTTCAAATTTGTAAAACTCCGTAAAATCAAGCTTTGCGAGTATAGCATTTGTTTGACATCAAGGCTATATCCGGTTTCAGGAGCGTTAAGCCGAAATTTATAAAGATACTACTTGTTTGCTTGCCTAACCAGCTTTTCCCTTTAATTTTACTGCCAATTCTTCTTGAGTGATTCCTTTAGATTTTTGAAAATATTTTATATTCTCATCAATCATAATTCTGTACCTTTTCTGTTTGATTCGCACAGTATTATGATACAAACCAACTGCTTCTGATACAAGCAACACTAATTAACATTGCATATATATCAGCATAATTAACAGAATCTAAAAGAGTTTAAATTCCGGCATTAATCTTTTAAGCAGCCAATAGGAATAACCAATACACCGTCATCTCTCCGATAACCAAATTGAGTTGCGGTAATTACCAATTTCAA
>JBMNVH010000034.1:0-16941 GCA_050946715.1 Anaerolineaceae bacterium | reverse complement strand
GCCTGATGAGGACTGGCACGGCACCGATACCTTTACCTACACCGCCAGCGATGGCGAACTGGAAAGCGCCGCTGCTACCGTGACCATAACCGTCAAACCCGTCAATGACGCTCCGGTTGCTAACGACGATTTCTATACTACCGATGAAGACACCGTTTTGACTGTGACCGCACCTGGAGTTTTAGCCAATGACTATGATGTGGATGGCGATAACCTGACCGTAACCCTCAAGACCGATGTCAGTCACGGCACCCTGATCTTGAACGGTGACGGATCCTTCGTCTACACACCAGACGAGAACTGGTACGGCACTGATTCCTTCGTCTACAACCTCATCAGCTACCCGAATATCAATGCAGAGGGTTGGACCGATGAAGCAACAGTCACCATCACAGTTAAGCCTGTCAATGACGCGCCTGTGGCAGTGGACGATGAATACAGCACCGCTTACGAAACCGCGCTGAACATTGCTGCTCCTGGCGTTCTCGCGAACGACACTGATGTCGAAAACAGCGCCCTGACAGCTACTTTGGTCGCAGGTCCTGCCAATGGCACCGTGACCCTGAACACAGACGGTTCCTTCACTTACACTCCCGCAGCTGGATTCAGCGGTACTGACAGCTTCACCTACACCGCGAACGATGGAGAACTCGACAGCAATATCGCCACCGTTAGCATTGTAGTGGCTGCCTCTACCAATAATCCTCCGATTGCGGTAAACGACACCTACACTATCGCATTTGGTACCACTTTGACCGTAACGGTGCCTGGCGTTCTGGGCAATGACACCGATGCTGATAACGATCCACTGACCGCGATCAAGGTTAGCGATCCTCTCCACGGTACTTTGACCTTCAACGCCGATGGTTCCTTCACCTACGTTCCAGACGCGACCTTCAGCGGTATTGACACATTCACCTACAAGGCCAACGATGGAGAAAACGACAGCAATGTCGCCACCGTCAGCATCCTGGTGGAAGCTTTCGTCAACACCCCACCGGTCGCGCAAGATCAGTCCGTTACCACTCCTGAGGACACTGCCACTGCAATCACTTTGACAGCTACCGACGCTGATAACGACACACTGACTTACTGGATCGTTGGACAACCCCAACACGGCACCCTGACCCTGGCAGGCAATGTGGCAACATATACGCCTGATCAGGATTACAACGGATCCGACAGCTTCACCTTCAAGGCGAACGACGGCACCATCGACTCGAACATTGCGACTGTCAGCATCACTGTGACTCCGGTCAACGACGACCCTGTCGCGCAAGACCTTCAGGTTACAACACCAGAAGATACGCCTATTGATATCACCCTGATCGGCACCGATGTTGACGGCGACACACTGACCTACGAAATTGTCGATGTGCCCTTAAATGGCACCGTCACACTCGTGGGCAATGTTGCTACTTACACCCCCGACGAGGACTATAACGGCACAGACAGCTTCACCTACAAGGTCAACGATGGCGAACTGGAAAGCAATCTCGCAACCGTGACCATAACTGTTACACCCGTCAATGACGCCCCTGTCGCTGTTGATGACGCCTACACCACAGTAGAAGACACCTTGTTGACTGTCGATGCTCCTGGCGTTCTCGATAACGACTATGACGTTGATGGCGATGATATGACCGTAACCTTACGCACAAACGTAAGCCACGGCACGCTGATACTGCTGTCTGATGGTTCCTTCACCTATCAGCCTGATCAGGACTTCTTTGGCACTGATAGCTTTACCTACACCTTGCTGACCCATCCTCACATTACCAGCGGATGGACCGACTGGGCGACAGTGACCATCACCGTGACCCCTGTCAATGACGCGCCTGTTCTGGATGAGATCGCTGACGCGACGATTCCTGAAATGGTCGAATATACCTTCACCGCAACCGCGACGGATGTTGACAGTACTGATCTGACCTTTAGCCTGATTGACGCACCCGAGGGAGCTGCAATCGACGCTGCAACCGGAGTCTTTACCTGGACGCCGACCGAGGCACAGGGTCCTGCTGAATACACCTTTACAGTGAAAGTCTGTGATGATGGCGAACCCGTGCTCTGTGATGAGCAATCGGTGACGCTGACAGTCCAGGAAGTCAACCTTGCCCCCGAACTGGATCCGATTGAGGATCAGGAAGTGGAAGTTGGCGATGAACTGACCTTTACAGCTACGGCAACCGATCCTGACTTGCCCGCACAAACCCTGCTCTTCTATCTGAGCGGTGCACCTGCTGGCGCGAGCATCGATGCTTCAACCGGGGTCTTTAACTGGACACCTGTCGCAAGCCAGATCGGCGAACACAGCTTTGAAGTTTGCGTGACCGACGGTGATCTGGCTGATTGCCAGGAGATCACGGTAACCGTACTCCAGGGCTTTGTCAACACGGCTCCTGTGGCAGTGGCAGATGCATACGAAGTTGAATACGAAGGCGTGTTAGAAGTCCAGGCACCTGGTGTTCTGGAGAATGACTCGGACGTCGATGGTGATCCGCTGATCGCACTTTTGGTCAGCACAACCTCCAACGGCACCCTGACCTTCAACCAGGATGGCAGCTTCACATACGTACCGCGAGCCTGGTTCAGTGGAACTGACACCTTCACCTACAAGGCAAATGACGGTGAGTTGGATAGTAACATTGTGACCGTTACGATCACAGTCCATCCTCTCCCTGTCTCCTACTTCTACTTCCCGCTTATCTTCAAATAAGTGGGAAAACCAAAACTTAGTAATAGGGCACCCCGAACGGGGTGCCCTATTCCTTTAATTAACGAAAACTCTTTTTCCAAAATTCTTGTGCTCATTTTTAATCTTTAGCGTTTAACGCTATAATCAAGCCTTGTTAGGTAAAATAATATCGACAGAGAAAAATGATAAGAATTTTTCTCTTGTGATCAAACAATGAAACAAAAAAGACAAACGACCCTCCTACTCATACTCGCTGTACTCTTCGCCATTGCGAGCGGATTTTTGATTTGGCGCAAGGTTCAGCCTGTCAAGACCATACAACAAGATCAGACGCTCGCCGATTGGGCTCATGGCAGCGGCGGCATCCTCAAGGTCACAGTCAGCTACCCTGCCGAGATGCGCCAGGGCGAGAAAAACCTCATTACCGTCACCTATCAGGCTGACGCCACTCTCGAAGCTTATCTTGACATGGGCTACACCTTTGACGCCCAACTGAGCGCAGAACAAAGCGTCATCATGCCTCAACAGCGCTTACTTAAGTCAATCCAAAGAGGAAAAAACTCCTTCGTTTGGGAGATCGAACCTTTTATGAGTCAGCAGCTTGATGCCAGCATACAAATGGCGATGGGTGACAGCAATTTGAACGGAACCTATGCCATCAGCCCACAGATCACCATTGATCTTGAAGTTCCAATCCAGAATAGTAAAGGTTTCAGTCCCGATACATCCTTAAAAATCGGTCTGGTATTATTAGGACTCTCAGGTTTCATGTTGATTGCTTGTTTCTTCTCACAAAAACATTATTACGCACCCAAGGGATAATATGCTTAAACAACCACGCTCAAAAAAATTAGTCAACTTGCTCAAGAAAACCCCGATCATTGTCAAAGGCGCCATTCCTGACGTAAAGATCAGGGCTGTCTGCAGTGATTCGCGCCAGGTGCGCAAAGGCGATGCCTTTTTTGCCATCAAAGGCGAAAACTTTGACGGATTTAACTACATCGAAGCCGCGAGAGAGCAAGGCGCCAGCCTGATCGTCTCAAACCGACCCGCTCCCGCGGATATGGACTTGCCTTATCTCGAAATTGATGATGATCCCCGCAAGGCTTTGGCCTGGTTGGCGGCTGCCACCCACGGATTTCCCGCCCGCAAATTGCGCATGATCGGCGTAACAGGCACCGACGGCAAAACCAGCACCTCCAGTATGATCCACCACATTCTCACTAAATTGGGCATCAAAGCTGGCATGATCTCGACCGTCAATGCCGTTATTGGCGACCGAACGCTCGACACAGGTTTCCATGTCACCACGCCCGACTCTCCCGACATTCAGGCCTATCTGGCGGAAATGGTGCGTTCGGGAATGACCCATTGCGTGCTCGAGAGCACCTCGCACGGTCTGGCGCAAGGAAGAGCGATCGCCAGCGAATTTGATATTGCCGTCGTGACCAACATCACGCATGAGCACCTTGATTATCACGGCAGCTGGCAAAATTACCTCGAAGCCAAGGGGCTGCTTTTTGAATCGCTTTGGCAGACATCGCGCAAGAAGATCGGCAACCCCAGGATCGCCGTCCTGAACAAAGATGACAGATCTTACGGCTATCTAAAGCGCGTTTCTCCCCTCAATCAGATCAGTTACAGCCGCGTCAACCAGGCTGATCTTTGGGCAGACAATATCGAGAACACTCCCTCCGAGTTGAGCTTTGACTGTCACATCGGCGAAAGCGTTTACAAGGTAAAAAGCCCGATGGTGGGCATCTACAACGTTTCCAACGCGCTGGCGGCGCTGGCTTGCTGCGTTTTGGGATTGGGATTGGACGCGAAACAGTCGGTCGAAGCGCTGGCGGACCAGGCAACCGTGCCTGGGCGCATGGAACGCATCGATCTGGGGCAGGATTTTATCGCCATTGTCGATTTCGCGCACACGCCCAACGCCCTGGCAGTCGCTCTGGAAACAGCCCGCAGCCTGACCAAAGGCAAGGTGATCGCCGTTTACGGTTCCGCGGGCTTGCGCGATCGTGAAAAGCGCAAAATGATGCCGATTGCTTCAATCCAGGGCGCGGACATCTCTATCCTGACGGCTGAAGACCCGCGCACAGAGTCATTGGAAGCGATATTGCAGGATATGGCGGATGCTGCCATCTCGGTTGGCGGTGTTGAAGGGGACAATTTTTACCGCGTCGCGGATCGGGGAGATGCAATTCGAAAAGCCATCGCGCTGGCAGAGCCAGGTGATCTGGTCATGTCCTGCGGCAAAGGGCACGAGCAGTCGATGTGCTTTGTCACGACAGAATATCATTGGGACGATCGTACCGCCATGCGGGCTGCCCTTGCGGAGCACTTGGGGATTGAAGGTCCCGCCATGCCCTGGCTGCCGACCAGCGAATCCTAATGCTTAGCGGCGGGGAGGATTGCGGCGGATCTTCTCATACATTTCGCCAAGCGTGCCGCCGTTGATGCCGCCAAAGATCGCCATAAAAGCGACCAGAGCGGAAAGCAGACCTGATTTCCAGGTCATCAGAACGATCACGACCATGCCGGCGATGCCGCCATAAATGCCGTAGGTAGGCCCGCGCCGGTCTTTGGCGATCTGCGTGACCACAAAGCCAATTGTCAGCGAACCAAGGAAAATACCCAGCATCAGGGTCGTGTCAACCCCTTGCATCAGCTCGCCGTATCTCAGCATGAGGCTGTCTACCAGGCTAAAAAATGCGATCGCCCAGGCAATATTGGCAAGCATCGCCAGAACCAAATAAGCAATCTTTGTTCCTCGCGGATCGAGCATTTGACTTAATTTCATGCCAGTATTTTACCGTAGAAAAGGCTGGAAGAAAGAAATGTAGGCTAGATTCTCCTGGAACCCGGCAAAAGTTTGTAGCCTGCAAAACGCTGACTCTTATCCAGGATCACTTGGTTGACTTTCTCTATCAACAACTTTGATAGGGGAAACTCTATTTCCTGACAAGCTATCAGTGTTGATCACTTTCAAGCATGAGAGGAAAATATCTAAGACAGCCAATACTCAAAACCTTCTGATAAAAAAACTGCCTGAATTGTCAGGCAGTTTTTCCAGACTTAACAAATAACTTTACTTCACAATAAGCGGTAGATAGAGATTAACAAAGGTGACTTCACCGGGGGTAAAAACCTTTAAGCGCTCATTGGTATCATACGCGACCGAGCCATCAGGTGCACGTCCACCTATGACATAGAAGTATCCATCGTCTGCTACAACACCTTCTGTGTAGACGCGTCCCTGGTTTAAAACAGGGATGGTCGGTGAATCTGTCCAGGTATCTGAAGCAGGATTATAGTAAGCGGCATGGTTTAAGACAGCCCAAGCGGCATCACGTCTTCCTCCTGCCAGCCACATCCTGTCCTCAGTGTTACCATCTGCCATGTATGACCAACGGGTGTACGCGCCACCACCATCAGGCACTCCTGCGATATAACTCCAGGCAGTTCCATCAAACTTTTCTGCAGTCATATCGGGGGTAAAACTAGGGAACGCAACACCTCCAGCCACATAAATCGCGCCATTTATGGCTGCAGCCGCGAAGCTCGTGCGGGATTTTTGCATGGAAACGCCCGCCGACCAGGTTTGTGTAATCGTATCCAATCTCCAGACTTCGCTTGTGCTTGAAGAACCAACAAGTCCTCCCAACACATACAGGTCTGTACCGATTGCGACCACCTGATACTGCCATCTCCCCGAATAACCACCATTGGCTGGAATAGTTGTCCAGTTATCAGCAGCAATATCATAAACATACGTATTACTATCGCTTCCGTCACCAGGGATGTAGATCTTGCCGCCAATGACAGCGCCATCAATGGAATCGAGTGCTGCAGGCATTGCAGTCATGGTTTTCCAGGTGTTATCAGAGGTGTTGTAACGGAAGTTCGTTGAGGTAGGCACATTACCGCCTCCATCACTGGTGCCGCCGATCACATAAACATACGCTCCATGGGCAATGACGGCATTAAACACACGCACTTCGGGTAGCGGCGCCATAACTTCCCAGGCTTCACCGGGGGTAAAAACCTTTAAACGCTCATTGGTATCATACGCGACCGAGGCATCACTTGCACGCCCACCAATAACATAGAAGTATCCATTGTCTGCCACAACACCTTCCACATAAACACGTGCCTGGTTTAAAACAGGAATGGTCGGTGAATCTGTCCAGGTATCTAAAGCAGGATCATAGTAAGCGGCATGGTTTAAGACATCCCAAGCGGCATCCCGTCTTCCTCCTGCCAGCCACATCCTGTCTGCAGTGTTACCATCTGCCATGTATGACCAACGGGTGTACGCGCCGCCACCGTCAGGCAATCCCGCGATATAACTCCAGGCAGTTCCATCAAATTTTTCTGCAGTCATATCGGGGGTAAAACCAGGGTACGCAACACCTCCAGCCACATAGATCGCGCCATTTATGGCTGCAGCCGCGAAGCTCGTGCGGGATTTTTGCATGGGAACGCCCGCCGACCATGTTTGTGTAATCGTGTCCAATTTCCAGACTTCGCTTGTGCTTGAAGAACCAACAAGTCCTCCCAACACATACAGGTCTGTACCGATTGTGACCACCTGATACTGCGATCTCCCCGCATAACCACCATTGGCTGGAATATTTGTCCAGGAATCACTTGCAATATTATAAACATAAGTATTACTATCGCTTTCTCCGCCAGGGATGTAGATCTTGCTGCCAATGACAGCGCCATCAATGGAGTCAAGTGCTGCGGGCATTGCAGTCATGGTTTTCCAGGTGTTATCAGAGGTGTTGTAACGGAAGTTCGTTGCGGTGGGTGTAAAACCGCCTCCATCACTGGTGCCGCCGATCACATAAACATACATCCCATGGGCAATGACGGCATTAAACACACGCCCTTCGGGTAGCGGCGCCATGACTTCCCAGGATTCACCAATATCTTCAGGCTTAATACCGCCAGAAGCCTCACCAATCACAGCAGTTCCTGACGCGATACCAGTTTCAGTTACTTGTTCTATTTCGGGGGTGATTCCCTGGGCTGATTGTGTGACCAGGGCTGCTCCCGCCAGTACCTGCAAGAGCAAAAATACTACAACAACAATCCAATGCTTAGCTTTCTTCATTGCGGCTTATCCTCCTTTGACTTCGCCAATATTTTTGGATAAATCGATAAAACAGAGGTTCTTTTGTGTTGACGGTGGGGATCTCCTTTCAGACCCTCTGTTCTATGAACGATGTGGAAGCAATAGAATCTTGGCACAAATAATTTGTCAGAGAGCTTACTTCTTTATTACTAACTTGTTACTAGAATAATACCATTGCTAATAATTTAGGTCAATTTTTTATGGCAAACAGGAGTCGAGATCAAAATGGAGGGCGAGACGCGTTCCATTTCGATCCGACGTTCATAATGTCAGTAAACTCGATAGGTTAGTCGGATCGAGCGGAAAAACACTACTCAATCCCGACATCTATTATTCGTAGCCATATCCAACCCCACAGGGCAAGGCAAGAATCCAGTCAACGATTTCGACGCGCAAACGTGAACTTTTTACGGCAAAATGGCTTAGTAAAGTTAATTTCACGATTCAAACGTAGTCAGGAGAGACTACGTTTCTTAATTATCTTTTTCATGCCGGATTCAAAAACAGAATCCGGCCTACATCTTCGACTCTCGCAAACGACTTATTTACGGTAATAGCGCGTGGTAAAGCTGATTGCCAAAAGCCAGGAAAACGCGACGGTCGGGGCTGACGAAGAAAGCGGTAGCTTCACCACCAGGCAGAGAGCCGTCAGCGCTTCCAAACCGCAGCACCTTATTCAGGTTCAGGCGCAAGCTGAATTGATACAACTGGGCTTTTTGCGGCTCCAGGAAGTAGATCGAGGGATCGGGCGGCGGTGAATAGGACAGCCTGTTGAAGCTTAAATGCTCCACATCCAGATCCGAATCCACTCCCTCAGTATTCAAATAAGGATAAGGGTTCTCGCAGGTGGTCAAACCCGTAATGGAAGAAGACAAGCAATGCGCGCTGTGCCCATCCTCATAGAGCAGGAACAACTCTTCGCCCTCCACCTCAAAATCGATCACATGTAAAAGCTGCATGCTGTCATCATCAAAATATGGGCGGGCTGGGTCCGAAAAATTCGCTGCCATGCAGCGGTAAATCCACAAAGCGCTGTTTCCTGGGTCGAGGACATAAAGGCGATTGCTGTCAAAGATGATCTTGCTCAAATTCGACCAACCCCGATCAGGCATTTGCAGGCTGATCGCTGTGGCGGTGCCAGTAGGTCCGCAATATAAGAGATTGCCAGCCTTGTCAATTGCTAGAATTGGCGACTTGGCAGGGTTGTTGAGCGGCACACTGATCATATCGACCAACTTGCCCACCTCAACGCCTTCATATTTTCCAGGTCCACAGGTAAAATTCTGCACCATTTCATAGCCGCTCGAGTGCAAACGCATATACTTGACCGACCCGCTGGTCTTATCAAGCAGATAGAGGTCATTGTTCAGCGAGACAAGCGCGCCGATCTGCAGATCAGGGAAAAGCGACGCGGCATAAGCAGGCACAAACTGCAAACGTTGGGCGCCATCAAGTTTATCCAGCGCGATCTGAGCTTGCGCGCGCAAAGCTTTCACTTCGGCAGAATCCTTGTAAGCCCCCGCCTGGTTGATCCAGTTCAACGCCTGCTCCCAGCTTTCGCGCTGCAGCTCCTCGGTTTGCATCAGCGGCGAATTGGCGACCGAAGCCTGCGCCTGAGCCAGAAAATATTGATATTGATGATCTTCACCGCGATTGAAGTAGATCAATGATGTCACAAAAACCAGGATCAAGGGGACAACGACAGCGATCAGGATCTTTGCCCAGGGGGACAACTCTGTCGTCATCCCATTCGAGAATTCATCGACCTTTTTACCCGCGCTGACAACCGACTCGGCTTTTTCTTCCGCCCGTCGCAGCCAACCCGCTCCGCTTGCCAGCCCTTGCAAGGCTTTCTCCTTAATTTGGGAGAGATCAGGCGCTTCCCGTCGGGGTTCTCGTTTAGGCTCCTCGACTATCGACTGCAATGTTTCAGTTTCTTCAGGTTCATTTTCGATCAAAATAAAATCCCGAACTGGTTCTTGAGGCGTTGTGTCTTCAAGAACGATCTCTTCGGTGGGCATCTCGCAACTGTCTTCGATCAGCTCCGGTTCATCAGGGAGCAAGACCGCCTGCGAGAAGAGGTCTTCAGCCAGCGAGGGCACATAGGGGATCGTCTCATCCTCCGCAAGCTCTTCGCGGTACTCGATCTCATACTCTCCTGGATCTTCAGTTGGCAAATCAACAACGGCTGCTTCCTCGACACTCATTTCGCTTTCGCTTTGAGGTTCTTCCTGATAGTCTTCCACGCTTTTGTATTCGATCATCCCCTTGCCAGGTCTGATCTGAACAAAAGCTTGCGCCGCGCCTGGCTCACTGGCTGCTTCGTATTGGCTTTCGCCATCAGAGCCGGACAAAGGATCGGGCAGGAAAAGCAAGGATTCGTTGCCTTGCAAGGAGGTCTGATAATAACGTAAATTCACTACCGTTGAGACGCCTAGCCCACGGCGGTCCAGTTCGGGGTCAAAAAATTGTTCGTCCCCATTAGGTCGCAGGACATGCGTGGAGCCATGCCCCACCTGGGCAATGAACAAGGTATCAGCATGGATCACACCCAGGCACAAAGATGCCATCTGCCAGGTTTCCGGCTCGTCAAAACGACTGTTGCTCTGTAGAATTGCGCGGTTGAGCCCATCCACAAAAACACGGATCGCTTTGGTGACCGAGCCACTGGTTCTGTAAAACAGCTTTGCCTGATTTTCAATCGTCTGTTTGAGGCTTTGTGTGTCGAGTCCTTTTCTGCTGGTCGGGCTGATCTGGACAAAAAAGATATCATCCGTCCGTCCCCGCGCGCTGCCTTTTTGAGCAGGCGAAGCAAAAAACATCGCTTTTGGGCTGTCTTCTGGCTTATAAATTGTCAAATCGTAATTCATGCTATCAACCTTTTTTTCTTGCTGGTATCTGGTATTTAACAGTACACAATTCATGCCAGGCGGTATAATCTCGCGCATGGAATTAGTATTGTTCGACAACATAGTAGCATAAGATTCAATCTAAACCCTTCTTCTTATACAATATTAACCTTTAGCGTTTATCCTTTTCTTGACGAGTAAAATCGCTGATGATAACATTAATTACGATGAATTAGCACTCTCACGATGAGAGTGCTAATATTGAGAAAAAGATGAGCCAACTGAGTGACAGACAGAAAATTATCCTTTCCCTGATCGTGCACGAACACACGCGCACGGCTCAGCCTGTTGGCTCCAAATCTCTGATCGACCAGTACAATCTGAAGATCAGTTCCGCCACGGTGCGCAACGAAATGAACATGCTGGAAGAAATGGGCTTTTTGCGCCAGCCGCACACCTCCGCCGGGCGCGTCCCGACCGAGGAGGGCTACCGCTTTTTTGTAGGCAATCTGGTGCAGCATACCAGCCTACCTTCGGCTACGCGCAACACGATCGCCCACCAGTTCTACCAATCCCGCAAAGGTTTGGATCACTGGCTGCCCCTGGCGGCCTCAGTTTTGGCCAACCAATCCCAGGCGGTCTCGATCGTCACCGCACCCCACTCTGAGAACATCACTTTCAAGCACCTCGAGTTGATCGCGACCCGTGGCAACCAGGTCTTGCTCGTGCTTGTTTTGGTAGGCGGTGAGATACAGCAGCAAATTCTGACCTTTGACGGTATTCACAGCCAGGAACAGCTTTCCCAGCTGGCGCAGCAGGTCAATCACATTTGTGAAAACCGCAGTCTGGAACAGATCAAGGCGCTGACGACGGTCAATAATCCAAACCTAAAACTGGTTCTGGACGCTGTCGTCGATCAGCTTAGCCTTGCTAACCAACTCGTCACAGGTGAGCTTTACCTTGACGGCTTGAGCAATCTCCTAAGCGAACCCGAATTTATCGATCTTCAGGCAGAAAGCTCTCCTATACGCTTGCTGGAAGAGCGCCCCTTGCTGGACGATCTGATCTCGCGCACGGTGCTTAGCGAAGACATCGGGGGCGTGCGGGTTTTAATTGGCGGCGAGGGCACCTGGCAGGAGCTGCAGAACTGCACCGTCATCCTGACGCGCTACGGCATCCCCGACCAGTTTAGCGGCACCCTCGGCATCCTGGGACCCATGCGCATGCCTTATGGGCAAACGATCAGCGTTGTGCGCTACGTCGGTGAGCTGATGTCGGACCTGGTGACAGAAAATTTGATCGATTAACACATTGCAAAACAATGATGAGGAAAAGATATGACAGATGATGATAAAAAAACTAGCGAAGTAGAAGAAACAAATGAAAACACAGAATTGGAGACCCAGCTGAGCGAACTCCAGGCCAAGGCTGATGAATACCTTGACAGCTTGCAGCGCGAACGCGCCAGTTTTGCCAATTACAAACGCCGTATCGACCAGGAAAACGCCCAGATGGCTGAACGGCTTTTGGGTGAACACGTCAAGATCTTTCTGCCAGTGGTGGACGATCTCGAAAGAGCGCTGGAACACGCCCCTGCTGATCCCGATTGCGCCAATTGGATCGCTGGCGTTGAATTGATCCTGAAAAAGCTGCTTTCAACGCTTGAAAAGCAAAACGTGACTGTCATCGACCTGAAACCTGGAGATCTCTTCGACCCCAACAACCAGGAAGCTGTGACTCACGAAGAAGACGAAAACTTTACCGATGGACAGATCATTGAAGTCGTCCAGACCGGATATCAACTAAAAGAAAGAATTATCAGACCCGCGCTTGTTCGCGTGGCAAAATAGGAGCGAAAATATGGCAAAAATTATTGGAATCGATCTTGGAACAACCAACTCAGCCGCAGCTGTGATGATGGGTGGCGAACCTGTGATCATCCCCTCCGCAGAGGGCGAACGGCTGGTGCCCTCAGTGGTAGCAGTCAACAAAAACGGTGAGAGGCTCGTGGGGCGCGTTGCCCGCAATCAGGCCATCATCAACCCTGAGAACACGATCTTCTCGATCAAACGTTTTATGGGACGCAAAGCCAGCGACCCCGAAGTCCAGCGTGCCAAAGCGCTGGTGCCCTATTCGATCAGCAGCGCCCCTAACGGCGATGTGCGCGTGGTCATGGACGGCAAAGATTATTCTTCGCCTGAAATTTCCGCGATGATCCTGGGCAAGATCAAGCGCGACGCCGAAGCCTATCTTGGCGAACCCGTCAACCAGGCTGTCATCACCGTGCCGGCTTACTTTGACGATGCTCAACGCAACGCCACCATCGACGCCGGCAAGATCGCCGGGCTCGAAGTGCTGCGCATCATCAACGAACCAACCGCATCTTCATTAGCTTACGGTCTGGACAAAGACGGCAAGAACGAAACCATCGCTGTTTACGACCTCGGCGGCGGAACTTTTGACATTTCGGTTCTGGAAGTTGGCGACGGCGTATTCCAGGTCAAATCCACTTCAGGCGACACTTTCCTGGGCGGCGATGACTTTGACCTGCGCATCATTGACTGGCTGGCAGACGAGTTCAAGCGCGAAAACGGCATCAATTTACGCGATGACCGCCAGGCACTGCAACGACTTAAAGAAGCCGCGGAAAAGGCTAAAATCGAGCTTTCCAGCACGATGCAAGCCGATATCAACCTGCCATACATCACTGCAGATGCTTCCGGACCCAAACATCTGGTCACGACCCTGACCCGCTCAAAACTCGAACAATTGACCGCTGATCTGATCCAAAGATCACTCAAACCCGTCCACCAGGCGCTTAGCGATGCTGGTTTGAAACCCAGCGAGATCGATGAAGTCGTCCTGGTTGGCGGTATGACCCGCATGCCCGCCGTACAGGAAGCCGTGCGCCAGCTCTTCAACAAAGAACCCCACAAGGGTGTCAACCCTGACGAAGTTGTTGCCGTTGGCGCCGCCATTCAGGCTGGCGTTTTGGCTGGCGATGTCACCGACGTTCTGCTCCTGGACGTGACCTCGTTGACCCTTTCGATCGAAACGCTCGGCGGTGTGGCAACACCCCTGATCAAGCGCAACACCACCATCCCCACCCGCATGAGCCAGGTCTTCTCAACCGCCTCTGATAGTCAGACCCAGGTCGAGATCCACGTCCTGCAGGGCGAACGCACCATGGCAGCAGACAATAAATCCCTGGGCAAATTCACCCTCGATGGCATCCCGCCTGCTCCTCGCGGCGTGCCACAGATCGAAGTAACCTTCGACATGAACGCCAACAACACGCTTGAAGTGACCGCCAAAGACAAGGCCACCAATCGCCAGCAGAGCATCACCATCAACGCCTTCTCGGGTCTGACCGATGAAGAAGTTGAACAAATGCGCCGCGATGCCGAGATGCACGCCGAAGAAGACCAGAAACGCCGTGAGCTGATCGAAGCCCGCAATACCGCCGACAACGCGGTCTACTCCGCTGAAAAGACGATCAAGGACCTGGGCGAGAAGCTCCCTGCCGACGCGAAAACAAAAACGGAAGACGCAATCGCCAGCGTCCGCGCGGTGCGCGATCAGGACGACACTATCGCGATCAACAACGCGGTCGAAAACCTGATGAAGGTCTTGCAGGAAGTTGGTCAGGCTGCCTACGCGCAGGAAGCCAGCCAGCCAAACGACGCCAGCCAGGCGCAGGAACCCGAAACACCATCGGACGATCCTGATATCGTTGATGGCGAGTATACGCATGCTGATTAATCCCAAAATATTCGGTTAGAATTAAACACCTGGCGCAAAAGCATTGCACCAGGTGTTTGTTTGAAAGACGGAAAGATTTATGGCAGAAAAACGAGATTATTATGAAGTATTAGGCATTTCAAGGAGCGCGAGCGCTGATGAAGTCAAGAGCGCCTTTCGCAACCTTGCCCGCCAATATCACCCCGATGTTAACAAAGCCCCTGACGCTGAGGAGAAATTCAAGGAGATCAACGAAGCCTATGGTGTCTTAAGTGACGCGGACAAAAGGGCTGCCTATGATCGTTTCGGTTTTTCCGGTGTCAACACCTCTGGAATGCCCAATTATGGCGAAATGGACCTCTCCGATCTCTTCGAGAGCCTCTTCGGCATGGGCGGTTTTGGCGGTATGGGCGGTTTCGGCAGGACCACCAGCGCCCGCCAACGGCATAACGCGCCCCGACGGGGAGCTGATATTCGCTCATCAATCCGACTAAGTTTCGAAGAAGCCGTTTTTGGTGCTGAAAAAGAAATTGAGATCACGCGCAATGAGCGCTGCTCAGTCTGTGACGGAAGCGGCGCGGAACCAGGCACGCAGCCTGTGACCTGCCAGAGCTGTCAAGGTCAGGGTGAGATCCGTCGAGTTCAACAGAGCTTTTTCGGTTCCATGGTTCAGGTTGTCACCTGCCCGACCTGCAACGGCAGTGGCAAAATGATCGAAACTCCCTGTCGCAACTGCCGCGGCTCCGGCTTGGAGCGTAAAACAAGCAAAAAGAAAGTTGCTATTCCCGCCGGAGTCGATGATGGCAATCAAATTCGCCTGGTAGGTGAGGGTCAGCCTGGCGCTAATGGTGGACCCAACGGGAATTTCTATCTGGAAGTCGATGTCGCGCCGCATCAGTTTTTCCGACGTGAGGGTTCAGACATCCTGCTAGATCTGGAGATCAACATGGCTCAGGCGGCTTTGGGAGACGAGATCACTATTCCTACAGTTGATGGTGATGTAAAGCTGCGCATCCCGCCAGGAACGCAGCCAGGTCGAGTCTTTAGGCTGAAAGACAAGGGCGTGCCCATCCTGCATCGCAGCGAACGCGGCAACCAACTTGTTACCGTCAATGTCCAGATCCCGACCAGCCTAAGCAAAGAGCAGGAAGAACTCCTTCAGGCGCTGGGTAAAACGATGGGCACTGATATAAAGATCCAGGAACGCAGCTTCTTTGACAAGATAAAGGACGCTTTCAGTGGCTAATCCTGACAGTTGGTTGGAAGCATCTTTGGTCTGTTCCGGCGAGCTGGCTGAAGCCGTCGCCGAGGTTTTTTCACGCTACGCGCCCGATGGCGTGCTCATTCACAGCGTGACCGAGTTCGATCCCGCCGAGCAGGAAGAAGTCCCGACCGGTGACATACAGGTGGTGGCTTACTTCCCGATGGACGAGCAGATCGAGAATACCCGCCAAAAGCTCGACCAGGCAGTCTGGCATCTGAGCATGATCGCTCCCCTGGGCGCGGTCAGGTATCAGATCATTGCCGATCAGGATTGGATGGAAGCCTGGAAAGCGCGTTACGAACCGCTTAAACTGGGTCAGAACCTGATCGTCCTGCCTTCCTGGGTCGATCCTGACCTGGCTGGAGAACGCCTTCCCATCATCATTTCGCCTGATATGGCTTTTGGCACCGGCACCCACCCCTCCACCCAGCTTTGTCTGATCGGGCTGGAAAAATACGGTTGCGCCGGGAAAAACGTCCTTGATATTGGCTGCGGCAGCGGGATTCTGGCCATCGCCGCGGTTCGTCTGGGCGCCAACAAGGTCCTCGGCGTCGATTATGACCCGACTACCATCCCCTCCTGCGAGCGCAACGCGGAGCTGAACGGCATGTCTGGGCGGATCCTCTTTGAAGTCGGCACGCACAGCGATGTCCTGGCGCGTACCGACGAGCTCAAACAAGCGCCGGTGGTTTTGGCCAATATTCTGGCGCATATCCTCGTTAAAATGCTGGAAGCCGGGTTGGCGGATACGGTTGAAACCGACGGTATTTTGATCCTGGGCGGCATTCTCGAAACCCAGGCAGAATCCGTCATCCAAGCTGCCAATAATGCCGGACTAAAGCACATCGACACCTTGCAGGATGAAGATTGGGTCGTGCTGGTTTTCCAAAAGAGCATAAATTAATCCAGCTCTCATATAATTTAGACGTCCCATGATTGTCATTGTATTCGTAGGCCGGATCGCGCAGTTCGATCCGGCAAGATTCGTAGGCCGGATTTTGCATTTGAAATCCGGCGTAATTAGATTCGTAGGCCGGATCGCGCAGTTCGATCCGGCAAAATTAGATAGAGTCAGACATTTCGGATCCAACAGAAATGTTTGGATTGGCTTCCTCATGCCGGATTGAAAGACACAATCCGGCCTACATTTATGAATTTCAACATACCTTACATAAAAAAATGATAAACTCACTTCATGAGAACTTATATTCGCAATTATGTTGAAGGCGGCACATTCTTCTTTACT
>JBMNVH010000033.1:0-19749 GCA_050946715.1 Anaerolineaceae bacterium | reverse complement strand
AACATTTATTCATTCGGGACTGATTCTTATGGACATGCTAATTTGTTGCAGTGTGTAGATCTTGTTTTAGGATCTATTAACTATGCTGTATATCCACCTAATATAAGCTTATCACACAAAAAGAATTTAATCTCAGAACCAATCAGGAGCTTGATTTACAAGGGAAATTCTTCAATAAAGGTGTCCAATATCTCGTTTTCAGATGGAAAAGTTGCTTTTGAAAAGGTCAATAGATTTATGTTAGAAGAAGAAATACTAAATAGATCAATCAAACCACTTTTTAAATAATTCTAAGAAACAATAAAGTAGCTTTACTAATAATTGGTCTATTCCATCGGGCGAATCATGGATTCAATGTACGCAATTTCTTCATCAGTCAATTTGTATTTCTTATAAAGCAGATTGTCATTCCAGGTCACGCTCCAATCTTGTTGTGGCACCCAAGTGTATGTAGAACGTGTAGCATGTTGAGTCTTTTTACGTAAAGAAACCAGAAAGCGAAAGAACTTAGTCTTTAAATAACTTTGAATACTTTTTGCCTTTGCTTTTGATTCAACATAGAAGAATAAATAAGTCTGTGTACAAACTGAAGGCGCGGGTGCAATAAAGCTAGAACCTAGTACAACATCGGGAATTCTTTTTCCACCGTCGGATCCAGCTTGTGGCACCATGACCTTCCAAGTTTCAATTAATTCTGCACTTTTCTCAACTCGAACTCTGTCTATCCAACCTATTAACCGTTTCCCTTTGATGTTATAGTAAAGAGGAATATGGCCTTCTGTCTTGTTCTTGGAAAAATCATTAAAGTTTGTTGTCCAACCAAATTCTTTATCCACTGAAAGAATTTCAATAATTGATGGCTCTGAATGTTCTAAAACTTTTTCTAATATTGGCAAAGCCTTGGTATCCCGTATTAAAATATCATAATCTCCAAGATTGCGTAAAGCAGGCCCTGAGACTTTTTCACCGCGAATACTTGTGAAATTACAAAGCCCTTGAAAATCTCTGTCCCAAAGAAAATAACAAACCCCACCCTTGACCTCAACGTTTGGAAAAATTTCATCGCTGACAGGATAATCTACTAACACTTTTATCCTTTTATCTTCCAACATAGATGCTCGAAATTCATTCAGGCCTAAACCAGAAGTCATCCATCTCGATGGCATAATCATCGATATATACCTTGGGGAAAAACATCTAGATTGATTGACAAAATGATTGTAAACGGGGATATCTCGGGTGCCACCATCTGATTTTTCTTGATACGGTGGGTTGCCAATGATGACGTCGAATTTCATTTCTTTTCCATACCTTTCTGCCAATACCTCTTTGACCTGCCCGGCTTTGGCTGCTTCGGTGAGGTCAAGCTCAAGCAGGTTGGCATCGCTGACTTCCGGGAAGCCGTCGTAGACGTAATTTTTGACCATGTTGTAGATGATGTTGCTGGGAGCGCAGGCATAAAGCTGTTTTTCAAGGATCCAGCGGATGCGCTCGTCTTCATCTGGAATGGCGTCTGCCAAACCCGCAAAGAGACGTTTGGCGATCTCGGTCAGATACAGACCGCTTTTGGCGTAAAGATCAATAAAAGTAGTTTCCCTGCGGGTGAAGATCTGCGGGTCGTTTTCTTCCAGCAGATCGACCATCATTTTTACCACCCGACGGGGTGTAAAGATCTGATTGGTGCGCTGAGGAGGGATGTAGTCGAAGATATCTTCCTGGTGGCTCCCGTGCAGATAATCCGCAAGTCTGGCTTTGAGGTCAAAAAATTCTTTAATCGAAGCGTTGAAAACGTTTTCGTTGAAAAGACCAGGGATGGTTTTGGGCTGACCGTTCTCATCGATGATCTCGATACCGTCGCGCAGCTTGCGGAACTCGTCCAATGTAATGCTGGTAAGTTCAAGGAAGGTTTCCGGGTCGATGCTTTCATCGTAATTTGCCAGGGTGGTTTCAGCGCTGCCGTAAGCCATCAGGAAAGCTGGAATGGTGCGGGCAAAACCGCGCAGGTGGTCGCGCACATCGTCTTCGGTGCTTTTCTTTTTCTCTTCTTCCTGTTTAACGATCTGTTTCTCAACGAAGTTTTGCGTCACCTCATCAACGCTGGCTTTCACTACTTCGTGCAGGGTTTCATGGATAGCCTGGACTTCTGCACGGTAGTTTTCCTCAACTAATTCCCGGGTTTGTTGGCTGCTTTGCTTATCCTTGGCTTCCTCGTATTCACGTTTGGCTTTTTGAAGCCTTTGGTCATGCTGATAGAGGTTTTCTTCAATCTTTTGAGTAAGGATCTTTTCAGTTTCTTTGGTATTGGGCAGGATGGTCTTTTTTGTTTGACCAAATTCTTTGGCTGCCTCGCTAAAGCCTTCCTTGATCTGACCAACGATCTCTTTGGAGATACTCCGGGCAGCTTTGTCGCGGTTTGGTATGTCTGCGTATTTCTCAATTGTCGCCGGAATGTCGGTTCTGTAAATTTTATCACCAAACAAACCATGGGCAGAATTGATCACGATGGTCGGATCAACTTCCACTTCTCCCCTGTCGTTGAGCATCGGATCGGTGACTTTGACTTCCCGTTTTGATGCGAGACGTTTGTTTGATTCAGGGGCGATCTTGTCGAGGATGGCTTTGAACTCAGCCGGTGCAGCGAATATGGCGCCGATGTTGGCAAAGAGCAGGTTGGACATGAACCCGCGTTTGACCACTTCAACCGCCTTGATATGACCTGGGATGGTGAGCACTTCTTCGGGCGAGATCTCCCGCAGGCTGCCCTCGTCATCTTCGGCAATGACAGGAAAGAAATTGATCAACTCGCGAATGTTCTCTTTTCGCTCAGCTTCTGTCCCTTTGACACCTTCGTCCTTGAGGTTGTTGGCGAATTCGTCAAAAAGGACCAATGTGCGGTCTGGCGCAAAGTCGAATACGTATGCGTTTTCCTTCCGGTACCATTTTTTGGTATCGGGGTCTTCAAATTCCCAGGGGTTTTGGGCTCGAAATGCCGCCTGGAAGTAGACAGCCGGTGATTTGATGTTGGAAAGCATCAGGACGGCGGTCCATTCCGGGATGGTTACCCCTGTGGTAAGTTGACCTACTGAAAGGGTGATGGTGCGCGAATTGTTTGCAATGGCTTCTTTAACCCGGTCGTAACTGCGCGTGGTGCGCGCGGCGTCTGAGGTGCTTTCCCCTAGCTGATTGATATCTTCATCGTCCAAAAGGCTTCTGCCATCACCAGCAGCCAAAACCACTTTGTAATCCTTGAAGAAGGGGTGATTATTGAGCAGCCTTTCCATAGCTTTGGCAGCAGCGACGCGTGGCAGGAGCCAGAAGCTGTGATTGAGCTCCTGTTGATACTCGTTTTCCGCAAAGGGGAATTTTCCTGTATGGAGGTTGTCCAGGAAGCGGATGACATCATCTTCGTAGACAAACTTGCCGTCATCCCGGGTGCTAAAAAATTCATTCAGATCAAAGGCATAATCGATGTTTTCTTCGTTTTCGATGCTCATGCCTTTGGCAAGCTTCTGCTCGACAATTTTGCTCATCTGATAGGTGAACAAGTTCAAGGTCGGCAAGCTGGCGTAAGGATTGGTATCTGATTCACTTTCGTCCCAGTTAGCTTTTGCTTCCTGTTCATCAAGGTAAGACCAATTGAAGATCTGCTCGGCGTGAAACTTTTGGCTTGCGATGGCTTTAAAAGGCGTGCCGGAAAGATGCAGTGTAAATTTGCGATTAATTTTGTCGAAGGCGCGGTCAGTCTTGAGCGTGTCGATGCCTTCGTGGGCTTCGTCGATCACGAGCAGGTCCCAGTTCATCTCAGCAACCCATTCGAGTTTCTCGTATTGCCCGCCGGCAAATCTCGCGCCTTTGAGATCCTGTAAGGAAATGAATGCCAGACAGCGGATGTCAATTTTTTCATCAGGATCAGACAGAACGTATTGGAGGAAATCTTCCCGACTCATTGGGCTGCGATCAGCCAGAGCGCTGGATTCAGAAACGAACTTCATACCGGGTTCCTGCCAGGCGATAAAGGTAACAAAATCGTCATACCAGGAATTGGCGATGGCAGGGCGATTGGTGACAATGAGGATGTTTTTGGCTTTGATCTTACGGGCAAAATCGTAAGTGCTTAAGGTTTTTCCAAAGCGTGGTTTGGCATTCCAAAGAAATTCCGGACCATGAACAGGGTTTTTGGCATATTCGCAAGTGACATCAACCGCTTCTGCCTGCTCGGCTCGAAGGATGTAATCCCTTTGGTTGGCATCGGTCTGAACCGCATCGTATTTGAGATGAATATACTCATCGGTCATTGTTTCGGCGCGTAAGACATCGCCAAAATAGTACCATTCGGTAGCCTGGTCATTAAGAACGGTTCGCTTAATGCCGCGCAGGCGGAAGTAAGCGTGGAGGTCGCGATCATGAAAGAGACTGCCATCATTACGGATCGCATTGCGTTGGAAAAGAAACTCGTGTTTTATTCCAACGGTGCCTGTCTGCTGTTTGATGCGGTCCTGCACATTTTTCTGGGTTGTTTCCCCCACCTTTACACTTCCTTTGTGAGAAGGAAGATCAGGGAGATGGTAGCCATAAATTTTCAGGTCAAGCTGGCGATAAGGAATAATGTGGGTTTTACTCATAAATTGGTCTCCTCCATCTCCTGTTTGTAGACCTCAGTGATGGGTACAGGGGTGTATCGGTAGGACGGTGGGGCAAGGTCTTCTTCCTGAACATCAAAAAGGCTAAGTTGTTTGATCTCGGCTGTTGGGCTAAAAAGGCTGCCCGGTTCAGGCTCGAATTCATCATAGATTTGCTGGAGGCTTAGTTCTGTCCGAATTACTTTGATGTTTTTAGTGGTTTTGCTAAGCCTGATGGTTTTCCAATGGCTGAAAATAATGGGTTTATCTTCAGTGTTTGTGCGTTTGAGGAAATCGCCCTGAACAATATTAGCTGAAATGATCGTCTTGGCGCTGTCTTCAACTTTCTTCCTGGTTGTTTGATTGAGGTCAGCAGCATATTGTTTGTAGAAATCATGAAAAGTGTGGAAGAGATTCATTGTGCATTTTTTGACGTTGTCTTCCAGAAGTTCAATACCATAAAGCGTGGAAAGCGCCAGAAGAGCATAGTTTTCAAAGCGAATGAGATCGTCTGGAAAACGTTCGGCAATCAGGATCAATCGGCGATCCAGGATGTTGATCAGAAATGCGCCTTCTCCGACTGAAGGTTCCAGCACGGTTGTGCTTGCCTGGATGATGGCATCATGAAGACCGGGAAGTGTGACCATCGCATCGACAATTGCTTTGGGCGTAAAAACCTCACCGTGCTGTTGGACACGTTTTTTGCTTTTGATGAGAACTTCATTGTCGGTCAAGGTCTAAGGTTTCAACTCCCTTGAATAATTGCTCAGTCAGAGGGGAAAGACTCTATCTGATATTAGAATTATAATCCTTACTTGGGCCTAATTCAGATATAACTTGTTGGTCAGGTAATTCCTGGACAAGTGTTTGCCGGATCGAGCCCTAATGGGACTCCAATTGCCAAAGTGAGTAGATGCCTTCAGGGAATAATTTCTGGAATACAGTTTTATGATGGTGGGTACGCAAAAACAGGCATAAAACCATAAAACCTCAGTGTGATTTACAATCAATCATTGTCAAGGCGCTTTTTATCCACGTGATAACGGATTTGACGTGCGCTAACAAAATAGTGATAATATGAAAACATGTATCTTAAAGGAAGTAAGCTCTCTTTAAATAAGAAGCGGCATAGGCCGAATGGGTGGTTGATACTGCTGCTCGTCGTCGGGATCGGGGTTTTGCTTTATTTCAACCTGGTGGTTGTGCCGGTGATGAATCCGCCTTTCGTCCCCACCCCAACGCCGACGCGCGACCCGCTCTCCTATATCGAAGAAGCGGATCAACTGGCGCTGGAGGGCAAGTACATTCAGGCGGTCGAGGTCTATCAGGGCGCGATCAATGCCGACCCGACCAATATCCAAAACTATCTCAAGATCGCCCGTTTGCAGATCTATACCAATCAGCTGACCCAGGCGCAGGTGAACGCCCAAAACGCGATCCTGCTGGATAACACTTCTTCTGACGCCTTTGCGCTTTTGTCCTGGGCGAAGGGCTTTCAACGCGAATATCTGGCGGCTGAGGTGGATGCAAAAAAGGCAATTGAGCTGGATATGAATTCGGGGCTGGCACACGCTACCTATGCCTACATTCTCGCCCTGCGGGTCGAGGCCAACATGCACGAGCTCGACACGATGGACCGCGCGATCGAAGAATCGCGCACAGCGCTGGCGCTGGAGCCAAACCTGCTCGAAGCACACTGGGCGCGCGGCTATGTGCTGGAGATCACCAGCAACTACGAAGAAGCTGTGCGCGAGCTGGAGATGGCGGTGGCGCTCAACCCCAATATCGCCCGTGTCTTTATGGCTCTGGGGCGCAACATGATCAATACCGGGCAGCTTGACCAGGCTGTCTATCAATTTACCAAAGCCTATTCGCTCAACCCGACCGATCCGACCCCCAACCTCTTCATTTCGCGTATCTACGGCATGTTGGGTGAGTGGGAGAAGGGCATCCAATATGGCACCGCCGCCTTGCGCGATGGGCCCTCGGACCCGACTTTGTACGCCAATCTGGGCACGCTCTACTTTCGCAAAGGGCAATACAACCAGGCGGTCGAGTATCTGGAACTGGCTGTGAGAGGTGGCAGCAATGAAGACGGCGTCGCGGTGGAAGGCATTCCGCTATCGTATGAGCTGAGCGTGATCGAAACTTACAGCCGTTATGGCCTGGCGCTGGCGCGGATCAATCGCTGCAGTGAGGCGATCACTGTCGCGAATGCTTTGCTGGCGAATGTGGCTGATAACGAAAACGCGGTCTATAACGCCAATGAAATGATCAAGACCTGTGAAGAGAACCTGCTCAATCCGCCGACGGCAACGCCCGCGCCTACCCCGACGAATGTGACAGGACCCACGCCAACAGCGCAGCCTTAGCCATGTATATTCACGAACGCAAGAATCTCTTCCGCAACCCGCGCGGCACTTCGAACCCCTATTTCGTGATGGGGATATTGCTGATCGTGGTGATCCTGATCGCGGTCGTGCGCGCCTTCGCGCAAGGGGAGATCTGGCCGCCTTTTATTCCAACGCCCACGCCGACCCGAACGATCAACTCCTATGTGGTCGAAGGGGACACCCATTTTCAGGCGGGCAACCTGGATCTGGCGATCGATTCTTATCGCAAGGCTCTGATGCTAGAACCTCACAACAGCCATATTCGCGCCAACCTGGCGAGCATCATGGTCTATTCTTCCTATACGATGACGACCGATCAGGAGCGTTTGGATCGACTGGAGGAAGCTTTGGCGGTCATTGATCTGGCGAAAGAAGACGACCCGATCAACTCGGAAGTGCTGGGCATCCGCGCCAGCGTTTTGAGCAGCCTGGCAAATTCCAACCTGTCTGAAGCGGAAAAGCTGGAATATCGCAATCAGGCTGAGTCGGAAGCGCTGTTCGCTATCCAATATGACAACAACAACCGCCTCGCCAAGGCTTATTATGCCGAAATTCTGATCGACCAGTTCAAGTACGAACAAGCCAACGACTACATCACCCAGGCGAGGGAAGGTGACGGCGAAGGGATGATGGACGTTTGCCGCATCCAGGCATATATCTACGAAATGTTCCGCGAATATAACCTTGCCATCGAATGGTATAAAAAAGCCTCCGAACTGACCCCGAACCTGACCTTTTTATATAACCGCATTGGCGTGCTTTACCGCCATTTGCGCCAATATGAGACCGCCCTGGAATATTTTGCCAAAGCGGCTAATCTGAACAATCAGTTGGGTCTGGCAGACCCGATCCCTTATATGGCGATCGCCAACACCTATATTCGTATGGGTGAGGCAATGGCGGCATCGCGAAACGCCTATCGGGCGCTGGAGATCAACCCCTATAACGCTGACACCTATGGGCAGGTGGGCGTAATTTATTACCGCGCGCGCAACTATGAGGGCGCGATCCTGATGCTGCGCTGCGCCGTGATGGGCTGCGACGCGCTGCAAAGCTGTGAGGCAAGGGAGGACGACCCCTGCGATAGTGATATCGTGATCAAGCCCCTGCCACTAACCAATTCGACCGTTTTGTATTACTATACTTTTGGCTCGGCGCTGGCGGGTTTGCACCGCCCTGGCATCGATGATAATTGTGCCGAAGCCGCGATCGTTTTTGCGAAAATACGTGAGAAGTTCAGCGATAACGAGGACGTGATGAAAATTGTGCGCCCGAGCGAGAATATTTGTCAGATCAACCCTGAGGAGCTGGAAGCTATCGAGCTGCCGACCCCCACATCTTCGGGCACCGCTACGCCGATCCCAACCGAAACGCCTTTGTTCATCCCGACCCTGACGCCGACAGCTCCCTAATGTAAAAACTGTATTAGAAATCCCTTAAAACGCTTGACTTCTACCGTCTGGAAGCGTATATTAGTATTAGCACTCATCGAAGACGAGTGCTAAATTATGTAAAAAATTATCGGAGGAAACATGACAATTTCTATGAAACCATTAGGTAGCCGTGTGGTTATCGAACCAATCGAACAAGAAGAAATCACCGCGTACGGTATCGTATTACCCGAAACCGCAAAAGAAAAGCCCCAGAAGGGCACCGTTCTGGCAGTTGGTCCCGGCGAGCGTGACGAAAAGGGCGATCGCATCGCGTTGGACGTGCAGGTTGGTGATGTGGTCTTGTTTGCCAAATATTCTGGCACTGAGATCAAATATGACGGCAAGAAGTTGTTAATCATGCGCGAGAGCGATATTCTCGCGATTCTTTAATTAGCATAACGAGAATAGGAGATTAAAATATGGCAAAACAATTAGTTTTTGGAGATGAAGCACGTCGTTATCTGAAGAGCGGCGTTGATGCAGTCGCGAACGCAGTCGCAACAACTTTGGGCCCCAAGGGTCGTAATGTTGCCTTGGATCGCAAATACGGTTCCCCCACCATCACTCATGACGGTGTGACTGTTGCAAAAGAAATTGAACTGGAAGACCCCTATGAGAATATGGGTGCCCAACTGCTCAAAGAAGCAGCCACAAAGACCAACGACATCGCTGGTGACGGCACCACAACCTCAACCGTTCTGGCGCACGCGATCGTGAGCGAAGGTCTCAAGAATCTGGCCGCTGGCGCCAATCCGATGCTGCTCAAGCGCGGTATCGAAGCTGCCTCCAAGGTCGTTTCCGAAGCCATCCACGGTCAGGCAATTGACATTACCACCAAAGCCGAGATCGGCAGCGTTGCTACCATTTCTGCTCAGGACGAACAAATTGGTTCCCTGATCGCTGACGTGATGGACAAAGTCGGCAAAGATGGCGTCATCACCGTTGAAGAATCCAAGGCTCTCGAATTCGAGACCGAATACGTTGAGGGTATGCAGTTCGACCGCGGCTATATCAGCCCCTATTTCGTTACTGACACTGAGCACATGGTTGCCGAGATCGTTGATCCTTACATTTTGATCCACGACAAGAAGATCTCTGCCGCCAATGACATCGTGCCCCTGCTCGAGAAGATGGTTCAGGTTGGCAAGCGCGATATCGTCATCATCGCAGAAGACGTTGACGGTGAAGCCATTGCAGCCCTGGTTCTCAACAAGATCCGCGGCGTCCTGAATGTTGTGGCAGTCAAGGCCCCTGGTTTCGGCGATCGCCGCAAGGCTATGCTCCAGGACATCGCTATCCTAACCAATGCCAGCGTGATCTCTGAAGAAACCGGTCGCAAGCTGGAAAATACCACCATCGAAGACCTCGGTCGTGCCGAAAAGGTCACCATCGACAAAGACAATACCACCATTGTTGGCGGTAAGGGTGATGTCAACGCCATCAAGGGTCGCATTGAGCAGATCCGTGTTGAGATCGACAACACAACCAGCGATTACGACCGCGAAAAGCTGCAGGAACGTTTGGCGAAACTGTCTGGTGGCGTCGCGATCATTCGCGTCGGTGCCGCAACCGAGACCGAGCTGAAAGAAAAGAAACACCGTGTTGAAGACGCTTTGTCCGCTACCCGCGCTGCCGTTGAAGAAGGTATCGTGCCAGGCGGTGGTGTCGCTCTGGTGAACGCTGTTGAATCCCTCAAGGACCTCAAAATGGACCAGGAAGACGCTCAGATCGGCGTCAATATCGTCCGCAACGCACTGACTGTTCCGATGAAGAAGATCGTTGAGAACGCTGGGCAGGATGGCTCCGTGGTCGTTGAGAACGTGCGCCAACGCCAGGCTGAAGCCAACAATCATCACATTGGCTATAACGTCCTGACCGAAGAGTACGGCGATATGGTCGAACTCGGCGTGATCGATCCCGCCAAGGTTACCCGCGGCGCGCTCGAGAATGCTGCTTCCATCGCTGCGATGATCCTGACCACCGAAGCCCTAATCACCGATATCCCCGAACCGGCCGGCGCTGCCCCCGCAATGCCCCCCGGAGGCGGAATGTACTAAACCGAAAGGTTTATGATTTGAAAGTAAGCTGGATTGCGGTTTGTAATCCAGCTTTTTAATTTGGTCTCAATTATTTACCGGTTTAGCTTTGTCATTTCTTCTGACAGAGACCAATGGCTACGCAATACTTTGTGTTCGTATTGGATTTAGGGCAGGTAGTCGGATCTCACCCCTTTTTTATTCCTATGAAAACAATATTTCCATCTATACCATCTAAAACACTCTCGAACTTAGCAGGTAAAATTAAATAAAACACATCATGAACCCAGGAGGCAAAATACTATGACACCCAAACAACAAAACTACAGGAACGCAGCTCAGACCATCATCAAGAACCTCCAGAAACGGAAGATGGAAGGTTATTATTTTGATACAGCCAGCGAAGCAGTCGAGACGATTTTGTCCTTAATTCCGAATGGCTCCAGTCTCAGTTGGGGAGGTTCACAAACGCTTAAAGATATCGGTCTTCTCGAAGACCTAAAAAACGCAGATTACACGATCCTTGACCGACACTCGACCGATGATCCGCTGGAAAAACAGGAGATCTATACCCAAATCTTCAACTGCGATTATTACCTGATGAGCACAAACGCGATCACAATGGACGGCGAGCTGATCAATATCGACGGTACCGGCAACCGCGTCGCCTCACTATGCTTTGGTCCCAAGCACGTCATCATAGTAGCTGGGATGAACAAGGTCGTCAGCGATCTGGAAACTGGCATAAAACGCGCGCAAAACGTAGCTTCTGCAGCAAACAATATTCGCTTTGGTCACAATACCCCTTGTGCCATCACGGGACGCTGCACGAATTGTGTCGTGGATGACTGTATCTGTTCCCAAATCGTCGTGACCCGTTTTTCGAGACATCAGGAAAGAATTAAGGTCTTCCTGATCGGTGAAAACCTCGGTTACTAAAAGCTTTGGGTAATAAACCCTTGAATATTAGAGGAATCGATGGCGAGCTTCCAGGGATTCCTCTTTTTAATATAATAATTAAACGATCTTCTAAGCAAAATCTTGGAATCAGAACCGAGTAAATAATTTATGGAAAAAATTGGATAACTTCTAATTTCTCCATAAACAGGTCACACTCAAACCAGACAACCTCGTTTTAACATTTCTTTAAGACCTTATATTTCGAATATTTTATTTTTCGCGTTAGATAAAATCATTAAAGACATCTTATTCGGAAGGATCTATTATTTTGAAAAATAAACTGATACTGATCACATTACTTTCAATTCTTATCGCGCTGGGTTCTATTTTCTTGCCTTCTGAGAACTATACACTTTTTGTTTTTGCATATTTAACGGTAATTGCGGTGTATCTTTTGATTAAAAATCGCAGCTTCATCAGCCGAGAGATGGGCTTGCAAGGTCTTATCTTAGCAGTCCTGGCTTCCACAGGAGAGTTATTCAAACACAATTGGGGATTTGCCATCCTTATTATTGTTCAGGTTTTTCTGGCGTATATTGCCGCGATGGCTAGTTTTCGTGCAAATGGGCATGATTATCCTTTTATGCGCCACAATTTCTTAAAAAGCATTGGCATAATCCTTGTTGTCGGCATTGTTCTGGGTGGTATCAATACTATTCCCAATCTATTAAATGGAACTAAAATGACCCCGGGTCAACCTTTTGAGGCTGTTCTTTTCGCAATAAGACCTGGAATTTGGGAAGAGGTTTTTATGCGCTTCCTGTTGTTTGGTCTGCATGTTCATTTGTTAGGCAGATTACCCGAATCTAAAACGGAACACTTGATCACCAACATTCATATGATCGTCCCGCATGTTCTCATTCATTTTGCTGGGGCTTCTATTGGTCAGGCAATAATTCCCATTGTTTTTCTTTGTTTATTCTTTGGGCTTCCTCTAACTTTATTGCAGAAACGAGTGGACTTATTCACCGCAATTGGAAGTCACTTTTTGGTGGATTGGGTTCGTTATTTTTTGTTTCAAATATAAGATGTAGGCCGGATTTCATGAGAACCCGGCTTGCGATAGCTAATCAGATGTTATTGAATTGAGTATGTGGTTGCTGGCCTAAGATAGATTTAATTATAGAAGAATTGCAAGAGAAATTTGTTACCGGTTAGGAAGCTTGCTGGATCGCCCCCTGCTATGGGGCAGGCCCCGCGATATCCGTAGGGCACAATGTCTGTACTACAAATCTAATTTTATTTCAATGTAAGGTTTTTAGCATGATAGACATAAACGCATCTAAATATAGATATTTTTTATTCGAATGAAGCGTAAATACCTTAACTCAATCTTTTTAACCAAGCTTAGAAACAAAAGCTTTAAAAATCAAAACTTCACTTAGCCAATCGTCATTACTGCGAGCCCCGTCAGGGGCGTGGCAATCTGCAGTTAATCATTTTTTCATTCCATTTTTGTGCAGCAAAAGCTTTAAGGCAGATCGCACATACCCTTACGGGCACAGGCGTCGCCCTAAAGGGCTCCTCGCGATGACAACCTGACAAGAACACCACATATACCTTATTTACCGCAGTCAAACAGGGATGTAAAATGCCTAAAGAACTTGTATGAAGCTTTATTTAGGTGCTTTAGATGCAATTGCCCTGGCAATTCTCAGCACAGAAAGTCTTTTTCTTGTTTGGAACTGAGAACTACTGTAAATGTAAAGGAATTGAAGCAAAGTTAGTAGAAAAATGTAGCTACTTCAAGGTCATGGCGATGGCTGAAGTCATATACTTTCTTGCCAAGTGATTCCATAGAAGTTTTAAAGAAAACCTATACAAAACCCCGCAATTCCATTGACATTTCAAATAAATTAAGCCATAATAGCACTCGACAGGCTGCCGGTCGGGCAGCGATTAATCATGGAGGTGAATCGATGGATGACAGAAAATTAGAAATTATAGAAGTGACACGAAAGCTGATCAATGAGAAGGGCTTGCTCAACACTTCCACCAACGATATTGCCCGCACGGTGGGCATTTCCAGGGGTACCTTGTATCACCATTATGAGTCCAAGGAAGCCATTTTGGACGCGCTAGTCGAGCAGGTTAGCGCCGAGATCTACAAGCGCGCACGGGAAATCGCGAACGATGAATCCATTCCGGTTATGGAACGCCTGGTCAAAACCATTCTCTCGCTTGACCTCAGCCAGGGTTCCGACCAGGCTATCCTGGAGCATCTGAACAGTCCAAACAATATTATTCTCCATCAAAAAGTGCAAAAAGATATGCTGCTAACCATCCCGGGCATTCTTTCCAGGATCATTGAAGATGGAAATGAAGAAGGAATCTTCAACACAAACCATCCTTATGAATGTATGGAAATGATGGTCGCCTATGTCTCACTGGCTTTTGATGATGATCCGATGGGAATGGACGAACAGGAGAACATGAAAAAGCTGATTGCTCTTATGTGCAATCTGGAGCGCATGCTTGGCGCGCAGGAAGGTGCCTTTAACATTTTTGTGGAGCTAATGACTGGTGGAAACGAAGCTTAAGCTCATCAAAAACAAGAAGTTCCTCGTTTTCTGGCTCGCGGGACTCATCGCTGCTGTTGGCAGCGGCATGACTTCCTTCGGCATAGGCGTTTACATCTTTGAGAGGACCGATTCCGCCTTTATCAAATCCATGATCAGCCTGGTCGCTTTTCTGCCTACCATCCTTGCGGGACCTTTCGCGGGCACTCTGGCAGATCGTTTTGACCGCAGAAAGCTGATGATATTAGGCGATGGGCTTTCAAGCATCGGCATCCTGTTCGTGCTGTACGCGATCAATTTTGCTGAAAGCAACATCTTGCTGATCGGAGCTGGCGTTTTTCTGTCCGCTTTGTTTTCTTCGCTCATCGAACCCGCCACCAAGGCAACCGTTTCAGACATACTCGACGAGGAAGATTATACAAAAGCAAGTGGCTTGCTGCAGCTTGCGGAATCGGCCCGATTTTTGGTCGCGCCGGTGCTCTGCGCCTTTGTCATGGCACGTGGCGGGCTGGGAGCGGTTCTGCTCGTTGACCTTCTGACCATTTTCACCACCGTCGGCGCGGTTTTGTACATTGCGAAGGGTCTGCCAAAGGGCAGGGAAGATTCCGCTCATGGACAAGTCGATAAACAAAGCCTGCGCCAGGGTTTTGAAGTGATCAATCAAAACCTTGGCATTCGCGTGCTCGTACTCTTTATGAGCGTTCTGACCTTCATGGTCGGGACAATTCAGGAGCTTTCCTCGCCGCTGGTGCTGTCCTTCACCAACTTTGAAACCTTGAGCCTGATGATCACGATCGCAGCATTGGGTATGGTGGTAAGTTCCCTTTTCATCGGGGGATTGGAAATGAAAGGGCATAAGATCATGATCTTCAGCATTGCCGCTTTCATGGCTGGGGTAGCGATGGTAGGCTTCGGCGCGTTGGAAAATATTTTCTCCCTGACGCTCTTTGGCTTCCTGTTTTTTGCGACCCTGCCTTTTATGAATTCCATCGCCGACTTTTTCGTGCGCGTCAACATTCCGAACCATCTGCAGGGACGGGTCTTTGGCATCATTAGCACTGTTTCCCAACTGGGATACCTCCTGGCATACGCGCTTACAGGGTTTTTGTCCGATTTTGTCTTTCGCCCGCTTCTAAGTGAAGGCGGCGCCTTGACTGGGACAGTCGGACGCGTCATCGGCGTTGGAAGCGGCAGAGGGATCGGATTATTCATCATTATTGAGGGCTTCGCCCTCATGGTTTTGGCAACGCTTTTGCCGAGAAACAAGGCTTTGTCCCAACTGAAAGGATAGGAAAAATGTTCACAAAGATCATTCGAAACGATTTGAAAAACTCAAAACTTGTCAGTCTGACACTTTTTGTCTTCGTTTTATTTGCGAGTTTTCTATTAAGTATGGTCGCAACTGTCGCCGTCAACCTAAACGCGTCCATCAATCTTTCTTTAGAAAACTCCAAAGCACCTCACTTTCTTCAGATGCACATGGGCAGTTTTGACGAGGAACGCATGCTACGTTTTGCGCAAAACAACGAGTATGTCCTCGATTATCAGACCATGCCCTTTTTGAATGTAGATTCAAATGACATTTTGGTAAACGGGGAGCCATTCTCTGATAAAAGCCAGGATAACGGCTTCTCTTATCAAAGCAAAAGCTTCGATTTCCTCCTGGATCTGGATAATCAAATCCTTTACCCCGAAGAAAGTGAGATCTATGTTCCAATCGTCTACCTCACAAATGGAGTTTTGCAGCCCGGAGACCGTGTCAGCGTTTCGGGGCAGGACTTCACCGTCAAGGGCGCCATTCGCGACGCGCAGATGTCCTCGATGCTGGCTTCCTCGAAAAGGTTTCTAATTCACCCGAGTGATTATGAAAAGATCAGATCGATTGGCCGAGAAGAATATTTGATCGAATTTTTGTTAAAAGACATGTCAACAGTCAATTTGTTCCAGGGGGAATATGCCAACGCGAACCTCGAAAGCAATGGTCCGACCATCACCTATTCGATCATCAGACTGATCAACGCGCTGACCGATGGCATCATGATCGCGATCCTTTTCCTGATCGCCTTTCTGATCATCATCGTCAGCTTTTTGCTGATCCGTCTGACCCTGGTGGCAAAGATCGAAGATGAATACAGAACGATCGGCGTTTTGAAGGCGATCGGCATCAGGCTTTCGATCATTAATAAAATCTACCGGGCGAAATATGCTTTGATCGCTTTTCTGGGTTCGCTATTTGGGCTGGTTCTCTCCTACCTTCTTTCCGGATTCTTCCTGCAAAACATCCGAGTCTTTTTTGGGGAAAATGACAGCGGGACGCTCGCCCTGGTGAGTGCTTTTCTTGCCAGCGCGCTCATTTTTGCCCTTGTTATGCTTTATATCAACCTCTTCCTGCGAAGATTGAAAAAGCTTTCTCCAGCCGCGGCGATCAATACCGGTGTCGTTTCAGAAGGAGCCTCAAGCCTTAAACATTTCAAGCTAAGAAGGCAAACGCTGCTGCCTGCCAATCTTTTCCTGGGCACGAACCTGATTCTGACCCGCAAAAAGACCTATCTCACCTTCGTGCTGATTCTCATCATCGCATCTTTTGTGATGATATTGCCGAACAACGTTTACTCCACCATGGCGTCCGACGAATTTATCAGCTATATGGGGATCGGAAACGGACAGGCAATGATGATGTTTCATGGAAAGGATTCCATAAACGACCTGGATCTTCGCATGAAAAACGACCCGCAGATTGAAACTTACGCGATCTATGACCATAAAAGTTACGAGTTTATGCTCGATGAAAACGCAATTGGCAAAATATGGGTTACGCTCGGCAACCATCATCTCTTTCCGGTCCTGTACACAGCTGGGCACGCGCCGGAAGGTGAAAACGAGATTGCGCTTTCTTACCTGAATGCTCAAAGCCTGGAGAAGAAGATCGGCGACAAGTTGACCTTGATCATAAAACAGCAAAAGAAAGATTTCGTCATTACTGGTATCTATTCCGACATCACCAATGGTGGCAAAACAGCTCGGGCGACCTTCCCGGATCCTGTAACAGATTCCTTGAGCACAACGCTGGTGATGGATTTTACGAAAGAAACGCCGATAAGCGAGAAAATAAAATCTCTTGAACAAGCCTTCCCCAACGCCAAAGTCTATGACATCAAACTGTATCGGGATGCTATTTACGGTTCGACATTGAACAACATCAAACTCTCGGGCATCACCGCCACGATCCTGGCGGTCGGGCTATCACTCCTGATCACGCTTTTGTTCGTCAACATGCTGGTGGTGAAAGATCGCCGCGATATTTCCATCCTCAAATCGCTGGGGTTCACGAACAGAAAGTTGAACGGTCAGTATATGATCGGTTCCGTCCTGCTTGTCCTGCTCAGCATGATCCTCGGCAGTGCGCTGGCAAGTACGCTGGGTCAAACCATCGCTGGTAGTTTTATCCAGGCAATGGGTATCGCCAATTTCAAATTTTACATTGATAAAAGCTTTGTGTTTTTACTCGCGCCGCTGGCTATGATCGCAACCGTTTATATCGGAACCAGGCTGGGCACGCGTTCGATCCAAACCATTAAAGTATCAGATTACATCAGGGAGTAACCATGACAAAAATTATTGAAGCACAAAACATTACAAAAGTATTCGGGCAGGGAAATAATCAAACCATCGCGCTGAATAATGTATCTATCGAAATTGAGGCAAAGGAGTTTGTTTCCGTGATGGGACCCTCGGGTTCCGGTAAATCCACGCTCTTGTTCACGCTGGGTGGAATGGACACGATCGACAAAGGGAATGTTCTCATTAATGATGTCTCGCTATACGAGATGGAAGAAAACAAGGTGGCTGATTTCAGACGAAAGAAGATGGGCTTTGTCTTTCAGAACCCGACCATGCTGCCCGGTTTGGATATTTTGGACAACATCCTTCTTCCGAGCTATGAAGAATACAAAAAAGACAAAGCCAGGATCAGCCAAAATGCGCTGGGTCTGATGAAATTGGCTGGCATTGAGGGAACGGAGCATCGCAAAATAACGGAGGTCTCCGGCGGGCAGCTACAGCGAGCATCAATCTGTCGGGCAGTCCTTCACAATCCCGATATTTTATTTGGAGATGAGCCAACCGGCGCTTTAAACTCCAAATCTTCGGAAGAAATCCTGGATCTATTCGAAGCCCTGAATAAAAAAGGCATGACCATCCTCCTTGTTACCCACGACGCAAAGGTTTCGGCAAGAGCCAAAAGGGTCGTCTTTATGAAGGATGGGGCTTTGGAGTCGGAACTAAGGTTTGAAAATAAAAATTATCAAAGCAGATTGGGTCTCATTATTGATAAAATGACCTCTCTTGGCATATAGGGTGTAGGATGCGAAACCTGTCATCCTTCAAAAAAAGGGTTCAGGATGATAGGTTACACACAGGAGGTGACACATGTACTGAATATAGAAGCACATATATCTACTATCTTCGATAGCCATAATTTGTCTTAATGAGAATTGTAAGATTATTTTTTATGGCACAAGTGCTCGCTCATCTGATAAAATTCAGCCCAAGAGGAAATTGAAATGATAGATGAAAAAACGCTAAAAGCAATCAAAAAATTCCAGCAGGATGAGATAAATGACCATGCTATTTACAAGCAAATTGCTGATGGATTAAAGAATGAAGAAGATGCCAAGAAAATACAGGGTTTGAGCGATGACGAATTAAGTCACAGCCAGTTTTGGGAGAAGCATACCGGCTGGGTTGCCAAGCCTCAGGGATTTGTTGTTGGACTTTTCTCATTCTTATCAAAATTACTTGGTTATACCTTCGTGATCAAGCTGCTCGAGAATCGGGAAAAAGCCACTATTGAAGCTTATAAACCACTGATAGGTGTGATCCCGGGCGTGGACTGGTTGGTGCAGGATGAAGAAGAGCACGAGGAAACGCTGATCTCGCTTCTGGATGAGCAGCACCTCCAATATACCGGCTCGATCGTTCTCGGTCTGAATGATGCCTTGGTGGAGCTCTCGGGCACTCTGGCGGGTTTGACGCTGGCTTTCCAAAACACACGCATGATCGCGCTTTCGGGGCTTGTGACGGGTATCGCTGCGGCACTATCGATGGCTGCCTCCGAATATCTTTCGACCAAAGCTGAGCAAACCAGTAAGGAACCAGTTAAAGCGTCGATCTATACGGGTATCGCCTACATTATTACTGTAGCGCTGCTGATCCTGCCCTATTTGGTCATATCAAACTATTTTGTTTCTCTGGCTTTGATGATGACAGTCGTATTTCTGATCATTGCTTTCTTCAGTTTTTATATGTCGGTATTGAAGGACGAGAAGTTTAGCAAGCACTTCTTTAGCATGGCTGCTATCAGCGTTGGCGTTGCCTTGATCAGCTTCCTGTTTGGCTATTTGGTCAAGAATTTTATTGAAATTTAGATTCTGATCTAAGTCTTTCAGCAATGCAGGTGCCACACGCAAGCTGTTGATTTGCCAGGGTGACGATAATCAAGGTCTTCTAGCAATGATGATTGTTGATAAGAGCCGCTTATAGATCTGGCAATTAAAGAAGCTATCGCCAATCCATACTGCCAATCTCAGTTACTTGTTGTCCATCATTTAACACCATATATAAATGGGCTTGAGGAATGTGAATATTCTTTTGACCATCTCTAGAATTTACAACATCATCATTCCAGTAAAACTTGTAAATTTCCAGATTCCAAAGCATCGAATTTATAGTCTTAAGCGATTCATCTTTGAACTGGATTGGATCTATTGCATTAGCTATATTAAAAAGAT
>JBMNVH010000032.1:0-19889 GCA_050946715.1 Anaerolineaceae bacterium | reverse complement strand
TCTTTAATAACAATGAAAATTGCGAGATATTTCTTAGCGCGGTTGAAAAAGTCCGCAAAAACCGTCCTTTCGACCTTGATGCCTGGTGCATCCTCCCCGACCATATTCATCTAATAATTACACTTCCGGAAGATGAGCATAATTATTCAAATATCATTCGGGAGATCAAGAAAAACGTTACAAAAAATATTCGTCTGCACCTGAATGATCCACAAACTGTTATCTGGCAAGATCGTTTTTGGGAGCATACGATTCGAAACTAACGCGATCTACAAACCCATTATCTCTACACAACTTATAATGCCGTCAAACATGGCTTTGTCAATGATGTTGGAGATTGAAAATGGTCAAGCTTCTGTGAGGATGATTCTCCACGACCAAACCAAAATATCCTGAAACACATAGAAAAAATCCAAAAGGATGGATATTCATTCGGGTAATGAGTTCCGTGTAGGCCGGACATCGTACCCTTTGGGTATTTTGCCTTTGAAATCTGACAAAGTTAGATGGAGCCCGACAATTCGGATTCAACAGAAATATTCGGATTGGCGACCGCATGCCGGATTCAAAAGAGGAATCCGGCCTACATCTGTTCAGCAATTCTAATTTTCGCGATAGACATAGTCGGGGAATAACCCGACACGCAAGCAGTGTCCGAACATGAAAGGGCTTGAATTCGCTCGTGGTCGGAAGATTCGTAGGCCGGATCGCGCAGTTCGATCCGGCATGATTAGATTGATTCCGACATTTCGGATTAAATGAAAATGTTCGGATTGGCAACCGCATGCCGGATTCAAAAGAAGAATCCGGCCTACATACTATCTTTTTTTATGGACCTCAGGCATATAGACCGGATAAAACCGATCGACCCTTAGCCCATATCGCACATCCGAACCGAAAAGATCTGGGAATGCCGACTCAACCTTGACCAAGACGGTTTCCCTTCCCTCTACCGGAAAAACGACAAGCAGATGAGACCCCAGTGTTGTCGCCGATCTACTCATCAGCATAACATTGCCATCCGCATCATAAACGCTGATCTTAGCCGCGGCGCCGCCGCTTAGGGACTCTGCCCGGATTTGAACAACTTCATGCCCTCCAAGATTCACCCTAAACCAATCCACATCGCCCTGACCGCAGATATTTCGCTGGTATTGATTGCCTATACTTATTTCAACAGCTTGCCCAGGCGTGTTGTCCGGCTCAGCCGCATCGGGCTGGCAGGTGGACGGGAATGTGTGCGTGATCTCGGCCGCGTCATTGGCGGGCCAGGCTTCCGCCTGACCATTGGCATCGATCGCGCGTATGCGAAAGCCAAACTGCTTGCCAGGCGAACCGATAAACCAAGTGCTTCGCGTCGATGCGGAGAGCGTGAGCATGCGCTCAGCAGACCAGGCCGCATTGCCCTCACGCCACTGCAGCTGAAATTCCCGGATCGGAACCCCTGCGCCTGTCGCGGTCCAATTCAGCTTCAACCCGGTGCCATCATAGCTCGTCGGCGCAGTCATCTGACTCGTTGGCGGCGGACAAGCATGGTCCACATGGATGGTCCGTCTTGAAAGCTGCTCAACCACATTGCCCTCATGATCCCACAACTTCAGTGCGATCTCAAGCGGACTGTTGAGGGGACCTACCTGGCAAAGGTCAACATCCCAATTGAACACACCGTTACTGTATGGGTTTCTAATCCTTGGTCCGATCTCCCGCCACTGTCCGTCAAGCCTGGCTTGCAAAACCGCCTGGACAACGGCAACATCATCGCTCGTTTGCGCGGTAACATCGATGATCGTACCCGTACCCGGCAGCACAGTTGCCCCATCCGCCGGTCGGGTCAAATATCCGCTGGGAGGTGAGGCGCCGACATTTCCCGATGGGTACCAGTCGTTATTCGGATTGAGCGGATCAGCCTTGTTGCCGAGACAATCGCGCGCGCCGTCATAAATGGGCAAGTGTGTTACTTCGTAACAGGTCCGCGGAATTCCATTATTGATGCTGACATCGTTAAAACGGACATCAATGGAATGTCCCCAGGGGTAGCCATCGCCCGCGTAATAGAAACTATTGACCACCATAAAATGAACGTGTTCGGAAGTCGAATAGCCGGTGTCATCGGTATCACCGATGTAGTTTCCGCGGCCTATATAGGTTCCATTGCTAAGCCTGTCCGGGATCGTGCCGTGCGCCAGGTGCAGGTAGATCTGGTAAGCGCCGCCAGCAGCGTCCTGGATCACAATGTAATTGGTACAGCGCGTATCGCCATCTGCGCAGGAATCCCGCGAAGCGATCACCGTGCCAGCCCGGGATGAAACCAGCGGAAAATGACTCTGATCGGTGAAGTCGTAAGCGTAGCGACAGTAAGTTTCGCTGCAGCTCGGGTATCCCAGGGCGGGGAAGGAGTGAAAATGGAGCACTGAGCCTTCCAGTCTTCGGGAGGTCCCGGCAACATAAGGCAGGTAATAGCCCCAGATGGGCGCATTTGGGCTTTGTTCTTCCAGTTTGTATTCAGCAGCCCGCAAACCCGCCGGGATCAAGTCTTCAGGCAATGCCGCGAGACTTGTTTCCCAATCCTCATCCGCAGGGAGAATTGTCCGCCAACCTTCTTCGCCCAGCCTTGCCAGAACCAACCCTGGTTCCGTGTGCAAGATGTATCCATTCTGATCCTGAAGCGCCAGCCAGAGAACGGCGCTCTTGCCGTCTTCCGTGAGGAAAGCCTGATCGAGTACCGGAGTGAATAGACCACTCATAGGATCATCCGAATGTTGAAGAAGCGCTGCCTGGTAGCGCTCGAGGTAGGCTTGCCAGATCGGCTCCGCCTCTTCATCCGTGATCTCCCTTGCGCCTGTTTCTTGCAATGTTTTTTCTTCGGGAACAGGTGTTGGTGAACTCAAATTAAAGCGCTGGGCAAAAGCCGGCGAGTCCCAAAATGCCATCACCAACCCCAACAGCAAGCCGAACAAGGCAAAAATGGCGGTGAAATTTGGTTTTTGAAAGCGGATTCTTTTGGAGTTCGATTTACGCGTTTTCATACGAACATAAGTTGCAAGTTCATCGCCAGCCTTATCATGATATGAAACCATGCATGCCGGACATCGTGCCCTTTGGGTATCGCAGGCCTGCCCTTGGGTGCAATTCCCAGGGGTTCGATCCGCGTAATGGCAATCGTAGGCCGGATCGCGCAATTCGATCCGGCATGATTAGATTGGGTCCGATATTTCGGATTCAACAGAAATATTCGGATTGGCGACCGCATGCCGGATTCAAAAGAAGAATCTAGCCTATATCTTTTCAGCCATTCTGATTTTCGCAATGGGCATGGTCAGAAGACCACGACCAAGTAGGCCGGATCGCGCAGTTCGATCCGGCATGATTAGATTCGGTCTGACATTTCGGATCCAACAGAAATGTTCGGGTTGGCAACCGCATGCCGGATTGACAAACACAATCCGGCCTACATTTATGAATTTCAACATACCTTACATAAAAAAATGATAAACTCACTTCATGAGAACTTATATTCGCAATTATGTTGAAGGCGGCACATTCTTCTTTACTCTGGTTACAAAAGATCGAATACCTTTCTTTAATAACAATGAAAATTGCGAGATATTTCTTAGCGCGGTTGAAAAAGTCCGCAAAAACCGTCCTTTCGACCTTGATGCCTGGTGCATCCTCCCCGACCATATTCATCTAATAATTACACTTCCAGAAAATGAGCATAATTATTCAAATATCATTCGGGAGATCAAGAAAAACGTTACAAAAAATATTCGTCTGCACCTGAATGATCCACAAACTATTATCTGGCAAGATCGTTTTTGGGAGCATACGATTCGAAACCAACGCGATCTACAAACCCATTATGTCTACACAACTTATAATGCCGTCAAACATGGTTTTGTCGATGATGTTGGAGATTGGAAATGGTCAAGCTTTTGTCAGGATGATTCTCCTGAACCAAACCAAAACATCCTGAAACACATAGAAAAAATCCAAAAGGATGGATATTCATTCGGGGAATGAGTTCCGTGTAGGCCGGATTTCAAATGCAAAATCCAGCAAAACTTGTAGGCCGAACATCGTGCCCTATGGGTATCGTGGAGTTCGATCCGGCATGATTAGTTTGAGTCCGACAATTCGGATTCATCAAATAGGTTCAGATTGGCTACCGCATGCCAGATCGAAAAACACAATCCGGCCTACATGATGACAAGATCTCCAGAGGCAAGCTTAAAGCACATAAACCGTCGTATTTCACGAAACTCATTGTTTTTCATTTATAATTTACATTTAATAAACCGGGTCTCAACAGGAGGAAGAAATGAAGAAGATTTTATCCATTATTCTTGCTTTAACCGTTTTGACTTTCTTATTCCCATCGTCAAATGTTTCTGCAAAAGAAGAGGTTATTTGGCAAGAATCAAACAATGGTATGGAATTTGGGTTCGTTTCCACCATCGCAGTTGACCCGTTGAACCCATCAACCGTTTATGCAGGAACCTATGTAGGCGGGATCTTTAAAAGCGTCAATGGGGGTGAGTCCTGGAGCGCAACCAGTGAAGAGCTTATCCCTAACGATATTCATAAAATTGCGATCGACCCGCAACACCCTTCCGTGATCTATGCTACCACCCACACAGGGGTCGTAAAAAGTATTGATGGGGGCGCGTCCTGGAACGAAATCAAGAATGGACTTCCAGATTCTAACTTTTATGCGTTCGCGATCGACCCACAAAACACATCAACAGTTTATGTTAGTGCATATGGTGGTCAGGTTTATAAGAGTACCAATGGCGGAGAAAACTGGTATTTATCCAACAATGGAATCGTCACTCACAAAGTGAACGTGCTTGCGATCGACCCACAGAACCCATCGATAATATACGCGGGAGCAGACTTTAGTCAGGTTTTTAAAACTACCGATGGTGGCGCATCCTGGAGTGATTCCAGCAACGGAATTCCACCAGAAAATAATATCGAATCAATCACGATTGATCCGCAAAACACCTCCACGCTGTATTTAGGAAGCTTTCATGGAGCCTTCAAGAGTATCGATGGCGGAGAAAGCTGGAACAAACTCAACAATGGTCTGCCTGACCGCAATGTAGAAACCTTATTAATAGATCCGCTTACACCGACAACGCTTTACGCGGGAACATATGGACAAGGGATATTCAAAAGTCTTGATGGGGGCAGCTCATGGAGCGAGTGCAACAATGGAATGACAGTTCTTGAAATATATTCGATCGCTATCGACCCAAAGAATCCCTCCACGCTTTACGTGGGAACGGACCGAGGAATCTCTAAAACTAGCGATGGAGGCGAATCTTGGAGTGATTCCAGCCAGGGATTGACAGCCATCACTGTTATGACGCTCGCGATCGATCCGCTAAACCCCGCGACAGTTTATGCTGGGACCTCTATGGGAGGGATCTTTAAGAGTGTGAATGGTAGCAGAACCTGGGATGCATGCAATAACGGCTTGACCGATCCCAATGTAAACATGATCGCGATAAACCCGCAGCACACATTTGTGCTATTTGCAGGAACATCGTCTGGTGGGGTTTTTAAGAGCGTCAACGAGGGCGAAACGTGGAGCCCGAGTAATCATGGTTTGACAAATACCAGGATATATACACTCGCAATCGACCCACAAAGGCCCTCAACGATTTATGCTGGAACTAGTGGAGATGGAGTCTTCAAAAGTATCGATGGAGGCAAAAACTGGAGTGCCATCAATAATGGATTGACCTACTTCTATATTTACTCAATTGTGATCAATCCCCAAAATACGTCCGTAATTTATGCCGCGACAGGTAGAGGCATCTTCAAAAGTGTCAATGGCGGCGCATCCTGGAGTGAGTCTAATAACGGATTGCCTACGACAGATACTTTCACGCTCGCGATTGACCCCCAGACGCCATCAACAATTTATGTCGGGTCAACAGAAGGGGTTTTCAAAAGTGTCAACAGTGGCGCAAGCTGGAGTGAGAGCAATAACGGACTGACAAGTACGTTTGTATTGCCGCTCGCGATAAATCCACAAAACTCAGCAGAGATCTATGTTGGAACGATGGATGGAATATTCCGGAGTGACAATGGTGGCGCGAGCTGGATCGAATCCAACAATGGCTTGACCGTAAATTACGTCGCCACCTTAGCAATTGATCCACAGAACCCAACAAGGCTTTACGCTGGCACTGATGGCAGAGGTGTCTTTAAAGGGCAGTTTATCAATTTCGAGCATGATTTGTTTTTGCCCTTGATCCATCGGCAGTGACAGATATAGACTCATCTGATTTGGGTTCATATCCTATCTGTAGCATGGAACCAGTCGCGTAAGCTGCCATCGAAGGAGATTCGACCTGGCTTCACTAGAAACATATAGGCCGGATCGTGGGCTTCGATCCGGCATGATTAGATAGAGTCCAACATTTCGGATTCATCGAATATGTTCGGTTTGGCGACCCCACGCCGGATTGAGAAACACAATCCGGCCTACAGGATCTACACCCAAGGGCAAGCGAAGAATCCGGCCTACATCTATATCCCTCAACCCATTTTTTGTCCATTTCTCACCTGAAACTTTCTTCTCGTAGTATTGTTATATACATTAGGCATGATGATTGCACTATATTTTGAATGCTTATAAATATAAATACGCTTTTCACTTTGCTAACAAGTAGTTAATGTTCGATTATGTTCTTTTGTTGACATTTGTGGGCGCAAATGTCTATACTATTATGGAGTGTATGGTGTTTAAGGAAGAGAGACAGACCGCCATTGTTGAATTAGTAGATAAGCAAGGCCGTGTAAGCGTCAACGACCTTTCTAAACGCTTCAGCGTCTCCCAGATGACCATCCGACGCGATCTGCGTGAACTTGAGCAGCATGGCTTGCTCAAGACCAGTTACGGTGGCGCCTACCCTTCAGCAAACCTGCCTCTCGAGAACATTAACAAGATCTATACTCGCATGAAGATCCGCACGCAGGAAAAACAGCGTATTGCCCAGGCAATCGCGCAAATGGTCGGCATCGGAGAAATGATCTTTTTAGGCTCCGGAACCACCACCACTTTTGTCGCCAAAGCGCTCTCACTACGCTCTGACATCACTGTGGTGACCAACGCCCTGACAGTCATGGAAGAACTGGCAACCAACGCCAATATGACCGTCATCGCCATCGGTGGCTTTCTGCGTCGCAATGAATATTCATTTTACGGTCATTTTTCAGAGACCATCCTTAAAGACCTCATTGTTGATAAAGTTATCATTGGAATGCGCGGGATCGACCCAAAATATGGGCTCACCTCCGACTTCCCGATGGAAATGAACACTGACCGCATGATCATCAATACCGGTCGATCGGTCATCGTTGCCGGGGATCATTCAAAAATTGGCTATGTTGCCACCAGCGTCGTCGCCCCCTTGAATGTGGCCGACATGGTGATCACTGATAGCAAAGCCGATCCAAAAATTACCGCCCAAATTGAAGAACAGGGCGTTAAAGTAAAAATTGTCTAAGGAGAGATTTATGGAAAAAAGATATAAACTTCTGGTTGTTTGTGGAACTGGCATGGGCAGCAGCATCATGCTCAAGATCCAGGTAGAGCGCACGGTCAAAGAAAACAATTTGCCTTGTGATGTTTCTTCCGATCTTGTTTCATCCGCCAAAGGCAGCGATTGCGACTTTTTTGTCTCAATGTCTGACCTGGTAAAAATTCTTGAACCGCTGGGAAAACCTGTCGTCGGCATTCTGAATATTGTTGACCGAAAAGAGATCCTGGCTGGAATTCAAAAAGTCTTAGACGAGTTTGAGCAGAAATAATCTGCCAGGTTCGCAGGAGGTTTGCCTATGGTTCGTTGAATTAAATGCAGTTTTTTCATCAAAATATTTATAAAAAACAATTTTAAATTAAGGAGTTTAGAATGGAATTTTTAATGACTTTTGTACGTGACTTCCTTGGCAACGCCACAGTTCTGGTCGCACTGATCGCTCTCGTTGGTCTCTTGATCCAAAGAAAGTCCTTCCCTGACATCGTTACTGGTGTTATCAAGACCATGGTTGGTTTCATTATTTTCGGTATTGGTGCCGGAGCTGGTGGAGCTGCCCTGGGTAACTTCCAGACCCTCTTTGTTCAGGCTTTCAATCTGCAGGGTGTCACCCCTCTGGCTGAAAACATCACCGCCCTGGCGATGAAAGACTTTGGCGTAACCACCTCTTTGATCATGGTCTTTGGTTTCGTCTTCAACCTGGTTGTCGCCCGCTTCACCAAGTTCAAGTACATCTTCCTGACTGGTCAGCACAACCTCTTCTTTGCTGCCATGCTCGCAGTTGTTCTGGGATGGGCTGGTTTCAGCAATACTGTTATCGTCATCGTTGGTTCCATCATCCTGGGTCTCGGCGCCGCGATCTTCCCCTCCCTTGGTAAGAAGGGTATGCGCGCCATCACCGGTGGCGATGACATCGGTATCGGTCACTATTGCACCGTCGCCTACGGCGCAGCCGCCTGGTTGGGCAGCAAAGTTGGTAACCCCGAAGATAGCACCGAAAAGATCAATGTTCCCAAGTCACTCAACTTCTTCCGTGACTACGTGCCCGCGATCAGCGTCACCATGTTGGTCTTCTACTATATTGCGGCCCTCGTTGCTGGTAAAGAAGCAGTTGATGCCATCTCTGGTGGTGTCCACTGGCTGCTCTTCCCCTTCATTCAGTCCCTGACCTTTGCTGGTGCAGTTTATGTGATCATCACCGGTGTTCGCATGTTCCTGGGCGAAATGGTTCCGGCATTTATCGGTATCTCCGAAAAATTCATCCCCGATGCCATCCCCGCGTTGGACTGCCCCGTTGTCTTCCCCTACGCTCCTACCGCCGTTATCCTTGGCTTCCTTTCAGCCTACGCAGCTGGTTTGATTATGATGGGCATCTTCATTCTGATCAAAGCCCCCGTCATCATTCCTGTCGCGATCCCCTACTTCTTTATCGGTGGTACCGCTGGTGTCTTTGGTAACGCAACCGGTGGTTGGAAGGGCTGTGTAGCTGGTGCCTTCCTGGCTGGTGTCTTAATTGCTGTTGGTCCTGCCGTTATGTACCCGATCTTTGAACAGATGGGTCTCCATGGCACCGCATTCCCCGAAACAGACTTCGCGGTTGTCGGTATTCCCTTGTACTACATCCTGAAACTCTTCGGCAAGTAATTTAGGAAAGGATCAATGTTGAAAATGAATGAGTTAGCAGCAAAACTCGAAGCCAGAGCTCCTGTGCTTCGAGCCAGAATCCTAAAAATGGTAAATGCTGCCCACGCCGGTCACCCCGGAGGCTCTCTTTCAGCGATCGATCTTATGAATTCAATTATGGTCGGGTGGGGCAATTTTAGCCCCACCCACCAGGATAAAGATTGGTTCGTGTTAGGAAAGGGACATGCCGTCCCAGGCCTCTACAGTGTCCTGATCGAGCTCGGCTACTTTCCTGAAGAAGAGCTTTACAGCTATCGTAAAATGGGCTCCCGTTTGCAGGGCCATCCTGACCGAAACAAACTACCAGGAGTCCAGGTGAATACCGGTCATCTTGGGCAAGGGCTCTCTGTTGGCTTTGGTCTTGCCTGGGCAGATAAATTCCTGGGAAACACAAAACAAACCTACGTCATGATTGGCAATGGCGACCTGAACGAAGGTCAAACCTGGGAAGCCATCCAATCTTGCGCCAAATACCAACTGGATAATCTCCTCCTGATCGTCGATGACAACAAGCTCACCCAACACGGTGAAGCTTCCGCGATCATGAACGTTTATCCGGTGGAAGAAAAATTAGACCAGTTCGGCTGGCATACCCAACGCATCAATGGGCACAGTTATCCCGAAATTTTGCAAGCCCTCGAAGCTGCCGCAAAAGTGACCGGGAAACCGCGCGCCATCGTTTGCGACACAGTCAAAGGCAAAGGGATCAGCTTCATGGAGAACGTCGCAGCCTGGCATTCAACCGACTTGCCGGATGACCTTCTCAAGCAAGCCCTGGCAGAATTGGGGCAGGAGTAGAGATGAAAACATTAGATTTTAATCATTTGCTTGCACCCCGTGACACAATTGGCAAAACTTTGGTTGAGCTTGGTCACGCAAACCCCAAATTGGTCGTGGTCGATTGCGATCTTGGCAAGTCAACCCGCCTGGTTCCCTTTGAAGAGGCTTTCCCCGAACGATTCATCCAGTTAGGCTCCCAGGAAAATAACGCCCTCAGCGTCGTCACTGGCTTAGCCACAGCTGGCTTGACCCCTGTATTCGTTTGCTTCACCATGTTCTCGATCGGTCTTCCCTGGACACAGATCCGCATGGCAGCCTATGGGAAGGTCCCCTTCACCATCATTGGCACCCACCCCGGTTTCGATATCGGACCCGACGGCGGCACCCATCAAATGATGGAAGACCTGGCTTTGGCACGCTCCATCCCTGGACTGGAAGTTTACACACCTTCCGACATCCACGAGACCACAGCCGCGATGAAACTCCTCATCGGCAACGGTCACCTCAATTACATCCGCATCGGTCGCCATCCTGTTCCCGTTTGGTATGACCAGAACGTGACCTTCACCCCGGGTAAAGCCGACCTCTGGCTGGACAAAGGCAAAGACGTTGTCTTCATTGCCGACGGCAGCATGGTCTTTGAAGCCTACCAGGCAGCTCAAAGCCTGTTGGAAAACGGTTTGGGCGTTTCAGTCGTCAACATCCGCTCGCTGAAACCATTGGATACCGATCTCCTGGCGAATATCGCGCGCGAGGCGGGCTTGATCGTCTCAGTGGAGAACCATTCCGTTCTCGGTGGTCTTGGCGGCACGGTCGCCGAAGTTGTTTCGGCATATGGCGCGCGCTTATTGCGCATTGGCAGCCCGGATGTCTTTGGCGAATCTGCTTCGACCGATGATCTCAGACAAAAATACGGCATGGACCTTGCGGGAATTCTGGCAAGCGTTCGCGAAAAGTTAGGAGAAAACTAATGTCAATTTTGAAGAAATCAGCCATTCGTGTCAATGTTCAGGTTTCAACCTGGCAGGAAGCCATTCGCGCAGCGGGTGAGTTATTGGTGAAAAACGGTCATGCCGAACCTGCTTACGTGGATGGTATGGTACACCTTGCCACCACCCTGGGTCCATACATCGTCATGACCCCCGGCATCGCCATCCCCCACGCCCGACCGGAAGACGGCGCGATCAACGTTGGCATTGCAGCAGTGAAACTTGCTGAACCAGTCGAGTTTGGCAACGAGGATAACGACCCCGTCCACCTCGTCCTGGCATTCTGCACCCCCAACGCTGAAGCGCACATCGAGGTACTCAGCCAACTCGCCGAAACCCTCGAACAAGATAACCTGCTCGAGAACATCATCGCCGCCCAAACAGTGGAGGACATCGAAGCCTTGTTCTAAGATCACCTTAGGTGGTTTTAGAAACTTGTAAATCTTTCGAAAATTGTAAGCCGGATCAAGATAATTTGATCCGGCTTTTTTTATTGTGTATGCCCGATCGTGTGGTTCAATCCGGCATAATTGGATTGTTTTCCTCATTTCTGATTAAACTAAAACATTCGGATTGACCACCTCATGCCGGATTCTTCTGTTGAATCCAGCATACATTTATTCCTACACCGGGTAGAGTTTGTCGTAAATCTCAGGAGCGTATTTTTCGACGATCTCTGAACTGATGGCGTTGCTGCGGCAGATATCGGCGTACATGTCCACCGATTTGCGCCTGGTGCGGATCTGGGTTTCGGGGTCAAGCCCCCAAAGCCCAAATTTCTGGCTCCAGCCGCGTTCCCATTCAAAATTATCGGTCAAACTCCAGTGGAAAAAGCCCTTAATAGGGATGTTGTGATTGATCATCTTCCACATGGCGTGCAAATGCTGCAGCAAATAGCGGCGGCGGAAGTCGTCTTTGCCGTCATCGCAGCCGTTTTCAGTGATATAGATCGGCAGATCAAACTGATTGACCCAACGAATAGCTTCCATAAAACCCTCAGGGTCATTCGCCAGAAAACCTGTTTCGGAAAGGTCCGATCCTTCAGGATAGTATCGTCTGGCAAAGGCATCAGCTGATCTGGTCAGATCAAATTTGATCAGGTCGCGGCTGTAATAATTCAATCCGGCAAAATCCTGGGTGCCGCTCGCTTCCGGAATATCGAGTTTGAGTCTGACGGCGTCAAACTTGCCATTCTTGAGCGCATAGGCGAAGGAATCATTGAAGACCTTATGATGCAATTTTGTCACATACGCCGTGAGCGGTCCGCGGTTGGCTGCCTTGAAACCGCGCCAATGGTGGGCAACACCAACCATGGCGTCAGGCTGGATCTCATGGATAGCGTGATAAGCCGCCGCGTGTCCCCTGACCATGTTCGCGAGCGCTCTCAACCCGGCCATGAAATCTTTCCTGGCGGGCGGAAAGACGCCTTCCAGATAGCCGCCGTTCATCAATACGTTTGGTTCATTGATCGTGACCCAAAGCTGACAATGTGCCTTGAGCGCCTCGACCGTTCTGCGCGTGAAAGCCTCGAACAAAGGAACGATTTCCTCGTTCTCCCAACCGCCCATCTCCGCCAACCAGATCGGCGTGCTGAAATGATGCAAGGTGATCATGGGCGTGATATTGCGTTCGCGCATGCCGATTAGCATGTCGCGATAGCGATCCAGGGCTGTTTCGTCCCAGCGGTCGATCTCGGGCTGGATGCGCGACCATTCCACTGAGAAACGGTGAGCGTTTTGCCAGGTATCCTGCGCGCGATCCATGTCCTCACGCCAGCGACCGCCCCACCAGTCACAGGCTTTGCCGCTTTTATCGCCGTTCAGGATCCGTCCCGGCTCTTGCTCTAGCGCCCACCAATCGTTATTGGTGTTGTTGCCTTCCACCTGGTGCGCGGCAGTAGCCGACCCCCACAAAAAGCCTGCCGGAAAGTTATACGTTGCTCGTGCCATTTTCCCTCCAAAGATCTAAGGTGATGAATTCATTGTATCAAATAAAAAGGCAATATTTCGGATTTTCAATATGCGTTGTCTGTTTCCGTTTCCTGCCTTTTTGGTGCTCCATCTCATACCAAGCCCTCTTTTACGCTCATGATAGCTTTTGAAAGTAAATGAGAGAGCAACAGCGCTATCCTTTTGTAATCTCATGGCAAATCGCCGTTGACCTCGCGTGTGAGGTCGAGGAGGAATAATGGAAAAACAAAATGAGATCAGCCCAGTGGCTGATGAAAACGCAAAAACTGAAACCAAGCAGGCATTTGAGCTCTTTCCTAAACTGCATTTAAGAAATCCCTGGCTCACGCTTGCCAGCGTCCTGATCGCCGCGATCGGATTAATGCTGTTATGGTGGAAATCAGAAGACGCAGGCTTACGGTGGCCCCTTTCAGTGCTCATCGTTGGGGCTACAATGGCTAGCAACGCGCTCATTCAGAAGCATAAGATTCACAAAAGCAGTATCGCTCTCTTTCTGATCGCCCTTGCGACCTCGCTGATCCCAAGCTTTAGATCTGAAGGAGCTACAGTTGCCATATCCGTCCTCGCGACGGTCATTTTGCTGATCCTGTTTGTCGCAGATTTTTTCAACGGGCAGTGGTGGCAATATCGCATCCGTGAATACTTCAAAACTTTTTTCGTGTCAATGCCGGCTTTCTTTGTTGGACTGCCAGTCTTATTACACCAGGGAGTGCAACACAGCAAAGCCGGTTCTGACACAGATAAAAACAAAAAGGTCGCGCTCGGCATTCTCAAAGGCGTATTGATCGCCTTGCCGGTTCTGATCGTCTTCATCTCGCTCTTCTCAAGCGCTGACCTGATCTTCAAAGACAAACTTGGCAGCCTAATGGACTGGCTCAAGGACGATTCTCTAAAAGAAATCTCATCCCGTTTCTGGTTGACCCTTTTCTTCACAATCCTCGCCTCCGCGGGGCTTTGGTTGGCATTCACAATTGGCACTCAAAAAGCAAAGATCGAGCCGGACAAAGCACTTTGGAAACCCTTTTTGGGCATGACCGAAACCAGCATCGTCTTGATCAGCGTCAACCTGCTCTTTGCCTTCTTCCTGGCAATTCAGTTCAAATACTTCTTTGCGGGAGAAGCCAACATCAGCGCTGCAGGATACACCTATGCGGAATACGCACGCAAAGGTTTCGTTGAATTACTATTTGTTGCCTCTCTGGCTGGCTTGCTTTATTATTCTTTAGCTGCCAGCACGCGTCGTGAAAGCCCGAAGCAGCGAAACACTTTTGCGATTTTGGGCGGTCTGCTTCTGGCGCAGGTCATGGTGGTTCTGGTTTCCGCACATCAACGCATCCTTCTTTATACATACCGTCATGGACAGACCGAAATTCGCCTGGTGCCAAAGATCTTCATTTATTTCCTGGCTGTCATCCTTGTTTCATTGGTTGTAATGGAATGGAAAAAGCAATTTAAGCGCCTGGCACTGGTCTTACTGACTGCTTTGACGCTCTTTAGCCTGACCCTGGCGGTGGTCAACATCGATCGCAGTATCGCGCGCACAAACGTCGAACGCGCTCTGGCAGGCGAGAAACTTGATTACAATCTTCTGGTAACACGTTTATCGGATGATGCTGTGCCTTACCTGTATGAGGTGCTGGACTCCAGGCAACTTTCAAAAGAACTACAGGTAAACCTGAGCAAAGTGCTGGTCTGCAGGGCTCACAGATTTGATAGTGATTCTGGGCAGGATCAAGGTCTGAACTGGAATTACTCATGGTTGCAGGCCTCTGCTGGTCACCTTGCCCATCAGGATTTGATGGAACAATACCCGCTGGAAGTTTTGAAGCGTAACGAGGATCAGCAGGGCCTCACCATTGATGGCGTTGAGATCTTTTGTAAGTACATAGATTGATGACCGGGTTTAATCAAACCGATAATTAAAAGTTGCAAGCATTGTTCGTCGAGACAAAGCTCCGAAACGTTGGATTGAACAGGTGAACGATATCGCCCACTTGTTCAATCTCAACCTACGGCTATTGTGTCGGACACACCTCTAAAATTTCTGGTTCATCCTGATTATTTTGGTTCAGCAGCCCCATATACTTAGCTGCATAATCCAGAATCATGTTCTTCTCATCTTGGGTTTTGACATATTTTGATGGTATGTTTATCAACTCCAGATGCTCTCCCAATAAAATTCCTTTTATTAATTGTGTGTACTGAGCTGATCCAACCCTGATGTTCAATTGTTTTTCTTTGATGTATGTGAGAATAATTTTCTCAGCAAGCACATCTCTTTCTGTTTTGAACTCAATTTGCTTTCGATTAAACGTACTTATTAATACAACTATAGTTAATATCCCAATCAAACAGAGAAAGCTGATCCATAAACATTTGTTTTTCATGTGTGATTCTCTTTCTATAGTCATCGTGATTTTCAACAACTAATTAATAGTATCACCAAAAGGCATAACAAAATTTGTACTAAATTGAAACCAGTGTCATCTTTCGGTAGTGAAGAATTTTCGTTTGCGGTAAGATTATGCCATGTTAATTCAAACCACCCCCGAAGAAGCCCGCTATTTGGCTGAGTTGATCCTCAGTATCATTGGCGTTATCGTCCTGCTCGCGCTGGCGCTCTACCTGATCAACAAAAGCAAGAAGAAGGACGAAGTGAAGCCAGAAGTAAAACAGGTTTTACAACCAAAAGTGTATAAACCTATCGAACCTTTCACTTTATCTACGCGCAATAAGTTAAGCGCGCCCGATAAAAGCAGATTGCAGAAATCAATAAGCGACGCGTTTACTAACTGGCAAAAGGAGCATATCTTAACAAGTGAGGATGGGAAAAGCCTGTTCGTTCGCGAGGGAGTTGAGAAAAGCGGCTTGCGCTATCAATTACTTGCCACAACGCAAACGCAGGCAATGGCGATGTTGATTACCACCCTACTTGCCGACCTTGACACCAACGCCAGTGATAAAACCGAAGCGCTATTCGCGAGCCTTTTGGCGCACCCTGCCTATGGCGAGCCAAATCTGAGCAGCTGGAAATATATGCCCGACCTACCGCGATCACCCAGGCTGGAAGCCGACCTACAAACCGAGGGTTGGATATTGATCGCCTTATTGACAGCTCGCAGGCAGTGGCCCGACCTGGATCGCTTTAAGTACGACGAGATATTATCCGAAAGGCTCAAGGCGCTTTTTGAAGCTTTTCAAAGAACCGAATACCATGAGCTTTTAGCTCAATACGCATTTCCAGTTAGCTTTTTGTCGAAATATGACCGCTCGCAGGATTGGGCGAGCTTGAAAAACCTGGTAAATTCAGCAGAACGAACCTTTCCAGAGCCTGAAGAGCTCAAGGCTTTTGCTTTCGCGAGCTTAAACCTTGGTTTAGACGCGCTCCTTTTCAAAGATGACACCAGCATCAAACTTTTATCCGATAAACAAACCGTGTTGAGGGATATAGTTGAGCGATGGCTCGATGATGATTTTCTTTCGGAAAATGCCGAGGGTTTTTCCAGACTTAGCCTACTGGCGTGTATGGCACCTGCTTTGATGGTTTTGGGAGAAGATGAGTTATTGGGAAGAGTGCAAGATTTCCTTATAGATTCCAGTACTGATAAGAACGATGGTTTAGGCGCGACCCTGAAGATCTTCGCACTATTCCTGCTAAGCAATTGACCAGACATCAACGTCGAATTGAAGAGGTTGGGCTTCTACCCAACCTCTTCAATTCCGACCTACATTTATATAGCCACATACCCGCAGCCGCTATTTATAAGATATTCTTTTCGAGATTTTGCTCCCAGCGCAAGCTATCGGATCATCGGCAATGAGACCGCCTCGGCGCGCCGAAATAAACTCTCAACTGTTCCTTCCCTGATATCCTCATACCTGGCATTCGAGACCCATGCTGCCCGGAAAGCCGCCCCCCAGCGAGCGATCTCCCTCAAAGCCTGGTGTTTCGAGAATCCATAGACCAAACCCGCCATCAGGGCATCCCCCGCGCCAGTGATATTTCGGGTTGGGACCCTGAGCGGTGAAGCGATGACCATCTCTTTTTGGGACGCCAGGACCAGTTTCCCCTCATCAAAAGAGAGAGCGATGTGTTCCACTCCCAATCGCAAAAAGCTCAAAACCGCCTTTTTGGCATCTTCGATATTCTTGACCGAAAATCCAACCACGGCTTCAGCCTCAGCCAGATCAGGGCTGACCAGGAAAGGTTTTTGAGCCAATCCAAGCCTTAAAGCCTCGCCATTGGCGTCAAAAAAGACCCGCGCCCCCTTTGAATGCAGCATCTTTATTAAACGGGCATAAAAATCAACCGAAACGTCCAAAGGCAAACTGCCCGAGGCGACCCAAATATTGCCCGTGTGCGCGTAAAGGGTCGTTTTATCGATCAGCTCACGCACAGCAGTTTCTGGAATATGCGGGCCTGGCTCGTTGAGACGGATATACCATTCGCCGCCATCTTCCAGCGCGATGGTGTTGGTGCGGGTTTCTTCCTCAACCCAAACAAAATCGGTCTCGATCCCAAGTCGGTTCAAACCGTCTTCAAGCATCTTGCCGGCGCCGCCCCCAACCCATGCCAGGGCTAGGCTGTCCTGGTCCACCAGGCGCAAAGCGCGCGATACGTTAAAACCTTTTCCGCCCCAATCCAGACGGGCTTGATTGGTCCGCAGGATCTCGTTAAAAAACAAGCGTTTGACCTTTAAGGTTCGGTCTACGCTTGGATTTGGAGTAAGAGTAATGATCATGGTTTAATTGTATCAGCAGTCATAACAAATTTTCGCTGGCAAACAAAACGTTAACCTGCCCGTCTCATATATTGCAGTTCCCTGAGCTTGTCCTTTTCAGCGTTGGTGAGGTGTTTTGGCACCGTGATCTGAACACGAACATACAGATCCCCTGTCTGCTTGGGGTCCTTTAATTTTGGCATGCCCAGACCTTTCAGGCGAAAGGTTTTACCGCTGTCAGTACCTTCCGGGATCGTCAGACGAACAGCCCTGGTCATGGTATTTACGCCAACCTCCCCACCCAGAATAGCAGTATACAGATCCACTTTCACATCCATGTACAAGTCATCACCCTTGCGCTTGTAGATCGGGTCAGGCAAAACTTTGACCTTGAGGTACAGATCGGCGCCGCCAGCCTGACCGCTCAGACGCACTTTTGAGCCAGTTTTTACCCCAGGGGGAATGCTGGCTTCAATTTTGCGTCCGTCTTCAAACTGGAGCGTGCGCTTGGTGCCCGAAAAAGCTTCGCGCAAGCTGATATCAAGTTCATATTCCATGTCGCGTGCCCGCGTTTGAGGCTGTTGATAAGCCTGTTGCCCAAAACCGGATGAAAAGCCGCCACCGCCAAAGAGGGTTTCAAAGAAATCAGAAAACCCGCCCATGCCGCCAGCGCTGCCGCCAAACATCTCACTGAACTCTTCGGGAGAGACGCTTCGATATTGACTGCGACCGCCAGGCGATTGCCGCCAGGGACCCCAGTCAAAGCCGCCAGGCTGTCCGCCCGAGCTTTGGTAGTTCTGCCATTCAGAGCCAAATCGGTCGTATTTCTGGCGCTTTTCTTTATCGGAAAGCACCTGATAGGCTTCGTTAATTTCTTTAAATTTATCCTCAGCACCTGGGTCTTTGTTGACATCCGGATGATATTGCCGTGCCAGTTTGCGATAAGCTGACTTTATTTCATCGTCACTGGCTGTTTTTGATACACCGAGGGTGCTATAGTAATCCTTGTAATCCATTCTTCCCAACTTTGATAAGTGATGATTTTATTTTAACTGATTAATATTGGTTTCTTGTTAACAACCAAGGTAAACGCATCTAAATAAAGATGACTTTAAAAATCAAAGCTTCACTTAGCGAACAGTCAAGCAAGCCTGTCAGGGGCGCCTGTGCCCGTCAGGGTATGGCAATCTGCAGTAAATCAATTATCCATTCCACTCTTGAGCAACAAAAGCATTAAGGCAGATCGCCACGTCGCCCTAAAGGGCTCCTCGCGATGACAACCCGGCAACAGCACCACATATACCTTATTTAACATAGTCAAATTGGCATATTTCATACCGAAAAGCTTCATTGAGGCTTAATTAAGGTAAATTTAGATGCAATTTTCCTGTATTAACAACGAAAAATGGTAATTTTTGGTGTAAACGTCGAATTGAATAGATCAGGCTAAAGCTGATCTATTCAATTACGACCTACAACTGTTCGTATTTTCATCCTTTTCCCGCATGATTTTCCGACTTCTTGCGTAGGTCGAGATTGAATGAATCGCGCTTTGCGCGCCATTCATTCAATCCGACGTCCAGACGTCCAGTAAACCAGATTCTTTTCCTGCCCTGTTAGGGGTCGAATCCAGCAACTTCTAACGCCTTAAAAGAAGCTGACCCAAAAGATAGGCACGATCTCTTTTTTGAGCATCTAAGAATTCGATGAAATTGTGATTATGTTCAAAAAAACAAAAAAGGCAGCTATATCATTGCCGCTGTTTTCAATATATTATGTGCTATACAGATGATTCCCATCTCTGCTTCTACCTTTTTGATCCCCCTGAGATGAAATCTTCTGAATTGTCTGTTTCCTTTGATCATTCCAAATACTGCTTCAACATCCCAGCAACGCTGTTTCCTCAACCTCTCCCCCTCTTCACTGTCCAGTAGCTTTTTCGCCTGCCGCTTGTATCGTTCCCATTCCCAGCTCACCGTCAGGCATCTCCCCATTTTGCTGTTGGGTGAACACAATGGTTTTGCTGGACAGGCTCCACATTCCCTGCACTGATACTCACGCCTTATGACGATATATCCTGTCCTTCTTTCTTCTTCCTTTTCATGATCAAAATATAATCGTTTTCCTTCCGGACAGGTAAAACTGTCGCTTTCTTCATCGTATATGAAGTTTTCAGCTTTGTATTTATCTTTTTCT
>JBMNVH010000031.1:0-23438 GCA_050946715.1 Anaerolineaceae bacterium | reverse complement strand
CAAGAATGTGGTAGTTCTCTTCACTTCCATAGCCCGCATCCGCTATCAGGATCTCTGGCACCTTCCCCACCATATCCTTGACTTGCTCGAGATGATCGCCCATAACACGAATGTCGACAGGATTGTTGTGGATCGAGTATCCCAGGATAAACTGATCCTCTGTGCCTATCTGCACATTGTAGGCTGGCTTGACCACAGCATCGCGCAGATTTGGCTTTACCCTCATCATCGTTGCGTCAGGATCGGTCTTTGAATAGCTGTTGCGTTCTCCCAATATCTCCAGCTGTTCTTCATACTTTTCCATTCTGGGCAAGTAGTCCCGCTCAAGTTTGCGTTTCGCTTTTTTGGCTTCTCTGTTTTTCGGCTCCTCATTGAGCAGTCGATTGACTTTCTCTATCTTTTCACGCATTGTTTCGCTGTTGATGACTACGTTCTCTCCCAGTTCTTCCAGGTCTTCATCGCCATATTCTGCGTTTTCTGCTTCTGTTATTCTCTCTATTTCTTCAAACAACTCCCTTACGTTTTCTTCCAGGTTGTTCTTGTGACGATTGGTGTTTTTCTTCCATACATAGCTACTGCGTCTTGCATTCGCTTCTATCGTCGTGCCATCAAGAAAATACTTTTCAAAATTTATATAGCCGCTATCGATCAAGTATTCGATCATGCTGCTGAAGACTGATTTGATGTTGCCCACCATTCGCTTACTACGGAAGCGGTTTATGGTGCGGAAGTCCGCCTTGTTCCCACCTGCCAGCCACATGAAGTTGACATTCTCTCTCAGCGCTTTGGCGATTTGTCTGCCGCTGTATATCTTCTCTACATAGGCATAAACGATCACTTTCAGAAGCATGCGGGGGTGATATGCGCTTGAACCTCCGCCTGGATAGCTGTTTATTACTGAGGATATGTCGATTTTCTCGATGAAATCATCGACGACTCTGACCAAATGGTTTTCCGATATGAGTTCATTCAGGTTGGGTGGGAACAGATAGCATTGATCCTGGGTGTAGTCTTTGAATAATTTTGCCATACAGTAATTAAACCCGACTTTCGTCTTTTCTGTCAGCTTAATTCAAGACTTTTGGGTCAGCCTCTTGAACCAATCGAGACTGATCCTGCGATTCTCTTAAATTCTCCTAACCATATCGAGAGCAAAATGCGACTTCCTGTTAACAAGACTCAAGACTCGCGTTGGCTTCCTGCAAATAGGGACCGCGGGCATGTTCGGGCAGTACCCGGGCGATATGCTCCATGATCTCCTGCCCGGCGCGGTGGACAGCATCACGGTCAGGGACTTTGTTGGTATCACCAGCCGCAAGGGGTCCAAAAACTTTCCCGATGCGCGTGTGGATGCGGGCGCGTCTTTTCTTCCTCTTGATCGTGCCGAAAATATCCCAGTCGTCCTCACTAAAGGTGCCGATGGGAACGATCGGAACGCCCAATCGCAATGCCAGAAAGGCGGCTCCTGTCAACGGTTTTCCCAGCGGAGGCTTGTGAACATGTCCCTCAGGGAAAATTGCCAGGACGCCATTTTGCGCCAGAATGGCCTCCGAAGCGCGCATGGCTTCAAGATTCGCTGTGCCTTGCATAATTTTCAGTGTGCGCCATAGACTCGGAATGAAGCGCATGGGTCCTGGCGCCATTGGCATGATGGTGTCATTGATGAATTCCAAAGGATATTTTGTGGCATGGATGGGGGCAATTGTGTCCAAAAAGTGAAAATGGTTGCCAACGATCAGTAGTGGGCCATCTTCAGGGAGATTTTCCTTGCCTTCCACCGTAAAATTAAGTAAAACACTTACCAAAAAGGCAATTCCAGCCCGCAGGATGCCTCGTCTGAATTGATGACGGGGATACGGATATTTTTGGCGATATTCAGCTTTGATACGGGACATTATTCACATGCTCCTGGTCAATTTTCTATACACTATTCTACCAATAAACAGCTTGTCCTTTCGTATGTTTTACGCTGAGAATAGACAAGAAACCGTTTTCTTGATTGCTACTACATCACATTTTTTATTTCCATATATCGGGTAAAATAAGCCCTGGCATATTATGGAAGAATCAGAAATCACTTTATCTAACATTCAAACAGACGACCAGCCGCAGATCCCATTAAACTGGCTGGCAAACTTCTTGCCCATGTTCATTGGGCAAGTTCTTTCGCTTCTTGGCAGCAGTCTGGTGATGTTTGCCCTGGTTTGGTATGCCACCAAACAAACCGGTGACGCGACCGTTCTCGCGACCGCCACGACCATCGCTCATATTCCCTACATATTGATCGGGCCCTTTGTTGGCGCGATGGTAGATCGCTGGAATCGCAAACTGGTCATGATCTTTTCCGATCTGATCGTCGCGCTCGCCACGGCTGTTCTGGCGCTGCTTTTCGCCTTCAATTTAATTCAAATCTGGCATATTTATCTGATCCTCTTTATTCGCTCCTTAGCTGGCGTTTTTCAAAGCCCAGCCCAATCAGCTTCGATCAGTCTGATGGTGCCAAAAGAACAGCTCACACGCCTGGGCGGCATCAACCAGGCAACGCACGGGCTGATTAATACTTTTTCACCAGCACTGGGCGCACTCCTGATGGAGCTCTTGCCGATCCAGGGCGTTCTGGCTATCGACACAATTACTGCCGCGATCGCGATCCTGCTGCTGATCTTCTTTGTAAAAGTTCCTCAACCGAAAACTGACAGCCAGAAAGAACTGGTCACAGTAAAGTCCTTGTTGGCAGACGTTCGATTTGGATTTCGTTATATTTTAGGCTGGCGTGGACTCGCAATCATCATTTTGATCGCCAGTATGCTCAACATGGTCATCGCCCCAGCTGGGAATCTATTGCCCTTATTGATCACAGAATTCTTCCAAAAAGGAGCTCAGGAATTGGCCTGGATGCAGGTCGCCATGGGAGCTGGCTCGATTGCTGGTGGGCTTATCCTTGGGGTTTGGGGTGGATTTAAGCGCCAGGTGGTGAACATTTTATTGGGTATTGTCGGTATAGGCGCGGGCGTGCTGTTTCTTGGTTTCCTTCCCAATTCCGCATACTGGATCGCGCTGGGAGCCTTTGGCTTTATCGGTCTAAGTTCCTCTCTGGCTAATGGCGCACTGGGACCCCTACTGCAAACCAAAGTTCCGCCTGAAGTGCAAGGGCGGGTCTTCACGGTGCTCTCAAGCCTGTCGATAGCAATAATGCCGATCGGGCTCTACCTCAGCGCGCCAATCGCCAAACAATTCGGGATCCAGACTGCCTACATCGTGGGAGGCGCTCTGGGATTGCTGATAGTCGTCTTCGCCGCCCTCAATAGACACGTCATGACCTTTGACCGGCAATCCCCTGGCGGCATGATTGAGGAAAACCCCGAAGCTTAGGCTTGCCTTGATTTAGTCTTCTTTGATCAGCAATTGAGTTTCAGCTAAAAAATCTGCCAGTTGGCTGGTTGAATCCAGGATCGCATGTGTGCCGGACTCACGCAGTTCCTTTTCCTGTCCAAAACCGCACAAGACCGAAACCGATTGCGCCCCGGCAGCCAAAGCCGCCCGCACATCCGTGACCGTGTCCCCGATCATCAGGCAATTTTCGATGGGAACATTCATCTGTTCAGCTGCGTGCAGCAAAGGTTCGGGGAAGGGCTTGGTCTTCCTGCAGGTTTGCGAGCTGATAACAATGTGGAAATAGTCTTCCAGCGCGTTTATGCGCAAAAATTCACGGGTGGTTACTTCGTTTCGCGCGGTCACGATCGCTGATGGATACTGACTGGTCAGTCTCTCGAGCATCGGTATTACGCCGGGGATCAGCGGATAGTGATGAGGTAAATGCTCTTTAGAATTGGCGCGCCAATCAAAATAAGCCGCGATCAGATGATCCAGGTCAAGCCGATCTGCCATTTCAAGGACCCAGTTGCCAGGCCCTTCAGCAAAATGAATAAAGCGACGCGAAAAACGCAGCAGCTTTTCCTCAGGGATCATGAATTTCAGAAAGAGAAGTCTGTCACTAAGCCTCTCAACCATACGGTCATCGCTGTCAGACAAGGTGCCATCGACATCAAAGATCAGTGCCTTGATCCGCTCAGTTTCAAGCCTGTGTTCTTTTTTCATTGCTCCTCAATTGTGCAAAAGGGCTTGCGCCGCGCTTAGCGCTTCCTGACTTTCGGCCAGGATCCAGACAAAACTGTCCGGTCTGGTCTGATAGAGGCTGGAGAATATACCATCGTTTTGCCATTGGTCACCCGCTGCCGCGGTGCCAAAGCGCAAATTGGAGTAGTTTCGGAAGGCTTGCAGGGCTTCGCTGGCATCCGCGCTGCTGTCCCAGTTGTAAACAGCGACAATAAGATATTCACCAGCAGCTTCGTTTCTAAGAACTACATACCGGTCACCGCCCCAACCCTCAGCGGCAGCCTGGGCAATACCATCCTGCAATCGGTATGTCGCTTCGTAACCCTTTGCCAAAACGAGATAGGTAGACCATTCTCCCATAACATTCTTCTGGATCAGCTCCCAATCATCCCCAAGGCTGGCTGCCAGATCAGGCAGCTCCGGGTTATTGGGGACATCATCAGGATAAGCTTCAGGGTGCATGATCTGCTCGCTGGAAATCGGCTGCTGCTCGATATAGGCTTTGTCGATCAGCTCATAGCCGCCTTCGGAATACAGGGTCTGCACAAATTGAAGCCCATAAAGATAAGGAAAAGTGAAGTCACTTTTCATATATTCGGGCGCATTGTCGAGAATTGGGCTTTTGTAGCTGGAATAAAAGTTTTGCAGATCCTGAAAGTCTTTTTTGGTAGCATAATTCTGGAACCACATGCTTTGGGTCAGGGTCGCGTCGCCTTCAATTAGAGATTGTAAGGCGAGACAGCGTTCAGTATCCTCCTTGCAGTATTCGTCGGTATATTTCAGGTTGTCTTCAAAGCCAAAAACCGCATCCTGCAGAACATGCACATATTCGTGAGCGTAGGTGAAACGCTCCATGCCGCCAAAACCAGCATCACCGATGACGTACATGGCTTTTTCTTCGGTGTCATAAAACCCGGCGATTTGCTCACTGTAAAGATCCAGATAAAAATCGAGTAAGGCGAAGTCCTTTGGCAACAGACCGAACATGCTCATAATCCTCACGTCCTCGAGCTCGTCTTCCTCCTCGTATTCCTCCAGAAAGTCGTTGAGAACTCTTTCTTTCAGCTCAGCATTGCTCAGGATCATCCGAGGGATGCGGGTTTCAGTCTCGAGTTGACGCAAGGTTCTAACCTGCTCTTCGATCTGATACATTTTGGCGACGATCTCAGGGTCCAGACCTGGCTCGGATTGGCTTGCGCTTTCAAGAGTCTGTTTTTCGGTTTCCGCTTCCTGCGCTGGAGATTCAACCTCTTGTACCGGGGTTTCAGTAGACTGAATTTCCAGATAGGAATGAGTAGTAAGAGCATTTGGATCAGGGATGCGTTCATACACCCGTCCACGCATCAGGTTTATCGCAAAAAACGCCCCAATCCCCAGCAACAGTAGAGCGATAACAATGACCAGAATGACATTTTTCTTTTCCATCAGAACTCCTTAGACAAGGCATATTATACCTTGCGCACTTTGCGCTGGTTTAAAGACCTCAGACAAGAAAGTTGTAAGCCGGAATACGCAGAAGGGTAGGTCGGGTTGCGCCTGTCGACCCGACGAAACCATTTCTAGCCATTGTAGTAGGTCGAGATTGATAAGAATGAACTCAGGGCAATTGCATCGAAATTACCTAAATAAAACTTCTTAAGCATGAAACATCCTGTTTTACTGCGGTAAATAAGGTATATATGTGGTGCTGCTGCTGTATGTCTGTCATCGCGAGGAGCCCTTTGGGCGACGTGGCGATCTGCCTTAAAGTTTTTATTCCACAAAATGTAATGTGAAAATGATTAACTGCAGATTGCCATACCTTGACAGGCACAGGCGCCCCTGACGGGGCTCGCAATGACATTTCGCAGAGTGGAGTTTTGACTTTTAGAGCCATTTTTTCTAAGCTGGCTAAAAAGATTGAGCTAATGTTCGTATATACGCTTGATTCTAATAATAAATATCATAATTTAGATGCGTTTACCCTGAGAATGAACAACAATGTTCATTCTCCTCAATCCTGACCTACCCACTGCATATTATCAACCGACATTCAAAATACAAAAACGGAAAACAAAACGCCTTGATTGACTCATACATGCCGGATCGAACTGCGCGATCCGGCCTACATTTGTAAAATCCGGGAAGAAAAAAGGGAGAGATCGCTCTCTCCCTGGTTGATTTGTTTTTTCCACTAACTGAAATATTTCCCGAGATCAAGCTCTGCGAGAGAGCCAAGCACTTCTTCCGCCATGCTGAAATCGAGATGGGCGGTCAGTTGCGTTGGGACTGCCACGACACGAATGCCTGCCCGCTGGGCAGCCAGCGCTCCGTTATAGGAATCCTCCAGTACCAGAGCATTCTCAGGCGCGACGCCAAGATTCTCAAGCACTTTCAGGTAAATATCAGGAGCTGGTTTGGCAAACTCGACATCATCAAAGGTAACGACCGTGTCAAAGCGATCTTTAATGCCCAGACCATCCAGCAGCGTGGTAACCCAATAGCTCTTTGAACTTGAGCCAACTGCCAGCAGGATTCCAGCCTCTTCAGCCCGGTCCAAAAGCTCCATAACACCATCGAGCGGAGGCAGTTTGAGCCCTTCCTCTATCGAACGCTTGTTATGTTCCGCCCAAATTTGCTCAGAAGTGCGGGTTTCGCCAGATCTTTCGACCAACACATTAACTGGATATTGAATTTCAGGTCCGTTAGCACCAATGGTTTCAATAAAGGCATCCAGATCAAAAACCAAACCCACTTCTTCAAATTCTTTTCGCCATGCCTTAACCTCGGCACTCTCCGTGTCGATAATAAGACCATCAAAATCGAAGATCAGCACTTGTTTTTTGACCATCAACGCCCTCCTTCCCGTCCCCAGTAACCACTGCGCAAAGGCGTAATCTCTTCAACAGTGATAAAAGTATCCGGATCAGTATCCATGACCAACTTTTCGATCTTCGGAATGTCCCTTCGGCGCACAACCAACTGACCGATCACCACCGGACCGTCCATGCCCTGTCCGGCGATCTCTGTGACCGCGAAATCATGCGCGCGCAGAGCCTGGATGATCTCACTGCCATTCTTCTTGTTGATGATGGTCATATTCGAGAAACCCATCGCAAGTTTGCGCTCAATGTGCATCCCAACCACGTTACCAGTAGCAAAACCAGCTGAATAACCGATCAGATATAGGGGATTGGAGAGGTCTTTTAGCACCGCGTTGAAAGTTAGCACGTACAAGACCGTCACCAAAAAGCCCAAAACCCATGAAATCGTTTGTTTGCCACGCATTGTGAGCATAAAACGCAGGGTGTCCATCGAAATGGAAAGCACCCTGATCAGGAAAATTAGAAATGCTGTGCCGATTGCTCGCCACGTAAAAAGATCTGCCATCAAAACAACCTTATTTTTTGTCCTTCAGACCCTTCGCAGCCAACAAAGCGGGGTTATAAAGATCGGTCGCGTATTCCTTGACCATACGGGTCATCGAGAAAGCTGGTGAAACCGACTTGATGCTTTCCTTCACGCGTTCGATCCAATCCCCAGGCAAGCCATCTGCTGAGCGTTTGGTGTAGTAGAGCGGCACGATTTCGTTCTCGAGCGTTTCATACAGGCTCAGAGCGTCTGCTTCGTCCTGCAGATCGAGGTTGTCGTAATGGGTATCGTCGCCAATTGCCCAACCGTTCATACCGTTGTAGCCTTCAGCCCACCAGCCATCCAGAACTGAGAAGTTCAGGGAGCCATTCATGGCGGCTTTCATACCACTGGTGCCGGAAGCTTCACGGGGGCGGCGCGGGGTATTGAGCCAGATATCGACGCCCTGGACCAGATGACGAGCCATATCCATATCGTAGTCGTCCAAAAATACCAGACGACCACCATTGCGCGAATTTTTGACGTTACGATAGACTTCCTGGATCAGGCGTTTGCCGGGTTCATCAGCTGGGTGAGCTTTGCCGGCAAAGATGATCTGAACAGGATATTCATCATTGGTCACGATATTCATCAGGCGTTCGTAGTCTCTGAAAACGAGATTAGCGCGTTTGTAGGTCGCGAAGCGGCGTGCGAAACCGATGGTCAAGGCAAGGGGATCCAGCAAAACGCCGCTGGCAACCGTTTGCACAGGGTGAACGCGGTCGTTCTTCCACTCATCACGGGCGCGGGCAACCATATAGCTGACCAGCTTGCGTTTGAGGTGGGTACGTACCTGCCAGAGCTCGCGGTCAGGAATGGCGTCAATGCGTTCCCACATGTTGGGGTCATCCAAGCGATCCTTCCAATCAACGCCAAGATACCGGGTGTAAAGTTCTGCTAAGCGACGTGCCAGCCAGGTGCCGGTATGAACGCCGTTGGTGATATAGCTGATCGGCACTTCGTCAACGGATTTTCCGGGCCAAAGGTATTGCCACATGCCGCGGGAAACAGCGCCGTGCAGCTTGGAGACGCCGTTGCGATAATTTGCCAGGCGCAAAGCCAGAACCGGCATGCTAAAGACTTCGTCCGACCAGTCGGTACTAATTTTTGCCAGGTCCATGAATTCGTCACGATTCAAGCCGAGCGTGCCCCAGAAATTGGCAAAGTATTTGTCGATCAACCAGGTGGGGAATTCGTCATTTCCTGCTGGCACTGGGGTGTGGGTGGTGAAAATACTTGAGTTCTTGACGACTTCCTTAGCCTCTTCCAGGCTTGAGCCGGCTTCGATCAGCTGACGCATGCGCTCAAGTGCCAGGAAGGCGGAATGACCTTCGTTCATGTGGAAGATCACCGGTTCGTGACCCAGACGCTGCAGTGCTCGCAAACCGCCAATACCCAGCAGCATTTCCTGCGAAATGCGTAATTCCGGATCGCTGATGTACAACTTGTCAGTCAATTCACGATCCTGAGGATTGTTTTCGGGGATGTTGGTATGCAGCAAGATCAGCGGAACCCGACCAACATTCAACTCATAGAGTCGGGCATAAAGCGTGCGACCAGGCAATTCAATTGAAACAACAAGCGGATCATTGTTCTCATCATATAGTTCAACCAATGGCAGATCGCTGAATTTAAGTTCAACATTATGAGCTTCCTGCCAGCCGTCTTCGGTAATGCGTTGGCTGAAATAGCCGTAGGTATAGAGGAAACCAACCGCGACCAAAGGCAAGCCAAGGTCACTGGCTTCTTTAAGGTGATCGCCTGAAAGAATACCCAAACCGCCTGCATAGACCATCAGGGATTCGTGCAAGCCGTATTCGAATGAGAAATAACCGATCTTTTCATTTTTGTTATCCGGGAAACGAGTGTTAGACCAGGTGTCCTCCCGGTTCATATAGTCATCAAATTCCTTCACGATTTCGTCATAACGATCCAGGAAGTAACGATCTTTGATCAGGTCTTCAAATTTCGATTTTTCAACATTTCGCAGCAAGACGATCGGGTTGTGGTTGCATTGGCGCCATTTTAGAGCATCAACTTCCTTAAAAAGGCGTGCCACTTCGGGATTGCCAACCCACCAAAGATTGTGGGCAATGTCGCCTAATCGCTTAATACGATAAGGCAGGTCAAAACTGTTCTGGTAAACTCGGTTAATTTTTGCAGACATTCATCTTCTCCTGTTATATACGGCTCCATGCCGTGTAATCTTTTTATATATACGCAGTTGTTCATTATACCCATAAAAAGCAGTTTAAAGATCACCAACCTTTACATGTGAGAGTAAACGTAATCCACACCCGCCCGGTAGCAGTAGGTCGAGATTAAATAAATGATGCGCATGGCGCACCATTTATTTAATCCGACATTTCAAATATGGTGTTTATTTGTTATTGCCAGATTTCCATCGAAGTTGGACGTCGGATTGAAAATGCCTCAAGCAATGAGGCATTTTCAATCTCGACCTACGCAAAAAACTGTACGTGACACAATGTGTCAGGCATTTAACGCCCGCCCGTTAGATAATAATTGTTCTTGTTTGCCTGCCCTTGGCTTTTTGCCATGGGTTGAACCCGACTTATATAATGGCTGAACGACCTATTTCCCTGTATACCCCGGAGCGGAGATGAATAAGAGCCGACACAAACGACGATCGGACAAGCGGCTCAGGAGCCTCTGGTCAAGCTCATCGGGGTGTGCCGCGGAAGTTATCACCGTAGGAAGTTCAGCGTTGTAGCGATAGTTGAAAAGTTGATAAAGCTTTTCGCGCGCCCATGGTGTGGCAGACTGCGTGCCCAGATCATCCAGGATCAACAGCCGCGTGGTGCGGATCTCGTTAAACCTTTTGTCAAGGCTGACACCGCTGTTCGGGGCAAAAGCAGCCCGCAAATAATCAAGCAGATCAGGCACAACCACAAAGATCGGCGGCTGCCCCCGCGAAGCCTGATAGTTGCCGATTGCCGCCGCCAGATGCGTTTTTCCGCTGCCGTAGGTGCCGTGAAGGCTTAGCCAGCCCTTTGGGTTTTCTGCGAAAGCCTGAGCGACCTCAAAAGCTTCTTTTAAGGAAGTGAGGTCCTCACGCGTCAGACCCTCATCTTTTCTGAAGCTAAAGCTTCCAAAAGTTTGCCGGGCATGCAATCCTAGACTTGAAAGCTCAGGATGTCCGAATTCATCGGTCGGGTTGCGAAAATCAGGCGCCTCAATGTGAACATGGCTGACCAACTCAGGATCGGTCATGCGCGAACGAATGCGCCCTTCAAACTCATTCAGCTCTCTGTTACTGGTGATCACCGTAGGCATGCGATTGATATAGCGCGTGTTGATAATTTGAAAGAGCTTCTCTTCCGCCCAGGCGGTGCTGCTCTGCGTTCCGAAATCGTCCATCACAAGCAAAGGCACATTCCGAATTTCGTTAAAACGTTCCTCGTAGCTCAGGTCATTTCCTGATGAAAAAGAGAAGCGCAGCCAATCCAAGAGGTCAGGAACGGTCAGGAAGATCGTTGGGGTGCCCATGCGCACCGCCTGATTCGCGATCGCGGCTGCCAGGTGAGTTTTCCCGCAGCCATAATTACCCGTCAGTAAAAGCCAGCCCGTTTGCATCCCCGCAAAATTCTGCGCGGTATTGAAGGCTTGTTCGAGAGAGTTTGCCTGAGTAGCCCCCAATCCTACCCGCCCACGTGGTAAAAAGTTGTCAAAGGTTAGCGTGCTAAGCGCGCCGAGATTGCTCAGCTGATACAAAAGGCTTTGTTTCTGGTTTTGCACCTGGCTGATGCGACAAGTACAAATCTCCGAGCGTCCAAACAAGGGATCGTCAAAAGGCACATTGTAGCCCACAAAACCAATGCCGTGGCAAATCGGACAGTCAGGGTCACCAGGACCATAGGAAGAGGTGTTGATCTTCACATATTCAGGCGCGGGCTCATTTGCCTGTGTTTCTTTTTTGGTCGAGGTAGAGTCTCCTAAAGGATTCGTGATCTCGTTTATCTTCTTCATTACTCCTCTTTCGTCCTTTTTCCTTCCAGTTGCGCAGGATCGCCTGAATATATTTCCAGGAGCGCGCGTTGTAGTGGATCGCTTCTTTGATCGCCTCTTCGAGCCACTTTTCAGAATAAGTTTGGGCGGCGTCACGTAAGAGTTCAGCGGTATAGGGGGTCAAGGGACCGATATTTTCTTCATACAGCTTATAGACATTTGGACGGACTGGTCTGGGCAAAACCTTTGCTTTCTTCAGATCATGCAAAAGCTCTGGTCTTTCTTCCAGGCTGCGCAAAAGGCTTTCACCTTGCTCAGTCCCTGGGATCAGGTAAGTCTGCTCTGGGATCTCGGGGTTTGAAAAGCCAAAGATCAGCCCGGAACGCTTCACCTCTTCAAGCGCACGCTCAAATGCTGACTCATCAGAAAACCCCGGCAAACTATTGCGCAGGTCAAAACTCAAACAAAGATATGCCTCATCTTCCTGGGCGGACATAAACAGGTAATAGCCCAGGATCAGGCGTAGAGCATCCGCGCTGAGTTCCTCGCTCACCTCAAGCAGGTTGGCAGGAATTCTCAAAAGCAAGCTTTCGGCAGACAAAACTGGATCCATTCAATTTACCTGTTATCGATATAAGCTATGTCTTTGAACTGGGCAAGCCTTTCAATAAACACCATCTCGATCCCGGGGTGCACAGGACCATTTCTGTGTTTGGCAACTGCGATCTTTGCCAGGTCCTGATAAGGGCTGTCCTGGTCATCCTTATTAGGTCGGTTGATGAACATGACGATATCCGCGTCCTGTTCCAGTGAACCGGACTCGCGCAGGTCAGAGAGTATCGGCTGTCGGTCCTGCCGCTGTTCAACAGCACGGGAAAGCTGGGCGGCAGCCAAAACCGGCACATCCAGCTCGCGCGCCATGATCTTTAATTGGCGTGATATATAAGAAACTTCCTGAACGCGGTTTTCACTGCGTCGATCCCCAGACATTAGCTGCAGATAATCAACAACCACCAGATCAAGCGAGTGTTCATCCTTTAATCGGCGACACTTTGCGCTCATCTGCAAGGGGGTGATGCCAGCTGTATCGTCAATAAAAATATTCACATTCTCAAAACGAGGAATTGATTGCGTCAGAATTTGGGCTTCCTGGTCCGAAAACTTTCCTGAACGCAGTTTCTGGGAATCGATCCCTGTTTCCTGAGCGATCATACGCTGCAAAAGCTGGTCCGCGGACATTTCGAGCGAAAACATCGCCACGCTTCTCCGCAGGACCATGCCAATGTGTTTGGCGATGCCGATCATAAAACCAGTCTTACCCATACCCGGACGACCAGCCACAATGATAAAGTCAGAAGGGTGTAAGCCATCCAGAACATTATCCAAACCTCTTAATCCGGTTTTCAGACCACCAACGACTTCTACATTTTTCGCGCTGGCTTCAGTAACCCGTTCCATATATTTAGAGGCAATGCGCTCAATTGGCACCAGGTCTCTTTGATAGCGATCCTGACTGGCTTTAGAAAGCTCACGCCCCGCCTTATCGATGACTTCATCAAGCTCAAGCTCTTTCTGATATGCCAGTTTGGCGATTTCCTGGGCAGATTCGCGCAAGCGGCGTCTGGTTTTAAGCTCACTGATCGTGCGGGCATAGGAAACCGCATGCAAGGAACTCGGCACGCGATTGCTCAGTTGGATCAGGTAATCGATCCCGCCGATCTCCTCCAAAAGACCACGCGCTTCCAGCGTATCCTTTACCGTCAGAGGGTCAATATAGTGACTGTTCTGATCAAGGTAAATGAAAGCGTCCCAAATATAGGCATTGCGTTTGATGAAAAAGTCCTCAGCTGACAAAAAGGACATTACATCCACAAGAATGTCAGGATTGATCAGGATCGAACCGATCAGCGCTTCTTCCATATCACGGTCAAAAAGCAAGTTGTCGCTATAGCTGATAGATTCGTCCTTTTTGCTTAGGTCATCGATATAATCACTCATTGCAGACTCACATTTTATTCTCCCGGAATTTCCGGCTCATCAGGATCAGTTTCGTCTTCATCCTTTGAATCAGCCTTCATTTCATCAAAAAAGGCTTCAAAAATGGATAGATCTCCCGTTTCCTCCTGGCTTTCTTCGTGAACCAGGTCTGAAATGTCAAGGCTTTCTTCAGGCTGAATGCCAACCTCAGCCAGGATATCCTCATCAACAAAGATTGGCACGCCAGTACGCACGACCAAAGCGAGCGCGTCTGAAGGACGGCAATCGATCGCGATCTCCTTATCAGTTTGCAGGATCAAATTAGCATAATAAGTTTCGCTGACCAGGCTTGTGATCTCTACGCGCAATAACCGCGCGCCTGTTTTCTGCAAGATATCCAACATGAGATCATGCGTCAAAGGTCGCGCCACAGCGATGTTCTGCAAAGCGATCGTGATCGACTCTGCTTCAAAAAGTCCTATCCAGATCGGAACATAGCGTTCACTCTGCTTATCTTTTAAAACAATTATCCGATCCTGATTGCTTAAGCTAACCCTCACACTATCGATCAGGCATTCAATCATTTTTCCCATAATTCACCAATTTCCAAACTGAACTTAGACTTAAATTCTAACATGTATTGAGTTTCATGACCTTAAAATGATTGATGCTTTAAGATTCGGCGCAATATTCTGGAAATGACCTGATTCTCTCAAATTTTGGTGATTTGTAGAGGGAAATTCACGATCTTCAAACCAACACAGTTAAAAATTTGTTGGAAATTCAACCCGATTTTGCTTTACTATCGGATATAATAAAGCTCACACTGCGTTGGAGATTTACCTTAATTGTTTCGAGTCTGTCCTCAGGATGGCGGGTTAATTGGTTTATCGGTAATGGGTACTGGAAGAGGCAGAATTGAAGGAGAAAAAACTAAGACTCTTATTAATAGAAAGCAATCGCAAACCCGAAATATGCTTTAAGGACAAGCTCATTCAAAAAGCATATCCTGTTTTGCAGGTTGAAAATGGCGGCGAAGGTCTGAAACGTTTGGATGATTTTCTGCCCGAAGCGGTGATCGTCAACGCCGCTTCCCTGCGCACGAACGGTCTGCGGATCTGCTCCTGGTATCGCAACCGTCTCCCCGAAGTTCCTATCATCCTGATCGTCGCGGAAGACGAACCTATTGATGACGCTGAGATGGTCGATGTGATTCTCCGTTTGCCTTTTACCGTTCAAAAGATAATCAACCGGCTGCGAACTTTTGAAAAAACGCGGAAACAGGAACTTTTGGTAGAAGGTGACCTGCAGCTCAACCTGAATACAGGCATGGTGAGTTATGGAGAAAAAAGCGCTTATCTGACCCCTCGCTTATGCCACCTCCTGCAGGTGATGCTCGAAACTCCCGGGGCGACCATCCCACGCGAAGAGCTTTTCCGAAAAGTATGGGAAACGGACTATACGGAAGACACCCGCACCCTAGATGTCCACATCAGTTGGCTGCGAAAAGCGATCGAGGAAGACCACAAAAAACCGAAGGTGATCAAGACCGTCCGCGGCGTCGGTTATCGGATCGATCCGTAGAGGATCCCTAATCGCGCTTGATGCTGGTCACAGCCCCAAGACCATTTACCTCAATAAGCCAGCGACTGCCGATCGTTGCCTCTTGGAAGAGATCATAACTGCTTGTGCGGTAAGGGTATTCTTTCCCATCGGCATCAAAGGTGATCAGGTAGCTTTCGCTCGTCTTGCCCAACCTCTGATCGCTTGTAAGGGAGCTGCTGCCTGGCCATGATGCGACAGTGGTATAGCCATCCAGGCTTAGCGTATCGACGACCACCCACTCCATCACATCGTAGGAACAATATTCCTCATACACTTCGTAATAACAATCCTGAACGACCTCACCTACCCCTGTACCGGTGTCAACCGTGTAGGGTTCTCCACAGATTTCCTCGGAATTAGCCTGAGGCGTATCGGAATCGTAGCGGTGCCGCCAATCACAATTATAGGGATCGGCACTGGACGGAATATTGCTCTCCCAGTCCGATTTTCGGACCGCCTGATAAGCCTCCACCTCGACCTGACGCTGCCAGTAGGTTTGGGCAACAACAGCGCTCATTTGGTCAGTTTTTAGCATGCGGGATAAATAGATCCCGCCAAAAACACAACAGATGATCAATAGCAAAATTCCGATAACAGGCAGCCATTTTGGCAGCGGTTTTTTGGGCACCTGCACGGTCTGTTCACGGGAAACCTGACCCGCCTGTCCAGCCTGCGGAGCGGGATCGGCGGCTTCTTCGACAACCGTGCCGGCAGGACGGCTGGTCGCCCCTACCGTAAGATCGCCGCCGCATTTGAGGCAGTTGGCACTTTCAGCCAGATTGCGGGTGCCGCAATAGGGGCAGTGCTTGTCTGGTCCGCTTTTTGCCATGCGGATAAGGGCTTCGTCCTTGATAAAATTGAAGGTAGCCGCGTCAACTTGCTCAAACTTGACCTCAATAGGCTGAGGCGCGCCGCAAGCCGTGCAGCTGCGGATCGGACCAGGGTTCCTGGTGCCGCAGCTATCACAAGTCCAAACCAATTCAACATAACCTAAAACTCTTCTTGCCATCTGATTGACTCCGATTTCTAAGGCTTTGTGACTTCAAGTATAGCAGCCCTGCCCTATTCCTGCGTTTCAGGAACGGTTTCTGGTGGCGGCAGCGTTGCCTGAACTGCTCTGAGACTAAGCAAGGCGACCAAAGGTAGGCTGCCCACAAACAGGGGGATGTATAAGCTGAAAGACAAGACCAGGATCGCCAGAATTGTCAGCCCGATGATGAGTGCGTAGCCAGGGTGAAGCAGCATGATCGCCAGCCCGTTCTTCCATGCCAATTTTAGTGTTTTCTCTTCCTGGAGATAGAAACAGGCTAAGCTAAAGCATTGCCAGACGATCCAAAAAGCGCCTAATCCGATCATCAGGAAGGCAAGAATGGGGGCTAATGCGAACTGTGACTTGTAATAGAACCAGATATTTGTCACCAGGATCACCAGGACGACGAGATTGACCAGTCCCCAGGTCAGATTCTGCCTGAAATAAGACTTGAAGCCTTGCCAGAATCCGATCAGACCGGTTCTGGTTTTATGGGTCAAATCCTTACATTCCTTATAAATACCGAACAGGGCAGCCGGAGCAAGAACGATCGTCAGGCTCAGTAAAATGGCAGCCAAAGAAACCACCACCTGGTTGACCCAATCCTGCCACCATAATTTAAGGGCATCAACAATGACATCAAAAGCTTGTGCTGCGCGCATAACATCCTTTCTCTAAAATTATAATGGTAAAGATGAAAAGGCAACAATTCTCTTTTGAATAAAAAGTGAAGCTCGTGGTCTCCTGACTGCAAGCGAACTCAGTTTCATATGGCTGCGAACTATTAAATCATCAGTTTCTTGTGTGGTCCAAAACTCCTTCTAATCACCTACTTAAACCCATTCCAAGCTAAAGCAGTGAAAAAAAGAAAGCATCCGACGTTATTGTCGCACATTACCTGGCGTCGGATTGAAAGATGAACTTCGATTCATCTTTCAATCGCGACCCACGCAAGATACCTCTTGAAACCAGAAATATTCTTTAATGCAAGCCAGGTAAAGGATACAATATCAAGACCTGTGCCCTTAGTGGTATTGAGATGATTACAGCCGACTATGTCTAAGAACCAGCAGGTCAATTCGAACAAACTTGTACAGCCATCGAGGACGCTGGGATAGGACGCGAAGTTGGGGATGTTTTTTTATTATAATAATAGAGACGAAAAGGAGAAAAGATGCTCAAACAAGAACAAACATTACTCGTAATCATTGACGTGCAGGGGAATCTGGCCAAGGTTGTCTCAGACGCAGAGGCCGCCAACCAGAATGTGCACCGCATTGCCCAGGCAGGGCTCGCGCTTGAGCTGCCGATCATTCTCACTGCCCAGGCACCGGAAAAGATCGGGCACACCACCCCCGAATTGCGCCAGATCCTGCCTGACCATCACGAATACCCGCGCTTGAGCTTCAGCGTTTGGGCGGATACAGCCGTGCGCGCCGCCATCGAAGAAACTGGGCGCAAGCAGGTTCTGCTTTGCGGTTTTGAGGGTCATATCTGCCTCTATCAAACCGCCATGGATATGCTCGCGGAGGGTTACGAAGTTTACATGCTCACAGATGCCATCTCATCGCGTTCTTTATACAACAAAGAGACCGCCCTGCGCGAACTAAGCGCGCAAGGAGTCCATCTGACAACGGTCGAAATGGCGCTCTTCTCGATCCTGCGCGATGCTAGTCATGCGCAGTTTCGCACAATTTCGCGGCTAATTCGTTAGGCATGGGCTTCACGTCCTACATTTTATAAATTACTACTATCCCTGGTGAATACCGACAACAGGAGGGAAAATGACCGAAAACATTAAATCAGAAAAAAGGAAAAAGAGATCCAGAAGATGGGTGACCATTCTCATCCTGCTGCTGATCGCTGCTGGTGTTTTCTTTTTCTTTCGATTGAGACAGCAGCAGGCTATCGCGGACACGCTCGCGAACATAAAAACCGATCCCCTGAGCCGCGACACCTTGCGAACAACCATTAGCGGGACTGGCACCGTTCGACCTAAGCAAAGCACGCTCCTTGTTTGGCAAAGCAGTGGAACTGTTGGTGAAGTCCTCGTGGAAGCTCGGCAGACCGTTAAAGGCGGCGACGTCCTGATGAGCCTTGATCCTGAAGATCTTCCGGCTGAGCTTTTGCAGGCACAGCTAAATCAGATCAACGCCAGCCAGGCGCTGGAACAACTCACCGTTAATACCGATCTACAGCGTCTGGACATACACAATAATATCGAGCAAACCCGGCAAACGCTGCTTAACCTCAACAACGAGATCCTGAATTATCAAGGGCGCGTTTGTGAAGATTGGCGGCTCAAGAACTTGCAGCGCGACTATGACAATGCGCTCAAAGAATACCAGGACTGGCCAACCGAAACGAAATGGTATGCCGTCCAGGCGGCACGAGCCGCGCTGGATTACTGCGACCCGATCGTCATCGAAGTACAAATTGCCAATCTCCAGGCGAAGATCGACCTCGCCAACAAAAATATTGAATTATTACAAAACGATCTGGAATTGATCAAAGATGGCGTTGACCCGGAAGAACGTGAAAAATTGGAACTGCAACTCGCCCTGGCAGAAAAACAACTCAGCTTTCAATTTATTACCGCGCCCTTTGATGGCACCATCCTTGCTGTGAATCAGGAGGTTGGAGCCGTAGTCAGCCCAGGAATGCAAGCCGTCGAGATCGCTGATCTGGATGCCTATTTTGTCGATATCCCTGTTTCTGAGGTCGATATTCCCAATATTGAGCTCGGACAGATCGCTCAATTATCCTTTGATGCTTACTATGAAGAGAATTTTAGTGGTCAGGTCGTCACGATTGCTGAATCTGGCGACCGCAGCACTGGCGTTGTCAATTACATCGTCACCATCGAGATGGATCAGGTTTCAACAAAAGTCAAACCCGGCATGACAGCTGGCGTTCAGATCCTGACCGAAGAAAAGCCCAACGTTCTTGTGGTCGCATCAGAAGCGGTCTTCTCAAGAGATGGACAGGATTACGTCTACGTTTTGCGCGATAATGTTTTGGTGAGCGTGCCCGTCAAAGTGGGCGCTTATTCAAACCGCATGGTCGAACTCACTGAGGCGGACATTGAGGAAGGAGAACTGATCGTCCTCAATCCACCGGTGAGCTTTTTTGACCGTTTTGGACCCGGCAACCACCGACGGTAGGCAAGATCATGAGCGAAGCAGTGATCAAAGTGCGCGACCTCACCAAGGTCTACGAACTGGGTGAGATCAGCGTCCATGCCTTGCGGGGTGTCAGCCTGGATATCTACCCGGGCGAGATGGTCGCTATCATGGGACCCAGCGGCTCGGGCAAATCAACCTTGATGAACATGATTGGCTGTCTTGACTCGCCAAGTTCCGGTGAATATTACCTGGACGGAGAAGAAGTCTCCCAGTTGGAAGATGACGAACTGGCAGCTGTCCGCAACAAGAAGATCGGTTTTGTTTTCCAGAAATACAATCTACTCCCACGGGCAAACGCGATCGAAAATGTGGAATTGCCCCTGCGCTACAGCGATAACACCGCCGACATGACCGCCAGAGCCAAAGAAATGCTCATTTCGGTGGGCTTGGGAGACCGCATGGAACACAAACCCAATGAGCTTTCCGGTGGACAGCAGCAAAGGGTTGCCATTGCCCGCGCTTTGGTGAACCAGCCTGCCATCATTCTGGCGGATGAGCCGACCGGCAACCTCGATTCCACCTCCGGAAAAGAAATTATGGAACTCTTGCTTAAACTCAACGCGGAACAAGGCACAACCATCGTAATCGTGACCCACGATACGGAAGTCGCCGCCCAGGCGCAGCGCACCATCCGTTTATTCGACGGCAAGATCCTCGAGGAGGATGCCTGATGTCTTTCATCCGTGTCATTAAAGAAGCCCTTGCCAGCATCCTTGCCAACAAGACCCGCTCCTTCCTGACAGTGCTTGGCATCGTCATCGGGGTTGGAGCTGTAATCGGTATGCTTTCGATCGGTACCGGCGCCCAATCCAGCATTCTCGGTCAAATTGAATCGATCGGCACCAATGTGGTCTACATCATGCCTGGCACTCCGGATCGCAACGAGCCGGGTACCAGAAAGCCCTTAACCATCTCGGACTCCGAAGCCCTCGCGAACCGAAACCGCGCCCCGCATATTTTGAGAATTGCTCCTGTGCTCATGGATCAGGTCAATGTTTCGCTAACAGATTCGACGCTCAACACGCAATTGGTTGGCAGCTATCCCGAATATGCCGCGATTTCCGCTATTGAGCTGGCAGAAGGCAACTTTTTCAGTGCCTCCGAAGTGGAATCCCGCGCCGCCGTTATCGTCATTGGACCCGAATTAGCTGAACGACTGACCGGGCGCAGGAGCGGCGTGGTTGGAAGCATGGTGCGCATCAATGACTTCCCCTATCGTGTCGTCGGCATCGCCAAAGGCAAAGGGTCAACCCAGTTTAGCAACCCAGACCTGATAGCTTACATGCCCATTACTACCATGCAGCTGCGCGTCAGCCGTCAAAGTGGTGACAACGTCCAGTTCATTATCATCCAGGCTCAGGACGCGCAATCGATCCAGACCGCTATGGACGAGGCAAAAATGGTCTTACGCCAATCCCATCGTTTGAACACCCGTCAGGAGGACGATTTTATTCTCACCAACCAGGAAGAAATTGTCGGCATTGCCAACTCGGTCACCAATATATTGACCATATTTTTAGCTGGGATTGCTGGTATCTCGCTTTTGGTCGGAGGCATCGGCATCATGAACATCATGCTCGTAACCGTGACAGAACGAACCCGCGAGATTGGCTTGCGCAAGGCATTGGGCGCGCGCAAAGCGGATATCATGCTCCAGTTTCTGACCGAATCCGCGCTGTTGAGCCTGATCGGCGGGATCATTGGCATCGGTCTGGGTTGGGCTTTGGGCATGATCGTCGGCATCATTGCCAGCCGTTCCGGCACCTCTTTGTCACCTATGGTTCAACCTCAGGCAGTCCTGCTTTCAACACTTACCTCCACCTTGGTAGGATTGTTCTTCGGCTGGTATCCCGCCAAACGCGCGGCTGAACTCGAGCCCGTCGAAGCCCTGCGTTATGAATAAAAACAAAGCATGCGGAAGACTTGGTTCACTCGTGGTCTCCCGACCACGAGTCATTTTTTTGTCACAATGAGAATTCTTGTTCGGAAAATAAACGCCTTGTAAAAGCTTTTTTATCGAGCAAAGATCAGGGCGTTAAGGTCTCACAGCTGACACCCAGACAGGTGCCAACCTGGATCGCGCCACGCAACCAGCCGTGATCCATCGGTACCGCCTTGTTTTCGCCAGCCACCTGAGATAAGGGCACGCTGCTCATGGCGCCATCCTGCCGGCATGCCATACGTCCGAAAGCGCCGTCCATCACCATTTTCAGGCTCCATTCCGCTAGCTGGGTCGCCAGCAGTCGATCAGCCGCGGTGGGCGTGCCGCCCCTCACCAGAGAACCAAGAATAGTGATGTGGGTCTCAAGCTTGGTGGCACTCTCCAGTCGATTCGCCAACAGAAGTGTTTGAGCTGAATAATTGTTTTCGATCTTTTTGATCGCCCGTTCTTTTTCTTCGGAAGTACCACCCTTTTTATGAGCAGCCATTTCCATAAAATCGACCAATTCCCGAGGTCGCGCCTTCTCTGCCACTGTCACCAGCGAGAAATTGCGTCCGGCTTTCTTCCGTTTTTCGATCGCTTCAATGATGACCTCAAAATGATATGGAATTTCAGGGATCAGGACCACATCCGCACCCGAAGCCAAACCCGCGCCGAGCGTCAGCCAGCCTGAGGCGTTGCCGATCAATTCCACAATCATGATGCGATGTGTGGCTGAGGCATTGGTGTGCAGGCGATCGATCGCCTGGGTCGCGATCTCGCGGGCGCTGTCAAAACCGATACATTTATCGGTAAAGGGGACGTCATTTTCTGCTGAGCGTGGGATCGTAACAACATTCAAACCAGCCTGACTGAGCCTGTAGGCACTGCTTTGGGTCGGTTTATCCCCGATGCAGACCAGGGCGTCCAGATTGTTTTGGTGATAGACATCCACAACCTGCTGGGTTTTGTCAACAATTTGATCGCCTTCCTGGATGGCTTCCGGGCTCATTCGGCTGGTGCCCAGGATCGTACCGCCTTCCGTTAGAATACCTGAGAGCCTGCCATCTTCCAGCAGGTTTATCCAATTATTTTTCAGCAGTCCTGCAAAGCCATCCCGAAATCCGATCAGTTCCAGATCACTAAAGTTAGAAACCGCCTTGCCAAAACCCCTGATCGCGGCGTTCACGCCGGGGCTGTCACTGCCAGCGGTTAGTAAACCAATTTTCATCACGCACACTCCTAATTCACTTGATAAATCAATTATAGCTGGGTCAGCAAGAGTTTGGAAAATTAGATGGACAAAAGCTTCTATATTTGCTTGTTTTGATAGGTTTATGGGTATCATTAAAGCACCACAAGTGCCCATAAAGGAGACTATCATGGACAATAACGAACAATTGATCAACGAACTAAGCCTTCTGCGAAAGGCAGCCGAACGCATCGCCGATGCGCTTGAGGACATTGAAGAAAGTCTGGAAGAAATCGTTTATTCGGATGATGAATTCAACCAAATCTTAGCCTCCCTCGACGAGGAAGATTTTGAGGAATTTGATGATTTCGACGACGATGACGAGTTTGATGATGACGATGAGGAGGAAGAAGGGGACGAAGAAGAATAATCCTTCAAAGATCCTTACCTCATAAAATTACTTGAATGATCCAATGGATTGTTCGTTATTTTATTGTTGTTAATTGTTGTTAGCTACCCCTGAAGCTTCGGAAACAGGGTTGTGAGGTTAGTGTGATGCTAACCTCTGTTTTTTAAACAGTAAATGTGGCATGGGATGGTTTTTGGCAAAGTTGTGCGTGTTCGCTAAAGATCACCTGAACAGCACTTGATCCCTAAAAATCACCAATTTGGATATTATTGTTACAAACCTCTGGTGGAATAAAAAAACAACCCCTTTGCAGAGGTTGTTTATGCCGAGTCACAGACTTGAACTGTGGACCCTTCGATTTTCAGTCGAATGCTCTACCAACTGAGCTAACTCGGCGTGAGTAAAAATTCTAACCGCACACCCCTAACCTGTCAAGCAACACGGCAAAATCAGTGCAAAATCAAAGCTCCACAAAGAATTTCGATCGTTCCTATTTATGTATAATCAATGATTGAGGCGTAGTTATGAAAGATCAAAAGAATGTATTAAGAAATAGTATTTTGATATTTCTTATTTGTCTAACAGTTCGCACAATTGAAGTCATATTTATTAGAACAGATGAAACTATATTTGCCGAATGCTTT
>JBMNVH010000030.1:0-24213 GCA_050946715.1 Anaerolineaceae bacterium | reverse complement strand
GAGATTCCAATAAATCATACAGAATGCATAGATTAATGAGTCTATAATGATTTTTTCAGTCATATTTCATTTTGAATGCTCTATGGCAAAAATCCTAATTCATCAATTTATAAAAATCGAATGCGCTCCAAACTGAATAAGCTTTTACAGCTTGCTACTGGGAGCATTTATTTCAATCGTACAAGTCTGTTACGGTTCCACGATAACATCAATATAAGCTGCCATTTGCTTGCCAACATTACCATTGTATTCCAAGACCTGGGTTTTAAACAAAACTCGGACTTCAGCTGGCAATTGGATTTCTTCCAGGTCGGGAACGCCAGCCGGAACCAACATCACAGAATCGCCAAACTCATTTGTTTCAATGGTTCTATCAGAAATGGTTGAAGTCACGAGGTTCTTTAACTCTCTCCAAGTCTGATTATTTTCATCAAAATAAAAAAAGTAGATGTATTCCCCGTCTATGTATAAAGGAGTTTTATCGTTCGGGATCTCTACTATTACATCAACCAGATAATTTTTCTTAAAAACAGTATTGTCACCCTGTATTAAAGAGATTTTTATACTTTCATTCACATCATCTTTTTCAGATAGTTTTGCAAGTTCATAAAAATCTCTATCTTTATCTGGGAGAGTATTACTACATGCTGTAAGAGAAAAGCAAAGCAAAATCATTAATGTAAGGTTGATCTTAATAAGATTACAGAAAGTATTATTCATTCTTCCACCTAAATAATAGAAATCCAAACACTATTATAAACCGCACTCTAAGACTAACTCAAAACCTCTCACGGAATCTGTTTATAATAAAGACATGCGTAAAAAAGGTGCTTTGATTCGCTGGGCGGCGCTTGGACTAATCATCATGGCTGGCTTTCTGACCATTCTTCAGCTGACGCGCTATGCCCGCATCCGTGCCACGTTCCCAACCGGCATGGAGATCGCTGGTATCCCCATTGGCGGTTTGCAATTCGAGCAAGCCTCGCAGAGGTTGGTCCAGGTTTACATGGCACCGATCGAGCTAAAGTATCGCGACTCCCGCATTCAGGTGCGACCGGCGACGCTGGGCTTTGAACTCCAGATCAACAACATGCTCGCGGCAGCCGACAAACAGCGAACCAGCGAGCCCTTTTGGTCCGGCTTTTGGAAATATCTGTGGAATCAACCCATCACGACCACACAAATTCCTCTCCAGGCACACTATGACGAAGCCCGTATCCAGGCTTACCTCGAGAACGAAATAAGCATCCGCTACGATATCCCAGCCACCCCACCGATGCCGATCCCCGGTGAAAGCGGTTTTTACGCCGGAACGGCGGGCACCGCCATGAACTATCCTATCTCGGTGCAGCGAATCAAGGACGCGCTTGGCTCGAGCACGCATCGGGTCGCGAACCTGGATGTGGTTGACACGCGCCCTCAAAAGCCCTCCTTCGATATTCTGGAGATCATGCTTAAGGATATTATCGACAAGGCTACTTTTGACGGCATGGTCGAGTTTTACTTTAAGGATCTGCAAAACGGTCTGGTGATGCACTTCACGCATTCGCGCATCGGTGATGAGTTCCCGCCCGTCAATATCGCTTTTTCGTCCTGGAGCACGATCAAGATCCCGGCGCTGTTGACGCTGTTCAAGAATCTCGAAGCGCCTTACGACCCAGCCATTCTCCTCGAAATTGAAGACATGGTCGAGCAATCCAGCAACGAATCAACCGATTCGGTCGCTAAAAAAGTGATCGAGCCGAATCTGGCGCCCTTGCGCATCACTGATGACATCCGCGCCCTGGGGCTTGAAAACACTTTCTGGGCGGGCTTTTTTAGTCTCGGCTCACCGCTCCTGCAGGAAATCCCGACTCCAGCCAATCAAAGAACGGACTACGATACCGGACCGGATCGCTACGGGCAAACCACCGTTTTGGACATGGGCATCATTCTGGAGGAGATCTATTACTGCGCCAAGGATTATGGTGGTTCGATCCCGCTCGTTTTTGAGGGCAAGATCACCCAGGAAGAATGCGGGTTGATGGTCGAATACCTGGGCAAAAACCAGATCGGGCACCTGATCGAGGCAGGTGTGCCAGGCGGAACGCTGGTAGCCCACAAGCACGGCTGGGCGAATGAGTACGCTACCGGTTATGTTCACACCATGGGTGATGCTGGGATCGTCTACACCCCCGGCGGCGATTATGTTTTGTCGATTTTTGTCTATCAACCGGTGCAGGTCATCTTTGACCACGCCAATCTTCTTTTTGCGAAACTCTCAGCGTCGGTCTATAACTACTATAATCTGCAATAGTTTTTTTACGTTTTATGCTCATCTGGCTGATTTAATGTATAATATCAATCCTTGCCCCCGTAGCTCAATGGATAGAGTACCTGACTTCGAATCAGATGGTTGGGAGTTCGAGTCTCTCCGGGGGCATTTTGCTTTAATGTATTGTTTATGTTGACTTCGAACCCCCAGGGAGGGGGTCTTATCGAGATGGTTGGGAGTTCGAATCTCTCCGGGGGCATTTTTTCTTTCATCGTATAATCATCTCATGGCGAAAATGGTTAATGGCCGGGAGCAGGCCTGGCAGGTGCTTGATGTGATCGGCAGTGGGGATGCCGGCGAGGTTTTGCGCGTTGTCTCGGGCAACGGCAAAATGCAGGGCGTGATGAAACGACCTGTGCAGAACGTTTCCGGCGGTACCATCGTCCGGCAGGCGACCCAGATCGAGACCGAAGGCAAGATCCTTGCCGCGCTGGAAGGTGTGGATTTCACCAAAAACGGGCTCACCATACACACCCCGCTTTTGCTCGACCAAAGCATTGAAGGGACTTCCAGATCGGCCAACTTTTTCATGATCAGTGAGGAAATCCAGGGCAGATCGATCACCTCGATGCTTGCCCAGCGCCACAGCGGCGGAGAGCTGATCCCGCAAAACCTCCTCCTCAAGGTGCTTTCCAGCGCGCTTTTGCTGCTGGAACGGGTGCACGCCAAAGGCGTGATCTGGAATGACGTCAAAACTGACCATATCTTCTGGAACGCGGAAACGAAAACGATGAGTTTTATCGACTGGGGCAACGGGCTCTTCCTGCAGCCGCAGGCTGATCCTGAAAACAGCCCGATCTGGCAGGATTATCAGCAACTGTTTGAAGAGGGTGCCAACCTGCTTAACCAGACCTCGCCCGCGCTGATCAAAGACCTGGATTGGCCCCTTTCCGCGGTGGGTATGACCCTGCAGGACATCAAACAGCTTCAAATGCGGGTGGATTACTTTGAGATCTACCTCAGCATGCGCGCGATGGAGTATCAACTGCTTTTCCACCGTTTCGCGAAAGACCTTCCGGACAGCGAAGCTTTGCGGCAGACTTTGGAATATCAGAAGGAACTGCGCAATTTTGGCATTGAGGCAGCATCGGATGAGGTTTATCCCGCCGCCAAGGCTTTATTGATCGATAAGCTGGATTCGCAAGACGAGAATGAAGTAGTCAGCGTCCTTGACCTGTTGGACAAGTATTTAGGGGAGGAACTCCCCTCGAATTGGAAACTGGCGGACTTTCTGATTCGCTCCAGGATCGAATTGGAGCAGGAAAATGAGCTCGCCCTGATCGAGCTGGTGCTGGAATCTGACTGGCCCGAAGCGGTCTGGCTGGCGCGGCAGCTAATCGAAAAGGGGGCTTCCGCTCAGGTACTGGGTTCGGCGATCTATTCCATGCGCGGTCTTTATCTGGAGGATTTTTCCAACAAAACAATTTATTCCGAGATACTCGAGTTTGCCAACAGCTTAGGGGAGCAATGCAAGCTTTTTGAAAGATACCCGGATACGGCGGTGCTGATACAAAAAATTGGCGAGATCAGAAAGCAGCTGCTTGCCCTGGCATCCTCCTGGGCTCAACTGGAAGCAAACGAGCCGCTTGGGCAAAAGTTCCTCGTCCTGAAGCAAATATTGAGCTCTGTCAACGAGTTAAGACTGAAGATTCCGCCTTCCCTCAACGCGAAATTGCAAAAACCGATGATCCTGATCCGGGAGATCTATCAGGCATGGAACAAACCCGAACTCTCGGAGGCTTTGCAGTCGCTAAAGCAGCTTTACATCACCGAACCAAGCCTCGACTATTTGCTCCCGATAGCGGATTCGCTGAAGGAGATGAAAAGCAAGGTCGAAGCCTTTAGGGAGGGTCCGCTGGGGGAGCAGACCATCGCCGAATTCGCGCAGGAACTGTATGACTATAAGAGCCCGCTTACGGCTCAGATCAATCAAAGCAACTGGCAGATCTTATACAACGAGGTTTTGCGAACCATCCTGAACGCGGAAGGGATCGAGCAGGTTCGGGATCTGGCTAAACAACAAGGGTGGCCGATAGAATGGATCTTTCAGAGCGATCTGCAGCTGCGTCATGTTTCGGCATATGAAGAGCAGGAGCTAAACAGCGCGCAAAAGGAAACGCTCGCGAACTTCCACAAACACCTGACGCTCAATGACCCCGCCAGCCTGAGGCTTGACGGGATCAAAAGAGGGCTGCCAGCCTGGTATAGTAACTATAAATTGCTGACAGAGGAATTCATGTTTGCTTTTTCCAGCATTTCTCGTTCGGAAAAGACGCTTTCGATCAGTGATTTCCCCAAAGAGGATCAGGACAATATCGCGAGAAGTCTGGAGGTTTTGGAGCAGGCTGAAAAGTGGAAAGCGGCTACCAGCATGGGCGACTGGTTTTTGTTGAAAACGATAAGTGACAGTCTTTCTGATGAGTGGCGGGTTTTTCGGGACATTAAGGAGACAAGCGCTCACTGGACCCAGGAGGTTCTGCCTGCCCTGACGGAAATCAAGCAGCGCAACTGGAGTTCCGCCCGCTTTAAGCAGATCCTCAAGCCACGCTATCCCCAATTGCAAGCATGCCAAAGCAATTTGTTAGGTTTTTTTAGCCTGTGGCATAAGATCGAGTTTCAGGGGCTCTATCCCGAGCTGCTCAGCGAGCTTTCTTACTATATTGACCAGGCTCAGAGCTCGTTTTTCAGATTTTGGCAGGAATTGCAAAGATCGCCCTCGCCAGCTACAGCATGGTTGGTCACCCAGCAGCAAAGCGTGTTTAGCGAGATCAACCAAATCTTGCTGACGCTGCTGCGATACTTGCGCGGCTTGCAGCGCAATTTTGAGGTCGTGAACCAAAGCTCGATGGCGCGCACGCGTCTGGCGCAAAACAGCGCTGGCGACCTGGTCTTTACCCTGATCAAGATCGACGAGTTGCTTCACCTGGGCGCAAGGGATGGTTCTGTTTTCAGGCATTGGCAGCGGCAGTATCTGGACCTACTCGCGACCGCGGACCGTGACAGCATCAGACGCGGTATTCAGGAGGTCGAGAGTATTCACCCCTTGCTGCCGTGGTTCGACGAACTGGTCAAGCGCGATGCCGGTTATTTTGACCAGACAGACCCCTATCAATGGTAGAATAAACAAACTTGCGAAAGGTATTATGCAACAAATAAGACTCGATGCCAGCAGCGGTTTTTACCTGGCAGAACCGCTTGATACATGGTTGACTGCCGGGCAGCACGATTTCGCCATCCCCGAGGCGGGTGGTTCCAGCGCGCGCGTGTTCCTTTATAAGCACGCCAGCGGCGTTTCAAGCTACGGCTATCCTCCGGCTTTCAAAGTGATGCGCCACGACAAGATCGCTTACGCCAAGCCTCTTTTCATTGAAGAATACAATATCCTCGCCAACCTGCGTGGCGTCGATGGCATCACGCCGATGCTTCAGGCTGGTTTTTTGAAGACCGATGCCAACACAGTCTGGCCCAATGAGATCGCACCTTTAAGCAAACAGATGGAAAAACAAGGCGAAGGAGCCAAGATCAAAGGGGATCTGGCGCTTTTTGAAGTGGACGAGATCGAAGACGTTCTGACCCAACTGGAAGAGCGCCTGGCTGACGGTTGGCTGCCCTTCCTGATCCTCGAAAGACGTTGGGAAGACAACCTTTACCTGCTTTGTGATGCCGGTTACACCCGCGGCAATTTTGTTCGCAACCTGAGCATGAAGCAGGTGCTTGATATCGGCGTGCAAATTTGCACCATTCTTGAAGAAGCGCACCGCCGTGGGGCGACTTTCCTGGATCATAAGCTTTTGCATTATTACTGGAATGACATCCGGGAAAAAGTCATTATGATCGACTGGAATATCGGTCGCTGGCAGCCTGACAACTTCGGACCTGAGGTGCAGCAGGCTGACATGGTCCAATTGAGCTCCCGCGCGCTGCATCACATATTTACAGGCAGACAAGCCCCTGGTTCTGTGGCGGTGGGACCAAACCGTCCTGATGAGATCGCGAATTCGCCGACCCATTTCAAAGCCAGCTATTCCTTCGATGTTCAAAACCGTTTGAACGATCAGGAAATTGGTTTTCTCGAAAAGGCTTTGGACGGGCAGTTCAAGACCCCCACAGAGATGAAAAATGTTCTTCAGAGTTTGCTCGGAAAGCGTCTTTAGTCCCGAAGCTGATCTGAAAGGAAGTAATTATGATCCGTTCCTTAATTGAACAAGCAAAAAAAGTTCTTTTTTCAATCGAACCTGGCGATGATGAGCTAAATCAGGCTGAGTCATCGCTTTCCACTTATCTTGAGGCCCTGGCGACAAATCGCATTTCTGATCAGGTTGAGATGGATGACCTGGAAGAAGCCAACCGACTGCTGCGGGAGATCCGACGCGAGAAAAGCCGCCGACAGGCTGGCGGACCGCCAGTACCAACTGCCCCAGCGGAAGCTCCTGTGGCGCCTCAGGCGCCAGTTCTACCGACCGTTTCACCAAGCGAAGCAATTCCAGCATCTCCCGTTGAGCCGATCTCTGAGGTTTTTCAAGCTGAGATCCAGTCACCGGTTTTGGGAGGGATCCCAGAAGTTCCGCCGCCGATAACCCGCACAAGGCTGGGCGCGGAAGATATGGGCGGTATCGACCACGACCCACTCAAACGCTTCTTCCAGTCAACCCACGACCCGGAAGCCGAACGCATGATGGATCAGGCTGAAGAGGCTTTCTACAAGGGCAATTATCAGGTCGCGATCCCCTTGTACGAAAAAGTTATTCAAATGGAGCCGGGCTGGACGCGGGCGCAGGAGCATCACGCCGAGGCTGAAGAATATCTGCGATCCGGCAATATTCCATCGGTCGCGCTGCCGCCTGAGGCGGGTAAGGCTTACGGAAAAGCGCAAAGCGCGGCTCGCGTTTTCCGTTATCAGGTGGCGCTCAACTATCTTGATGAGGCCTTCGACCACCTGCTGGAAGCCGGCATCAAACGCTGGCGCGAGGGTGAAGAGCTGCGACATGACCTTGAAAACCAAATGCAGGCATACGATGTCTATCGCGAAGGGCAAAACCTGCTCACGCAAGGTGAGCTTGTCGCCGCCCTGGGCAAGATCCAGACGGCTGCCAGCGCGGTGGCGATCCCGGAATACATCGATAAGGCTGCGGAAGTTCGCGAAGACATTGCCATGCTAAACGAAGTCAGCGATCTGGTCAGTCTGAGCGGCAAGATCCCACCTTCAAAACTAGCGGACGCCAAGAGCAAGCTGGAAAAGATCCGCATGAAATACGGCGAGATCCCCCAATTGGGGCGTCTGCGCAACCGGCTCGACCTGCTCATTCCGGCAACGATCCAATCACTGCTGGATAATACCCAACGCTTCAAGCAGGAAGCTGCCAACGCTCCCACTGCCTCTTTGGCACGGGAAAAAGTGAACGGCGCGCGGGAAAATCTGGACTATCTGCGGCAGCTGGACGCATACGATTCTCAAAGTCTCTCCCTCGAAAACGAGATCAGCGCGCTCGAAACGGAGATCAGCGCCAACGAAGACGCGATCGAACGTGCCCAGCAAGCTATGGAGAGCGGCAACAAGTATTTCGCACTGGACGCATTGCGCATCAGCGCCAAAGCCCGCAAGCGCTTCCCGCAGGACCAGAAGATATTGGACCTGAAACGAGGTTTTCTGCCGACTTATCTGATTGGAGGGCTTGGAATTATCGTGCTTCTGGTTTTACTGATCATGGGCATCAGTCTGGGCGCAAGGGCGATCTCGAACTCGATCTATGAGCGCAATCTGGCAAAAACGCCAACCGCGACGATGACGCCAACGATCACACTGACCCCAACGATAACGGCTACCCCGACGATCACACAGACGCCAACGCCGGATTATTCGCCAACGCCGACAAGCACGATCACGCCAACGCCAATCGTAGCCGTGCAGACGATCCGCGAGGTTTGGGCGCGCAGTGACTGTTATGACAACTTTTCCGCTACCGGTCGGATTCCGATTGGCACAAAACTGACGCTTTTACCGATGGCGGAGAGACGCTTTGACGCTTTCAACCGCGAATGTTTGCTGGTCGAGTTCCGTTCCGGTGATTTCGCGATCATTGGTTATGTCTTGATGATGGATGTGACGACAGTAAATGAGTAGACAAGCTGCTTTTTCTTCCCAGGATCAACGCTATCAGGAAACGCTGGACTGGATCTACAGCTGGATCGACTTCAGCATGAAACGGCATGTGGACGATAAGCATCGTTTCTTCAAGCTCGACCGCATGAACCGCCTGATGGACCTGCTCGGTCATCCCGAAAGGCATTACCCCTGCGTGCATGTGGCTGGGACCAAAGGCAAAGGCTCCACCGCTTCGTTGATCGCTGCGGCGCTGGAAGCCGCGGGTTATAAGGTCGGTCTTTATACCTCGCCCCATCTGGAGGATTTTCGGGAACGAATCACTATCAACGGCGAAATGATCTCCGAAGCTGATGTTATCCGTCTGGCGGACGAACTGCGCCCCCTGACTGAGATCGTGCCGGAAACAACCACTTTTGAGCTGACGACCGCGCTGGCTTTTCAATATTATTTTCAGCAAAACATTGACATTGCTGTTATTGAAGTAGGCCTGGGCGGCAGACTGGACGCGACCAATGTGATCGACCCACTCGTGTCCGTGATCACATCCATCTCGTACGACCACATGTCGGTTCTTGGCAGCACGCTGCAGGAGATCGCGGCAGAAAAAGGCGGCATTATCAAGCCTGGCTGTCCGGTGGTGCTTTCTCCTCAAAAAGAAGAAGCCGCACGGGAGCTAAAGACGATCGCCTCAGAGCGCGGCGCGCCACTGATTCGGTCGGATCATGAATACGAATGCCAGCTGCTTGGTCATGACCTGAAGACCCAAACGTTTACGGTGGTGTCCAAATTAAGAGAAATACGTGGCAAGAATATCAACACCCGCACACCGCTAAAACTTACTATGCCCTTGCTCGGAGCACATCAGATCGAAAACGCTTGCACCGCGGTGGCAGCCCTCGATCAGATCCACATGGCAGGCTTTCACCTGACCCGAAAAGATATTCAAAAGGGCTTCAGGCAAGTGGTCTGGCCCGCCAGATTTGAGATCTTAAGGGAAGATCCACCGGTTGTGATCGATTCCGCCCATAATGGTGATTCGATGGAACGCTTGACTGCGACATTGGACGAATACTTCCCCGGAATGCCCTTTATTCTGGTTTTCGGAGCATCGGAAGATAAATCCATGGAAGATATGCTCAAAGCTATCCTGCCAAGGGTAGAATTGGTGATCGCGACGCAATCGATCCACCCACGTGCCGCGAGCGCTAAGAATTTGGCGGAAATCGTGAAAGAGCACACAGAAAACGTGATTCCCGTGTGTCCGGCTGAAGCAGCCCTGCAAAAAGCATTGGAGTTGGCTGGAGATTCCAGGGGTATACTCGTAACTGGCAGCATTTTTATCGCCGCTGCGGCAAAAGTGATATGGAGTGCTCACCATCAAGATAGATAGGAAAAATATTAAGTAAGAGAATGATAGATTTTGATTCAGATTTTGAAGAATATTCAGAGGCAAACAACGCTTTTCTGGCGAAAAATCGCAGCCTAAACAAGGAAAAGCGCTTCACAGCCCCTATAGTTATTATGTACAACGCGCCCCTACTCCCGGGGCAAAATGCGCGTCTGGAGGATATTAATTTAGTCTCTGATCCGGATCTGGTAAAGAAGTCAGTCAGAGACCATGAAACGCTGGTCGCCTGTTATCCTATTTTCGATCCGGTTGATGAAAAGCGGGTCGAATCGATCCTTACTGTGGGTCTGGAAGTGGCATTTGGGGAGGTTATGGGATACGAGCCAGACGACGAAGAATCTTTCTATTGCGAAGCAAGACGGCGCGTGCGCGTGGTCAACACTTTTGTTGCAGACGATGTTCAATACGCTGAGGTTGAAGTTGTGAACGAGCCTGCCCGAAGGACAAACGAAGTCAAAGCGGAAATTCGCAGCGCCAAAGCGAGCCTGATGAAACTGGCTGATCTGCCATCACCAATCAATCGACGCATGTTGAAAGAAGCTTTTGAATTGGATCATGCCGGTAAACTGGCAGACTTTATCGGCAGGTATCTGCTTATCAGTCCAAATGAGATCATGGCACTTTTGCAGGAAACCAACGATCTCTCCCGACTGCGTCTGGCGCATACCAAGCTGGTCTCCCATATCAAGATGATCGAGCTTGACATGAAGATCCTGTCAAAGATCCATGAAGATTTTGATAAAAACCAACGCGAGACGGTGCTGCGGGAACATATCAACCAGCTCCAGATGGAATTAAACCAGGGAAGATCAGCCGATCCTGATATTTTCAAACTGGAAGAGCAGTTGGAAAACTCAGTTTTGCCGGATGAGGTGCGCGAAACAGTGGAAAGAGAGCTGGATCGGCTTCGTTCCTTGCCACCGCTTTCAATGGAAACCGGGATGATCTCCAATTACATTCACACCTTGCTGGATCTGCCCTGGACACAGGAAACCGAAGACGATCTTGATATCAAAAAGGCACGCGAGACCCTGGACAAGAACCATTATGGGCTCAAAAAAGCCAAAGACCGCGTGATCGAGTTTCTGGCGGTCAAAAGCCTGCGCCCTAAGAAGAACCGCTTGCCGATCCTGTGCTTCATTGGTCCCCCAGGCACTGGCAAAACTTCGTTGGGCAAGTCGATCGCCTCGGCGATGAACCGTAACTTTGTGCGCATGTCGCTGGGCGGGGTGCATGACGAAGCCGAGATCAGAGGTCACCGCCGAACTTACATCGGATCGATGCCCGGTCGCATTTTACAGACCATGACCAAAGCCAAGGTCATAAATCCACTTTTCATGCTCGATGAGATCGACAAACTTAGCGCGGATTTCCACGGCGACCCCTCCGCGGCTTTGCTGGAAGTGCTTGACCCGGAACAAAATCACTCTTTTTCAGATCACTATCTGGAAGTTGATTATGACCTTTCAAAGGTTTTCTTCATCACGACAGCCAATACAGTCGCGACCATCCCGCCGCCTCTCCTGGATCGCATGGAATTGATCGAATTTCCCGGATATATTGAGGAAGACAAGATCGCCATCGCGCGGCAATTCCTGATCCCTGATCAGTTGTTGGAAAACGGTCTGGATGAAGACCCGGTCGAGTTCACTGATGAGGCTTTGCGTACGATCATCTCGGGCTACACCTATGAAGCTGGTGTTCGCAACCTGGAAAGAGAGATCGGCACCGTGCTCCGAAAGATCGCCACGAAAAAATCAGAGGGGAAGGAATATCCCACCAGGGTTGACGCGGATCTGGTGGTCGAATTGCTTGGTCCGGTAGAATTTTTCCCAATGACCGCCGAAGCCAAAGACGAAATTGGCATGGCAACCGCCATTGCCTGGACGGAAAATGGCGGCGAGATCATGCCCGTTGAAGTTTTGGTCGTGGCGGGAAAGAGCAACCTGCAGATCACCGGTCAAATTGGCGAGATCATGCAGGAATCAGCCCAGGCGGCGCTAAGCTATTTGAAGTCAAAGCAAAGGGAATTCGAGATACCTGAAGATTTCTTTGAGGAAACTGATATCCATATCCACATTCCCGAAGGCGCCATCCCGAAAGACGGACCCAGCGCCGGAATTACGCTGGCGACAGCTCTGATCTCAGCAACCCTGGGGATCCCGGTCAATCATGAGGTGGCGATGACCGGCGAGATCACGCTCAGAGGTCGGGTCTTGCCGATTGGCGGTGTGCGTGAGAAGGTTTTGGCAGCCCATCGTTCCGGTTTGAAGACGGTCATCCTGCCATCCAAGAACGAGAAAGACCTGGTTGATGTGCCGGAAGCGATCCTGAAAGAACTAAAGATCGTTTTTGTGGACCATATGGACCAGGTGCTCGAAACCGCCATTATCGGTGAGCTGAAATATCATAACGGGATCATTCCTGTCAAAGCAAAAACGAAGCGAAAATCAGCCCCGAAGGCTGAGAAAACAGACGAATAAAATCATAAGGATTAATTGAAAAGACTCGCCAGATAAGCAGCGAGTCTTTTTTTGCTTATTCTTCTTCTTTTGGCTCCAGCGTTTTGATGCCGTTCTCGACCTGGGTCAAAACGCGACGCAATTCTCTTTCCAAACCTGCCAGCGTCTCAACCACATATTTGTCAGCATCGTGCTGAGATTGCTTCGCGTCCAGATAAGCCTGGCGGGTGATCTCATCGGCTTTGCTCTGAGCTAATTGGTAAATATCGGATTTTTCGACCATTCGCTCGCTTTTTTCACGCGCGATCTGGACCGTGCGATTGGCTTCTTCCTGAGCCTGAGCCAGAATGCGATCCTTTTGCGCGATGATCTGCTGCGCTTTCTTGACTTCGTCCGGGATGGAAATTCTCATCTGGTCGATAATGTCCATAAACGCGTTTTCATCCACCACGACATTACGTGAAAGCGGCAGTGGTTTGCTGTTATTAAATAATTCTTCCAATCGATCAACCAAATGCAGGATGTCCATAATTCACTCCAAATCCTAATCGTTTTATCTGTCCTTTTAGTTGCACCTTTCATGCCGGATTATACCATCCGGATTTTCAAGCCAGAGATTATCAATATACCCGTGGACATGGTCGGGAGACCATGTCAAACATTAAAAAGTCTCCTGACCACGGACTATACCTTTGCTTGTATTCAGAACTGATGAAGTTATCGCAATTCCCCATACTTCCGTTTCAATGCCTGGTTGACAAAGTCGGGCACCATGCTGGAGACATCGCCGCCATAAGAAGCGATCTCTTTGACCGTTGAGGAGGACAAAAAGGTGTTTTCCTCCGAGGTGATCAATGCCAGGGTGTCGATGCTCTTATCCAGGCGCTTGTTTGCCAACGCCATGCGAAACTCAAACTCAAAATCTGAGAAAACGCGCAACCCTCTCACGATGGCGTCAACGCCGATCTCTTTGGCAAAGGTGACGGTCAGACCCGAATAACCGACTACGCGCACATTCGGGAACTGACTCATGGCTTGTTCTGCCAGAGCGATCCTCTCCTCGGGCATAAAAAGCAAGGACTTGAGAGGCTTGTCATAAACAGCCAGGACGACCTGGTCAAAGAGTTTGGCGGCTCTTCTGGCAATGTCAATATGTCCATAGTGAATGGGGTCAAAAGTTCCCGGGAACATAACTTTACTCATCAGCTTACATCTCCAGCGCCATCAGTTTGAGGCCAAAAGGTCTCGAGCGCGTCTTTCAGACTTAAATTTTCTTCATTTTCCAGATCAGGGTCTTCCGCGAGCACTTGCTCGGCGATATCACGGGCTTTCTTGATCAGCCGCGTGTCAGCCAGGCTGGCAACCTGAAGATTCAAAGCGCCTGCCTGACGCGTGCCAAGAAAGTCGCCGGGACCGCGCTGTTTCAGGTCTTCTTCCGCCAGAACAAAACCGTCATTGGTTTGCGTCATCACGTTCAGGCGTTTATTCTCGAAGGCGTTATCGCTATCAGGGATCAGGAAACAGTAAGATTGTGCGTCGCCTCGCCCAACCCGACCACGGAATTGGTGCAATTGAGAGAGACCGAAATGGTTCGCGCCCTCGATCGCCATCACGGTCGCATTGGGAATATCAACGCCGACTTCAACGACAGAGGTCGAGACCAGGATGTCAAACTCCTTGTTTCTGAAAGAGATCATGACCTCATCTTTTTCAGCCGGTCGCAGGCGCCCATGCACCAAACCAACTTTCAGATCAGGGAAGACCTCGCGCTGCAGGCGTTCCTGTTCATCAACAGCGGCTTTTAGGTTCTCATTTTCGCCAGCCTCGACCAGTGGATAAATGATAAATGCCTGATATCCGCGTTTGACCTCATCACGGATCTTTTTGTAGATCCGCTCTCGTTCCATCGGCATGACTAAATAAGTCAAAATCGGCTTTCTGCCAGCTGGCAGCTCGTCCATGATACTGACATCCAGATCGCCAAAGATAGTGAATTGCAGCGAGCGCGGAATTGGGGTTGCCGTCATCACCAAAAGGTGGGGATTATCGCCCTTGTTGCGCAAAGCGGCACGCTGCGCGACACCGAAGCGGTGTTGTTCGTCAATCACCGCGATCTGCAGGTTCTTAAAGACGACCGGATCTTCGATCAGGGCGTGCGTGCCGATCAGGATCTTAACGTAACCGTTTTCCAGACCTTCAAAGATCTCGTTTCGCTCGGACTGTTTCGTATCGCCTGTCAGCAAGCGCACCTGTCCAGGCTCAAGGTAAGCCTTTTGGTTTTCAGTGTCCTGGGTTAGGAGGGATGAGATGGTCAGATAATGCTGTTCTGCCAAAATACTGGTCGGAGCCATGATAGCTGCCTGCGCGTCAGACTCGATCACCATCAGCATGCCCAGGACCGCGACAACCGTCTTTCCTGATCCGACATCGCCCTGCAACAAGCGGTTCATCGGGTGGGGTTTGGATAGATCGGCACGGATCTCGTCAACGGCTTTGCGTTGGGAAGCGGTCAATTGATAGGGCAAGGCATTCAGGCGTTCTTCCAACCAGGCGTCGGTAACGAAATAGGGCGTTCCTTCCAGTTCCTGCCAGGCTCGTTTTTGCTGCAAAATGCCCAGCTGCATCAGGAAGATCTCATCAAAAGCAAAGCGTTTTTGAGCCGCTTCGAGCGCCTCCTGATTTTCAGGGAAGTGGATCTGTAAAAGCGCCTCATTCGTATTCAGCAGTTCAACGCTCTCACGGATGGAGTCGTTCAGGAAATCGCTCACCCTTGGCGCCCAGTAGCGAACGGTATTGAATTGAGTTCGGCGCAACCAGCGTTGGGTGATCTTGGCAGTCAGAGGGTAGACCGGCACGATGCGGTTGGTATGCAATTGCTGTTGATCGATCGATTCGTAATCCGGGTACCAAATGACGGGGCGCCCCAAATAGGTGTCAATTTTGCCTGAGATCGAGATGAAAAGGTCTTTTTTTAGATAGCGGACGTGCCAATCCTGATTCATCCAAAGCAGGCGCAAAGCCCCGGTTGTGTCCGAAACAACCGCTTCGACCATGCGCTTACCTTTTTTGGTCTGAAAGGAATCGACACTGATGACCTTTGCCAGAATTGTGACCTCTTCTCCAAATTGCAGCTGGTTGATAGTTTTTAGCTTGGAATAATCATCGTAGCGACGGGGGAAAAGGTAGAGGAGGTCCTTGATCTGTCGGATGCCCATGCGTAAGAGGTGGCTGGCTTGTTTTTCACCGACCCCGCGGATCACGCTGACTGGCGCGTCGAGACCGTAACTGGAATCTTCCATCGGTCTTGCCGCGATCTCACGCAAACGCGTGTTGACGCGTGAGCGAATGACCTGCTCTTCGGGTTGAGGTGTGGCGGCTTGCTTTGGTGTAGCAGCTTGTCTTGGGGCTTGGCTTGTTTTTCTTGTTTCAGGTTGTTTTGCTTGCAGGATGGGTTTCTGCGTTGCCTCTTTGGCAATATAAGGCGGCAAGGTTTCGATCTTAGGGATCTGGAGCAGATCGCCGATCTCCAGCAAAGCCTGGCGGCGACTGTTGCCGATCAGATCAGGGTAATTGTTCAGGATCGACGCGATCACTGGGATCAGAGTCTCTGAAACTGCGTTTTCGCGGGCTTCGGATTGCCAGTTCTTGGCCAGGGCTCTCATGCCGCCCATCACGGCACGGTTTTCATAGCCTTGTGAGCCCTCGAGCTGGAATATTTTGTAAAATTTTTCAAGTAGTTTTTGCATTGCTAATACTCTTTTCTCAAGGCATTAATCATAACCGAAAGGAGGAATTGGTTTGGAAATCTTAACAACGTTGAAAAAAGACCCACTCCTGGGAACTACACCCAGGACGCAAGCAGCCCCGCCTGCCCCTGTAAGGGGTTAATTTCCCCTCCCGGGGAATTAAAAAAGTAACTGCAGTCGTATACAAGGTGGAGATTGACGATTTGGGCTCGACAGCCCAAATCGTCAATCCGACGTCCAACAATGATGCTTTATCCGCAATCGTGCTAGGGCGGGTTGCTATTGGTGCTCTTTGGGTATGTCCGCCCGAGTAGAAAGATGTCGGCTTTAAAAGACTTGCTTCGTCTGGAGCATTGTCTGTTTTAAGTTTCCATCAAAATAATGGTCAAAATGACTGGAAAGTTTCTGGAGTTCTTCCTCACTAAAAGAGGTTTCCAAGCAAGGCGATCCGTGCTGATTTGAGAACAAGATCTTCTTTGCATGATCTGGAATGCTTTTTTGACCGCCCTGAGGGTGGGCTAGATAACGCGTAATCATTTTGCTGTTGATCGAATCTCCAATATTGGAGCCAACGATCTCCGAAAACAAATGGCTGCGGAAAACATTCTCTTCATTTAATGGCAGACCGAGAACATTAGGGCAGAAAATATGAATTACCAGATCTGAAAAGTCTGGAATGACCGGTTCCCACTCCGCAGGCGCTTTCAGCAGCCTTCGTTTTGCTCCATCCGCTTCGATCAACAAGTTCGCGGAACGATCCTGACAGTATTTCCATAGCTCACTCAGTTGAGCTTCGCTTAATCCCAGCAATTTCTTTTCCTGATTTATTAGCACCGTTTCGTTTGAGATGAGAAGGTCTTTCTCCTGTAAATCAAGAAGGCTTGCTTCAAAGGATTGAGATCGTAGATCAATATGTCTTGAAAATAAGTCGGCTTCATAAAACGCCAGTTTGGTGCTTGTAGTGCAGATGCTTTTTCCAGGCAATTGTTTTGCCAGCATGCTCATCAATGTGGTTTTGCCACCCGCGCCCACGATCGATATGCACAAAGGGCGTTCTTTGCCTAATCTGTTTAAATGATCAATCATTGGTCGAACCAGCAAGAATGCTTTCAAGCGCGGTCAGGACCCCTTTGCCAATCAAAAGGGCTTTGTCCGAGATCGTGTAGCACATCGACACATCCATTCGCGGGTCAATGTCGCCTACTTTGATCCCTTTTTGCAGCCGCAAGCCTGCCCTTGCCAGACCGCGCACGACCCCATCAAAAGGAGCATGAAACTCAATGCTTCCGACCCTTCCGATTGGCTGACCGTGGGCAACTTTATCGCCAATTTCTACGTAACATTCAAGCAGGCCCTCAGCGGGTGCATAGAGCACGCGTTCCAGTCCGTATCCATTGACGATGCCGGGTATGCCGGTGTTTTCCTCCGCGCTGCCAGTAAAAATTGCCTGCCCAAGCCCTGGACCTCGCTTGGTCTCAATGACTGCGTCGCAATTCCCGCCCGCGACAAAACCAGGACCTAAGCCGATGAGTGGAATCTTCCTATACAGTGGGTTTTCCTCATATCGTTTTAACATTCGCCCATCAACGATTGCATCAAAGGGCATGCTTTCCAGAATCATCATCTCTGGATCAATTAAAACAGCGATCGCTTTACGGGCAAAAAAATCTTCGATCTCCGATACATTTCCCGCCAGATAAGCCTCGATCTCCTCGACTTTGCAGCTGCCTTCCCAGATGGCTTCGGCAAAGGAAACCTTGCGGCGGACGACCAGCGGCGCGGGCAATTCACAAATGAGGACCCGCCAGCCTTTTCGATGCAGGACGGCAGCCACCCCACTTGCCAGATCGCCACCACCACGAATTAATACGGTCTTAAGATTGTCCACGGTTTGATTTTAACCCAATTTGCGCGATTTCTTCTAAATCATAACCAGAATAATTACACCTAAAGTGTCGGGTTGAAGAACGCAACCCGACCTATCTATTAGCTTGACGTCGGATTGAAAATGTCCGCTAACCAGGACACTTTCAATCGCGACCTACACGATTTTGCCGGATTGAACCGTTGGGAAGTTCACCCAAGGGCAGGCTACGCAATCCGACCTACCTATTGGCTGGACGTCGGATTGAAGGAAAAGAACCTTCAATACCCATTCGGGTACCTTGTCTCGACCTTCCCGACCTTCATTTGCCAAACATCATTAAAAACAAACACCCCGTCACCGGGACGGGGTGTTGCTCTGAGAGCCTAAGGAGTTTAGCCTTCGTTGTCAATTACTTTGCTCGTGCTTTTGACATTGACATTGATCTTCTTGGGTTGAGTTTCGGGTTTCTTGGGCAGATGGATGGTCAAAATTCCATTTTCGGAATCTGCGCTGATCCCATCGGCTTCAATTACGCCGGGCATGCTGATGCTGCGGTAGAAGCTGCCAAAACTGCGTTCGCGAATGTGATACTTGCCTTCTTCGGAATCTTTGTTTTCTTCTTCGATCTCACCTTTAATTGAAAGGGTATTATCGTCGTAAGTGATCTCCATTTTCTCGGGATCAAAACCGGCAACGCTTGCCTTGACAATGTATTCGCCATCGTTCTCGATCACATCGAGTGGGAATCCAGAAGGAAGTTGTTCTGTTTCAAGATCAAAAATGCGGTTCATCGCACGTTCTAAGTTGTACTGGTTTCTCCAATAAGGTGTTCGTCTAATCATGTAAGCCATTTTTACCTCCAAAAAGTTTTTCTTTCTTAGTTTTAATTTAAGAAGGAAATCTAAAAAATTTATAAAAGGAATGTTAGTAAAGTATAAGAGGATCAGGCTTTACGATTCGCGCGTAATGCCATGATGGCTGGGGCGAGTGCCTCAAGCTCCGGCTGCCGTTGACCGAGTTTTGAACAAAGCAAGTGCGGCAATTGTCCGCCCGCTAAGCCGCTTGCCTGGCTGAGGGCGTCGCTCATGGGCTTGAGCCAAAGGTCGCCAAGAAGATGGTAGGGATGACCAAGGATAATGACTTCCGGATGCAGGACGTGGACAAGGCTTTCTAAAGCGCGACCGAGATATCTGGCAGCTTCTTCAATGACCTCGATGCTGTAAGGGTCCTGGTCAAGCGCGCTTTGGATGAATTCCGGCAGGAGAATGCCAGGCTCCCAATGATTGGGATGACGGAAATCAGCCAATCGGAGCAAACCAGAGCCGCTGGCGACATCGTCAAGGGTCTGGAAACGTTCGCCTGGGGAAGAATTGGAGCTTAGCCGCACTTTCCCATATGAACCAAAGCTTGTTCCGGAGGTATGAGCGAGATTGCCCTGGGACAGTATGCTCATCCGAACCCGCGGCGTGAAGGTGATGTAAAAGGCTTGGGTCAGGTCGCTGTGTCCATCAAACAAAAGTTCTGCCTGCATGCCGGCGTTGGCTTTTGTTTCGGCATATACCGGCAGGTTGAAGCGCAAACCTAATTGCGAACGCAGGGCTTCTGACCTCCACTCACTAAATTCTGATGAAGAGTCAAGAATACCGGTCTGAGGGTCGTAATTCCCGGAAACGGATACGGAGACGACGTCCGGAAGCGGCAGTTTTTGCGCCTGTGTGATCATCAGCAGACGGTCAACATGGCTGCTCACTTCGGAAAGGAAGACCGGGAAGCTTATGTTGCTGGGAGAAGAGAATTCGATCCGTTCGTTGATCAGACCGTTGGGATTGCCAAAAACAAGCAGCGTACGTTCGCTGGAGATGTTGATGCCCAGAATGTAATTGCTGGTGTTTTGCGACACGGGTTTGCTTTTGCTAAACATTACATAATTATAATGCTGGAGCGCAGAGAATAGTTGAATGCGAATAAAGCCAGGCGGTCTCTGAGAAAGTTAATTGCGGACAAGTATTTTTTGTGTATTTGTATTGGGTTTTTGTAAAATAGTGGATAAATGTATAAATCAGTTATATAATAAACAAGGTAATATCATATGTATAAAAAATAATTGATATTGATCAAGAGGAGAAGAAATGGCACGTAAAGTTGATTCCCGAATTATTAGAACGCGAAAAGCCTTAAGAAAAAGTTTGTATGAACTGGTTCTTGAAAGAGGCTATGATGATATCAGCATTCAGAACATCACTGATCAAGCTGATCTTGGCAGAGCTACTTTTTATTTGCATTATAAAGATAAAGACGATCTGCTTTTTGATCTGATGCATCAAATTTCCAATGAATTCTTTCAGTCCTTGCCAAAAGTAGAGAAAGAGGACAATCCATATTTAAGTAAAAGCGCTCTCAAACGCATGTTTGATTACGCGGAGAAGTATTATGACTTTTATCGCATCACTATCAGCGAAAAAGGCGGTGTGGTTGGTATCCGCTATATGATACGGATCTTACGCGAACAAATCAGTAAGACCTTCCTCGGAATGGACGAACGAAAAATAGAAACGCTCTATACACGTGATCTGATTGAAAATTATGTCACTGGTGGAATTTTCATGATAGTTTTTTGGTGGTTGGACAATGAGATGCCGATTCCTTCGGAAGAGATGGCTAAAATGGTGTTGAAAACCAACCGTGCTGCCCTTGAAGTGGTTGAAAGAGAACTTAGCCTCCTGAAGGTGGACTTGCCCGTTTTAGATGGCATGGCTCAGAGTTTAGAAGAGGAAAAGTCCAGCGAAGATTAAGTCAAAATAATTAACAGCGTTCTCGCTGGCTGACAAAAACATGGGTTGCGGGTAAAATCAGAGCTGGAAAGGCATGATAATGAAAAATACTCGCACGATTACGCTTTTTGTTTTGGTGTTGGCTTTGATGATGGCTTGCAGCCCTCAGAGCCAGTCAATTCCTACGAGTACGGCTGTTCCCGCAACTCAAATTCCTACCAATACACTGGTGCCAACCCTGCCTGCCACCGCGACAGCGACATCGTTGCCGACCATTCAACCGACGGCAACATCACTGCCAGAGCCCACGCCGACACCCTTCCCTGGTTTTGCTCAAAATTTCAAGTTTTATCAGGCCTGGACCAGGCAGGAAACCACCTGGTTTTATTTTATGAACGCTTATGTTGATCAGACGGTCTACGCTCTGGTTGACGACCTTGAGGGCAACAGCTATGCCCTGATCTGTCCGCCAGATGCCACCTACCCGCAGGATTTGCGCTGTTACAGCGAAGTGCTCTTTAAAGGTAAAAGGGAATATAAAGTTAGCTTCTATTCAGATCCCGAACACAAGTATCCCTTCTATGAACATGTTGTCACCACAAATCTCGATACGACCTATCTGACTTATGACAATTGTGAAGCGGAGTATCGCATTTACGATGGCAAGTGCTACTCGGCTATTACCTGTTATGGTGAAAACGGTGAAGTTGTCTATACTTACGACGATATTCCATACGATGGTAATTTTGAAGGTTTTTCAGGTCCCTGCCAATAAACTGTTGACCGCATGAAATTTCACAAGCGTTTTTTACTGGCTGTTATTGTGCTGATAACGATATTGGCTTCGGGCTGTGGATTTAAGGCAAAAGCCACTCCAACTCCTGAGGCGACCCCGATCCCGAGCGCTACGAGCATCCCAACCGCGACGAACACAGCTATCCCGACTGCGACTGAGACGGCGCTGCCAACTGCCACTGCGACCATCGTTCCAACACCGACCGAAACGCTGATCCCTTTTGCAGGTTTTTGGGACATGTTCCGGCTTTTCAGGACCTGGTATCTGGAAGGAAAAACTTATTTCTACTTTTTGAACGCTGGAATTGAGGACAAACTCTTCGCAACCGCCGAGGAGTACCCTCTGGATTGCCATGCGGATCCTTCTTTCCCGGTTCAGATGATATGCGTTTATGATGGCATCCTTGAAGGTTACAGCATGATGAAATTCCGCTTTTTTACTGATTCCGCTCGAACCGTGCAGGTTTTTGAGGCAGACTATGATGCCGATCTGCTGGATAACACGATCTACCACCATCAGTATGACTGCCCGGATCGCGGTAAAAATGTCAATTGTGTTTCTGAGTATCGCCTCTACGATGGGATTTGCTATTATTCTCATACATGTTATGATGCTTGTGGACTTTATTATTCCAAGGACAACCTGCCGGAAGTTTATAACGAATTTCAGGGATTTACTACTCCCTGCAACTGAGAAAATTATGCTAAAAAGAACAGCACCTCTGATCATTATCCTAATCTTTTCTGCTGCGATCCTGATCGCGGCTTGCGGTCCACGCATTGACGTTGCCACGACCGAAACATCTTCTGTGACCGATACGCCAACTCCGACGCCAACAGAAACCGCAACCCCGACTGCCACAGCAACGGCGACAGAAACCCCAACGCCGACCATGACGGCAACGGCGACTGAGACCGCCACACCGACGGTCACGCTCACGCCAACCTGGCAGCCCAATCCCTATATGATCTGGCCCAGGGCAACCTTTACCCAGTTTGACGTCTGGTGGGCGGGCAATTGGTGCCCCGCGCGCGGTACGAATGTCAGTTGTGAGATCGAATATCGTCTTTATGGCACACAATGTCTGGTGGGAATGACCTGTTTTGACGCCTGCGGTAGTTATTATGGCGTTGATACGATAAAATACGGAACAGGACCGTACACCTTTAGCGGTCCTTGTTATTGAGTGAAAAATGACAAAAAAACTATTTCGCTTTTTGATGTTGTTATCGCTGGTTTTGGTCCTGGCTGGATGTGGATTGGGAAAACCTGAACCGACAAGCACCCCCACCCCAACTCCTTCGCTTACCAGCACGATGACAAATACACCCAGCCCAACCATGACGGAGACGCCAACTCTGACGCCAACGGAGACTGAGACGCCAACGCCCAGCGTGACGCCGACAGAGACGGTTACGCCTACGCTGGAACTGACCGCGCGCCTGATCTGGCCCCGCGCATTTTTTGGACCCCAGCATGTTACCTGGCGCGATTATAGCTGCCCGCAGGAAGGGCAAAGGCTCAGTTGTGAGTTTGAATATCGCAAGGACGCAAGCAATAATTGTTACGTTGGCGGATCCTGTTATGACGCCTGTGGCTGGTTCTATTCAATTGATACCATCCCTCCGGGAGTGGAAGAATTTTCAGGCCCTTGTTATTAGGGGCATAATCCCTCTGTGCGCTTGGACAAGATGTCCCGTGCGAACAGGGCAAAAGAAATGTCTTTCAAATGAAGGCCGGATTGCGTGGTTCAATTCAGCAAAGTTTGTAACGCTCAATATGCCTGGTTTTAATCCAACATCGTTTGATTGGCTTTCTCATGCCGGATTTAAAAAAGGAATACCCAAAGGGCACAATATCCGGCCTACATTACTAAGCCAGATTTGTTTTGTGCTCTATAAAAAAGGCTGCCATAAAACAGCCTTCTTTCCTTACCTTTTCTTGTGTCAATTGATCTTTGTCTGAACAAGAATCAAAATCGAATTAAGGCATAAAGTCATTCTCCGCAGAAAGAGCAACAACATCATAAGCCTGCGCCTCGCATTCAGCAGAGAGCGTTGCGGCATTAGGGTTTTCAACTGAGAAATAATCGCTCCCATAATAAAATGCCAAAAGGATCAGATCACCATTTGAGATACGAGTCCACCTTGCCACATCAAAGGTTTTTCCTCCAAGTGTTTTTGAGAAGGAATTTACCTCAAAGGTGTTCATATCCATACCATGACCAAATTGATACATGATGTTGCAACCGTTATAGTTTCTGGATTGCAAAAAATTGTAGCCACGGTCACTATTGACCTTCCATAATTCAGTGTCATAGGTAAGCCAAAAGCCATTGCCCATATCAACAACCCCCAAGGTCACAACTGGAACCGGTGTTGGCGGGATAGGGGTCGGTGGAATGGGAGTTGGTGGTACTTTGGTTGATTTAGGTTTCTGGGTAGCAATCATTTCTGATCGACCTTCTGTAGGTGCCGTCATTGGAGCAGCTGCAGTTGGTTCCTCATCAGCCTCCCGGTTTATGTCGCCGACCTCAGGCTGCCCTTGCGGATAAATATTGATCGTCGGGGAACAGGATACAGTCAATGCAATAATCAATAGAACGATGATCGCACGCATGAACATACTACCATTTTTTGAACATCTCTTGCTAGACATTCTATCCTCCTGAATTACTTAATTGTTATGTAAATTATGAATTAAACATTAACGTTAGAGAGATCTAATTTGTTGCTGTCTTAATCTT
>JBMNVH010000029.1:0-25548 GCA_050946715.1 Anaerolineaceae bacterium | reverse complement strand
GTATTATTAGTGTTGATTTGGAAGATCGTTTATTCAGAAATTCTCAGGATGGAATAACAAATGGATTGTGTTATCAAATAATTGTTCAGGAAGTAGGTTATTTTATGTTCTTTTCTTAGCTTTTGCACGAACAGGTATTTTTTGGCACCTGAACGGCGGATTGAGCAGAAAAGCACTGCTCAATACCCTGGCGGGCACTTTGTCTCGCCCTTGTTTTAGCTGTTGGTACAGAAAACTCTACAAGTTTCATACTGAGAATTGCTGGCGTTGATTCAAAAGACTTGCAGAAAAATCAGAACTGTGTATAATAACTGCCTATCGGGGCGTGGCGCAGTCCGGCTAGCGTGCTTGCATGGGGTGTAAGAGGTCGAAGGTTCGAATCCTTTCGCCCCGACAGAAAAGAAAGAGGCTGTCTGAATTGACAGCCTCTTTTCTATACATAACAAATGTTTTCAGCTATTCAGCATTCATTGTAAAAGGCAGATATTGATAATAAACCGCCGGCGGTTCTTCTGGTTTGGGGACATTAACTACCAAACAATTAGAAAATCTCGACAAACACAGACCGTCATTATCAACTGCCATCACTTCGTAAAAGTAGTTTCTATCGTATTCAAAATCAGTATCCAGAAAAGAATTGGTGCTAACTTCACCGACTAAATCCATCTTACCAAGGCAGGTATTTACGCCTCTGTAAACCTGATAGCTGTCTGCTCCATCCAAAGAATTCCAGCTAATTAAAATGCCATCGTCTGTAACTACCTTAGTGATCACGGGATCTCCGCCAAAGCATTTCCCTAAAGGACCTGCCATTGAAGCAACAGTGCCAATTCCTGCCTGTGCTATTCGATGCGTTGCGGGGCGGTACATATTATCGATGGTGTCTGTGGTTCTATGGTAATGTGGGTTTTGATCTCCAATTCCTTTGCATCCATTTGAAGGACCGTTCGTAAAGAAGTTTTCCAAAACTTCTACTGCTCCCACTTGTTGTGCCCAAAATGCTGCGTGGTCTGATCTCCCTGTCGCTTCTGACCCGACCAGATAGTCTCTTTTGATGCCCAGATTGTAATTAGTGATGACATCAGAAAAACAATTCCCGACAACCTGGGATTGGGGAAGATCACCAACGTGCAATTCGAAACACATGTCGCGATCCGAATCATATCCGAACATATCTAAATTAACCACACCAAGAATATGCGGCATAATAGATAAATTATCGTTTACATACGCATAGCTACCATGCAAACCTTGTTCTTCACCTGTGAAGAAAATGATTTTAATTGTCCGATCAAACTTGTAATACCTGAACATCCTGGCTGCTTCCAACAAAGCCGCAACACCACTTGCGTTGTCTTCAGCTCCCGGCGCATCTGTTGTTGGTTTGTTGGAAGTACTGTCAAGATGGGCTGTCATTAACACCAGCTGATCAGCATTAGGTCCTGTGCCGGGAATGGTGAGAACCAGATTTTTTGCGGAAACCATTGGAATGTTCTGAGGTATAGGATCAGGAATTGAAGGATCCAAGTTTAATGGCGCGTTCGTTGAGAAGACATAACTATGATCTTCGAGGAATGTGCCTCTTCTGTATCCTAAAGATATTAATTCCTGGGTTATGTATTCATAGGCTCTCGCGTTTGGATTGCCGTTGAAAAGCTCTGAGGTGTAACGTGTTTTGATATAGGTTTGTGTCGAGCCAATAGTAACAGGGTCAGCGCCACTTAATCTTCGAATCCAACCTGTAATGGCAGGTTCGGTAACTTCATTGAGAATAGCCTGTACGTCACCGTTGGGTCCGCAATTGACAGGATTTTGAGCGGACACGGGAGCAGGGAGATGGGAGAGTATTAAAACAAAAAACAAAAGAACAAGTATGAGTCTGGTCTTTTTCATCAGTTTCCTTATCAGATTATTATGTAAATATTAAACTTTGCCATGGGCATAAAAGGTGGGGATAAAGATGGTTGCCTCACCTTTGAGCCAGCTGGTCATAGCTTCGTCTTTGATCTCGAGGATACGGTGTAATGGAGCCATCCCACCAAGGTCATAAGCGACCATGTCCCATTCAGCGTTAAACTCGTCCAGTATCGGGCGCTTCCATTGTCCAGCCAGTAATCCAAGTTGGACAGTATTCAGACCAGCGTTACGGAACATCCAACCGAGTTGGCGTCCCATCGAAAGGTTAACGCCCTGAAATTCGAGCGAAAGGTTTTGCATCTGACCTATGCTTTTAAAGAGGTCAGGAAAGTCGATCCTGGATTGATAATCCGGTTCAGCCGCGGCGATAACGTAACCGCCTTTTTTGGTGACACGAATCATTTCCTTAACGACTTTCTGAGGATCTTTCAACCACAAGAAGAAATAGTGGCAAAAAGTAAAGTCAAAACTTCTATCTTTGAAGGGTAAACGATAACCATCTCCATTTACAGCAGGAACATCGGAATATATGCTCTTTGCATAAGCAGTGCGGTCAATATCCAATTCCAGGCTGTAAGGTTTGAGACCATGGTTTTTGAAATCATCGTTGAGCGCGCCAGTGCCGGCACCGACATCCAGAACGGTTTGACCTGGGCTCGCATTCAATTTTTCAAAAATAAAACGCCTTAAATTAATGGTCCAACGGGCTTGCAGTTGGTAACGATTATGCCAATCCGGTATCTTCATTTTTGCTCCTCTCAAAGTTTCAGGTTTGTTAATAGTCTACCCGATTTTTAAGAATTGAGGTTCTCAACTGGTAGTTTATAAGTAGATTCCGGGCTCAAAGTCCCGTCTGGCAAAAAGACCAGATCAAAATCCGGGTCATATTCATTAATATCAGGACTAAATAATTTTGGACTTGTTTCTTTTGTTTCTGACAAAGGAAATGGCAGGTTGTGTTCGAGGTTGATCTGACGATTCAATAATTGCTGATGGAATTCGGCTGTTTTCTGACTATCTTCGATATTGGCCGGGTAGATATTGAGCGCATTTGCTCCAAGTTCTACCAGTTCAAGTGCCCAATCAAATAAATTTTGGTCTTCGGAAACTTTAAAGCGAATGCAGGTAAAAAGGTCCTGGTCAAAAATGTGTTTCAGGTCGATGGGTTTTACCGAGTTTGGATCAACTTCCAGGACAAGGTGGTCAAGTCCTATACCAATCAGCTTTTGGATAAACTCCGGTTCTTCAATGATGCGTTGTGAGGCGGTGATCAAGCCGCTGACCAAACCCAAATCTTCGGTATAAGCTAATAATTCAAGCAAGTCTTCGCGTAAGGTGGGTTCTCCGCCAAAGAAAAGGATCTGTGGAACCCCAGCATCAAAGGCGTCTTTGATCTTCCTTTTCCATTGGCTTGTAGACTGCTCTGTCAGATCGTGTGGGTCGTCTTCTTTGACTCGATAGGTCAAACATAGGTTGGCGCGAATTGGTATTTGCATGTGTTCTTCACCTTCGCTGGTATTAAAACCAGCGCTTGTAACAGTCGGTGCCTGGTCAGGATTTTGCAGGATGTTGTGAATTTCTGAAATAAAATTCCGATAATCATTCGTGAGTCGAGTAATGTCTTCTTTATATCTCTTTTGAATCAGTTTTAAGGTTTCTTCTTCGCTGCCGCCCTGCATTTTAGCCCAGGCAAAATAGGTCCCTGTCTCATTCAGATTCATCACAGTAGCAGCATTGATGATCAGGATGCCAGTGCCGTTGGGTAAGATCCTTAAATGTAAACGGTATTGCTGCGGTGAGTCCGTAGGCGTATGGTAAGCATAAAAGCCGCTGGCTGAACCCGCAAGCTTGGCGGAAAATGCGCGTAGGTTATCTTTCATTTGGTGCTCCATTATAGATCAAGTCTCGGTAAATTGCTTTGGGAGTTTGTTGGTCGCGTGCCAGAGGGCAGCCGCCTCCACATTCTTGCAAATAGTCACAAAAACGACATTCTTCAGGGATGTTCTTTCGCTCCCTGATCTCAAGGCAAAGCGGATGCTCCCAGATAGCTTTCCATTCATCAGTCAAAACATTGCCTACAGCTTGATAATAAGACTGACAGGGGATGACGTTTCCGTCTGGTTCAAGGCACATATTGTAGTAGGCGGCAGTACAGCCCTTGATGCCGAGATCGAGCATCATCGGGTCGAAATGGCAGTATTGGGTTGGCGTGTACCATATCAGGCGCTGCTGGTTTTGATTTGTCTTTTGGATGGCAAGTTCAAGCAGGGGAGGCAGCTCTTCCTCCCGCAGACCGGTTTGTACGGATTTTCCTTTACCGGAATAGATCAATGCGTTTAAACCAACTGTGGGCACTTTTAACTCTGACAAAAAGTCCAAAGTTTCTTCCAGTTGATTGGCATTATTGCTCAAGAGCGTGGTGTTGGTCATCACATACAGCTTGCTGTCAACGACGTTTTTAATGCCAGCAATGGTTTTCTGCCAGGCGCCTTGCCGCTGGACCATGGCTTCATGGATGGAAGGATCGTGCGATTCAAGCGTGATCTGGACATGATCCAGACCAGCCTGAATGAGGCTATCCAGAAAGTTTCGGTCGCCTAATCGAGTGCCGTTGGAGTTGATGCCAGTTACCATTCCTAATTGATCAGCATAGCCGACAAGGTCGGGAAGATCATCTCTGAGCGTGGGTTCACCGCCGGTAAACACGACATGCGGAATGCCAATCTGCCAAAGTCGGTCGAGGATCTTCTTCCATTTGCTGGTGGGCAACTCAGGATAATTACGCTCTCTGCCGTTGTAACAATGGGCACAATTGAGATTGCAGCGATAAGTTATTGCCAGATCCATGCGATAGGGAGCGCTAAGTTTTGATGAGAAGGGCATGTCAACTGACAGACCAAGGTCGCAGATTGGGCACGCGCCGCTGTTCTCATCGATCAAGGCGTCGATCGTATCAACCGTTTTTTGGTAGTCTTGTTGCAGCTGTTTTTTGCTGATCTCAAAAGTTGTTAATAAATGTTTTAGCGCAAGATCAGAATCAACTTTTGAGAGGTGCAGATAAGCCATCAGCATGGCTGTGCGATTGAGATAGATGATACGCGAGGCGTTGATTACCAACAGCCCGCTCAGATCTTCGTCAACCCGCAGGTGGAGGCGCGATCTCTGGTTTTCCTCAGAGATATCAAATTTATAGATTCCTGGTTTTAATTCCAGAGAACTGAGAGAAGACATTTTAGCGTCCACCACCGGCACAGGCACAAGCACAACCCGCGCAGGCGCAGGCGCAGGCACAGGAGCTGCCGCCGCCTCCGCCACCGCGGAAACCACTGGAGCCGCTGCTGGAACTGCTAACCGGTACAGGATTGGTGCGGCTGGTTACCGCGCCGGTGAAACCGGTCAGATCGCCAATTACGCCTGCTGAGAAGCCAGCTGCGCCATTGATGATCGATGCCGCGAAATCGGAGCCAGGAATATTGGGCATGGAGAAGGATGGTTTGGAACTGCTGCCACCAGAAGATGAAGGCGCAGCCGAGCCTAAACCACCGCTTGTCCCTGTGCTGTAGGCTGGTCTGTAACCTGGATTGTAGAGATGCCACCATCTTGGGATAAAGACCGGCTGATTGAGGAAAGTTTGCTGAGTACGAGCGTTGAAGTTGTCGTCCAACATGGTCCATTCGAGCGTATGGTCGTACTGCGCGCTCTTGATCTCAGGCGTTTGGGCGCCTTCGACTGCCATCCAGGCTCTGCGAACGATATCCTTGTAGTAGGCTTTGGTCTCCTGAGGACTAAAACCTTTCATTTTTTCTTCAACACTCTTTACTAGTTTAACCGATAAGTTTTGCAGGGCAGTTCGCTGTTCATTCCGGCGGGATTTCGTAAAAGCTTTGATGAAATCCTCTTCATATTCGTATAAACCCTCAGGGAGAGTTTCGGTCGGTTTGATCTGCATTGGATCTTTACTGACGACTTCAACAGCCTGCTTTTTAAGCAGTCCAAAGAGGATCATGGTCAGGACCTTGTCAAGGGGTTCCGCAAGCAGGATGCCCGCCTCAACAGCGGTCAAGCCGCGCTTGATGCCCTTGCCAGCAACAGACATTTTTGGGGGGAGATATTCAAGTCTACGAGCTGACTCTCTTTTCTTTTTCCTTCTGGTAACTACTATGGAAATAGCAATGAAAAACCAAAAAGGTACTTGAATTCTTAGAAAATTAAGAAAGCGTTGTAAACCTGAGATTCCACCAGAAGATGGTGGATTGTATTCCTCTACCGCGCTAATGGCTGTTTCGGGCACTGCTGAGGCTGGGAAAGCCGCGCCAAAGCGATAGGCAGTATGCACATTGGCATTTTCGGTATACCAGGAATAATAGACGCGACCATCTGTAGTGGTCGAAGCTTCGCTGATAGTATCGCCGGGCCACTTTTCAGGCTCGTAGTAAACGCCATCTTCGGTACCAACCCCGGGTGGCAAAATAATGGTCATTCGGTATGCAGTGTTGCGGGAACGGTCATATTCCGATCCAAAATAGTTTGGCTCAAACTGGAAATTTACGTAGTTTTCCCGATCGTCCTGATCATATGGGAAGAGAATGTCGGTGATCCCTCTGACCGTGGCGATAACCGTGCCGGTTTGACCGGCTGGAATTGCGTATTGTTTTAGCGCTAACTCGGCACCGTGAACATAGGCGGAATCATTGACTTCCGGCATTGGATTGCCGTTAATGGTTGCTTCGATATTGCGCAGATTGTAGTTGGCGTATGGCAAAGCCAGATCGACAAAGTCGAGTGGGCTGGCACTAGAATCGTTGAGGAATTCCATGTAATAGTAGAGCGTGACGCTCCCGTCCTCTTCAATATAAGCCTCGACTTCGTAGACCGGAAGTGTGAAACGATAGGTTTGAGCGCTGGCTCTGGTCATTGAGGTCAGTACCAGGATTAGCGCGATAAAAACTAGAAGAATGTTTAAGAATCGTTTGCGATTTACCATTTTGGCTCCTCTGTAAGTTGGTAGACGGTACCACAGCTGTGACACTTGACCATGGGGGCACCATTGACGACCTCGATATCTTCAGAAGCCAGGGGCGCGCCACAGGATTGGCATTTGATCGTGTCAAGCTGCACATTCCCTGGCAAATTGACGTTGAGCGTGTAGTTGGCTTCAACGGCTTTGGCTTTTGACGTCAGTCTTGCACCCGCAAAGATCAAGGCGAAACCAATTAAAAGCCCGATAATTCCAACAAAAAGCCATGACGGGCTGCCATTAGGGCTAAATGAGCCTAAAATGAATAAAAATGAAAGAATTATCGCAATTCCAGCGAGAATGTAAGAAATGATGCTACCTGTTTTCATGATTTTTCTCCTTAGAGAGGTTTTCTTTTAAATCGTACCTCGGGAAAATTAGGAAAACCCTATATAATATTGGTAATTATGATAATAACACTAAATCTGAAATCTATTTTAAATAATTTGTTATTATATTTGAGGCGAATATGAAAGAGAATAATGTTCCTGAAGTCGTTATTGAACGCTTACCCTTATACATTCAAAAATTGAATCAACTTCTTCGGGAAGGACGAAGTACGATCTCGTCAAAGGAATTGGGTGAAATTCTAAAAATGACCTCGTCACAAATCAGACGTGACTTTGCCTACTTTGGTGGTTTTGGGAAAAAGGGCGCTGGATATGAGATCGTCTATTTGATGGAGTCGTTACGAACGATCCTGAATTTAAACCAAATCTGGCAAATGTTGGTCGTTGGTGTTGGTCATGTCGGGCAAGCCTTGCTGCATTATGATGGTTTCCCTAGAAAAGGATTCGAGATCGTGGCAGCTTTTGATTCTTCGAGTGAAATCATTGGAAAGAAGATCGGCAATATCATTGTTCACGATATTGACGAACTGGAAAAATACGCGCTACCAGTAAACGTCAAGATCGCTGCCATAACCGTCCCTGCTGACCAGGCTCAACTGGTCTGTGATCGCTTGGTGAAATGCGGAATCAAAGCGATCCTCAATTACGCACCGATCACTTTGGAAGTGCCGGAAGACGTGATTGTTAGCAATGTTGACCCGGTCTCAAAACTGCAGAAGATGACTTACTACATCGAATAATTATCGTGATTGGCTTCGTAAAATAAGGTCGAGCATTGGGAAGGCACGAGCGCAGCCCTCAACTGTGCAAGTAACTGGGTTCTCGACCACGTAAGCGGGGATATCAAGGGAGACGGTCAGATATTTGTCAAGGCCCTTCATCAGGGAAGTGCCGCCGCATAATGCTACGCCACGGTCGATGATATCGGAAATGAGCTCAGGAGGTGTTTTTTCAAGCACTCGCCGGATCGTTGCCACAATTTCCTCAAGCGGCGCTTGCATTGCCTCAACAATTTCGTTGGTTGTCAGGCGGGCAGCTTTTGGTAAGCCGGTAACCTGATCCTGCCCCTGGATCTCCATGGTGCTTTCTTCTTCGGTTGGAATCGCCGCGCCAATGTTTAGTTTGAGCTGCTCAGCGGTAGTTTGCCCGATAATAAGCCCGTATTTCTTCCGTACGTAATTGATGATCGAATCATCAATGCGTAGCCCAGCGGTTCGGCTGGTTTCGGCACTGACAATGCCTGTCATTGAGATAACAGCTGCCTGTGTTGTGCCCGCGCCAAGCGAAATGATCATATTGCCTGTGGGCGTGTTGATCGGCAGGTCAATCCCGATCGCGGCAGCCAGAGGCTGTGGGATCAGGAAGACTTCACGGGAGCCGGCACCCAAACCGGCTTCCTGAATAGCGCGTCTTTCGACACTGGTAATGCCATAAGGCGTTGAGATGACGAGTTTGGGGCGGAAAAAGAGGGTGGGACCGGTTACTTTGCGGATGAGCTCTCTCAGGAAGATCTCAGTTAGTTCGTATTCGGCAATGACCCCATTTCGCAGTGGTCTGACAACTTCGATGGATTCTGGCACACGTCCCAACATGCCAAGGGCAGTTGTTCCGTATTCCACCAGTTTCATTTCATCAACAACGATGGCAACGATCGTCGGTTCCTGGATCAGGATCTGGTTGCCTTCCGCAATTTGTGTATTGAATGTTCCTAAATCGATGCCTAATTCTCGTGAGAGTGCCATATTGGTCCTGTAATCTTAAATGTGAGGTTATTTTACCATTATATGTTGGTAAAAAAGCCTAGGGCGTTGAGAAGAATTGTAATGCGTAACGCAGACGCTCTTCAATATCTTCACTGAAATCTCGTGGGATGCTTTGAACAGCGGTTTGTGCCTCAACAACGCTAAAACCAAGCGCGACCAGCGAATCAATGACCTCATCGTCCCCAGAACGCGTGTCTGTGGATACATAAGCGCCGATATCAGGGAATTTACCTTGCATATGAATGATGATCTTTTGGGCTGTTTTCTTGCCAACACCAGGTACTCTGACGAAATACTCAGGTTTTTCAGCCAGAACAGCGTTACGGATGTTGTCCATCGAAAGATGAGAAAGGATCGCCATTCCCAGTTTTGGTCCAACACCATCGGAACCGATCAGAAGGTTGAAGACAGACTTTTCTTCATTGCTCTCAAAGCCATAAAGCGCCAAAAGATCCTGTCGGATGACCATATGAATGAGCAACTGTAAATGATCACCAATCTGATGTTTAGCCAACAGATTTTTGTTGACGAAAACTTCAAAACCTACACCGTTGACGTCAAGGATAACGGCGTCATCTGTAATTGCGAAAACTTTGCCTGATAATGAATAGATCATTCCTGCCTCATTTTATGGGATTGAAAAATTTGATATAAAAGGATTCCTGTCGCAACCGAAAGGTTAAGCGAGTCACAAGCCCCAAGCATGGGGATACTAACTAGGTTTTGACAAAGCTGCGTGTAGTTATTGGACAAACCCTCGCGTTCAGAACCCATCATCAGAAGAATTGGGTTGGGGTACACAAACTCAAAATAGTCGCTGGTGGCTTTATCTGATGTGCCGATCGCCTGGAGGTGAGAATTATTTGATAGAAAAGAGCTTAAGTCATCGTAATTAGTGCGCGCAATCGGAATGGTAAAGATCGATCCCATTGAGGCTTTTACCGCGGCAGGGTCATAGGGGTCAGTAGAATGATCCAACAACAGAAGCCCCTTCGCGCCAACCGCGTCACAGGTCCTTAAAATTGTGCCAAGATTGCCTGGGTTTTGGACCGCTTCCAGCGCGACGACAGTGCCATCTGACAAGCTGGTAAATTCCTCTAAAACAGACCATTTTTGAGCGATCACAGCGGCGATGCCCTGAGGTTTATCCTTACGGGCGATCGAAACAAAGACCTCTGGTGAAACTTCAGTTAATTGGATCTTATTTTGAGGGTTTTCAAGGCAATTTTGCACCAGTTGATTACCGTATTCGCTGATCAAAAGTTCAGGGCTAAAAATAAGCTCGACAATTTTCGCGTTCGATTCAAAAGCCTGACCGACCACGCGCAATCCTTCAGCCAAAAACTGGCTGCTTCGTTCACGCTCCTTGCGGTCAGCAAGCTTGCGGATCGCCTTGATATGGGGGTTGCTGGTGCTGGTTATCACAGCTCTCCTGAAAGACGCATCAATTGCAGGTGCCCAAGATGACAAAGGGCGATCGCGAGCGCATCGGCAGCATCGTCTGGTTTGGGCGTTTCCTCAAGCTGCAAAGTGAGTTTTACCATTTCCTGAACTTGTTTTTTATCAGCGTTGCCATAAGATGTCACAGCCTGTTTGACGGCGTTTGGAGAATACTCTTCTACCCGTAAATGGTGTTGAGCCAGGCAGAGGCTGATCACACCGCGCGCCTCACTAACTGCCATGGCGGTTTTTTGGTTCTTTACGAAAAAGAGCCTTTCTATCGCGCAATGGGTAGGTTGATATTCGTCGATCAAAGCATTTAGCTCCCGATACAAAGAAAGTAAACGGCTGGGAGTGTCTTTCTCAGCCGTTGTATCAATTACGCCATAGGTGAGCGGTTCCGGCTCGTTACGATCATTTAAACGCAGGAATCCGTATCCGGTGATCGCGATTCCGGGGTCAATTCCCAAAACGATCATCGTGGATCTACAGTGCCTCTAAGTGCTCATCTCCGAATTTGAGATTCGAGTAGACGTTTTGAACGTCATCATTTTCTTCAAGATTTGTGATCATCTTAAGGATCGATACGGTATCATCAAAATCCAGTTCAACTTCCTGGTTCGGGATCATGCGTAGACCAGCATCTTCAATATGAAAACCAGCAGCAACGAGACTGTCGTGAATTGCTTTGAATGTATCGGCGGCACCGACAATTTCAATATATTCCTCTTCTTCAACAACATCATCAGCGCCAGCCTCAAGCGCGGCTTCGAAAGCTTTATCGAAACTCTTGCCATCGTTAGCGATCGTATAGACAGCTTTACGTTCAAACTGCCAGGAGACCGAGCCGTTGGTTCCCAGATCACCACCGCCTTTTGTTAAAATATGGCGAATATCAGCAACTGTACGGTTGCGGTTTTCGGTGACGCATTCGATGATGGCAGAGGTGCCCCGTCCTAAATAGCCTTCGTAGGTAATTTCTACAAGTTCCGCGCTATCCTTATCTTCACCAGTGCCGCGTTTTATTGCTCTCTCGATGCTATCCTTGGGCATATTGCTTGCTTTAGCGCGATTGATGGCAAGTTCAAGGCTGACGTTCATGGAAGGATCGCCACCACCTTCACGGGCAGCCAATGCGATTTCACGCGCGAGCCGGGTGAAAGCAGCGCCTTTCTTTGCGTCAGCGGCGCCCTTCTTGCGTTTAATTGTAGACCAATGAGAATGTCCAGCCATAAGAAAACTCCTTAAATTATTGTCTTTATAACTAATCAATTATACCAGCAAGCTCTGGGTCTGACTACCTTCAGGATATGAGAAAAGATATTATGAATATTTACTTATTACATTAGTTTCTCACATATGACAAAAACCAAGTTTTCATTTAGGAAAATAGAACAATTTAGGCTGCCAAAACGGGAAAACTCAGGTATTATCACAGCCCAATACCACATATGTGTGTCAAGGCATCTGTCTTTATTACAAAGTTCTGATAAGCTCACTCACGGATGGTGACATACCCAAAGGGCACTTAGCCCAATCCCTACCCTTGGTACTTGACGATATCAAGTTCTTGCTTTGACCAATTTGTTTATAGGTAAGAAAACTGTACGGACGAGGGCCTGTGCCCGCGAAGCAGGGTATTAGCCCCGTCCGCTGACTGTGCATATCAATGCCTTTGCCTTCATTACAAGGTTCTGTGGCTGCATTTGATATATTCAAAGTTTCTCACATTTGCAAAAACGGATTTTCCATCGATGAATACGATTAAAATCAGAGCACTAATATGAGAGACTCAGCTATTCTAAAATGAATTATTAAATAGAAAAACAAACACCCCCCTTCGCGTGAAGGGGGGTGTTGTACTTATGAATCTTCCGATCCAGTCAGAGGTTTATCTCTGTCCGGGAACCGGGAAGTTGCGCAGGATCAGAGGCATGAACTGCATATTCAATGCTTTGACTCTGAGCTGTACCGGGACCCTGAGGTTGGGATCAGGTATGTTCTTGATGACGAGGGTTCCGAAGTAATCACCCCAGACCAGATCCGTTGCGTCAAAGGTCAGGGTAACGTCTTCAGTACCGCCATCGGGGAACACGACGCCAGCCAAGGGATCTTCTTCCAGCCAGACAATGTCTGAAGAACCAGCAGTACCGAAGCCGCGGATCATCCAGTTACCAGGTATGCCTTGGTCATCGATAGTGGTCCAGGCATAATCGGCAGGAAGAGTCGGGATTTCAGGAACGCTACCGCTGTAGAGTCCGATCCAGGATCTTCCCTTAGATGATCCTTCGTCAATTCCAGCAGGGTAATCTGCGTAGCCAGAGCGACCACTGCGGTTGACGACAGCAATCAGGATATCTCCAGGTTCGCTGATCAAGACGTCTTCCATCTCGTAGTTAACCCAGGTTTGACCATCATTTACCTGAACTGTACTGGCGATTTGTGCAACAAAGGTGGCACCATTGGAAGGATCACGGTCTGGGTCGTGGTAGACAACAACCGATACCTCATCGGATGCGGCAACAGAAGTGTTCCACATAACCTGAACAGTGTCGAGTGTGAATGGCAGAATGTCATCGCTGACGCTGAAGTAGTTACCCCAGATGAAGTCACCACCGGAGGTCAATCCGACAGAGTCTTCGAGGGTGCCATCATCGAGGATAAATTCGTAATCGGCATATGGTACGGGACCATCGCCAGGACGTTCAGAGATCTCATAGGTGGCTTCTGCCGCACCAGTGTTGAGCAGGGTCATGGTCTGGGTAGCAGTTCCATCCGGGAAGAGTTCCTGATAGTAGGATTCTGGAACGACAGTCAGACAGGGGGCAAACAGGCGCAGGACTACGTCAACTGTGACATCTTCGTCCCAGCCGACAACAACGCCGGTTTCCATAAAGTCAACGTAGCCGTCCGCAAGGACTTCAACGTCGTAGGTGCCATGCTTGAGAGCATAGCTGTAATAACCTTCTTCATCCGTCAGGGTCGAGAATGCCAGGACGCCATCCTGGTAGAAGTTGACCGTAGCTTTTTCAAGCGGTTGTGGATCAACATCACACTTACCGGTGGCGGTGACAGTACCCTTGATGTTACCGTAGTTCAGGGGGCGAACCACGTGCAGGGTCACAGGGATATCTTCAACCGGGTAGGGGGTATCGGTGTCGATCTTGAGGAAAGCATGATACCAGCCAGGTTGTTCGATGCCGGAAACGTCAAAGGTGACTTCGACATCAAATTCAGAATTGGCGGGGATATAGCCTTCGACAGGATCTTCACTCAACCACGGCACGTCGCCACCACCACCAGCAGCGATCGCGAAGGAGTCAACTTCGCCAAGGCTGAAGGCACCAACAGAAGCGGATGCGCCAGTGTTGATATCGATGATGCGCAGTTCGGGGCCTGATGTGTAGGCTGCCCAGTAGAAGATGCCGTTCTCTTCATCATAGTCCATACCTTGTGCGTAGTTAGCGTCAGTACCGGTAGGACCGACAACTGTACTTTCAGCAGTGGTGGGATCGATCATGATAAGGCTGTCGGAGACAATGTCCACGCCATAGATCATACCGGTCTCGGGGACATAGGACATGTCGATCAGACAGGAAGCGTCAGCGATCGGGCCAACTGTTGTAACTTCAGCAGTTTCAAGATCGATGGTCGCGAGGACTGACTGTGTGCCACACGTGACAGCAACGCCGTACATGGTGTCGCCAACACCGGTCAAACCGCTGAATGTGCCGGTCGGAGGAACGGTCGTGCCGATCTCGGTTACAGCTGCGGTCTCGGTGTCAACGGCATAGAGCTTGTTATTGTCGTAACTGACAATGTAGAGCGTGGAGAAGTCATCGCCCAGGAAGTCACCTGCGAACAGGGATGTTGGGCCTGGGGTTCCAATCAACTCGGTTGTGCCAGGTACGGAAGCATCGGGCCATTTGTAAAGTTGGTCGGTGAACAGGTCAACACCATAAGCAGGAGGAGCCTGAGTGATGCCATAGCGGGCACTATTACTATTGAGGGTGAAGCCGGTGCCAGTCGTTTGAGCGGCGTTGGGATCACGGAAGATGGAGGCAGGTACGCCAGACTGTTCGATCTCACCAGTGAAGGGTGGGATGTAGTAGGGCTGCATACCAGCATCCTGTTCTCTGATCGAGAAGTTCGCACCACCAGCGCCCTGGTTGATCAGGGTCAGGGTAGTGGTTTCCGGATCATCGTGCAGAGGAATAGTACGGGTAAGTTCGGTTGGATCAGCAACGACCATACCAGCGCCGATCTCGAAGTCTTCGTGATTGACGACGTCTTGTTCGATCGTGCGAGACTCAACCTTGGTCTCGTACTTGGATTTGCTGACGGTGAAAGCAACATCTTCGGGGTCAACGGTTGTCTTCTGGAAGAAGAGATAGAGACCGTCCTGTGCGGGATTAGCTGCATCAAGAGCAGTTACGCCAGCGCCGGTTTCGGTTTCAACAGCAGCACCAATCAGTTTTTCGGTTGGGAAGTTGGCGTCATAGACGTAACCAGCTACCAGGCCGCCATCAATGGAGCCACAAGAAACTGCGGAGGTATAGCCGGCTCTGCCGGAAACGACCACATTATCAATGTACCATCCTAAACGAACTCCACTGTAGTCCGATTTGAACTGGAAGCGGAATTTGAAGTTTTCGGAGGCATAGCTGCCGGGGACAACAACTCTTGTAGAGCTATAAGGTCCTCCGACAGTATCCTGTCGCATTTTTGGACCCCAAACTTGCTCAAAGTTAACGCCATCTTTGGATGCCCATAATTGAGCGTGGTCCCAGGTATATGTCGCTGATTCAGTTTGTAGCCAATCCTGAAAATCGATGAGGATCTCGCCCATGCCACTGGTGTCGATCGTGGGTGACTCGATGTAGCTTAATTCATTCATATTATAGTTGCCATCGAGGTTGGTCGCCCATACATTTGGAGTCGAATAAGCTGCTCCAGGTCCAGTTGTAGGAGTACCTTTTGCCCAGGAACTTGCGGTTCCACCAGCAGTAAATTGAGGTTCAGCATCGTCATCAAAATTGAATGTTGCTAACTCGGTCGGAGCAGGAACATCTAATGCCGCGATACCAAGATCGTCAATATACCAGCCATCTCTCACACCGGAGTAGTCCGACTTGAAGTAGAAGCGAATCTGGAAATCCGCGACATTATAAGAAGGATCAAGGGTGATTGAGAACTTGCTCCATTCAGTGTCCTGTCGTTGGGTGGGCCCAAAGATGGGGGTCCAGGTTGTTCCGCCATTTTTGGTAATCTGAACAGTAACCTGATCCCAGGCAGAGGTGGCACTTTCAGTATAGATATATTGCCAGAATTCGATCATGGCAGATTTAGTACCGAAAGCGGTCAGGTCAATTGCGGGTGAGACCATCCAGCTGAGTTCATTGTTGTTGTAGGTGCCAGCAGGATTGGTGGCGATACCTTTGGTGCCGGAGTGTGCAGCACCAGGTCCACTGGTGATTTCACCCCATGCCCAGGAGGAGTTGTCTCCACCGGAGACAAAGCCACCGTCATTGGCTTCAAAGTCAAAGTAGTAGTCATAAGCCGGCGCGTAGCCAGGAGCGGAACAACTGGCGACTTCAATGTTCAGATAGAAGTCCTGTATAAAAGCATCCTCGTTGCCAGCGTTGACAACGGTCGCAATAGTGTCATAGCCAGTTAGCAGAGCTTCAACTGAGACGTTGTAGTCCTGGTTATTGTAAACAGTGATCTCATATTCGCCGGTGAATGGATCTGTATAAACGGTCTCGCTGAATCCAGTCATCGAGAAGGTCAGTTTGGCGTATAAAGGATAGCCGTGGGAATCGTTTTCAATACCTGCATCATAGACAACGCCGGAAACAACTGCATTGGGCAGCTCTTCCAATTCGAAGTCCTGGGTCACTGTTTCGTTATCGGCAACTACCACATCAGTGGCGGTACCATCAATGAAGCCATAAGCCGATACTGTCATTGAATAGGTATCAGCAACAACGTTGGCGGAATAAACGCCAGCGGAGTTGGTGAAGACTGTGCGGTTATGACTTTCCTCAGTACCAGTGATCTGTACTCTGGCGCCAGCAATCGGCTCAAAGGAGTCAGAAATGACACTACCAGTAAGAACGGAGCTACCGCAAGCACCGGCGGCGGTCTGAACTGCAGCCAGGGCGTCGATTTCGCCCCAACCAGTGGCAAAGTTCGGGAAGTTGCCAGGAGTCAGGTCGGAACCGTCATCATAGACCATGTCGACGGCAGTGGATTCAATGATGGTTTCTGCTGCTGCATAATCACCTCTGAGGCAGGGTCCTGCCTGATACATCAGCGCCAGCAAACCACCAACATGGGGAGCTGACATTGAGGTACCGCTCATTCCACCGTAGGATGAGTCACTACCATTCATTGAGGAGCGAATGCTGACACCAGGAGCAAGCACCTGGGGTTTCATATTTGCGTAACCATCAGATGGGTTGACATCATCAAGATTGTCAGTGGGACCCCAGTTGGAGTGAGCTGCGTATTGTCCGTTGTTCTTTCCGGAAGAACCAACACCAGTGACGTTACCGTAGCGAGCGGGGTTGCCAACAGTGTTGAGTCCTGGAGGAGAAGGATAACCGCAGTTGCTTGCGTTACCATTCGAGAAGACAGGATAAACACCGGCGGCATGCCATGCATCAACGGATGCCTGGTACCAGGGATCATAAGATGTGGAACATCCACCCCAGGAGTTGTTGACAACATCAGCGCGCATGTCAGGATTAGGATCTGTACCATCGGTTTTGGTTGGTGCAGCAACGAACTGAGCACATTCCAAAAGTGCATAATCGGGGCAGGAACCGTCAGGACAGCCGGCACAGGCGATCCATTGAGCGCCAGGAGCCATACCGACCTGGTTGGTGCCGCCATCATCGCCGACCATGGTGCCCATAGTGTGGGAGCCGTGTCCGTGACCGTCGCGGGGAGCTGATTCATAACCATTCGGGTTGAGCCAGTTGTAATCATGAGTAAAGCTGCCGTCGCCATTGTTACCACGGTACTGGTTGACCAGTGCCTGGTGGGTATAGCGCACGCCGGTGTCGATGTTTGCTACGGTATAACCTTCACCAGTGTAGCCGAGTTCCCAAACCTGAGGCGCATTGACGTGTTCAATGTTGGCTTCGACTGCCATGGGTTCTACTGGAACAACTTCAGGCTCATAAATTGCGTAGGTCTGAGGAGCGCGAATCGCGACAACGCCGGGTAACTGCTGTAAGGATGCCAGGACGGTGCGGTTTGAATCTTTGACCAGAATGCGGTTTGCAATCCAGTAAGTTTCATAGCTAACACCAGATGCATCCAAAAGCGAAACGGCGGTTGCCTGTGATTTGGCAGCCTGTTCTTTCAGCGTGTTGAAGACGAACCAACCACGTTCGCTCCACTCCATCTGATAGGCAGGAGAGAGATCGACTGTATATTCAAAGTCTACCCAATAGGTAGCTTCGCCAGTTTTCTCCATTAGTTCGAGAACTGCGGATTCAACTGTAACAGCCTGGGGGGTGACGTTCTGCGCAGATGCAAATGTAGGCACGTATCCGACCAGCAGACCGAGTGCCAGGAAGACTGCGAGAACTTTTAATAAAGATTTTCTATTCATTGTCACTTCCTTCTTTAAGATTTGATAAAAATTTTGTACTTATTTTGGACGACTTTTCTTATTCGGGTTCCACCTCCATAAAGTAATCTATATTCGAGTGGGTCTGTATTTGAATACGCCATCAGCGTACGGTTTTGACTTATTCTTTGAAACTTACTTAGGTTTGGTTTTACCAAATTTTTGTCCACTCGATTTATGACTTGTGATGAACTAACCTAATCAAGACGATTATACATTTTGGATGGCATAACCGTCAAGTTTTATCGCATTTCATGCATCCATGCTTCAATAATAAAATAATGCTCGATAATTAACAGTTATCTATGTTTTATCATTAAACTCAAAAAAATGCACGGATTCAGTAAATATGTAATTATAAAAACAATTCCTTATCATTTTAGTTACGAAAGCTGAAAGATTTCTCTTATAGAACCGGTCTAACATTCAAAGTAGAAGTGATATGCGTATAGATATACTTTTAGATGAGTATCTGGATAGAGATTGCATGAATCTACATAGTCCAAAAAAATGTCCTGTTTATGCAAGAAGTGCGGACCAAATCATTTTTTGATTTAATAGATTTCAATTTTTTATACTTTAGTCGGATGACGTGCTATTCGATCCTTACCGAATCAGGGATGAATGTATTAAATATAATAGTTTTGGCGGTTTTCATGGGGGATAAAAATAACCGTGAGAAAAATGCCTATTTACGATAATGACTATAGCTTTTATTGAAATAATTATTATTAAAATACTGGAGCTGTAGAAAACAAGAAGAATTGCGTATAGAAAAAAGGGCTTATTTGTTTTGTGATTTATTGATGAGTCGGTCTAATCGATGATCTATTTCTTCAAGAAGTCTTTCTCTTAATTGTTTATTTTCTAACAAAAGAATGATCTCTTTGGATTCCTGAGAGTATTTCAAGGCTTGTAGAATGTCTTTAATATGATGCTCATAATACATTGCCAGTTGGATGCCGGCATCGTATGAACCAAGCTTGAGCGCTTTCTCCCATAATGGGAGCGCTTTATCAAATAATTTCTCCCGTTTATATAAGTTTGCCTGCAGCAGGAGTGAGAGGATCTTCTCTTCCTTATTCTCAAAATCATCCGGGTCGTTGGCGTACATTTGTTCAGCAAGCTGATTCTTGTGGAGATCTTCCATTAATTGACCGACTGAAAGCCTGTCCTGCGCGTGGGGAAGATGCTCAATGCTGGGATTTTCCAGAATTTCTGAAAGAAGATTAAAGAGCGCGAGCAAACTAAGGACATCGTTCTCATTGTGATAAAAGATACCTGGAATTTGGCTGGCATCGCCTTTCAGAAGGTAATCGTGATAAAACTCTGGTACCAGATAGCCTGGAATATCCACACCACTCCGGAAGAAGCCCAGGATCTCTTTTTCAATGTTGCCAAGATTGCATTGTTTGAGACGGCGCCGCCAGACACGGCGGGCGATGTGCAATAGATCAAAATGTTCAAAATCGAGAAAAGGATTTTTGATCCGATTGAGTACATAGCGGTTGTTGATGATGGGCAGGTCAAAGGATTTACCGTTGTAGCTGACGATAGCGCTGGCGCCTTCAACAAATGATGCCAGGGCTGCCAACTGGGCTTTTTCTTCGGCTGGATTGCGTAAAAAGAACTGCTCGACCCGAAACTGCGAACCGACGACTCTCGCCGCGCCAATCATGAAAGCGATCGTGCCGGTTCCACCGGAGAGTCCGGTTGTTTCCGTGTCAAGAAAAACAAAGGAGGAGATGTCACAATCGTTCAGGTTGGGAGCGCCAGCCCACTGACAGAGGATGTTTTTCTCAGAAAAGGGCTGGATTGGAATATCGCCATGGAAATGATCCGGGGCATAAGTTCGATTGGCAGAAAAGACTTTGCCATAAACTGTTTGGATATCACGACCCTGGACAAGGCTTTCAATTGGCTGAGTTTCTTTTTTCCGTTGGGGATTGATCTGTTCAGCGCCGAAACGAACGCCCAGCTTCTTCAGTTCTTCGGAGAGCTTAGACCAATCAGCCATCGAGCAATCCCAGTAACAAAGCCAACCCCTCTTTTTTTCCGCCGTAACCAGGTTCGCCAACCGGACCAACACAAGCAGGGCAGCCTGATTCACAGCCGCAATCCTGAATTATTTCGATTGCATGGTTTATCCACTGCTTTCGCAGATCGAAAAGTTTTCTGGAAAGCCCCAGTCCACCTGGGATGTTGTCATATACCAGGATGACCGGATTGCCGTCATTGAGGATCGATCTGTTTTCGGTAATTAGCGAGATATCTTCCCGGTCGCACATGATCAGAAGCGGCGCCATGCTTCTGAGCGCGTAGGCGCTGGCAGCCAGACCACTGCGGATCATTACTGAAACTTCAGCTTTACGATGACAGGCAGAGCATAGGCTGACCAGGTTGGATGCCTGATTGGCAATAGCGGGATCTTCAAAATTTCTGAAGGGCACCAGATGGTGGACCTGCAACTGGGAGCTTTCAAAACGATTGCCGCAGCCACGGCAGATGTTCGCGTCCCGCATGATTATTTTTTGCCGCAAGGATTGCCAGTTTGGGCCATATACATTTGGATCGGAGCCCCATAAATTCTGCTCACGAAGCTTATCAATATAGGATGGAAGCAAGCCAATCCAAAAACCGCTGGTATGCAAAGATTGCGGAGGCATATCCAGCTCTCCCTGTCCGAGCAGCTCGTTGGTCATCCAGCGTTTTTTCTGGAAGGAATTGATCGAGATCTCCAGGTCAAGCTCACCGAAATTGGCTGTGTAGTTCTGATAAGCGACTGTTGATGTGAGATTGTGATCGATGATCCTGGTGTTGATCACGGGGATCGTGTAATACTCCGCCTGACTGGCTTGCAAAAGGCAGAGACCTTGCTCGAGGTCAAGGTCGAGCACTTTGTACATTTCCGCGTCGTGGAGGTAGATCGCGTCCTTATGGACATACCAGCGGGCGGTGTTCGCGTCTACCTGACCGATCAGTTTGGTTTCGCCATTTTCATCGATCAGGTTTAGGCTGACAATATCAGGAGAGGAAGAACGCAGCGCCACTTCGGCGGCTGGATATTGATCTGCCAGCCAAAAATAGTCCGATCCCTGTCGCGTGATGACGCCTGTGGCTTCGAGCAGGTTGAGGAACTGGGCAAGTTCTTCCGCGCTCATTGAGCCAAAGCCCTCGTTGACGCTAAAAGGGAGTTCAAAAGCAGCGCATCGTATGTGCTGCAGCAGGATGATCAGGTTCTGCGGGTCGATCAGCGCCTGTTCCGGATTTTGGTCAACAAGATATTCAGGGTGATTGGCGAGATATTGATCCATGGCATCGTTGGTCACGATCAAAATGGAGAGCGAAGGCTGCTGTTTACGCCCGGCGCGACCCATACGCTGCCTGGCGGTGGCAATTGTTCCAGGGAAGCCGACCAGAATCACCGCGTCCAGATCGCCGATATCGACACCCAGCTCAAGCGCGGACGTAGAGAAAACGGCTTTCAAAGTCCCTGATCTTAGACCCTGCTCGATTTCTCTGCGCTCAGCTTTGAGATAGCCGCTGCGGTAAGCACGCGCGATGTTCTGCTCTGATCCAGATAAGCGATTGCGCAGATATGCCAGCAAGGTCTCAACGGTGCGACGAGTTCGGGCAAAAATGAGGGTTTGATGGTTCTTATTGATCAAGTGCTGGGTGAACTGGACGGCGTGATCGATACTACTCTTGCGAATGCCAAGTTTTTCATCAACAAAAGGCGGATTGAAGATGAGAAAATTATTTTCTCCTTTTGGGGAGCCATCTTCCTCGATCAATCGCACCGGCTGTTCTATCAGTCTGCCTGCCAGTTCTTCCGGATTACCGATGGTCGCTGATGTGAGGATAAATTGCGGATAAGCGTCGTAAAAAACGCAAATGCGTTTGAGCCGACGGATCAGATTGGCAAAATGAGAGCCAAACACGCCGCGGTAAATGTGCATTTCATCGATCACGACATAGCGGAGCTTAGAGAAGAGCTTTGCCCAGTTGGTGTGATGCGGCAGGATGCCCTGATGCAGCATATCGGGGTTAGTCATTATAATATTTGCTCTCTTGCGTATAGTGGCGCGTTGATTAGTGGGTGTATCTCCGTCGTAGATGGCTGGCGTCACGGTTTTTCCAGATAAATTTTTGGCTAACTCAGAGAAAGTGGTGTACTGGTCGTTTGTTAGCGCTTTGGTTGGGAAAAGCAACAAAGCCGTTGAGCCAGGATCGCTCAATTGTCGGCTTAGGATCGGAATCGTGTAACATAGGCTCTTGCCGCTGGAGGTGCCGGTAGATAGAACTACATTTTCGCCATTAGAAATCGCATCAATCGCTTCAGCCTGATGCGAGTAGAGCGAAGAAATTCCTCTATCAATTAATAACTTTTGAATTTTCTCCGGGATTTGAGAAGGAAATGGCAGATAGCTTGCCGCGCGCGCTGGCGAGACCTGACGAAAGGCAATGTTTTTGTAAAACTGCGATTCCTTCAGCCACTCATCCAGCGTATCGTTAATATCCATTGAAATTACTAAAAGCTTATTTCGCTTTTTTCCTGATCGCGTCCCTGACCATCCAATCAAGGATTGGATAGACCCAGTCACCCAGTCTCGTTGCCAGAAGGTAGAGCAGCTTCGCTTCAGTGCCGGGGACAATGGCATATTTGCCTTTGGCAGCTTGTTTGAGCGTCCAGCGGGCAACCTCGTCGGCGCTGATGGGTTTGGAAGTACCAGCGATGATGCGGGTCTCTTCCGGTTTGAACTGGTCTTCCCAGGCTAATTGAGGAGTGTTTGTGTCAGGCGGAAAAACTACGGAGACTTTTATGCCGCGCGGTTTCAATTCGGAGCGCAAGACATCGCTGAAGCCTTTTACCGCAAATTTTGCCCCGGAATAAGCCGTGTATCCAAAGATGCCAACGATGCCTGCCATCGAAGAAATGTTGATAATGTGCCCCGAGCCGCGTTCCAGCATGCCCGGCAAAAGAAATTTGACCATATTGACCGTACCGTGATAATCAATATCCATTGTCCAGCGATAGACTTCCAGCGGCAATTCTTCAACATAGCCTGGTCTGGCAACACCGGCTGAATTGATCAGGATGTCTGGTGCTCCGTGCTTGGCCTGATAATTGGAGAGACTTTCGCGTAGTGTTTCGACTTCAGTTACGTCACATGAAATTGTGTTGACCACGTAATTGTCATTGATTGCCAGGAGGGATGCTTTTGCGTCCTCCAGCTTTTGTTGATCACGGGCTAATAAGGTGACGCTTGCGCCATATTCCAAGAGACCTTTGGCAAAAGCCAGACCGATCCCACTGGAACCGCCTGTGATAAGCGCTGTCTTGTTTTGATAATAGTGTTCAGTCATTATCCCATCCTACAACTTGCACAAGAGCCCGATGTGCATCCGGAACATGAGCTATGTGAATTCAGGCTAACGCCATCACTAAAAGAATTTACTTTGGAAAGCAAGCGTTTCACGTCGCTGTGATCGCATTTTTCGCAGCTCGTTGGTGAATCCGCTTCAGAAAAAGATCGTAAAAGTTCAAATTTGTGCCCACAATTCTGGCAGCAATATTCATAGATTGGCATTATTACCTCATTTATACCGTTCCCGAATGGAAGGGATCAGATATTCTTTGAAAGCCCGTTCAATATCGTAATCTGGTTGCCAGTCCCAGTCATGTCGGGCGGCAGAATCGTCAATATCCGCAGGCCAGGAATCTACAATACCCTGACGTTGGGCATCAGGCGCAAAAGCTATTCTGGCATTGGGGAAGGCTTCGATGGTGATATCGTAAATTTCCTGAGCGCTCGGGTTGAAACTGGTGACGTTATAAACGGTTTGTGTCAGTCGGTTTCGGTCGGCAGCCTCAAGTTGGATCAATGATTTAACAGCATCCGGCATGACCATGAAGGGCAAAACCGCGTCCGGTCTGACAAAGCAGGCGTATTCCTCAGCTTTTGCGGCGGCATGCAGCATTTCTGGTCCATAATCGCTGGTACCACCGGTAGGCATGGTTTGAGCGCTGATCAGACCAGGGAAGCGAATTGATCGAAAATCAATTGATCTTTGCGGATCCAGTTCATTAGTGAGTTGGCGATAATATTTACTGTAGTAGCGTCCCAGATTTTCACAATAAAGCTTGTTGACACCGTACATAGTGCTGGGCGCATTGAATTGGTCTTCGCGAACTTTGCCCGCTTCTTTTTTGGTCGTGAGGTCCGGCAGACCATAACCGGCAATTGAGCTAGGGTAAATGAATTTGACAGGTCTTCCTGATTGCCGACTTTGCTCCGTCGCTAGCTGTAATAAGTTCAGCGTTCCTTCAACATTGATACGGTGAGCTAATTCAGGGTTGTGTTCGGCTTTGGTCGAGAGAATGGAAGCAAGATGATAGATCGTACAGAACTTATGCGCTGAGAAAACTTTCTTTAACAGTTCTTTGTCAAGGATATCACCAACATAAGAATAATTTACCTTTGATTCGAGAACGGCATCCAGTGGATTGAGATCCAAAGCGATGATCTGGCAATTTCCCTTGGAAAGATGCCCAATCAGCCCATGTCCAATTTCTCCGTTGGCTCCAGTAATCAAAACTGCTTCTTCTCGCATTCTATATCTCCTTTTAACTCTTTTTGATTGGAAAACAAACATATTCCCGACGAATCTCACGTTGGGTAGCAGGTGAGGTTTTGAGTACCACAACGGTCATATCGTCGCGAGGACGACCGGAATCGTGAGAAATGGCTTGTTTGAGTAAAAAATCGGCGATCTCCTGGGTGCTTGCCAGTTCATCACTTTCTTCATCAACAAGCGAACCTATGGTGAGCAGGAAATCGATCGGATTGTTATCCTGTCTGCCGGCATTAAAGATGCCCTCAGAAAAAAGCACAAAGATCTGTCCGAGCTCAAGTTCAAATTGATAGACAGACGGGTCAAATTTCAAGGTATCCGGATCAGAATCGATCGGTAAGAAACGATTGCCGTTCTTGTCACAGATCAGGATCGGGACCAAATTGTTCTTGGTAATAACAATGGTCTTTGTTTCAAGGTCGCAGGACAAGATCGAGATAGAGACATTCGCCTTTTCGTGATGTTCATTTTTGATGCGGGACAGAACGACTCTGGCGGCAGCGCCATCATGGACACCTTCTGATATGAGATTCAGAACATCGTGTGTGGCTTTCATGGTAACCGCCTGGGAGCGTTTCCCACTAAGCTTTCCTTCAGCCATCACGATGGAGACACCACCGTTGGGTCTTTCAATTATCTCAGCCTTGTTCCCTTGTTGGTTGGACGAATAACGATCAACTTTTGAAATAGCTGCATGAATTTCCATAGCCTGAATTCTAAACCATTCCTGAAAGAATTTCATGAATTGCTTTCCTCTAAAGTACAATAAGACAAATGCTAAAC
>JBMNVH010000028.1:0-25675 GCA_050946715.1 Anaerolineaceae bacterium | reverse complement strand
GGGGATCTCAATCTACATTACGGGCTTTTCTCCCAAGGGCGAGAACGGATTCACCCTCACTCTCCTGAATGGTGCTTTTTACTTTCCACCATTGTAGTCTCAATATACAAGGGCGAGATTGACCCCTTTGGGGTCAATCCGCCGAAATATTTGTCTTAGGGTGACGGCGCAACCGGCACCGGCACTGCGGTATACCAACCGTTGATCAGCGACGCGGAGGCGCTGATATCAGCATCAGCCTCAACCTTTTTGACCGTCTCCTTGACCCCTGTAGCGGTCGTGAACTCAAAGATAGTTCTCACCGCTGTGTAAGTCAGCTTGACCATCTTGGGGCTGGGCTGCCCTTCCAGCGTGGCGTAGTCTTCATCCGCCAGCGAGAATTTGCCCTTGAGATAGCACAGGTATTTGTATTTACCGTTCGATTTTTTCGAGCGGAACAACAGCGCGCAATCCGGAGGATTGGCAGCGCTGCCGTCAATCAACATGCCGTTGGTGGCGTTGTAGGTCCTGCCCAGCAAAACAGCAGCCACCGAGAGCGGGACGTTGGTCACCTCGATATCGATCTTGCTTTCGCCTTCGCCTTCCGATGTGTCGAACACTCCATCATCCGCGTATTGCATGTTCTGATTGCGGGTCGTGCTTACCTTCGCGGTTCCGGCTGGCGCCAACCAGACTGGCGCCGCGGCTGTGTAACCCGTCGCATCGTCCTTGGAAACCAGGGCGTAATACACCTTGTCCAGACCGACCTGGCTCTTATATTCGCCTTGACCAATTGTCATCTTTACTCCTTCTCCTCAATAAAGAGGTAATCTTCACTCCGGCCGTAGTGACCGGTCTCGTTGTCATATTCCATGTCCCGACCGGCGTCGTAAGAGAAACCGGCACTTAACATGGCTCCTTCCACATCCGGGAAGTTCAAAAATCCATTTTTCGACCACATATTGACCTGCACCAGGTGGCTGCGTTCAATCTCGCGGTCGTCCACGTGCCTTTCCGAGCTGGATGAGATCACCTGGTAGACGATGTAACGATCCGGCCAGTCTTCGCCCGTATTCAGGATTAGCCGGTTATTGGCGACCGGGATCTCCATCCCGATCCCCGCCAAGGCAGCCTCAACCCTCTCCCAGATCTTCATCGCCGCACCACATTCATGTAGGGGCGGACTGCCATGTCTGCCCGTTCCATTAAGCCTTCTCCACGGGGAGAAGGTGCCCGAAGGGCGGCTGCTTGCGTCCCGGGTTCTTTCCCCGGGAATGAGGGGCTCTCACCCATCCAACACCGCCGCCAGGGTCTCCAACTGCAACAAAACAGCTGGCAATCCAAAGCTGATCCCGTCCGCCGTCAAAGACAACGCGCCGGGATCCTCAAAAGCACGAACAATGAGCATCCTGGCGGCAGACTTGGCGCTGGCGTGCACCGGATCATCCTTAGACCAATCCCGCCCAGTCGCCCGGTGGATGTAAGCGTCCACCTGCGGCAAAAGCGTGACCATCTTCGGATCGTCCTGATCGCATCTCAAGATATTGCTGGCTTCCTCATGCGTCAAAATGCTCATGTTTTACCTCCACAGCCTTCTCCCAGGGGAGAAGGTGCCCGTAGGGCGAATGAGGGGCAACCCCCTACTTTCCGCCAGCCTTTCCATCGGCAGCCTTGGCTTCGGGCTCCTCTGCCTTAGCTTTCGCAGCCAAAGCCTTCTCAACCGCAGCCTTGACCGCCTTGTCCAGCTCAGCCTTGCTGTAGGTCTTCTCAGCTTCCTCCGGCACCTGCACCCAGCCCAGCTTAAGATGCTGTTCCAGCATGTCGGGGTGTACTTCCAGCACATCCCCGCCCTTGCTTACCTTTACAAATTTCACTTCATCAGCCATTTTTCACCTCGATTAAGACGTAAAGCGAACAGCCAGGACGCCTTCGCTATCGACAACCTTGGCGCCGTAAGCGATGCGGACATCAAGGACTTCTTGCATGTATTGTTTGTACAACGCAACTTCGAACATCAGACCGGAGACATCATCCCGGAAGATCTGGCTGTCTACTGCCATGTCACCGCCGTCTGGCACCGCGGGAGGTCGCAGCGCCATGTACATCGCCTCAGGGATGAAGGCGATCTCGGGGGTGGTCTTGGTTGAGAACGCGGCAACCGCGGTTCCGTTGGAGGCAGCCGCCATCAAACCTGGTTTGTTAAGCTGCAGCGTTCCGCTTGTGGTCACGTCATTCAGGGTGACGTAATGCGTGGTCGGTGAACTGCCAATTCCAACGCCCATGCCAGCTGTCAGGGCGCCGCTGCCGCTCTTGATCTTCAGGGAAGTCACGCCTGCCGCGTGGTCACCATCTACGACATAGTTCGTATTGGTGACATGGTTCAGAGATGCCGGTTTGAGCATGGTATGCAGGCTGTAGCCGCGCACCATACCGATCTTGCCTTTTCGGCTCAACTCATCGCTGCCGAACTTGTCAGCGTTTCCAACGTCTGATAAGGAGCTAATGGTCGCCAGCCCGTCCGGAGACAGCACCAGATGAGCCCTGCCGATCGCGTTGATCTTGTTGAGTTGGAACTGCTTGGTGATCTCAGCGAAGCCAGCCACGGTGCCGAAGTTCGCGGCGACCACCCTGGAGGCGCCAAACAAGGCTTTCTCCGCCAGGTACTCGTCCATTTCATCGACCAGTTTCCGGATCGCGTTTTTGATCGCCTTTTGCATGAAGGGATAAATATTCCCCCTCAGCCCCAGCATTTGGTCACCGGTGATCGGGATGGGGACATTGCGCACCTTTTCGATGACCACGCTTCTTGGGTCAGCGGACAGCGTTCCAGTACGTGGGCCGCTCGCGCCTGGGGTTGCGTCCCCAGTGGCGCCTACCTCAGGCTCCAGCATCTGGATTGTCTGCCCTTTCGCCACGCGTTCGCTCGTGCTGGCATCGATCGGGACGCCGCCAGCAAAGCCGACAATGCCCTTACCGTAGTCGGTCAGAGCGGTTTGGATGGTTGGATATAAACTTTCTAACGTTGCCATTATTCTTGAACCTCCTGTTCCTTACTTACTTTTCCGCCCTTTTCGACAAAAGCGGTTTGTTCCTTTGGGGACATCTTTTCCCACGCGTCCCGACTGACAACATTGGACTCCCCTGCCACCCTGGCAGCTTCATCCGACACCGGGACAAATAATGCAGCCACGTCGTCAGCCTTTTTGGCTGAGTTCTGCAACTGTTGATAGAGCTCCTGAGCCTCATTCAGCTTCTGTTCTGCTTCTTCCAGCGCCGGGCGCAGATCAAGAGCTTCCTGGATGGCCTCATCACTCCCTTGACCGAGCTTCGCGTCGATTTCGAGCGCAAGCTCTTTTACTTTCTGACTTCTGGCGTTGACCAGGTCATAAGAGTTCTTGAATTGAGTCATCTTTCCTCCTTCAGGATTTTGATTTTTTCGCGCAGCGCCTTCACGGCCTCATCGCGTTCTTTTTCGGCAGGATCGACCGGTTCATTCGTGGTCTCCTGACCACGAATATCCAGGTCTTCTCCCACCTCTGTCTCAGCGGATTCAAGGGCGCTGTCCTCTCCCTCCGCTGTTTCATTCATGCATGCTTGTTCGCTTCGAGCTTTCAGACCTATCCGCGAGCTCACGCCCTCCGGCACCTTCTCAAAATCTTCCAAAGCGTTCGCAATGGCGACATTTGCCCTGCTTGCGAACATTGCAAATTCAGCCATCAGGTCGTTTTTGATCACCGTGTCCACAAAGCCTTTTTCCTTGGCTGTTTTGGCTGACATCCATGTTTCCGCTTCCATCATTTTGGCAAGCTCGTCTTCATCAAGCCCGGTCCTGCCCTGGTAGGTCTCTATGATTCCGGTCTTGATGTTTTTCAGCATCCGGATCGCGGTGCCCAATTCCTTGACACCGCCAACGACCATTGCCCAGGGGTCATGGATCATGAAAAAGGCGCTGTCCTGCATTTGGATCTCATCACCTGCCATTGCGACAAAAGTGGCCGCGCTGGCGCATAAGCCTTCGATCCTGGTCGTCACCTTGCCTGGATAAGCCATCAGCATCGAGCGGATCGCGCTGGCGGCAAAAACATCACCACCGCCTGAATGGATCCGGACGGTGATGTTCTTCCCGTCAAACTGCTCAAGATCCTTTCTCATCAACTCAGGGGTGACCTCATCGCCCCACCACGAAAATTCAGAGATATTTCCATAAAACCAAATTTCACCTTCTCCGCTCTCGCTTTCGTTCTGGTTTTTGACCTGCCAAAAACGGGTGTGCGGTTCGGTTGTTCCATTGATCACTCTTACTGGTTTTCTCATTTCTACTCCTCTGCCTTGCTGGCCATCTCAATGCCAGACTTGCGAATGATTCCCATGCTTGTTTGGATAAAGTGGACATCGCCGCCTTCGATCGGCTCCATGTCGTCGATCGAGCGCGCCTCGTTGACCGAGTAGACGCCCGAATGGATCTTTTCTCTTAAGAATTCCGCCTGCGTCTTGCTGTCGATCTGCAGCAGCGCCTTGCGCTCGAAACGGAAAAAGCCGTCTGTCTGCTCAAATAGGCTCAGCCACTTTAAGCGCGCTGCCTGTTCGATCTGCACCAGGTAAGGGTTGATCGTTGAGCCCAGATAGTCCAGCTGTTGCTGCTCGTTGGATTGATAGCTCTGCTTACCCATGTTGAGCTTGTATTCCGGGACGCCAAAGTAATTGGCGATCTCGCGCTCGGTCGCCTGGATCGACTCCAGGAACTGGAGATCCACCGCGTTGACCGGCAGGATCGTGATATCCCCAACCTTGGTGTCCAGGATGGCAACGCCGCCTTCTGCCGCTTCGATGTATTTCTCCTTGACTACTTTCCGGGCTTCCTGGCTGAGGTCGCCGTTGACCTTAAGCACCGCCGTCGGCAGCAGACCGTTGCCCTGCAATTTGTTGCGGCTCTCGTTTGCCAGCATTTGCCGGCTGAGCGTGTCAGCCGCGTAGGTCAGCACAGATCTGCCAAGCATCCTTTTGCGATCTGGATTGATCATCAGATGCAGAACCTCGGCATCCGGCAGATCTTTTTCTGTTCCGTTCTCGAACTGGACCCTGAACCAGCGCTCGCCTTGTTTGTCAAAGACCGGGCGCACAAATCTTGGCTCCAGCGGGAATAATTCCTGCATTCCGGCCGGTTTCCAGACGAAAGCGTTCCCGTAGCTCAGAAGATCCTGAATCAAGCCTTTTTTGAAGAAAAACGGCGTCAGCCAGCGGTTGGGCTGGATCTCGAGCAGGTAAGCCATGTTCTGGCGCAATCCATCAGGTTTGACCCTTTTTGAGCCTCCCTCTGGCAGCTTGAAGAACTGCTGCAGGGGCAAAGAAGCGATGTCGTCACTTAAGATGTTCATGCAACGATAGACCGTTGAGAGCTTCTTCATCGTTTCCGGCGTGAATCGGATCGGATCCGCCACACCCAGGGACCAGAAATAGTAGGAGACCTTCTCCTCGGCTGGCTTCAGCTCTTCCGGAAGTTTTTCACTTGCCAAATTCATCGCCGGAGCACCGTCTTCGGCTTTGTGATATTGCATCATCAAATCCCACTGGCTCACTTCTCACCTCCAAAGGGTGCGGGTAAACAGCCCTCTCCTCGGGGAGAGGGTCGGCAAAGCCGGGGCTGCCTGCGCCCGTGGTTCTTTTCCAGGGGTGAGGGGCATCTTTTATTGATCATCACATTCCCCATCCTTCCGAAAGGACCAGCTGATTTATATCCGGCTGATTCTGATAAAATCTTGCCCGTTGCATAGCCAAAACCATCGCCACGATCGGGTCAATTCGTTTAGTTCTGGTCACACCGCGCCCTCGCGTCTCCTTGACCAGTTTTTTCAGGCCGGAGCCATTCATCGCGATGCTGGCGTTGCCAAAACACCAGCGCGCCAGCGGGTTGGACTCATGACTCATCTCACCAGAGCGCAAAAGTGTCTCGGTCAGATTGATGGGATCAGTCATGTGTTCAAAGGTCTGTTTGACCTGGGTAACCTTCAGCCCCTCTTTCTCCAGGGCTTGTAAAAGCATCGAAGCGAAAGCAGGATCCGCGACGACCTCGATCACGTTGTAAAGATCAGCGACCTCGACCACCCGGTCTTTGATCGCCCAGTGATCGATCCAGTTGCCCGGCGTTGGCCGGATCCAGCCCGCCTTTGCAAAACGGTCATAAGGGATGTGGTCACTTCTCACGCGCTCGGCCAGGTTGTCTTCCGGAATCCATGCGTCCCAAAACACCCGCCAATCCGCCACGCTGGGTTGAGGCGGGAAAATGACAGCGATCGCGCTCAGGTCGGTCGTTGTTGAGGCGTCTAACCCGATGTAACAGTCTTTGCCAAACAGCGATTCGCGATCCCAGCTGCTGGTCGTGGTCGCATCGAACAGTTCCAGCGGTAGCCAGCTCGAGAGCTTGCTCGTCACCCATTGGTTAAGCTGTAGTTGCCGGAAAAGCAGCTCCACTGCCGGGTTGCGCTGCGCTTTGGCAGCTTGTTCGCGCATCCCGTCAATGGACTTGACCAGCCCCAGGCTTGGGTTGGCCTGATACCAGTTCTCCTCGTTGTAGATGTCCTCGTCCTCGTAGTTGTAGATGACGACATACCAGGTCGGATCAAAAGCTGGGTCGTTTTGCACCTGCACGGCGTACTCGTGCAGCTCCCAGCCGATGCTCACCCGGTCAGGATCGGATCCGGCAGTGGTCAGCACCCAGATCAGCTGCTGTTCGCGCGTATCACCGCTGCCCATCGTCATCACGTCCCACAGATCCCGGTTAGGTTGGGCGTGGATCTCGTCAAATACGATCGTGGATGGCTTGAAACCGTGTTTGGTGTAAGCCTCCGAGCTGAGGACCTCGTAGAAGGTGCCGCTGCGCTTGTCCTCGATCAGCTTGATCGAATCGCGCTTGCGGGCGATCTTGCTCAGGGCTGGCACCAAGTCGATCATCTTTGTTGCCACTTTGTAAATGATTCCGGCTTGCTTTTTGTCGGCAGCGCAGCCGTAGACCTCACCGTTCATTTCGCCGTCCGCGAAGGTGCCATAGAGAGCCGCGCCAGCGGCTAGCTCTGATTTGCCGTTCTTCTTGGGGATCTCGATCCAGACTGTTTTGTACTGACGGGTGCCGTCTTCCTTGACGGTGCCGTAGACGTCCCGGATGATCTGCTCCTGCCAGGGCAGCAGCTCAAAGGGCTTGTTGTAATATTGCCCATCGACGTGGCGCAGGTTCGAGAAGAACGCCACCGCGCGGTCTGCCTTTTCAGTGTCCATTCTGGAGCCGGGAGCCATGCTCATCCTTGGCGTCCTTTCTGGTTGACCAAAGCTTCAAGCTGGCCCACAGGAGTGGAGAGTAAGGCTTCCATCGGGTCAACTTCCTCTTCGCTGGCGTCCTTGATGGTCGGAACAGCCTTTGCCCTGGACATGGGCGTCAGGTAGAGCACACGCAGATACTCCGCGATCAGCTTCTTTTTCTGATCCATGCGCGAGTCGATCTCCAGAACGGTCTTGTAAGCCGCCTGGACCTTGTTCACCAGCGCGATTGCCTCCTTTTGCAGGCTCGCGAGGTTGGTCGAGAGCTCGTCCTTGTCCATCTCGCGCATGGTTTTGCGGTAAAAGTGGACGTCCTCCCGTCGCGCCAGCCAGTCCTCATGGGCTGCCTTGCGCATTCCCGCCAACTCCTCTTTTTCTTCGATCGCCAGACAAAGGTCGATCAGGATGTCGCGGTCCTGCCCGCTCATCAGCGGACTCTCGAGCTTGTTGTCCTGCCGCACCAGTCGCCGCCAGACCTCCCGGGCAACTGTATGCCCACGAAGCTCTTTTGGCGCCGTGATGGGCAGTTTGTTGTCCGAGGTCACCGCTTTTTCCTCCGAAAATCTCTGATTTTCTTCGTTTTTCGTCTCGTTTTTTCGCACCAAAGAGGCTGGTTTTTTAGGTGGCATCACACCCCCAAACCAAACAAGAAGCAAAATTTTCCAACTTTCGCTCCGAAAACCCCACATCGGGACTTTTTTTCGTCCGTCTCCCCAGCCGCGCTCGACAGGTCAGGCTTGTAATCTTGTTCACCCACCCCCCCTCATCTCTTCGAGCGTCTTCTTGCTGTGACAGCTCGCACACAGCGCCTGAAACGGACCTTTCCAGAACTTCACCGGGTCCCCCCGGTGCGGCTCGACATGGTCCACATGTTCTGCTGGCGTTGTTATGCCTACACGCTCACACGATGCACAGAAAGGATGCTCTGCCAAATACGCAGCCCGGAACTTCTGCCAGCGCCGATCGTACAAACGCTGGCGCTCCGGATCCCGCACCCAGCCAGTAGCCGCGCGATGCTTCGCGCATCGCCCGGACTCCACCAGCTCCGGGCACCCGGGGAACGAGCACGGTCGCAACGGTCTACGCGCCATCGCCTCCACCGTCCTTGCCAACCATCCGGCGCAGCGACTCGATCTCCTTCGCCATCTTCTCGATCAGCCGGTCCTGCTCAGCCAGCTTCTGGTCTTGCTCCCGCAGCTGATTGCCTTGCTCCTGGATCTTCTTATCCTGCTCGCGGATCTTCTTGTCTTGTTCCTGGATTTTTTTATTCTGCGCTGTCACAGTGTTATTCTTTTCCGTCAGCTGAGACGACAATGCCTCAACCTCTTTCCTCATTCCGCGCGTCTCTTCCTCGAATGAGTCCCGCTCTTTCCGGATCTCACTCAGCTCGCGCCGGGTCTCGTCCAGTTCTTCCTTCATCGCCTTCTTGTCGGCAACCTCGTCATCCAGGCGCTCGCTGATCGTATCGATCCACTCTCGCAGATCCTTGACCTGCTCCTTGGATGCTGACTTGCTTGCGCTAACAATGGCTGTTACGATCGAACCAATCGTCGCCGCTAGAGCGGCAATGCCGCTCACTATCGCGGTCAAAGCCTCCGGGCTAATTCCGTTCATCGCGTCTCCGAATGTGAGTGATCCGCTCCATCAACCCGACAGCCAGGATCAGAAGAACAGCGCTCCGCCCATCGATCACCCCAATGCGATCATGAGCCAGCGCCGCGTCTAAATAAGCCCAGGTCAGGTAAGCCAGGGGGAAACATTGCACGATCCAGTAAGCGCGAAACTCTGATTTAGGATTCCGCCTGAAAGCCCGGATGTTCATCGTGGTGAACGCGATGCTGATTACCACCAGGCTCCATGCCAACAGATCAGCGATAAACTCCTGGATCGCCGCATCGATCATTACTTAACCGCCTGTTGGTTCTTGCTTGGGAAGAACTTGCTGATGAACTGATGAATATAAGCTGCTCCCATGCCGATCGCGATACCAGTCACAACGATGCCCAATACTGTCTTTTCAACCTCAAACTCGACAGCCTGGCCGAGTAAATAGATCAGATCGAACTGCCAGTTGAAAGCGCCAAGTAACCCAACACCAACCGCGAGATAGACCAATGTCCAGCGGTAAGGCGTCAATACCGGGAAATGGTCCGCGATGCGTCCAAACAAGAACTCGACCAATGTCTCAGCCAAAAACGAAAACGCCATGATCAACATCAAAGGCCCAAACACTACACCAATCAATTCATCCATTTTTTTCCTCCAGATCTAAAGTTCGAAACTTAAACAAAAAAGCCTGAGACAGCGGCAGCCATCTCAGGCTGCATGTCTCAGGCGGTAAACTCTGACTTCCCGTATTAAATTGTGTCTATATTATACACTATATCTGGTGCAAGTACAATAACAAACCGGCATATATAGGTGTTGTTTTTATTAATGATCTGGATGCCTCAGGATATCGCCGTCCTTAAAATGCGGCGGGAGCTCGAGAATATACCTCCACCAGGTCGGCGGAGTTACCCCACCGCTATATACAAGCTTTCCGTCCATCCACCAGACGTAAACACTTTCTATCCACCATTTACTCCTCCGCCCGAACCGGGGTCTTCTTATCGCCAGGACTATTTTGAAATTCCCCTCTTTTTCGACATCCCATTTTGGAGGATCCTTTTTCCAGTTTCGCCACGGATTGCTATTTTCCCGCGTCATACTCCAGCATTCCGCCCAGCTTATTGTCAGGAACAGACCAGTGGAACACCTTCCCACACTGCGCGCAGGCTCCGTGCGCTTCCCGGCAGATCAGACCGCCCAGGTGCAGATAATCCTGCCCCTTCACCTCAACCAGCCTTCCGATCTCATTTCCGCAACGCGCGCAGTCCAGGCTTATAATTTTTTCTTCTCCCATTCTTATCTCCTTATTTTAATTCCAAGGTACATAATATTTAGACCTTCTTATTGGAGTGCGATCAATCTTGATCCCTTGCTCTTCTGCATATCTTGTCAATATCTTTTTTAGCATCTGCCTTTTACTTTTGATGTATTCTTCAGACTTGCTAAACTTTTCTGCAACTTGCTTATTTGTTAGACCTTCGCCAATAGATCGCAAAAGTACCAAATCGTCCTCAAGCGCATTGTTGTGAATACCGCCGTGTCTTTTTTTTGCTTTATAAAGCAATTCTCTTATTTTGTCGTCTGTTATCTGCTCCCAGAATTCACTCCTGGCGTCATAGCCAGTCCAGTTAACAGGCTTATTGTGAAAGCCGAATTCTTCCTCAAACCCTGATAATATGGGACACAAACAAGCTCTGGTTCGGGAGCTTCTTAGTTTGCTGCGATAAGCTCCAAACCTCCAAAACATGTACCAATGTTTAGCGGCATATTGTGCTGCTTTGAAAAGATAATCATTAGTTTTTGCGGTGTTTTTCTTTCGCAATTCTGCTATTTCTAGGTATGCTTCGTGCCACAAGTCATAAAAATCATCATCGCAGATAACTCCAGCCCCTGAGTAAATCGACATAACAGACATTGCCGCTCTTCTCGCTATTTCGTAATCATCACAATCTAACGAATACACAGACTTTACCTGCGTTCCACTCTTATGTCTTTCATCAAATCCTTGTTCGGATTCAACCAGCTTTTAAGTTTTTTATTTGCAATATATCTTGACAGGGTTGCATAGCTGACGTTTAAGTCTTTTGCGATCCAAGCACCTGACTTACCTTGCATTAATTGAGCGATAATATAGGCTTGATAAGGGTCAAGCTTACTTCCACGCTTGCTTTTAGCAAGATTGCGGGTTTTGATCCAGTAAGATACCCTGGACGGTTTGATTCCGTAATAACGTCCAATTTCTTCGTGTGTTTTGCCTTCGTCAATAAAAGCACGAATCTGTTCATCCTGTCCCTCAAGTGGATGTACTTTTTCAGCCACGGCTTGTTCAGGTTCTTCTTCTTTTACTGGCAAAGTTACACCTTTTTCAGCTGCAACTTTTTTTATATAGTTTGAAGATATTTTGAAGCTATTCGCAAGATCAATAAAAGTCACTCCTTTATCCAAGATGTGTTGGAATATGTCAGCATCTATCAGCTCAAAAAGCTCTGTGCGTTTTGGCGGATTTATCAATCCACGATCTTTGATGTATTTGTCCAGCGTCCCACGGTGCACGCCTACACGGCGTCCAATTTCTATATAAGGCACTTTTTGCAATAGCATTTCTTGCACTTCCAGAAAATGTTCATCGAGTTTTAGTTCATCTGACTTCCTCCCTTTTGGTCTACCCAGAACAGTGCCTTGTGCTCTTACTCTGGCCAAGCCCTGCTTAGTTCGTTCACTGATCATATTTCTTTCGATTTCAGCTGCAAGCCCAAAGGCGAAAGCAAGCACCTTGCTCTCAATTCCATCGCCTAGACGGTAGTTATCTTTGATCGTCCATACTTTGACATTCTTTTCCATGCATATATTGAGGATTTCCATCACCATGAAAAGACTTCTTCCAAGTCTGGATATTTCCGTGCTGATAATCGTGTCTCCTTCCTGGACGTGAGCCAAGAGTTCACCCAGGAGCCGCTTGTCGTATTTCTTGGCCCCGCTTACCGTTTCGGCGATCCAGTCATCAACAACCAACCCTTCACGCTTGCAAAATTCTAGGATTGCCATCTTTTGATTTTCGGTTGTTTGCATGTCAGTACTGACACGAACGTAGCCGTAAATCACAATCGTAGCTCCTCTACTGGAATTTTGTAGTCTTTTGCTAGTTTAATCAGCCACTCGGGCCACTTAATCCCAGGAACGCTATTGCTCGCTGCCATCTTATCTTCTAGCGATTTATGTTTATCTTTAGCAGCCTTGATAATCAGAGTGTGCTCTGCTGTTGATCTTACAAGCCCCTTTATTTTCTCCTTGAGCATTGGTAACAAGTCAGGGTTTGGAATCTCACCGCCAAAAAGATTCAGACGCTTTTGCGCATGCAGAACATCTGCATTTAATTTCTCATCGAATATCACGGACTCGTGACCAAAATAGTAAACAAAAGCCATCAGCTCACAGCATCTCTCGTCTGAAACAACCTTGAACCCAAGTTCTTCAGATGTATTAATTAAAGCTGAATAGAGCGATGAACTAGTATTCATTTTCCTATCTCCACTTCCACGGGCTGGGCATTTCGACCAGGTCGTGATAATCTTCCAGGCTCCACGGCACCTCAAACAGCATCAGGCGGCCGGAATACGGAAACGGCTTGATCTTCCTCGGCTCCCGCAATATCCAGGCAAAGTGATTCTCAATGTGCCAATGCCGATCGATCTCATCCGTTGGCTCCTTGGTGCACCCCACCACATTGACCAATCCGATCACCTGGCCAAACAAGAGCTCATCCCTTGGCACCAAAACGCCATATTCCTCATGCGCGATCGCCAGATCCCGCTCCAGATCAGTCTGATTTTTGCCGGCATGGATCAGCAACCCGCCCCGGTGCTCTGTGTACCATTTCCGATTCTCGACTGTCTTCAACCCGTTGACGATCAGCCACGCCCACGGTTGCTTAATACTCAACGCTAACATCCATCACCTCCAATTCCTTTTTCTCCCTCAAGTCCAATCCCATTCCAGCCAAAAGACCTCGTAAATAGCCCTCCTCTGAAATAGGTGTGTTAACCTTTTGCGAACCAGCGCTTGGGAATAATTCCTTAAATTTATTGTCGATCTCCTGATCGAATACTGCCACTATCGCGGTTTCTGACGACACTTCTTGAAAATTCCTTTTTAGAGCTTCTCTTATTCCGTCCACAGCTCCGCTTAGCCAGCTGTTACGATAGCTGTTAGGAGCTATGTTTTTGGACATCTTATATGAAAAATAATCTTCTCTCTGAAATAATTTCTCTTGCTCCTGTCTAAATTCTCTGGTTGCGATAGTCGCCATTCGGCTCAGGATGATTAACAGCTTGTGCACCATCAGCTCTACCGCTTTGATATTTGATTTTCTCCCTACAAACTGAAACCAGTTTGTTCCAACACTAAATACAGCTCTGCAGAGATTATGTTCTGCGATAACTAACACAAGTTTTTTCTGCCATATGAACGGTCGCTTAAAAGGCAGATAAAAATCCGAACAGATCACCGGATCATTATCCAGACCGGTCAGACGCGCTGTATCCACGTTGTATTTCAGGATCAGCGATTGAGCTTTCACAGCAGCCGCTTCAGCTTCGTGCCGGTTTGGGCTATCCGACAATCGCAGCAGCTTTTCTATCAGGTCTAAAATTCTCGCGTCCTGGTTTCTTTCACATGAATTAGGTTCGGAATTACCCTCTTTCATCTTTCGGTTTCTCATCCTTTAAATTGTCATAATAATCTGCTATTTCTTGTATAAATTCGCAGCTGATGTAGCCATTTGTGTAAAAAGTCCAATTGCCATCCAAGAACCAAAAGATCGCTTTACAATCACCATTATTACGTGCGATGAAAATGTCTTCTGCAGCTTTTATAAATTCCAGCATGACTAACCTTTCATTCCATCGCCTTCAAAGCCTCCGCCTTGTTCTCGTCCAGCGCCAAATAGTAAAGGTATTCTCATTGGTGTAAAAAATATTGTGCTCATCTATAACTCCGGTTCTATTTTTTCGTCTGTGTCCGGGTCGTAGTAATGATGCCCCATCTCAACCACAAGCGGATAAAGTGGATGTTCTGAGTTTTCAACCACAACTGGCTTATTTACCTTATCTGTTTTGCCCATCACCTTAGCGCGAATGTTTATATATTCTTCTCCACCCCACTTAAATTCCGGCGACATTGTCCGGGCCTGATTTCTCGAATTCGCGAAAATGTAGGCACCCCATTCCGCCAATGGCGAATCAACCCAATATAGTTTCATCTTTTGCCTCTTTCTTTTCCATGTCTGACCCACTCCAGGGAGGGGGAATTAAGGGGGGTGGGTCTTTGAATATTTCGTGTTTGCCTCCAAACACAACTATCGCAGATGGGAACGGTGCGTTATGTTTCGCATGGGAAAACTTCAATCGGCCTCTTAGAAATATAATCTCGCCTTTCATTGCGTATTCATGCCACCAGGCTGTATCAGTGCGCGCTGGCACCAAACAAACCACAGTTGCCCCACTTAATGAGCTTTCATATGCTTTTCGGAGCCACTTACCAATCTCCCGTCCGTAAGGCGGGTTCATCCAGCAGTTGCCAGTCCAGTCTTGTTTCAGACCGTCAACATCAGGCGTGTAGTAACGCTCGCACTTCGCATTTTCAGGTAATGCGCACACGTCTACGTCAAACCTATAATGCTCATTTAATTTATCAAACAGCCATTGTGGCGTTTCCAAATTATCCGTCTTACTGACAAAGTGGACGTTCATAAAACCTTTGCCGGTCTACAATGCCGACCGGCAGGCATCCCAAAAACCTTTGACCGGCGCGCTCATCTCGCGCCAGCCGCAAAACGGGGTAAAGGAGAATGACACAAAAGCCCCCGCCATTGCCTATTTATCCAACACCGCCCGCGGGAAATAATCGATCGATCCATTCCGAAATCCCTTATTTCCCTTCTCGTCGGTGATCATCTTGAACCCGCAGCTGTCCAGCAGATCTCTCAGCTCTTCAGCTTCCAAAGACTCCTTCTGTAGCATCTTCGTTTCTGCCTCCCAGTCCAACAGCAGCAGCGAGATCTCTTTTTCGAGAGAGATCACATCATCGATCTTGTCAGACATATCCGAGTAGTCCGCGATTCCAATTTTCAAGCCCGTTTCAAAACTCGCCTCTCTGAGTAAGCTGATCTTTTTATTTATGTCCATCTTTTCAAAAAGTTCTTCCAAGGAAAAAGGCTCTTTTACCTGTTTCATGGCTTTTGCGACAGCCCTATCAATCCCGTGGAACACTTCTCGCAGGCTGTCAGGTAATATCAGTTCCGAACCACAGCTATTATCAAAATCGCTCATCACAAATTCCTTTCTTCGGGCCGGACGTAAGCCAGCCCCATCTCACGAAATAGATCCTCTTCCTCCGGCACATCGATCGGGACCCCGTCGCGCCATAATTTTCCGTCCATAAACCGCATATCATCCGGGCACCAGCCCCCCAGGCTTGCCCTGGTCATCATCTTTCGTGAAAACGCAGCCGACCCAGTTCTGATCATCAAGATCCCACCCCAGTTTTCCGGGGTGCAGATAAACAGATCCACATTCAGGCCCAGCTTATCTTCCGGCATTGACGAGGGCGCAAACTGTACATATTTGTCTCCCGCCTTGAGCGGCTTGTAACCCATTGCGTACATGTGGTCGATCACCATGCTTACCGGTTTCCGCTCCACCATTCCAAACAGCCCGCGCTTTTCCTCTTTCAGGATCCCGACCAGCTCAATATCGCCAACCATCGCCCTCTTGCGCCTCAAACTCCCGGCGATCTCCAGTCGCTCAAAATGCACGCCCAGGCGCTCAACCAACTGCTGAGCGTACGCCTTCGCGTCCTGATAAGGCACCTTCTTCCCAGCGCTCATGCTTTTGTTGCCTTCCTGTCAGCCTTGTCCTTCTTCGCCTTTTCCAGCTTCTCCTGAAGCCTGGCATTCGCAGCCAATAATCGCTGCTTTTCCTCATTCAGCTTGATGATCTCCCGCAGCATCAGCCGGAACTTATTCCTCGTTGGCACAAAATTTCCGTACTTGGCTTTATCCAGGTCCAAATCCCTCAATATCTTTTTTGCCTCATCGGCCATAATTCTTTCCGTCATTTTCATCCTCAATAATTTCTACTTCCTGATTTATTTTCCAGACCGCCACAGCGCTCCAGACCAAACAAACAAGCACGCTCCAGATCAAGCCCAGCGCCAGTCCTAGCCCGACCAGGATCCGGCTTAGCTCATGCCACCAGTTCACGGAAATAGCTCCATCTGCTGGTTTCTCATCCTTCGCGCCAGCGCGCTCCCTGGGTTCTCGTTCGCGATCAGTGCTGGCTGCAGCTTTTCAAAAATGATCTTCGCGAAGCGCTTGCGGTTGATCCGGTTGCCAAACACAAATGGCGCGTCCCAGCCCAACGCCAGCGCGATCTGGAACTCGCTCAGCTTCCCCTCGCGCTCAACGCGCAGGATCCTCGGAGCCACCCGCGCGGCAAATGCCTGCACGCCCGTCACAACCCCGATCTCGATCGCCGAATCCACCAGCGCCTGGATCACAACTGTCTCTTTACGCGCCATTTCTCGCCTCCTGTTGCGCCAGATACGCATCCACAAACTTGTTTCTTCGCTTTTCAGCCTTTTCCGCCTGCGTCTCCCGCCTGACTCGGTTTTTGAGCCTGAAAACAAACACCCCAGGCCCCGCGCCGATATCCAGAACCTCATCCGCCAGCTCCTTGACCTGCTCAACCGTCCACTCTCCCGAGCGCACCGCTTCAGCGATTTGCCCGTAGATCTGCGGGAACACGCCCAGCCGCTCCAGCTTGCCCTCCAACGGCGCGTCGATCACGTCATGCCAGCCGTTGGTATTCGGCCTTACTCGCTCCGTAGGGGAGGGTTCCCACGCCCTCCCGCCGCCTTTGCCTGCGGGGCTGCCTGCGTCCTTAACCCCCTCATGGGAGGGGGGCAGGGGGGTGGGTCTTTCCTTTTCGCCCAACCTGTCCAGATTTTCGGACTCCAGTCCAGATTTCTGGACAACTCCCGCGGAGTTAAACAGATTATTAGTATCAGGAGGAGGTTTAATATCTGAGTTTAAAGACCATGTATTTAATCTTTTAACCTCCTCATTAAGCGAGTCCAGAAATCTGGACGACTTATCCACAGCTTTATCCACATTTTCTTCATCTTGCTTTTCCCCATTCTGGTCACCTCCGCAAAACTCCACGGTCAACCAGGAATAGTGAGCAGAGTTGAACAGCAGCCAACCCCGATCTCTCAATATTCCCAAATGGCCATAAATGGTAGATCGACTCTTTCCTGTCACCTCCATGATCTCTTTGATCGTTACATCATCCAGTCTATTTTTTCCCCACGCCAGTCCACGTAGCTGCACATAGGTCCGGAAAACGCCGTCAGGCAGATCCGGATCGTAAGCTGGTCCCACGGGGACGTTGACAAATTTGGGGGGTAATACTGGCCTCGCCATAGAAACTCCTAAAGATAAAACAATTCCAATTGAACAGCTTCGCCGAACTTCGCCTCAGCCGCTTTGTCCATTTCTCGCATCGTGTCAGCCATATTTGCGATGCGCGATCTATACTCACGCGTCCGGAAGTCCTCATATTCCGCCTTGTTGGATGCCAGGTAATAACCGTCCGGCTTATCCTTCTTGTGGCAGATCAAATGCCCTTCCCGGCGCAGCTCCTCGATCGCGCGCCTCATCGGTCTGTCGTCTTTCGTCACTAAGAAACCCAGCCTTCGCAGCTGATCCTCCAGAGTTTTTCTGGGAATTGGCATCTCATATCTCCCCTGATTTTCGATCAGGTTGAGCACCATATCTTTTATCGTCAAATGGTTTAACCACTTTGGCACCTGAATAATTTTCGGCTCGTTCATAAAACCTCTGTTATAATTACAGCGTTCCTGGTGGAACACTAATCCTTTCCTGGTCATCAGCTCCTGACTTTTGACCAGGATATTTTTTTGCCGGCAATCGCACCAACACGATCGAGCGCGCGATCTCCGCTTGCCGTCTGATGTAGCCCTTGATCTCGAGCTCATCCAGCAAAGTACCCAAATGAGACCTGCTCCGGATCCGCGTCATCTCGCTTAGATCCCGCAGCGACGGCGAATATCCATGCGTCTGCCAGTAGCGCCTGACAGCTTCCAAAACTTCGAAATGGATATCCCGCAATCGGAAAGCTTTCGTCTCTTTTTTCATGATTTTCTCTCTGTACTTGGGATAATGCTCATTATCCCAACCACGCCATCAAGCCTTTCATTCCCAACCGGTTTCCTCCAGGATTCCGGAATTTCCAGCTCCTCCGGCCACACGATTGCTCCTTTTATAAAATCGACTTTTTTGGCCTTCCCACCCCCTCCAGGGAGGGGGACTAAGGGGGTGGGTATCTCGTCCTGGGACTCATCCGCAGGATTGGATCGTCCAAAGGCAAAGCCTACATTTTCATTAACTTTGAGCCAATCCCCTCCCGGCTCAATGAAAATATCTTGACTAAAGGGGCTCATCTCAACCCCAACATCTCGCTGACCGTCATCCACGTCTTATCCGGATTCGGTCTCAGCTTCTGCAAATAAATTCTGGTCGTTTCTACATTGTTTTGTTTCAGGAACCTCCTTATCGTGTCCAGGTCGTCACCCGCCTGCGCCCTTAGATAAGCCGCCGTGTGCCTCAGGCTGTGCACCTTCAGCCCCGTCGTCCTCAGACCGGCATTTCGCGCGTAAAACTGCAGCGCGTCTCGCACCGTCTGCCCCGAGATCGGCAGGTCAACGATCTCCCCCTGATTTGAGTAACGATGAAAAACATAACCGGTATACTTGCCCTCAGCCTCGGCATAGGCCATGATGGCTTCGTAGACCGGTGGATAGATCTCTTTGGTCTGGTCTCGTTTACCCTTGCCCTGGTAACGCATCACGATCACGCCCCCAGGCTGTAGTTCGATATCTTCATAGCGCAGCGTCCTCAGCTCCGAGTTCCGCAAACCGGTCAAAAGGTAGCCCACAAACAGCGCCAGATTGCGCTTGCCCGGCCCGTTGCTCGTATCGATCGCCCTCAGAAATGCCCCGGCCTGTTCCTCGTCCCAGCAGATCGCTTTTCCGTAGCGCTCCACCTTTGGCGGTCTGAAACTGATCGCCGGGTTGTCCTCCCGCAGGCGATATTCTTCGCCGTCCATGTCCAGCGACACATAGTCCTGGATAATAAAATTGTAAAAACTCTTTACCCCTGCGATCCGGTTGGCGATCGTTGCGTCAGAGCGTCCCTCTTTGCGCAGATGCGCCAGCCAGGCCGCGATATCCTTCCGGCTGATCTCCCAGGCGCCTTTGCCGGCAAACCAGAGCAGCCCGCGCATGGACGAGCGATAGCTCAAAGCCGTGTTCTGGCTGTTTTGCCTGTCCAGCCACAGCCTCATCGCGTCAGCCCAGGAACTCTGATCAGCAACGGTCATTTGGCGCTCCAAAAGAAACTAATGATGTATAAAAACAAACTAAAAATGCCTATTTTTAATAAGACAGAGAAAAGAAAAACGTTAGCTTTAGCGTTTGGAAAAAAGGAGGGATAATCCAGCTTCCTCATGTTTTCTCTCAATTCAAGATTGCATGCAACAACAAAACCGAGAATAAGAAAGCCTAAAGCGCCTTTGCAAAACATCAATGCCTACTTCCTGTACTGTGCCAGCACCGCGTCTGAAACCTTGATAAGATTTGGCACATTTTCGACCGATAATTTGTAGCCGTACCGTTTGAGGTACTCGATGCTGGGCGCCTGATAATCAAAATAGATTGCCCAGTCATCATTGCCACCTTTGACAGCGATCCATCGCACCGCTTTACCGGTCAGCTGGAAGTTGACCCCGTCTTTGGTATCTTTAGACGTTCCGCAGCCAAAGATCTCACCTGGCTTCTCGTTCCAAAACATTGCATCACAGAGTTCCATCATGCCTACGCCTCCTGTCTGATGGCCTAAATATCCAGGTCATCCACGGTTCGGGCGCGCGCCCAAACCATCTCGCCATCAGTTCCGGCATGCAGCCGGTAGTGATGGCCATCGTAAGACGGGTAGTATCCTTCGTCCCACAGCTGGACGATCTCATCCGGCAACCCCCTGAAGTCAAAGTCCCGGATGAATGTGGTCATATATGATAATGACACCAATTTTTGGAATAATATGTATGATGCCATATCTGAGCGCCAACGGTATCTATGTATATCAACAAAGCCGTCCTTGATTGTTGGCCATATTGCATCCTCTACATCTCTCAACAATGATGGGGAGTAAGATCCAGGTGTAAAAGCACCGTAATAACAGGATTTGTTCCATCGTCCATAAAGCGAATCGAGAAGAAAATACTTGTAGAAACGACTGATCGCACGGTCAATCATTGGTTCGAGATCCCAGCGAATAGTATTTAACTTCTTCGGCTCGATCCAATCCATGAAGCGAACGACCTGCTTTTCATGCGACGATCTTAGTTTGTTCTCGAAAGGGTTTTTCGGTGGCTTTACGATCAGGGGTCTAATGATATTACCCCAATCCAAAGTCTGTAACCATTCCCGGACAGCTTTTTTACTTGTGCGGTGATTGTTCTGCCAGACGAGTATAAGCTCGTCTGTTATTGGGTTGTAACTCCAGTTTTCGACCCGGCTCCAGCGCAAGCCAAAATGTTTCTGGATGTTCTCGTATCGCTCTAGCTCGTAGAGCTTGTCGGTATCGCGGAAGTCCGACATGTATGGCTCCCTGGACTCCCAGGGAAAATAATACCCTTGCTTCGATTCCTGATCAAAGCAAAAATTAAAAAATGTGAATTGATACGTATACCTTTGTTGATTTTGGATAAGGTCACTCATCTCTCTCCTTTTTCCTTTCAGACCTAATTTGGGATTGTTTCTGTCTCCGGATCCTCGTAAAACCGGGTCCAGTCGAAATTAAGAGCAGCTGCGATTTTCTTTGCATTTTCCACTGAGGGTCGCCTTAATCCGAGCTCTATCATCGAATAAAAAGCTCGAGTTACGCCACTCAGAGCAGCGGCTTGTTCTTGTGTAAGTTGTAAATTCTTTCGGATCTCAGCTAAATCAACCATATTTTCCTCAAATTCCACAGTGTGTAGCAAAGTATAGCAACTAAAAGTAGAAAAGTCAATAGGTAATTCTACTTTCTGTAGAAATTGATTCTGGCATATTGCTTGCTACTATATGTTGCATTAGACTAAAGGAGAGATGATGAAAGACCGTCTAAGAAAAGCACGAAAAGCAAAGGGATTGACCCAGGCAGAGCTTGGCGAAAAGGTTTCCATTTCGAGACAAGCGTATTCCACCTATGAAACCGGAAAGAGAGATCCTGATACTGAAACTATTGCAAAAATAGCTTCTGTTCTTGATGTAAGTTTAGATTATCTTTTAGGAAAGACCTTGGAAAGCGGTAGAAATATTAACCGGATTCCAATCCTCGGCTCCGTTCCGGCTGGAACGCCCATTGAAGCCATTGAGGATATCGAAGAATACATCGATATCTATCCCAAATTTGTCAAACACGGTGAGCTCTTTGCCCTCCGCGTCCAGGGTGACAGCATGGAGCCCGACATCCGCCCGGGCGATATCGTCATCGTCGAAAAACAGGAATTTGTGACCAACGGTGATGTCGCTGTCGTCCGCGTCAATGGGGAGGACGTCACCGTCAAAAAAGTAAAGCAGGTTGCTGATGGGCTGCTCCTCATGCCCAACAACCCCGCTTACGAACCCACCTTTTTCAGCGCCGATGACGTCGCCAACCTCCCTGTCACCATCATCGGCCGCGTCATTGAGATCCGCAGGAGGCTTTAATGCCGCAGGTTTTTACAGTAAAACTGAAACGCACATCCGCTAAAGATGAATATGGCGGTTCCCGCCAGGATAACATCCTCATGCTTGAAGAAGGTCAGCAGCTGGGAGGAATACCTGACTACCGGGAAAAAGACTATGAGCGCATCATCCTCATTCACGACTCTACCGGAGGAGATCTCGGTGAGATCGATGGAACCCAGGCAGAAGACATAACTAATGCCATTGATCGCGGAAACATTGTTCTGTATTCAGCTGAAAAGATCACTGGACGAGAAGAGTACGGAAAAAGGCTTAGCCTGACTGTCAAAGTTGAGATCTACACCTCAAAAGAAGCAAGAGAAAAATGGCCGGAAGAATATGCCAAATTGTATGGACTGGGGGAGCCGGTTACCCAAAAATTCCATACAAAATTGAAAGGTGTCACTTACGAAAACGAAGACGGGAGATCCCGGCAGGAGATCATCGCCAACGACCTAAAACCAGGCATAGAATTATCCATAGTCCGTGAACCGGAAAACCCACACGATTCCAACACGATCGCAGTCAGGACTTTGAGCAATGGTGATCGCGTTGGCTTTTTGTCAGCTGATCTTGCCTCACGGTTCGCGCCCCTAATGGATAGCGGTCAGCTCATCACCGCCGTGGTCAAAGATATCACCGGAAGTGAGCAGGGCAACCTTGGGGTTAACATTTTGCTCACAGTTTTCACAAAACAGGAGTCTGAAAAAAGGCAGCGTTCTGCTGCCAAATATCAGGCAGTAAGTCCGGCAAAGCCTGAAAAACCGGCTGAGCCAACTGTCCGGTCAACTGCACCGACAATGCCGGCAAGAACAACCACATATCAAACAACCAGCCCGGCAAGACCAGCCAAACCGGCTGGGCCCATTGTCCGGTCAACCCCAATCGAACCTGCCAAATATCAGGCAGTAAGTCCATCCAAACCGGATGATGGCTTCGTCTCCGTCCCATCGTCAACCCCTCGGGCAGTTCCCTCATGGTCTCCTGACCATGAGGATAAGAAAAAGAAAAAACGCCCCGGTCTGCTCGCCTGGTGGCGCGGTCTGTCCAAACGAACCCGCACCTGGATCATTGTTATCGCCATCCTGATCCTGCTTTATCTCTGCAAGGCGTTGGCAAATTAGTAATTACAGAACCTTGATAATGTAACCCAATATTGGTGTCCACCGGTGTCATGACGGATAAAACCACCTTTCGCATCACGGATAAGCCAAAACAAGAGCCTTGATGTTCTCAGCGCGAAAAATCCCGAACTGGGTTCGGGTCCGTGAGGTCGACGGTTCAAATCCGTCCGCCCCGACTTAATTCCTCCTCAGGGAGGAATTAACTTTTAACTTTGTTACAATGGTAGAAAACATTTACGGAGTGAAACATGGCATCTGATACTCAGGTAATTTTCTCGATGGTACGTGTGGGGAAGATTCACCCACCCAACAAACAGGTCCTCAAGGACATTTCGCTTGGTTTTTACTATGGTGCCAAAATTGGTGTGCTGGGTCTGAACGGTTCGGGTAAGTCCACGCTTTTGCGAATCATGGCGGGAAAGGATCAGGACTATATCGGTGAGATCGCTCGTTCCAAGGGCTACACCTTTGGACTGATGGGGCAGGAACCAGTCCTGGATGAGAACAAAACAGTCATTGAAGTAATTCGCGAAGCCGTGCAGCCGATCGTTGATCTGCTGGCTGAATTTGACGCAATCAACGAGGCTTTTGCGGAACCTGATGCCGATTTTGAGCAATTGATCGAAAAACAAGGCAAACTACAGGAAAAGCTTGATCACCACGACGCCTGGAATCTTGACAGCCACCTCGAGCTTGCGATGGAAGCGCTGCGCTGCCCACCAGCGGATACGCCAATTCGAGTGCTGTCAGGTGGTGAACGCAGACGCGTCGCGCTGACCAAGATCCTGCTTGAAGAGCCCGATGTCCTATTGCTGGATGAGCCTACCAACCATCTCGACGCTGAATCGGTTGCCTGGCTGGAGAGACATCTGCAGAACTATAAAGGGACTGTCATCGCGGTAACGCACGACCGCTATTTCCTTGATAACGTCGCGGGATGGATTCTTGAACTTGACCGCGGAGAAGGCATTCCCTGGAAAGGCAACTATTCTTCCTGGCTTGAACAAAAAGAAGAACGCCTGCGCATAGAAGAAAAGACCGAAAGCAAGCGCCAACGCACGCTTCAGCACGAGCTGGACTGGATCCGCATGTCGCCAAAAGCCCGCCAGGCAAAGGGTCAGGCTCGTGTTACCGCCTATGAAAAATTGCTTTCCCAGGAACACGAAAAAGTCCGCCGTGATCTGGAGATCTATATTCCACCGGGACCACGACTGGGAGATGTGGTCATCGAGCTGGAAGGCATTTCAAAACGCTATGGTGATAAGGTTTTGCTCCAGGACCTTAACCTATCGATTCCACCTGGCTCGATTGTCGGCGTAATCGGGCCGAATGGTTCCGGTAAATCTACGCTGATCAAGATCATTTCAGGTGAGTTGGAAGCGGACAGCGGTACCGTGCGATTGGGTGATACTGTCAAGCTCGCGCACGCAAATCAGTTCCGCACGCTTGATTCTGAAGCAACCGTGTATGAAGAGATATCCGGGGGTCTTGACAACCTGCAACTTGGCGATGTGACCGTCAACGCAAGAGCTTATTGTTCATCGTTCAACTTTACAGGTTCTGACCAACAGAAAGCCATCAAGACACTATCGGGTGGAGAACGCAATCGCGTATTTCTAGCAAAGACATTGTCGGTAGGCGCGAACGTGCTCCTGCTGGATGAGCCTACCAACGATCTGGACGTCAACACTTTGCGGGCGCTCGAACAGGCGCTGGAAGAATTTGCCGGCTGCGCGGTGGTCGTTAGCCATGATCGCTGGTTCCTGGATCGCATCGCGACCCATATCCTGGCGCTGGGTGAAGAAGAAGACCCGAAACTCTTCCTTGGCAACTGGTCTGATTATGAAGAGTATCAATTTAAACAATTTGGACGCACAATGGGCGTCAGCCGCCGTGATACCATGCGCGAGTTGCGGCGCAACTAATAGTGATAGTCAATGAGATGATTATTAGCATGTAATGTTGTTTGGGCTTGTATAGCCGATGGAAAATGGGTTTTCTTTCGGAGAGGAACTGATCGCGCGCTTTTGTTTGATATGAACAAGGGTCAGTTTGTTGAGAGCGCTATTTGTGAGGAAATTTCCAATTCTGAATTCTGCAATTTTGTTTGGAAGCAATAAAAAAGGTTAAATAAAAAAAGCCGGCTGATATCTGCCGGCTTTTGACTATTCTATTGATCTACTCGAGAACTTTAACGTCCTGAGCCTGGGGGCCTTTAGCGCCATCAACAACACTGAATTCAACTGCTTGATCTTCTTTTAAGGTGCGAAAACCATCGCCAATGATTGCGCTATAATGCACGAAAACATCTTTGTCATTGGTCTTTCTGGCGATAAAACCATAACCTTTCTCACCATTAAACCATTTGACAGTTCCTACTTCTCTTTCAGCCATGCTTGTACTACTTCCTCTCTAAAATTAATTAAATCATTATATTCGTTTTGGATTTCACACCGTACTCTTGGAATTCGTTTGTAAACTTCCTAAAACTAACCAAATTTACTACAAAACTTCGGTTTCGTCAATTTGAATATACAAATATTTTAGGGAAAATAAATCGTTTTCTAGAATTCTAGCTAAGATAAGAACAGACTAATTTTATAACATTTTCCTTGTTCTAAGCGAACTCATTCAAAGATGGGAAGACTATTGTAAAAATATGATTTAATTAGTATAATAACCACAGAGAAATTCAAGAATAATCTTGATGAAAACTGAAGTACAATAACCGTATACGCTGGATGTGTTGAAATCTTAACTCTTTATGTTTAGTAACCTAACAAACGCTTCCTGAACAGATTATAGCG
>JBMNVH010000027.1:0-25735 GCA_050946715.1 Anaerolineaceae bacterium | reverse complement strand
TGGAATTTCCCGATAATGAGCAACTTATTAATCTAATCTTAAAGAGATGGTTTGGAGGTATGGAATGAAACAAATAAAGGCAATATTGTTAACTTTATTTCTTTTGAGTGGTTGTTTATCCTGTTCTCAATCTGAGGTGCATAATAGATTTCTTGAAGTAGATGTGGAAGAAAATGAAAAATGCATGCCCTTGCTTTTACCTTCAGGCATAATTCCTTACGAAGATAACTTTCTCCCAGATATTGTTGATGAAGAGCTTTCCCCTTTGGGTTGGCACCGTGTAACCCAGTTACCAGATGACGTGATTGTTCACGAGAGGTCTCGCTTTTTTAATGCTTCTATTGAAGGCCAAAACAGACTTTTATTTTACAGTGCAACGCACAATGCACTTATTTTCGATACATCAACTTTCAAATGGGAAACAGGAGGGGGTTTCCCGAATGGGACTTTGGCTCAAAATACGGGCAATCAATTAGTAGTTTATGAGCCGATAATCGCTGATGAGAGTTTAAGACTTTGGCGATTTAATGGTGAGCATAATGTTTTTGAAGAGTTCAGTATAAAACAGGATATCGGATTAGAGAGAATCGAGTATATCGCAAGTAACGGACAGATCTTTTGGGGAGCTTTTAGAGATGGTGAAGACAAATTAATTATAGGCTCATTTGAACTTGATGATAAAGAGCTTAATGTGGGCAACTTTTTTCCTTTTTTTGACGGAACAACACCCCCTACAAGTCCTGACCGCAATTTCTACTCGACCCGAATTGCATTGCTGGTTGCGCCTTCCGGTGGGGCTTTTATTAGTTTGCATTATGATAATGGAAGTAGCGGTTTAGTGTACTCTCTTGAAAGAGATGGAAGCTATCAATGGTTGCTTAATCTTCCTGATAGACGATCGAATTATTACTACAATAGTTCTTGGAAAGCTGATATGTTGTTGGATGACAAAAACAGGTTTTGGGTCATGGATTACAAGTGGATAAATATGGATTCATATGAGAAAAGTGATAGTGAATATTTCGATGCATACTATAGAGAAATTTATGATATGTATCAATCGCCTATTTTTATTACGGATAAAACTACCGGGCATAACAAATTTGTATGGGATACTCCTTCGCCGATGACTTATACTTCTGATGGGAGAATTTGGTACAAAAGCCTTCGTGGTTTAGCATGGCACCAACCTGAAACCGGAGAATGGTGCATGTTCACAACAGCGGAAAGTAATATCGTCAAAGACAATGACGGTAACTTGTGGCTGGTTTACGACAACACACTCTATATGCTCCCAGCAAGTGAAACTCAAGCGAAAAAAGAATGAAATCACTTTGTTTATGATATATCTAAAATAGAACAGAATGGAAAATATTCCAGAAAGGTGTGTACAGAAATACACACCTTTCTGCATTTAATGGTCATTTTCATTTTTTAAGAATTTACCAAAAATTAAAAGAAATTTACAAAAGCGTTCTATAATCAACTAAAGCAAATTGAAAAAAACGAAGGCATCTTCAATAGCCATCTCTTTTTTTGCTGTCAAAGGAGGTTGTTTTGTTTTCCCATTTCCAAAATTGTAATTTTTTCTCTCAATAAGTCTGAGTTTTCTTTTCATTTGAGCGATATTGAGGGTGGAAACTTTGATGCCGTCGGATTCCATTACGTATTTCTTAATTTCCTCATAGGTCGGTTTGCTTTCTGCTTTTGTCACATCAAGGTCTTCCAGCTCTAAATTGACTTTTATATGTTTGCTTGACTTTAGTTTGGACAAATAAGCGCACGTCTCGACGTGTTTTGTTTGAGGGAACATATCGTAGGCGTGGAGGGTGGTGATGGCGTAGCCGGCTTCGGCGAGGTGTTTGAGGTCGCGGGCGAGGGTGCTTGGGTCGCAGGAGATGTAGATGATCTGGCTGAGGTTGAGATTGATCAGCGCCTGGCGGGCTTTGGCGTTCAAACCGGCGCGGGGTGGGTCAAGCAGAACTAGGTCGATGGGTTTTATATCATCGATAAGGTTGGGCAGGATGGCTTCAACGGGTCCCTCGTAAAGGCTGATGTTGTCGAATTCATCCAGATTGTCGGCAAAGTTGAAGCAGGCGGAGGGAGAGCTTTCGATGGCGATCAGTTCGCTGGCGAAAGGGGCGATGAAGCGGGTGAAGAGACCCACGCCGCTGTAAAGTTCGAGGATGCGCAGGTCTTTTTTGCCTTTAAGCTGTTCTAGTATGTGTCGAACCATCATGGTGGCAACCGGTAGATTGACCTGGAAAAAGGACTGGGGAGAAACGTAAAATTCTTTGTTTTCGATCTCGTAAAGCAAGGCGTTGTTGCCACTCAGGCTGAATACCTCGCCACTGGGACTGGCATAGGCAGCGGAGATGGGTAGCTCAAAGGTCAGGTCGGGCGGAACCTCGTCCTCGCCTTCGAGAACGATCATCTGCTCCCCGGTGCTGTCTTCGCGTAATACCACGCGCTGGATGCCGCCGTCGGGTTCAAGTTCAATTTGGGAAAGGAGCTGGTTCATCTCTTCGGAAATGAGGAGGCAATTGGTGATAGGGATGGTTTCGTCGGAGCCAGCTTTTTTGAAGCCGAGCGTGAGCTTTTCAGGGTCGGCTATGGGCGCGGGATGAAACTGGACCTGGTTGCGGCAGGCAAAGGGGAGCGGACTGGGAGTGATGTTTATCTCCGGCAGCTCCGTGAATTTGCCGATGCGCTCGAGTTGGTCCTGCAGGAGCTCTTTTTTGAGTGCAAGTTGCTGCGTGTAGTCGATATGTTGGTAGTGGCAGCCGCCGCATTGGGTGAAGTATGGGCAAGGCGGTTGGACGCGCTCAGGAGAGCTTTGTATCAGCTTGATCAATTTGCCACGAGCGTAGCGCTCTTTGGATTCTGTCAGCCCGATTTCGGCAGTTTCGCGAGGGAGGACAAAAGGGACGAAGACGGCGCGACCGTCGGGCAGGCGCCCCATACAATCCCCGCCATAGACCATTTTTTCGAAGTTGACAGTGTAGGTTTGTTTCATTCTTTGCTCCTGAGAATTTAATTTTACTTTATGTGGCTGGGATTTGAGGATTATGCCCTATTTCAAATTGTATATTGCCTTAGCGCAAAAAGACTCAAACAAAGTCACCATCCCTAGATCTACTGTCTACAGGGAAAAGACCCACTCCTGCGAACTTCATCCAGGACGCAAGCAGCCCCGCCTGCCCCTGTAAGGGGTTAATTCCCCCTCCCAGGATGGGGTTTTAGTATTGACATTCCAATTTGTTGAGGAAAAAAGGTTGAATTGCACTTAGGACGACAATGGTAGATAAATAATTTCCTGACTGCGAAACAGGATGTTAGGTTGGAGTAAACCATTGGAGGTCTGCGACCTCTGCCGGATTCTATTGGAATCCGGCCTACATGACTGGGAAAGCTTAATTGTTGAACGTCGGATTGGGATGGAACGTATTTTGCATTCCATCCCAATCACGACCTACCCCTGTAAATGAATGGAATTCTGGAAATTGAGTGAAGATTGTGATCTAGGCGCTGAATTCCTGTCCATGCGCGAACTACCCGACCGTCTAATTAACAAAGGTGTTTTAAGAAAAACATTTACAAAGACGAATTTGAAAATTACCGGCTTGCGAGCATGCCGGAGCCGACGAGGAGTTCCTGCAATTGCTGGGTGATCTCTTTTCGGCGGTTTGCCTGGACCTCGAGCGAGAGTTCCTCGAGCAAGTTGGAAGTGTTTTCCTTGGCCTCTTCCAGCAGACGGAATCTGAACAGGTTTTCTGCCGCGATCGCGTCCAGGATCAAACGATAAAAAGACAGAGCGGTGAAGTGGCTTTGAATTTCCTCAAAGATCTGAACTGGGTCGCCCTCAATGATCGGCGGTGGGAAGGGCGGTTCTTCCTCTTCTGAATATTCAATGCTATCCATCTTGCCCGGCAAAAGTTCAGACAGGGTCGGTTTGTATCTGGTGCCACTGCCCATGCGTTTGTAGGAAAGGATCTGTACCCGACTATAACGCCGCTCACCGAAACCTTCCGTCCATTCCCGGATCATACTGGCGGCGCCGTCATAATCGGGCAAGGAGCCCGCGCTCAGGCTGTCCATTTCGCGGAAGGACAAGCCTTCCTGCCGCATGGCGGTGTGGACTCTGCTTCCAAAAGCGACAATTCGCATGGGAACGCCTTTGTTCTTCTCCAGGGTCTCACGGGCGATCCTGGCAAGGTTTTTGTTATATTGCCCCACGATCCCCCGCGTGCTGCCCACAACCGCAAGGATTTGTTCCTGATCCGGTGGGCGATAATCATCGGGGGTTTCTATTTTTCGCACCAGTTTGCCTGGATCAACATGGCGCATGACTTCTTTCGCGACGTCCTCAAAGCGGCTGGCGTACTTATCCAGGCTCTGCTGGCGGTTCATCGCCATCTGCATGGTGCTTAACGACAAAACGCGCAAGGACGAGAGCAAAGGCTCAATCGCCTGGAGGTTTTCCAGACGGGCACTGGCGCGTTCTTTTCCTTCTGACACAAGGCTCCTTAAGGCAGTTCGTAACGGTCAAGTGTCCAGATAAAGACGACCGCGCCGCTGCCGCCGAGGGGTCGCCCCTCGTTCTGAGAATATGGTTCCCCTTCTTCAAGGCTCTGGGTCAAGCCAAAGCCCCGGCGGACAATGGTCTGCCCTGAACAAGATGTTGAAACGATATCCAAAACCTTATCCAGTTCCGAACTGCGAACGGCAATGAAAAGGGTCAGCTGTGACTGACGCAGCATGCCGCCGCGGGTTTCAGAATAGGTGGCAGTGTAACCATTGTTGATCAGGTTCGCCAAAACGTCATCGCCATATTTGCGCGGAACTACCGCCATGATCATCTTCATGAGCTTCGTTTCACTTTCTTCTTCCAGATCTCATTAAAGGCATCCAGCTCCCGCACGAGCTCTTCTTCGATCTCATCGGTCAGTTTGCGATGAATTCGAATCTGATCGGCGGGTAAACCAGCGTGATTGTGGACGTAAACCAAGAGGTCATGCGCATATTGCGAGACATCCTCGGGCTTAACGTCATCCATGAAGCCTTTGGTCAGGGCATAGAACAAGATGACCTGGTCGTCCATGCGAACAGGTTTATGAGGACCCTGCCCCAGAAGGGCTTCAAGTCTTTGACCGCGTTCAATCTGACGTTTAGTGGCTTCATTGACTTCGGTGCCGAAGCGCGCAAAGCGTGCCACTTCCTCATATTGGCTCAATTCCAGTTTCAGCGCGCCAACAACAGACTTCATGGCTGGCTCCTGAGCAGCTGAACCGACACGGGAAACGGACCTTCCGATATCAATGGCGGGTTTGATGCCTTTATTAAAACTATCCGCATCCAAAACGATCTGCCCATCAGTGATCGAGATCAGGTTCGTAACGATATAGGAAGAAATATCGCCGCGTTGAGTGGTCACAATAGGCAATGCTGTGATGCTACCACCGCCATTTTCCTCGTTCAGGCGACAAGCGCGCTCGAGCAACCGGGAGTGCAGATAGAAAATATCGCCGGGGTAAGCCTCACGTCCGGGAGGACGTCGTAGAAGCAAACTCATTTCGCGATAGGTATCAGCATGCTTGGATAGATCGTCGTAAACGATCAGGACGTCCATGCCCTGATCGAGCAAAAATTCTGCCATGGTGACACCGGCGTAAGGCGCCAGATAGCGCAAAGCAGGCGGGTCATCCGGGCTGGAGACCATCACGATGGTCTGATTCATCACACCACCAGCTTTGAGCGTTTCAATGACGCTCAGGACGGAGGATTTCTTCTGTCCGATGGCAACATAAATACACTTAACATCAGTGCCTTTTTGGCTCAGAATGGTATCAATGGCAATGGTGGTTTTGCCGACCTGGCGGTCACCAATGATCAGCTCGCGCTGCCCGCGACCTAAGGGCAAAAGCGCGTCGATGATCTTCGTGCCGGTGTAAAGAGGTGTGTCCACGGGCGCTCGTTCAATGACGCCGGGGGCGATGCGCTCGACATAACGATATTCAGAAGGCACAACCGGTCGGTCATCGTCTATTGGCTTGCCAAGCGGGTCAACCATGCGCCCTAAAAAGGACATGCCAACCGGGATGCTAAGCCTTCTGCCGGTGGCTTCGGCAACGTCACCGCCGCGAATTCCGGTATCCGCGCCAAGCAAGATCACATCGACGTGCTTGCGGTCAAGGTTGAGCACCATACCCTGCACGCCGTTGGGAAAGGTCACCAATTCTTCAAGATGTACCATGGGCAGACCGCTCAACGTGGCGATGCCATTGCCGATGTGCTGAACCGTACCAACACTCTTGATCAAAACCTGGTGAGTATGCGATTCAGGAACTTTTAGCAGCTCCTGGATCACAAATTCGGCGCTCAGGCTTTCGGGGCGCGGTTTCAGACTTTTCTCAACAGAGGCTTGAACCTGGGCAACGAAGTCACCCAGCTGGATCCTCAGTGGATCGTTTTCAGCCAGTCGTTCCTCAAGGGACTTCAGGCTGGTTTGGGTCGCGAGATCGAGATCAGTCATGTTCCGGTGTTACCAGGGTTTCTAATTTTCGGTTGACATCATCACGCATTTCCGCGAGATGCGCTTTTACCGAGTTATCAAGGACAATATCGCCAACACGCGCTTTGATGCCGGCAACCAGATCGGGTTGAACCGTGATTTCCAGCTCAACTTCCTTGTCTACCAAAGCATTAAAGGTGTTGAGGAGCTTCATGTGCTGCTCGGTGGTCAAGTCACGCGGGACAAATATCTCTACCGTCGGAATGCGTTCCGCCAGCGATTCACGGATATTATTGACCATTCGAATATCGGTCTTACCCATATTCCAGATCGTGCGGGTCATTTCGTCCAGCAGTTCATCGTGGGCTTTCGCGGGGGTGACTTTCTCCAGGGTTTCATTGGTCAGATGGATAACAGTGTCCACCAAATTCGACTGCAGGCGTTTCAGGTCAACTTCCTGTTCTTTGCGCGATTCTGTGACTGCATCCATCATGATCTGCTTGGCTTCAACACGGGTGGCTTCCAGCAGATCCCGCTGTAGGATCTGGCTGTTGTCATAAGCGCTTTCTGTGATTTTCTGGATCTCTTCATCCAAATTCAGTAAACGCTCATCAATTTCCTGTAACTTATTAGCCGCTTCCTCACGGTCAGCGATTAGCGCAGCGCGATTTGTCGCTTTTTCGACAGCGCGTTCTTCAGCCCGTTTGGTCATTGGCTTAAAAACAAGAAAATAGAGAGCCACCGTTAAAACGAGAAAATTTACAATTTCCCAGATGATGGTACTCAGGTCCAGGTCGAGCATGGTTTAGCCCCCAAAGAAACGTGTGACCAGTGGGTTGGCAAACAAGAGCACCAATACAATCAGCAAAACATAAATGGACGCCGTTTCGAGCAGTGCCAGCGCGATCAACATGGCAGTACGCAGCTGTGGGGAAGCATCTGGCTGACGCGCCATACCTTCAATTGCCTTAACTGCGGACTGACCTTCAACCCAGGTGGGGATCATGGTTCCAATCACAATTGCCGCTCCCGCGACGATGATGGTAATAATTGTGACGATATGTTCAGGACTTAGATTCTCCATTAGCTATTTCCTTTCTGAATTTATTAATGAAAAAGTCTTTCAAACTTCGTTTTTTACCTTCAGCCTTCATTTTTGCGTCTTCCTCGTTAATTTCTACCGCGGAAGAAATAAAGAGGGCTGCTAAAGTTGTGAGAACAAATGCCTGCAAAAGCCCTGAGATCATTGAGACCGCAGTCAGAGCAATTGGCAGGAAATAAGGAATGATCGAGAAAACGATGGCGACGATCAGATCACCGCTCACAATGTTGCCAAATAAACGAATTGATAAAGAGAGTGTGCGGCTAAACTGCCCAATAATTTCCAGGGGGAACATGAAGATTGGGCTGGCAAATTCCTTAAGATACTTCCAGAAACCTTTCTTGATTATGCCATAAACGTGAACCGATAAAACCACGATCACAGCAAGCGCGATGGTCGTATTGATGTCGGATGTAGGCGACTTCATGCGCGGAAATATGGATATCGTGTTTGAAACCAGCGTGAAGATCATCAGACTGCCCAACAATGGGATGTAGGGATGCAGATCATCCACATCCATGGCATCGTCCAATATGCTGATGATCATTTCAAGCAAATATTCCAGCAAATTGGGCTTGATCAGCTTCAGGATCAAAACCAAAGCGATGATCCCACCCATCGTGATCCAGGTGTATACCACGGTATCACGCACAGGAATTAACCCAAAGAGGGTAAAAACGATCGGGTGTTCAATTACTTCCAAATTCCTTCTCCTTCTGGCTGGCTTCGCGATTGAGACGATGATTGTAAACGATCACCTGAACCCAGGTAGTCACCGTAATTACAACCACCATCGCGATAGCTGCCACTGGTTCGGTTTTTAGCGCCATATATAAAAGCAAGCCGATCGAGATAAAAACGATGATCCGACGAGTGACGATCATTTTTAATCCGGCTTTTCGCTCATAGGTCTGTGGTCCGATCTTATCAATGCTTTTCTTTAACCATTGAAAAGAAATGATGTTCCATCCGGCTGCTACCAGCGACCAGAACAGGATCCACAAAATTTTGACAAGATTACTCGGCATCGTAATCTCGCCATACTTTTTTCGTTTGATTTGCTTTGTCGGCTTCCATTTCCTTGTTCATCGCATAAAATTCGTACTTCAAATATTTGATCACTGCTGTAATCCCAGCGACCAAACCAATACCCAACAATATAAAGGTCCAACGCACTCCGGTATCGAAACGCCTGTCCAGAATGAACCCAAACAGCGGCCCGCCGACGATCGGGATCGCGATCTCCCAGCCGATGGTGGTGGCACGCAGATCGCGGGAGGAAAACAAGCGTTTTCTGCGATGCGTCGAATCGCCACTTGAGGTCAGGATGGCATCGATTCGATCGGAGGGACTTTGCTTCTCGTCCATAGTGCCTAATGTGTTGTCAAAATGCTAATCAGGTTGTTGGAGAGGGTCATGATGCCAGCTTTCACGGGCGCGGTTTGCTCCTCTCCATCCTGTTTGTATTTTAATAAGCCGTCATCGGTAGCGGCAATAAGCGGAGCATGCCCCGGGCGAATGCCCAGCCAGGAGCCATCTGCCAGCTTGAGCTGCAGGCTGGTGATGCCTTCCAGCACCAGACCACCGGAGCCTAGGCTCAGGACTTCCAGACGAAGTGTGGGCGCTCCTTCTTCCTTCTTGCTCACCGTTTATTCCTCAGCGTCTTCACCTTCGCTTCCCGCGTTCATTTCTTCAGCTTTTTTCAAAGCTTCATCGATCGTTCCGACCATATAAAAAGCTTGTTCCGGTAGGTCGTCGTATTTGCCTTCCAGGATCTGCTTAAAACCCTTGATCGTTTCTTCAATCGGCACAAAAACACCAGGATGCCCGGAAAATGCTTCAGCAACAATAAAGGGTTGGGTTAAAAAGCGCTGCACTCGGCGGGCGCGAATCACAACCTGCTGATCGGACAGAGATAGTTCTTCCATACCCAGGATCGCGATCAGATCCTGCAATTCTTCATAGCGCGCCAGAGTTGCCCTAACGTTCATGGCGACCTCATAGTGCTCGCGCCCGACTGCTTCAGGAGTGAGGAGGTTTGAGGTTGACTGTAGAGGGTCAATGGCGGGATAGAGCCCCATCGATACCAGCCGGCGGGAGAGCACCGTCGTTGCATCGAGGTGCGAGAAGGTCGCTGCCACAGCCGGGTCGGTAACATCGTCCGCGGGGATATAAACAGCCTGAACTGATGTGATGCTGCCGCTGCTGGTGGAGGTGATGCGCTCCTGCAAGAGACCCATTTCAGAGTCGAGCGTTGACTGATAGCCCATTTCACTTGGTAGACGTCCTAAAAGTGCTGAAACTTCAGAACCTGCCTGGATGAAACGATAGATATTGTCGATAAAGATCAGAACAGGGCGGGATTCTTCATCACGAAAATATTCCGCCATGGTCAAAGCCGTGTAAGGGATGCGCAAACGCGCGCCAGGAGGTTCGTTCATCTGACCGAAGGTCAGAATGGTCGAGTCGATCAAGCCCGAGGCATTCATGTCAAGCCACATGTCGTTGCCTTCACGGGAGCGTTCACCCACGCCCGAGAAGACCACAATACCCGAGCTTTTGGTGATCGTGTTGTTCATCAGCTCAAGCATCAGAACGGTCTTGCCTACACCGGCACCGCCAAACAAGCCAACCTTGCCGCCTTTGGGATAGGGAGTCAAAAGGTCGATGGCTTTGATGCCGGTAACGATCTTTTCTTTCGAAATGATCTGTTCACTGATGGATGGCGGCATTTTGTGGATCGGGGAATATTGTTGGGCGTTAACCTCGCCTTTTCCATCGATGGCTTGCCCCAGGACATTGAACAATCTTCCCAGCGTTTCACGTCCAACCGGCACTTCGATCGGCTTTTCGAGGTCGATCACGGGCATGCCGCGGCGCAAACCAGCCGTGCTGCCCATAGCGATCGCGCGCACGACCTTGGTGCCGACGTGTTCCTGGATCTCGAGCACAAGGTCTTCGCCGGAAATGCGTTTGACCAAAAGCGCGTTATAGATTGAGGGAAGATTGCCTGACTCGAATTCAACGTCAACAACGACACCGACGAGTCTGATAATTGTGCCTAAATTTCTTGTATCTTCTCTTGCAGAATCCACTATACCATTGTCACCTTTTCAACAGAATCACTACGCAAAAAGCGCAAGGCAAAGTGAAATTATGCCAGAAAAGGGGTGTGTTGTCAAAAATTTGATGATTCAATCCCTCATTATTTTTATATTTGAAGTCCATGTGAATATTACAAAGGAAAAGAATGAGTCATAATTCCCTCCTTTTAGGATATTCCGGTCTCAATATTTAAAAATAAGGGAATGGAAATGCCGAATATGAGGGAATGAAAGTGTGAAATATGAAGGAATGGAACAATTTGGCAAACACTTCGTCCTATTATCAGGTATAAATCCTGCAATAGCTGTATAGGAGCAAGGTTTTTGTCCTTCTCTTATGCGGTTATATTAAAGGAAAGAAGCGATATGATCAGCTGTGCTTTGATTGCACAGGAAGCAAATTATGAACGAACAAACACAATCAATAAGAACCACCACTTCGACCAGGCATTTCCAGGCAGGCAGACAGATCGTTTTTGTGCTTGGTATTGGATTGGTGATCGCGGCGCTTGCTTTGGGCGCTATCCTCTGGAAATTCCAGAAGGATCACGCGCAGACGATCTTCCCAGGCGTTTCGGTCGCCGGAATCGACCTTTCTGACCTCACGCTGGGGCAGGCAGTCGTTGAGATCAACAGCAAACTTACCTACGGACGCACGGGTCAGATCCAGTTCCATTCCGAGGAAAATCGCTGGGTCTATACGCCGGAAGAGCTTGGCTTTTCCTACAATCCGGTTGACGCGGCGAATCAGGCTTTTGAGGTCGGCAGGAACAAGGGCTTTTTTGCTAACCTAAAAGAGCAGTTGGGGGCTTACCGCAACGGCGTCAACATTACCCCAGGCATCGTTTACGATCAGTCCAAAGCCTACACGATCATTCAGGAGATTGCTCGCCAATCGGATATCCAGATGGTTGAGCCATCAATCAGTCTCGAGCAGACCGATATCAAGGTCATTAGAGGACAGGAAGGGGAAACTGTGGACGTTAACGCCACGCTTGCAAGGATACAGCCCTATTTCCTTGTTCAGCAAAACGGTTCGGTCGATCTGGTGATCGAAAAACACATTCCCACGACTGTCAATGTTGAGGAAACAGCCCGATTGGCAGAATCCATTCTCAGCCAGCCTTTCACGATCCAGGCAGCCAACCCGGATATAGGACAGGGACCCTGGGTGCTTGAGCCGCAAAATTTGGCTGCATTGATCACGATCGCTAAGGAAAACGACCAATCCGGTGACAGCTACCAGCTTAATTTCAATCGTTCGGCGCTGGAGGGTTATATCAGCAGTCTCGCGCCTTCGTTGCAGACGGAACCGGTCAACGCCCGCATGATCTTCAATGACAACACCCGCGAACTTGAGTTGATCGCGCACGCGGTTGCTGGTCAAATAGTTGATGTTGAAAAAAGTGTTGATGAGATCATCACGAAAATTCAAAACGGTGAGCATCAGGCGAATCTGATCATGAAAAACATTGATCCAGATGTCAAGGATGACAGCAAAGCTGCCGATCTGGGCATAACCGAGTTGGTCGCGGAAACGACCTCCTATTATTACGGTTCAGACGCAGCCCGCGTGCAAAACATCCGTGCCTCTGCCGCAAGTTTTCATGGTGTTTTTGTCGCGCCTGGAGAGGTCTTTTCGATGGCGAAATATCTGACCAACATCAGTCTCGAAAACGGTTATGCCGAAGCGCCGATCATCGTCGGCGATCAAACGGTTGATGGCATCGGCGGCGGGATCTGCCAGGTGAGTACGACCCTCTTCCGAAATGCCTTTTTTGGCGGTTTTCCGATCGTTGAGCGCCACCCGCACGCCTATCGCGTTGGCTATTATGAGCAGCAGTCCAACGGCGGTATTGACCTGAACCTCAGCGGTCTGGACGCGACGGTTTATGTGCCTTTGGTGGACCTGAAATTCCGCAATGACAGTGATCATTGGCTGCTGATGGAAACTTACGCCAGCGACACTTCCTTGACCTGGAAGTTTTATTCCACCGGTGACGGGCGCGAAGTCAGATGGTGGACAACTGGTCTTACTGATGTAACGCCTCCACCTGATCCCATCTATCGGGAAGACCCGACACTCCCCACTGGCACAATCAAACAGGTGGATTGGGAAGTCTATGGCGCAACGGTCATTGCCTATCGTACGGTTAGTCGCAACGGAGAAGTATTTATCAACGACACAATCCGAACTGTTTATGCCGCCTGGCCGGCGGGCTATAACTATGGACCAGGGACGGAGATTCCGTAGAAAATCACATGTAGCCCGTGGTCAGGAGACCACGAGCTATCTTGGAATCCTTGTTAATGTTCGGAAATGGTCTCCTGACTATTTACAAGACTAAAATGAGAATTGCTGCTTTTTATGGCACCTGAACGGCGGATTGAGCAGAAAAGCACTGCTCAATACCCTGGCGGGCACTTTGTCTCGCCCTTGCCAGATTTTAGCCCTTGCTACAGAGAACTCTACAAGTTTCATGCTGAGAATTACTGTTGGAAAGAAAAAATGCTTTCGAACGCTATGGTAAAATACAGGCAATGGCTTTGCCAGAACTGAAATTAGTTAGAAAATGGAGAATGCCGTGATCAATCAAGAGTTGTTGGATTTGTTACGTTGCCCAATTTGTGTTAAAGAGAAAAAAGGTGAGCTTGAGTATTTCAAAGAAGCCTGGTTGATTTGCAAAGACTGTGATCGCAAGTATCCGGTCTGGGAAGAGATCCCGATCATGCTCTTTGACGAGGGTGATAAATGGCAAGCTACTCATAAGGAAGACTTGCCTATCCCTGCTCCCAAGCCCAATTAGTACCAGGAAGCACAACTCATTAATAACGCCTGGCATGAGACCAGGCGGTTTATTTCAGGACGGATTATGTCAGAAAAAAGTAATAAAAGAAAAATCACCTTACCAAAAGGCAGAGCGGCTATTGTTTACGCCGTTATTTTGGTGTTGGTTTTAGTTGCCTCATTTTTTATTTTCCGGGCGACCAGCAATTTCATCGCAAAAGCGACCATCTTCAACCCTGGCGGCGCGCCTGTGTTTGACAACGATACAGGCACAGAGACCGATTCAACGGTCTTGCCGGGTGAACCCACCCCAACCGTAGCCGTTTCTCTTGACAACTTTGACATGCCTGAGGCCTGGGATGGCAAAACAAGGGTCAATCTGCTGGTGATGGGTCTGGACGCGCGCACGATCGACGCCAATGTTGTTTTGACCGATACGATGATCCTCTTTACGCTGGATCCGGTTTCCAACACCGCTGGGATGATCTCGATCCCCCGTGATCTTTGGGTCAAGATCCCTGGCGGCAACTATGCCAAGATCAACACCGCCTATAGTGTCGGCGAAATTTATCAATTGCCCGGCGGTGGACCTGCTTTGGCAGCCAAAACAGTTGAAAATCTTCTGGGCGTCCCGGTTCATTATTATGCCCAGATCGACTTCGAAGCTTTCATTGACTTTATAGATTTGATCAAAGGCGTCAGAATCACTCCTACCGAAAGCGTGCAGTTAAACATCATCAACACTAAATTCTCCCAGTGGATCGAACCTGGAATTACCGTTACCTTACCAGGTGAACTAGCACTGGCCTATGTTCGCTTTCGGGATGAGGAAGGTGGCGATATTGCGCGCTCACAGCGTCAACAGCAGGTTATTCTCGCAATTCGTGACCGTATTCTTGAATTCAATATGCTGCCATCGTTGATTCAAAGTGCTCCACAGATTTATGAGAGCCTTTCCAGAGGTATCCACACTAACCTATCTCTCCAGCAGATGATCCAGCTGGGTATCAAAGTGCTCAATGATGTTCCTCGTGAAAACATTGTTCATGCGGCAATTGGCTGGCAACAAGTCACATCAGGTTTTGTCGATGGCCAGTCGATCTTGCGTCCCATCCCGGACAAGATCCGTGAAGTCCGTGATCTGGTCTTTAGGGGAGAAAATCTCTATAGTGAAGAGAATGTAGCTGATCTGCAGGCGATTCTGCAACAGGAAGCTGCCACGGTTTCGATCCTCAACGGGTCCTCGCAGACTGGTCTGGCGGAGCGCGCCTCAACTTACCTGCAGGAGCAAGGCATTCATGTGACCAATGTTGGCAACGCTGCGTATACGGCGACCTCCTCTCTGACATACTACGGTGCCAAACCCTACACGATCCGCTATCTGAAAGAGTTTGTTGGCGTTCTCAATGAATATAACATTATTTATGCCTATGACCCTGCGGTTGAACCGCATATCGTGCTCATCTTAGGAGACGATTTCGCTGCCAGCAATACACTGCCGTAGACGAAACTAATTAACAACAAACCGTGAGAATTGACCTCACGGTTTGTTGTTTGCTTTTTGTAATTAAGGGATCTTGTTTCCTGGATGCAAAAGCGCGTCCAGCTGCGTTGCCAGATCGGCTACCGCTCTGGAGATCGTCTCAGATTCACCCATAGCCAACATATTTTGGGCTTGCGAGATCAGAGCTTGAACGGGTTGGGGATCCTGCAAAAGTTCCAGTCGGCTGAGCGCGCGCTCAAGATCCTGATTCGTGGCGTATGCCAGAGCGATCTTCTCGCGGTAATCCGCTTTTGCCTCCTCGCTCAGCTCATGCGGCAGCGCGTCGGCATTGATCACGGGGGCGATCATCAGCGAAATGACCAATCCGATCGCGAGCCCGATGATCAGACCGGTCAGCAGGTACCAATGGTTATCTTTGCGGCTTTGTTCCATCAGCGCCTTCCCTGTTTCAGTTTCCAAGTCTGATACACATCGGGATCTATCCCGGTGAGCAGGTTCTTGATCAGCTGAATGTCATTGTTAAGGTAGCCAACTTCCTGGGCGTAGCTGAGACTGATGCCAATCAGTGAGAGCGGATCAGTTTCGGCGATCTCTGCCAGCTGATCCAATGCCAGCTCGGAATCCGCATTGCCAGCGAAGGATTCCGCGACCATCAGTACAAGATCGGTCTGATAATCGACGCGCAGATCCTTCATGGGGGCATCGCTGGGGGCTTTGGGCGGCATGATCAGCCAGCCAAAAGCCAGCCCCGCGCCAATTCCCAGCGCGATCGCCAGGGCAAAGAACAAGATCCGCCGCGATTTCACACTATTCCTTCGGCATCATGGGGATCTTGACCCCATGTTCTTTAGCAAATTCAATGGCTTCGGGATAACCCGCGTCAACATGCCGGATCACGCCCATACCAGGGTCACCCGTCAAAACGCGTTTGAGCCGTTTGGCGGCTTCGGGCGTACCATCCGCCACGATCACCTGCCCGGCGTGTTGCGAATAACCGATGCCAACCCCACCACCGTGGTGGAAGCTCACCCAGGTGGCGCCGTTGGCGGTGTTGAGCAAAGCGTTCAGAATGGGCCAGTCGCTAACCGCGTCGGTACCATCGAGCATGGATTCGGTCTCGCGGTTTGGCGAAGCCACCGATCCGGCGTCCAAATGGTCGCGACCGATCACGATCGGCGCTTTCAGCGTGCCATTGGCAACCATTTCGTTGAATGCCAAACCGGCTTTGTCTCTTTCGTCGTAGCCCAGCCAGCAAATGCGGGACGGCAAACCCTGGAAAGGCACCTGTTCTTTGGCCATTTTCAACCAGCGGTGCAGGTGCTTATCCTCTGGGAAGAGCTCCATCAGCTTTTCATCAGTCTTGTAAATATCTTCCGGGTCACCCGAAAGCGCCACCCAGCGGAATGGGCCCTTGCCTTCGCAGAAGAGCGGGCGAATGTAAGCGGGAACAAAACCGGGGAAGTTGAAAGCCTCTTTAACGCCCTGGTCATAAGCGCGCTGGCGAATGTTGTTGCCGTAATCAAAGGTGATCGCACCGGCTTTTTGCATGCCGACCATCGCCTCAACGTGTTTTGCCATCGTCTTCAGCGACAATTCGATATATTTCTGTGGGTCGCTCTGGCGCAGCTGACAAGCAGCGGTCAGACTCATGCCACTCGGCACGTAAGAAAGCGGGTCATGCGCTGAAGTTTGGTCCGTGAGGACGTCCGGAATGACGTTTCTCAGCAAAAGTTCGGTATAGACATCCGCCGCGTTGGCGATCAGGCCGATCGACTTGGGGATTTCCTGTTCAATGGCTTCTTCAACCTGGGTCATCGCGTCTTCAAGGTTGTCGGTGACAACGTCAATATAGCCAATTTCGAGCCGTTTTTGAGCACGATCGGGGTCAACCTCGACCACCAGCGCGACGCCTTCGTTCATCGTCACTGCCAGGGGTTGGGCGCCGCCCATTCCACCCAAACCAGCGGTGAGGACGAATTTACCCTTCAATGAGGGCCAGCCTTGCTGAGCTGCCAGTGAGCCGAGCGTCTCGTAGGTTCCCTGCAGGATGCCCTGCGTGCCGATATAAATCCAGGAACCAGCTGTCATCTGACCGTACATGATCAGACCTTTGGCTGCCAGTTCGTCAAAGTGCTCCTGGGTCGCCCAATGGGGCACCAGGTTCGAGTTGGCGATCAAAACGCGGGGCGCGTCGGTATGAGTTTTGAAGATGCCGACCGGCTTGCCCGATTGCACCAACAAGGTTTCATCTTCTTCAAGTTCGCGCAGGGATCTTAGAATGGCATCGAAAGCCTCCCAGGACCGGGCTGCCTGACCCCGTCCGCCATAAACAACCAGGTGGTCGGGATCTTCCGCGACGGCTGGGTCAAGATTGTTTTGGATCATGCGATACGCGGCTTCAATGAGCCAGTTTTTGCAAGTTAATTTCGTCCCGGTAGGGGCATGGACTACTCTTGCTTCAGACATTTGGTGAGCCTCCTGATTTATTAGTAGATTAGCTCAATTATACAATATGCTTGAGGAGCGTGGTGCTCAAAGGACTATTGAGACAGAGTAATTGCATCTAAATTGAGCTACTTTAAAGCTTTTTAGGCATTAAATATCCTATTTAACTTTGACAAATAGTGTGCAAGTGGTGCTTTTGCAAGGTTGTCATCGCGAGGAGTCCGCAAGGACGACGTGGCGATCTGCCTTAATGCTTTTGTTACTTAAGAATGAAATGGAAAAAAGATTGACCGCAGATTGCCATACATTGACGGGCATAGGTGCTCAAAGGGCTCGATGTGATGATTCGCAGAGAGGAGTTTTGAATTTTAGAACCATTTTTTTCTAAACCTGGCTAAAGAGATTGAGCTCATGTTAAATATACGCTGATGCGAATAAAAACCATAATTAAAAAGATCTGTCTGAAATCGCGGAGGTTATTCACAGAGAATCGACAACAGCGATATCGCCTCCGTTTTCTTTTATAATAAACCCAGATAAATGACAGGATGAGGAGCCAAACATGATCCATCAATTTGAACTGCCAATCATAGAAACACTTCAAGCATGGGGCGCGAATATGCAGCCTTTTTGGAAAGCCATCACCATCCTGGGTGACGAAGCCTTTTATCTGGTCTTCATGCCGCTGGTCTATTGGTGCGTCAATGCTCTGGCGGGTTTTCGGATCGGGATCATGCTCCTGCTGAGCGCTTCGACCAACAGCTTTCTCAAGATGATCTTCAAGAGCCCCCGCCCGTACTGGCTAACTGACAAGATCAGAGCTGGCGCTTTTCATGATTCCTTCGGGTTGCCCTCGGGTCATTCGCAAAATTCCGCAGCTGTTTGGGGCTGGACCGCGAAGGAGAACAACAAAACCGTCGCGACCTGGATCCTAAGCATCATGATCTTTCTGATCGGGCTGTCGCGCATCTTTCTCGGCGTTCACTTTATCAGCGATGTCTTGCTCGGTTGGACCATTGGCGCGGTTTTAGTTTTGATCTTTGCCCGATATTCGAAGCAAATCGGGCAAAGCCTGCTCAAGCAATCCATCGCGAAGAAGCTGTTGCTGACCGCTCTCAGCGCGCTTCTGATGATCGTATTCCCCGCCCTGGAGAAAGTGCTTTCCAGCAGCTGGCAGGTGCCGGCGGAGTGGATTGCTCTTGCCGGAGAGATCGATCCAATGAACCTGAATGGCGCGTTGACCACCGCCGGCGTTTGGTTTGGTATGCTGGCTGGCTTTTCGATCTTGCTGCACAGAAATGGAATACTCCAGTCTCATCTGGGGAGCTGGCAGAAAATCGTCCGTTTTCTGATCGGGATCGTCGGCGTTTTCGCGCTTTATGCTGGTCTGGGCAAACTTTTCCCAAAGAATTTGGGGTTGATCAGCATGATCCTGCGCTTTATCCGTTACAGCCTGATCGGATTCTGGGTCTCCTGGTGGAGCCCCTTGTTATTCCAGAAACTTGGCATTGGCGTGATCGAGCCCTATCGGCGTGAGCAAGCAGATTGATGTGTTTTAGTAATTTTAAGTGTAGGAAATAATATGGCTTGTGGTCGGTGACCATAAACAAACTTTTTTTCTTGTTCAGACGTGGTCTTCTGACTATGTCCAGGGCTAAAACGAGAATTGTAGGAGATATTAGAGGACAAGCCCAAACTCCAGACGCACCTCGCCTCGCTCAATATCGTCGTTTTGATAGTGGTTGGCATCCAGCCCGATCAATTTAAAGCCGCATGTCCGATAAAAACGGATAGCAGGGTCATTGCAACTTTGCGTTTCGAGCACGATCGCTCGCTGCCCGGTATTTTTTGCTCTTTCGATGGCACGTGCTATTAATAGCTTGCCAATCCCTCGATAGCGGTGAGATTCGTTAACCCACAAATTGGCAATGCGCAGACGATTATTCCAGCTTTCATCGGAAGTCTCGATGAAAGCGATCAGCTCTTCCCCTTCAAAGACGCCAAGAACCCAGGGGTTCTCCAGCCAATCCGAATAAAGAGCACTTTCAAAACTTTTTATAACTGGCTCAGGGGATTCTTCCCTTCTGAGTTTCAGCGTTATTTCGTTATCATCATCCTTTATTTCCACACGATAATGATGCGTTGTCGTATATCGAAAAAGAAAGGTTTTGTCCTTCCAGCTCTCGTCCAGTTCTCTGAACTCCATTATTTGATCTCCTCAACAGTGCGTAAATACTGATTAATTGCTTCAGAAAGTAAGTCTTTAGGGTCATGATGCAAAACCCGCATGCCGCAGGCAGCCGCGCCAAGGCAGTTCTCAAGCCGGTCATCGATAAAGAGGATGTTCTCGGACTTCTCGCCCAGCCTTGCAGCTACGCACTGGTAAAATTCTGGCTCAGGCTTCTCATAGCCGATCTCTCCTGAGCTTACAGCAGCGATGAAATGCTTTGAGATCGGTAGGGTAAAAAAGTAGTCCACCATGTAAGAGAGGTGATTGGTCGCCGCCGCGAATTTGAGGCACGGAATCTTATCGAACAAATCCGGCTCCTTGAGCTGGTAGATCTTTGCGACCAGTTTTTTTACTTCCGCTTCGACCTCTTCTTTGCTGATGCCCAGCTCCTGAACAAAATGAGCCAAAAAGACAGCATCCGGGCTGAGAAAGCCAAATCTCTCTGCAATTTTTTGTTCTCGTGGGGTCAGTTCAATATCAGGCTTTCGGGTAAACAAAACCTCGGTGAAATCAAAAGCGATGGCTGTGATCATACGCTCAAGTTTACACCTTATGAACCGAAAATAAGAAAAATGTGCGTGGTCGGACAGGAAGTTGCGCTGTGTTCTGTTCTGTTTTATTCCCAAAGGTAAATCCGGTAGTGGAAGGTCGTGATTGACATTGCATACGCTTGTGTGTGCACTGTCAATCCGACGTCCAACAGTTTTATAAATTAAACTTAGTTCCTAACTAATCCCAACAATTAAACCTAATAATAAGAACAATTGTTGACTAATCGAATTAATATGTCGGATTGAAGCCCGACCTACCACAAATCACAACTTTGTTCTCTCAAAATGGCAATTTAAAACTGCGCGATGCACAATAAGGAGAAGTGCAAGCACAAGAGAGCAGCGCAGCATTTATGATTAGCGAGACTGGCAGGATTCAGCTTCTATTCCTCCAAGGGCTTTCGGGTCTTGGTTATTTCTTCGATCATGTCTGAAAAGACACTGTCATAGTTATAAACAGAAATGCTGCCGGTGCCGATATCGTAATAATATGCCTGCAGGTTCAGCTCTCCCGATTCAACCCTTTGTCGGACAAAATCATAGGTCATGAGATTATCCAATTGTTGAACAGCATTTAGCTTCTCAAGCATGATGACCTTGTCTTCTTCCTTCATCTCCGGATATTTGAGATCGATATAATTGGAAATGGAAACGCTTTGAGAGATCCATTCTCCGGTATAAGGAAGATCTTTCTTATATTCGTCCAGTTTTCTGATCGCGGCACAGCCTCCGCAATTGGAGTGCCCACAAACGATCACATTTTTTACTTTCAGGACCTGGACAGCATACTCGACAGCGGATACCACCGAAGGGTGCGTGTCAGGCTCCTCTTCTCTTGGCACGATATTGGCGATATTCCTCATTTGGAAGATCTCGCCTGCCTTTGCCTGAAAGAGCGTTTCCGCGTCCACTCTGGAATCCGAACAGCCGATAAACAGGGTATGGGGTGCCTGCCCTTCCTTCAACTCCAGATAAAAATCCTTATTGAATTCGTATTCCAGTTCTTTGAATTTTTCGATCTTTTTTTTCAAATCCATATTCACCTTCCTGTCAAAATTTTGTCGGGAAATCTTGAATGACAATTTATTCTGTTTACAAAAACTACTAGGATCAAGCTGTTAATATCAGACTCATAGTGAGCTTACAATTAATTATATCTAAAAAAATGATTTCTGCGCATGTCGTAGAACGATGCGACAAAAAATAAAATCACAGATTTTGTCATCAATTTGATGTGATTGTCGATCAAACCCTAGCAATATTCAATTGCCTAAGAAACAGGTTCTATCTCGGGCAATTATTCAGATGAAAATGATAAAATCACAGTAAGCTTTGTGAGTTTCAGATAACCTATTGCATGTTTCTAAACATTGTTGATGGAACAAATCATATGAAGTTGGGCTTTGGTTTTAATTTGTTTAGATTGCGAAAGAAAGATCAGATTTTTAGTTCATTTGCCTGGTCAGAGCCTTACATCAAAACATGAAACAAATTCTATCGCGCAGGATTTCAGCAAGCGGGAGGAAAAATGATCGTGATCATTTCAGATGACAGCAGAGGGGATTGGGGCAGGTTGCTGGAAGAAGCCTTGCTCCCGACAGGAAGGCAGCTTGTTCGCTTTGCTGCCAATACCCTTGACATCAAGCCTTGTACCGGCTGCAGCAGCTGCAGCGGTAAGACCTATGGGCGCTGCGTCATGCAGGATGATATGCAGCAGGTCGTACAAAAGATCGCCGTCTGTCAGGCGCTTGTCTTGCTTTCCCCAATTGTTTTTGGCGGTGTCAGCCACCATATTAAAAAGGTGATGGACCGCATCGCCTTGCTGGGCGATCCCCGCTACCGCATGAAGGACGGGGAGCTGGTGAAAGGCATGAGGGTGCCGGGTATCAGGTATCACATGATCGGTGTCGGGGATAAGTTAAGTGAAGCTGAAAAGAAGGCGTTTTTGTACCTTCACGCAGAAAACCGAAAGATCATGGACGTGCAAGGGCAAGCCTTTATCCTCGACAGCAGATTTGACAAGAACGCGCTTGAGCAGATCGCAAAGGAGATCAGCCATGAATAAGTCAGAAATAATGCTTCTTTGTGCCAGCCCCAGACGCAAAGGTACCAGCGCTATGCTGCTTGAGCGCGTCCGCGCGGTTACAGGCGGCGAGGTGGTCTTTCTGCCTCAAAAGGGTTCTCTGGATGACCCGGTTCTGACAATGCAAAAGGTTGAAACGATTGTAATATCCGGTCCCTGCTACATCAATACCTACCCAGCCAGACTGATCGAGCTGTTGGAAACGGCGGCTCAGGTGGGCGGGTTTTCCGGGCAGAAGCTTTATGGCATCATCAATGGAGGCATGCCCTACATACACACGCATCAGCACGGGCTTGCCAGCCTTCGGTTATTCGCGGAGCAGAACGATCTTACCTGGATGGGCGGCTTCGTGCTGGGTGGCGGTGCGATGTTGGACGGACAGCCGCTGGAAAAGCACATGAGCCATCGGAAAGTCGTGCCAGCTTTTGATCAGTTCATTCAACATATCGCGAAGGGAGCCCCATCCCCGGATAGTTTGTACGAGCAGGCACAATCCGCTCCCGGCAAACTCGTGACCCGTATTTTTGCCCATCTGCTGACTTTTATGGTGGTGAAGAAGCTTAAAAATCACGGCTATGATCCGGATGCGCCCATTTGCTGATTACAGGTACAAAGTTAGAACTTGGTAGTATTATTTTAGAAATGTATGAGAAACGGAGTTGATCAAATGATAGAAAGAACCTATGAAACAGCCTCTGGCACCATCCACTATTGGATCAGCATGATCGATGTTGATGCGTTAACTCTGGTCTTTCTTCCCGGCTTAACGGCTGACCACAGGTTGTATGAAAAACAAATTGACCATTTTAAGGATAAGTACAATATTATCGTCTGGGATGCTCCTGGTCATGCCGCATCCTGGCCCTTCAAATTTGATTTCGATCTCTTTGACAAGGCAAAATGGGTAAACGGGATCCTTGAGCAGGAAAAAATAACGAAGCCAGTGATCATTGGGCAATCCATGGGCGGTTTTGTGGGGCAGGTTTTCATGGAGTTGTTCCCAGATAAATTAAAAGGCTTTGTCGCTATTGATTCCACTCCCTTGCAAAGGAAATATATCAAGGACAGAGAGCTTTGGATGCTGAAAAGAATGCGGTCAACATACTATCGTTTTCCCTGGAAATTCTTAGTTAGGGTCGCTACAAATGGCGTCGCGACATCTGATTATGGCAGAAATCTGATGCGGGAAATGATGATGGTTTATGAAGGGGATAAGGAAAGATATGCTGATTTAACCAGCCACGGTTTTAAGCTCATTGCCGAAGGAATGGAATCTGACCTGCCTTACCTAATTAAGTGTCCGGCTTTGTTGATCTGTGGTGAGAAAGATCAGGTGGGTTATTGCCTTCGATTGAATAAAGAGTGGCATGAAGAGACCGGCATTCCGATTGTATGGGTCAAAGACGCAGGGCATAACTCGAATACGGACAAGCCAGAAGTTGTCAATCAGGCGCTTGAAGATTTTATTAAAGGAATAGCTTAAATAGATTTATTGGTAGATGAAAAGATAAAAACAGCCTAAAACTTCTTATTTTTGAATTTTTGTTGTCGAGTTTGTTAGAAAAGAGGGTTATTTTCGCAATCCAACCTATAATTTAACATGTTTGTTGTGACATTGTACGGACGGTGGTTCATCCCTGTCCGGTTATTTTGTTCTTTATAGATTTAAGTTTTCTATGATCGCTTTTGTTAATTTCCTAGCGGATGGAGACCTGTGCCCGCGAAGCAGGGTATCGTCCCCATCCATACATGACAAACTATTAAATATTTCCCTTTTAAATTAGATGTTGTCTCATCAGCGGTTCTGCATTAAACATATCTACTGATTTCGGTTTATGAAATCATCCAGCGCTTTATCGATCTCCGCGCTGTGACCGACCATCATATGTCCGCCGTCTGGGAATGAGACGAGCGTGAGGTTTGGGAAACGATGTTGGGCGTTCCTAACTTTTTCAAAACTTGCCACGGGATCGTCTTCAGAATGCAAGATCAAGACTGGCACTTTCAGGGTTTCGATCGGATACTGATCAAAGTTCCTTTCCATATCTGGATTGGTGAGTTTCCCATCCAACAGTACCCCGGTTTTCCTGTCAGCGATGGGCTGAATGATCCTTACGGTTGAGGCGGGCATACCAAACATAGAAGGCATGAGCGGACTGATCAGGTACATGGCATAATCAGACAAAAACGGCTCCGGTGCGGCTTGATACTCAAGAAACTTTTCTGGTTTTTCAGTTACCGGCATCGCGGAACAATACAGGATCAAGCCTTTGACTCGTTCCGGATAGTCGAGCGCGAAGCGAATGGCTGGCGTGCCCCCAGCTGAGGTGCCCAAAATAAAGACCTGATCGATCCCAAGTTGATCAAGCAATTCTACATAGGCAGCCGCTTGTTCTTTGGGCGTTCCGTCCCCCATAACAGCCGAGCCGAGGTAACCAAAGCGCGAAGGCGCCAGCAGGCGGTTCCGACCGATCCGGCTTTTAACGTTTTCGTAAGCCTGGTCATAGCCGCCGAAAAGGCCATGAACAGATAAAACTACTTCTCCTTCGCCCTCATCAATATAGGTCATTGTTCCGTAGGAGAGTTCTGCCGTCTTTACTTCATACGAGCTGAGCTTCTCCCTGGCTTGATCAAGTCCAAGATCGCAACGGACAGCCTGGATCAAAAAATACAGTACGAATATCATTAAGAAAGCGTACAGGATCCATTTCATTTTAAAGTTCCTCCCTTTTCTATTTTCTTTTGTCATTTCAGGTTTGCTCCTCTTTTTGCTTTAACTCTCTTTAGTTGTTTGTTCTGTGATATTAAGGATCTCTGTCACAAGGCAGAAAAAGTCTCGATAATCGCTCTCATCGTTAAGGTTGATCCCCAATAGTTCAGCACTAATTTGCCGATTCAGGAAGGCAGATTGAATGGTGGATAAGAGCATGAAAGCCTTGATCTTTCTGAGCTTTTCTGGCTCTGTGTCCGGTATTGCCTTGAGGATTGCTCTGTAACTTACGGCAGAATTGCTTTTTGCGTTTGGTTGGGAGAGATCGCCAAGTATGGAGATCTTGGATATCTCCGGGTGATCTAACAGGTATCGAAAGACGCTGGCAATAAAAGCAGCGTTGTCATCTGCGCCTTTCTGCCCATCGCTTTCTTGTGTGTCAGTTGATCTTTCTCTAGTAGGGAAGATCTTCATGATATGAGAGATGATCCGCTGGACGCAGATCTCGATCAAATTGTTCTTGGAACCAAAATGGTAATTTATCAGCCCGACGGCAATATCCGCTTTTTGCGCGATATCTCTTATTGTGATGTTCTCGATCAATCCTTCAGATTGTTGGATCAAAGAGATCGTTGTGTTGATGATCTTTTCCTTAATATCCGGTTGGTTTGGCATCTAATTACTCTTTCTGATCTAGAATTTGAACA
>JBMNVH010000026.1:0-28148 GCA_050946715.1 Anaerolineaceae bacterium | reverse complement strand
CAGCCATCTGGGGGAACTCGACCAGGATCGGTTCAGTCACCAAAAGATATCCGGGAGCGCGTTTGATCTGCTCAAAGAGATAGCCGCCTTTGATGCTGGTCGTGAAACGAGCGCCTGTAGGGCCCACGACGATCTGACCCAGATCGACCTCGACCGGTGTTTGGCTGCCATCTTCGTTCAGCTCGTATACGCGCGTCACCTGATAGATCGCGCCCAGGATATAGACGATATTGCCATCCTCATAATCGGGCAGGGATACATTGGTGATGATCACGGTGTATTCGGTTGGCTGAGCAAAAGCGCTGACCGGGCTCAATAAGAAAACCAGCAGACAGCAGATCATTAGTAGTTTCTTTTTCATCTTGGTCTTTACCTCCATCTTTGTAAACGCAAAAGGACTGCCTCTTCCCCCTCGCGGAGGGAAGAGGCAGATATCAATACAATTAGATCTTGTCGTTCTTTTTGCGTCTGGCAAAGAATATACCAGCTCCAATGAGCACGACACCCGCGCCCAGGAAGATCAATGCGCCCGTTGTTCCGGTCATTGGCAGGTCTTCACCGATTTGATAGTTGGTGATGATCAGTTCAAAGGTATCTGCAACCGGAATGACCACTTCCGTGATCACTTCACTGATACGGAAGCCTTCAGGGACGTAGACCTCTTTGACGTAGTAGGTACCATAGGGCAGGCGCGTGAAACGGACGATGCCATCCACGCCGGATTCTTCAATGACTTCCAGTCCGGTGACTGGACTGATGAAGGGGATGGTGGCAGCCGTGTCTGTGAAGAGCTGGAAGCCAACGCCTGCCAGGGGGTTGCCATCGCTGTCGCGTTTGGTGATATTAAAACCGCCTTCAGTTGGGGTCACAGGTTCGTCATCGCTATCACTGCCAAAATCCCATTCCAGTGTTGCCGTGTTCGTCACAGGTACACCGTGTTGAGCATGTTCGTTTAGCATGACATTCACGGTGACCGTGATGGTGCGTTCGCCTGCTGCATAAGCAGCAACCAGGGCGGGAATATCAAAGTTGATGGTGAGTTTGTGGCTGTTGACGGGATCGGCAGGATCGTAGGGGATGTACGAATCCGAGCCGACCAGACCTGTTGGGACAACAGAATATCCTGGATCGGTGAGATAGTCCACTTCATACGGGAAGCTGTCAACCACGCGATAAAAGGTGAAATCGCCCGCGTTCTCAGGGATGGGGAATCTGAGTTTGTAGTAGTATGGTTCACCGATGTTATGATTCGCGCCAGCGCCATCTGCTGCTTCGTCAACGGTCTTGATGATGCTGGGGATCGGGTAGTTTTGGAACGTCAGCTCGATCGGGGCAGGATTGACGATCGCAGTATCTGTCTGGGTGATCGCGAAGCTGACACAGTCAGCAGGCGGCGCGGGGATGGGTCCATAGCCATCCGGCGGGGTGATCTCGCAGAAGCGGTAGGTGCCTTCCGGCAGGTTGTCTACCGCGATCTTGCCATCCGTACCGGTGGTAAAGTCGCCCATGTCGTAAGGATAGGTTTTTGTTGTATTGGTTGGCAGTTCAGTGTCCTGCCAGAGTTTGAAGACCGCGCCGGGCAATGGAATATTTGCCGGATCGCCGGTGGTCCATTTGAGAAGTCCCGCGCTGCCGAGTAGCCGAATGACTTTGGGATAAACTTCCAGCGTTTGGTTTGCTGCAACCTGGCCATTTTCCATTCGTGGGAATTCAACAGTGAAGGTAGCCTTGGGATCACTTGGCAGCAGGAAGCCAGGAGCGCGTTTGGTAGGAACGACCTGATAGATACCTTTTGTAGCAGTGCTGAAGCCATTCTCGACACCCTCTTCGATCGTGAAAGTACCCAAAGAAACTGCTGGATTCAATTCAGTAGCCACACCTGCGTCGTCAATAGTATGGGTGCGGAAGACTTCGTATTCAGCGCCTACAACGGTAGCATATGTCGGCGGTACTGGAGGAGTTGCTCCAGGATCACCTGGATCAACAATTACATGATTGTGAACGATCAGTTTATAAGGGCTGCCGTCATTGATCAGACCGGCAAACGCGCTTTGCAGTGGCGCAAAGAGAAAAACAAACGCAATTAACAGACTTATCGAATTGATTAGTTTTTTTGACATTCTTTCCACTCCTATTTGTCATTATGCTTTTTGGATGGTCATTTAGTTGATAAGTATACTACTGTTTATCAATTTGTAAATACATTTTATGTTAATGTTTTTGTAGAATCTCTAATAAAAGTGAATTTACTATGGGAATAAATGCTATTACTTTTTGTCGGAGGATAATGGTGGCGAGGAAATAGACCATACTTTTACCCCAGCCTGTTCTTTGGACGACCAAAACGCGCTTTTTCTGTAAGGAGACCGCTTCGATTGCTCCCATTGCTCAGGTCTAAAGCTAGCCTTAGGACCAGGTATGCTTTGTAGAAGTTTAAGACAGGAAACCCTATCCGCCATTTCGAATCTTTTTAGGAAACTTCAGAAAATAAAGCACTTTTCTATTTTACTGAAAAATTTGGTTCTATATGCTAAAAAGCAATCCGAAATAAATGCATCAATCATTGGTTTGTGATCGATATCCTATAATCCAGAAAGTTAGTCCAAAATATAAAAGAAATATTCTTTACTTGATACCAAAATTCGACCTCATTAATCCTTTATTAGAAGTAATCTATTACTAGTATTAAGAATTGAATTAATACAAAATAACAGAACTTCTACAAGCTCTGTTATCTCTAAAAATTATCCTGTAATTATCCTGTTGTTTTAATGATTCATCTTATGCTCTTGATTTATCAATGAGCTGATAATAATTATCTAAGATGCAGGAGATTCAAGAGGTTCCTTTGATAAAAGTTCTTTGAAACCTCTCTTTTTCCTGTATAAAACTAAAGAAACAATAAGAAACAGTAAAACAATGATGGTCGTATAGACTGAGCCTTCTGGTCCATAGGTTCCGCCGGTCAGGAAGACGTTATTAGAAAGATAGCTGGTTTTAAATACCGCGGTGGATACTTGTTCACTGCTATTGGGAGTGTTGAAAACAACCATTTCTACAAAATTCCATGCGAAGTGGAGTCCACAGGGTAAGAAGAGTGAGCGGGTCAATAATAACAATATGCTGAATAGGGCGGCTAACAGAAAAGTATTAATGAAAACCAAAAAGGTTGTCTCTCTTCCAGGCAAATGAAGGAGACTAAATACGATCGAGCTAATAATGAGTCCCAATAGAATTGAGGTGCGTCTTCCGATAAATCGCATTAGAAAACCACGAAAAACCACTTCTTCAAGTGCACCTTGTCCAACAAAGGCTATTGCAAATAGTATAACCATTACCCAATTAATGGATTCAGCAAGCCCATTGACAGCGTAGTCTCCACGAACTACTGCCAGGAGAAGGAAGAGAATAAACATAACGGTACCGATCAAAATGCCGATGCCATAGTATTTGAAAGCTTTTTCTGGAACAATATCTATTCCTGCTATACCACCTTTCATGCGGCGTTGGATAAAAATGAGAACGGCAAAAAGCATTGACCATTCTGACATGAGAAAGGTTAAAAACACCCAATCCCCTTGTAAATACTTATTGCTAATGAACTGCAAAGCAAAACTGCCTGCAAGAAATATCAAAGCCAAAATAAGACTTAGGCGACGATCCTTAAAAAGATTGTCAAAAAATGAATACTTTGTTTTCATAAACAGTTCCTCCAGGTTCTTATTTGCCTTTTAAATCTTGGAAGGCAATAATCTAATGAACCTGGTAGGTATATCATGTTGTTTTGATGAAAGGCTTACTGAGGCTTGTGCAATGTACTAAACGTTAACGCTCATTCATATAACATTTAATCTCGTTTGGATTCAATTTTCTCACTTCAGTATTTGGATATTCCTTGTATTCTGGAAAAATAAAAACGGGCGCCATCAGTTGACATTTTTTTTCTTTATTTCTTTTCAGATACAAATGTAACTCTTCAACTTCTGCGAAAATCTTATATAACAACCTGCCCCTGTTGTTTTCTATCTCATAAATTCCACAAGCTCTTTTCTTTGTGTAATCTGCTGTTCGTAAATATAGTTTTGCGATTTCCAATGATTTAAAAGGAAAATTCCACCTTTGTAAGCCCCTGATCGGATCACGCTCAATACAAATGCATCTCCCACAGCTTCCACAAATATATTGAGTATGGTTTTCCAGACAAACCAAAGGATCCAATAAGGGGGTCTTTCTGCAATCTGTTGAATAACACTCTTCGCACATTTTATCCCGAAGTTCCAAAATGAAGTTTATGATGTTTATATGTTCATTTGAAATTATATATATTTTTTGAGATATTGTGATTATCCTTAATATTATAAATTTCGAAAAAAGTTTGAAATAAAATTTTGGTCATTTTTGAAGGAATATCTGCTAAACTTGTCAAAATAAAGTATCATTATGAAAACGTTTAGAATAAATTTTGTTTAGTCTGCCTCTCATATCTGAATATTGGGCAATACCACATGGTTAGAAACGGTAGATTGGCAATTTATCAACAATTAAGTGGAAAAGATTTCCTGGTAATGGCCCAATAGTACGAATCAGGGGAATAAAGACGGTTCAATCTTTTTTATCGAACTAGTAGAAAGGAAAATATCTCATGAATACATTAGCGCAAGGGTCTTCTAACACACAACCAAAAAGTGTGCTTGAACGATTAGCTCAGACCAATACAGGATTAGAAGTTTGGTGGGACTCTTCACCTTTGGTGTTTGAAAGCTGGGTAAAGGAAATGGTAGAGAATGCCCCAGAAGAGAAAAAAGATCTATTGGAAGCGCAACTTAAACGGGTGTTTGATGCGAAGAATCCGAAAAATTCGCTCATTCGGGGTGTCACAACAAATCCACCTTTGTCTTTGGCAGCGATGAAGCATGATCCCGAACGCTGGTCTGCCTGGATCGCAAACTATGTAAAAGCACACCCAGAAGCAGAAGTCTATGAAGTATTTTGGGCTCTGTATAAGGAAATCGTACGTTTGGGAGCGGAAAAACTTCAGCCCATTTTTGAGAATTCAGGATACGAATACGGGTACATCTCTGCCCAGGTAGATCCACATCACAATTTTGATGAGGAAATCATCCTTGAACAAGCCTTGGATCTAAGCAAAATTGCAAAGAATGTAATGATAAAAGTTCCTGGCTCTAAAGAGGGTGTCAAAGTAATCAAAGAGTTGACAGCCCGCGGGATCCCAACCAACTGTACGTCTGCATATGTTGTGCCCCAGTTCGTGGCGGTAGCGGAAGCGGTGTTGGAAGGATTAGATATCGCACGTAAAAATGGTGTCGATCTTACCTACTGGCGGTCAGTGGTAACGGATATGAGCGTCAGATGGGAAAATTCACCAGCTTTCGATGAATCTGCTGATGAAGCGGGAGTTACGCTGGAAGACAATGACAAACGTTGGGCAGGTGTAGCTATCTTCAAGAACGCCTATAAAGTATATCGACAACGAGCATATCCGAGCAAAATGCTTATCTGTTCGGTAAGAATGGGACCAGAGGTGGATGGTGTGATGAGAACCTGGCACCTAGAATATACTGCGGGAGCAAACGCTGTCTTTACGCTTCCTCCTGTTTATCTTACCAAGTTGTTTACAGAAGGAGACCATCTGGACTTCGAATCGCGCATTTGGGATGATATTCCCACAGATGTGATGACGCGATTGCAGAAGGTTCCGTATTTTAAGAAAGCTTATGATCCTGATGGAATGACCATTGAAGAATTCAATGATCACGCACCGTTAATTGCTACCTGGCAGGAATTTTCAAAAGCGACTGATAATATGATCGCTTTTGTAAACGAGGTTATGGAAAAATTGTAACTAATTTGATAATAACTATGTGATAATTAAAAAACCTCTCCATTTTGTACCAAAGGAGAGGTTTTTTGCTAAACTAAAATTTTAGTCTGATGCAGAGGAGACTAAATGTGCTCCCACTCGCTCATAACTCTTGGTTCGAAGTTCTCTACGTGCAGTAGATCATGGGCTTTATGTCCACCGGGTTCACCAAGGAAGTTTTTATAAAGCGCAATAACTTCGGGATTCTCATGAGATTTGCGCAGTTTATCTTCGCGGTCGATCTTGTAAAGGGATTCCATGCGTTTTTGGAGTACAACGTCGCGGTCCTTGGCATAGGGCTGGCCGCCACCATTGATACAACCGCCGGGGCAAGCCATGATCTCAATGACATCAAATTTTTCTTCGCCTGAAACGACTTTGTCGAGGATCTTGCGGGCGTTGCCGAGACCGGAAACTGCCGCGACGCGGATCTTACGCTCACCGAGGTCAACAACAGCCTCGTGCGCACTTTCAAGACCACGCAGGGCAACAAAATCAACGTTTTCGAGGGTTTTCTTGGTAACCAGTTCATAAACGCTGCGGAGGGCGGCTTCAAGAACACCACCGGTGGCACCAAAGATGATGCCCGCACCAGTTGATTCGCCGAGTGGGGAGTCGAATTCTTCTTCATCAATGTAACGCAAGTCAACAGAACCTTCTTTGAGGATCTTGGCAAGTTCGCGGGTGGTTAAGGAGTAATCGACATCGCGAATGCCATAGCTTTCCTGATTGGGGAGGGAGGCTTCGTATTTCTTGGCGATACAGGGCATGATGCTGACCACAACAATGTTTTTCGGATCCCAACCCATCTTTTCGGCATAGTAGCTCTTGATAATGGCGCCGGTCATTTGTTGTGGGCTCTTTGTGGTGGAAGGCATGTATTCCAGGCTCGGATAATAGTAGCGAATGAAGTTGATCCAGCCAGGGCAGCATGAAGTGAGAATTGGCAGGTTTTCGTTCTTGCTGACACGTTCGATAATCTCGGTGCCTTCTTCAATGATAGTCAGGTCAGCACCAAAGGTAGTGTCAAAGACTGCGTCAAAACCAAGTTTACGTAAACCGGCAACCATTTTACCAGTCACGATTTCGCCAGCGGGATAGCCGAATTCTTCACCCAAAGCGACACGAACTGCGGGCGCAACCTGGACAACAACCTTTTTGTTCTTGTCAAAAAGAGCATTCCAAACCTGGTTGATGTAACTGTGACCGGTAAGCGCGCCGGTGGGACAAACAGTTACACATTGACCACAGTAAACACAAGGTGAGTCAACGATCAGGTTTTTCTCAGCTGGCGCTACGATAGTGCTGAAACCACGACCAAACGCGGTGAGCGCGCCAACGGTTTGGACTTCGTTACACATAGTCTCACAGCGGCGGCACATGATACATTTGTCAGGGTCGCGGTAGAGCGCAGCGCTGGAGAGGTCTTTCTTGTTATGCATACGTTCGCCATTGGGGTATTTGATCTGAACATCATATTCCCATGCCATGGTTTGGAGTTCGCACTCGGTGGATTTGGCGCAAGTAAGGCAGGTGAAGGGGTGGTTTGAGATAATGAGTTCAAGGTTCTTGCGCCGTGCTGAAAGGACACGCTTTGAGTTGGTGATGACTTTCATTCCGGGTGTCACGGGTGTTGCACATGCAGGGGCAAGATTTCGGCGACCTTCAACTTCGACCACACAAACCCGACAAGAAGCGACCTGATTCTTATAATGGATCTTTTCGAGATTCAGATAGCACAAAGTAGGGATCTTTAGGTTCAGCTCTTGAGCAGCTTCGAGGATGGTTGATCCAGCTGGTACGGATACTTCTTTGCCGTCAATAGTTAAAGTTATCATATATCTGTTCCTTATTTACGAATTACCGCACCAAAGCGACATTTTTGGAGACAATTGCCACACTTGATGCACTTTTCTTGATCGATGACGTGGGTTTGCTTGGGCGAACCGGAAATACAATTGACCGGGCAACCACGGGCACAGGATGTACAACCGATACATTTTTCAGGGAGAATCTCGTAGTGGAGAAGATCGGTACAAACACCAGCCGGACAGCGTTTTTCTTCAACATGGGCTTTGTATTCGTCCATGAAGTAGCGCAGGGTGCTAAGCACAGGGTTTGGCGCGGTTTGTCCAAGACCACAAAGCGCTGTATCCGGAATAGTTTCAGCCAGCGACTGCAATTCGGCAAGTGTGTCTAAGGTACCCTTGCCTTTGGTGATATCAGTTAATATTTCAAGCATACGCTTGGTACCAATACGGCAGGGCACACAGCGTCCGCAGGATTCTTCAACGACGAATTCAAGATAGAAGCGGGCAATGTTGACCATGCAGTCACTGTCAGACATGACGATCATACCGCCGGAACCCATCATGGACCCGATCTTGCTAAGGGATTGGTAGTCGATCGGGGTATCGAGGAATTGTTCAGGAATACAACCACCGGAAGGACCACCGGATTGAGCAGCTTTGAACTTGCCGCCATCACGAACGCCCCCACCAATTTCGAAAATCAGCTGGCGCAGGGTGGTACCCATGGGAACTTCAACCAGACCAACATTGTTGACTTTACCAGCCAGTGCGAAGACCTTGGTACCCTTTGAATTTTCGGTACCGATTTGAGCGAACCATTCGGGGCCTTTTTCAAAGATCACCGGCACGTTTGCCAGGGTTTCAACATTGTTCACAACGGTAGGCTTTTGCCACAAACCTCTTTCCGCAGGGAAAGGTGGTTTGGTGGTGGGCTCGCCGCGGTTGCCCTGGATGGACTGAATCAGCGCGGTTTCTTCACCACAAACGAAGGCGCCAGCACCAAGACGTACATCGACGTCAAAGTTGAAGCCAGTTCCAAGAATGTTCTTGCCAAGCAAACCGAGTTTACGAGCTGCGTCAATGGCAATTTGCAGTCGTTTGACAGCCTGAGGGTATTCAGCGCGGATATAAACATAGCCCTGATTGGCACCGATACAGTAAGCGGCAATAGCCATACCTTCAATTACGCTGTGCGCGTCGCCTTCCATGATGGCGCGATCCATGAAAGCACCGGGGTCTCCTTCGTCAGCATTGCAAATGACATATTTGCGGTCACCCTTGTACATGCGGCCAAATTCCCATTTGCGTCCGGTTGAAAAACCAGCACCGCCTCGGCCACCAAGACCAGATCGTTTCATGATCTCAATCGCTTCTTCGGGGGTCATTTGGGTGATAACTTTTGCCAGGGACTGATAGCCACCAACACCGAGGTATTCCTCGACGATTTCGGGGTCAATCAAGCCGCAGTTGCGCAACGCGATGCGCATCTGTCGTTTGTAGAATGGCATTTCCAGCGAGTCGGTCATGCTTTTTTGCGAAACGGGTTCAATATAAACCAAACGGTCAACGACTTTGTCGTTCAAAATGTGTTGTTCAAAGATATCTTTGGCATCTTCTGGTTTCACCTGAACATAGAAGATGTTTTCGGGGAAGATATTGACGAGCGGACCTTTTTCACAAAAACCGAAGCAACCTGAGATGCTGGCCTGGACTTTGTTTTCAAGTCCATGTTCTTTGATCAGTTTTTCGAAATTTTCAACAAGTTGCAAACTTTTTAAAGAGACACAACCTGGACCGCCACAAACCAGGATGAATTTTTTATCACCGTCATAGTCGGGATCAGCACGAACTTCAACGAGGCGCTTGCACTCCTCATATTTTTGCCTGAGTTGCTCAAAGTTTTCAATTCTTGTTGACATTATTGCTCCTCAACTTTCTCACCGTATTCGACGAGGTATTCTTCTATGATTTTTTCTGCTTGTCCTTGCTTAACTTTGCCGTAAACATGGTCGTTGACTAACACTACGGGAGCTAAGACGCAAGCACCAACACAGCGCAAAGTCTCGATCGAAAAGCGACCGTCGGGGGTGACTTGTCCAGCTTTGATCCCCAGGGCATTTTCAAAATCCTGCAGGATTTTATTTGCGCCGTTCACGTAGCAAGCCGTACCCATACAAATGCTAATTTTTGTTTTGCCTTTTGGGGTCGTGGTGAAATAGTTGTAAAAACTAATCACACCAGAGACGTGCGCGTGAGAGACTGCGAATCTGTTGGCAATAAACTTTTGTACCTCAGCAGGAAGGTAGCCGAAAATGCTCTGTGCTTTATGCAAGGTCATAATCAGCTTTTCTTTTCGCTCAGGATCTATTGGATCGATCTTCAGCGAATCAATGTAGGCGTCCAATTCGATGAAACCCGGATTGGACTCCGTGCAACAAGGACTTTTTTGTTCGGTCATATTTCTCCTCAATATTTTTCCGAATAAATTCGGTTTGTTTACGCAAAAAAGCTAATTTGTGAACGACCTCACAAATTCAGCCGAACTTATTATAATCGGATTCTGTAATTTTGGGGACTTGATCAATAAGATCGAAGTCGCGATGATCTCGACGTCCAGAATGTCATGCGAGGTAAACAAGACGCTCAAATTGGGAATTTCCGGAAAGATCGAATGCACAAAAGCTTCCCGTGAATCTTTGTCGAGCGACTGGAAAGGCTCATCAAGGACGAGCAGTTCAGGCAGCGTGACCAGGGCGCGCAAAAGGGATACTTTGCGCTTCATACCCCCACTCAGCGTGTGTGGATAATCGTCCTGATAACCATCCAATCCGACAAGTTTGTACCACCCGGCAAGTTTTTCCAACGCGTTCGTTTTTGAAGCGAAATGAGGGCTTTTAAGCGGCAGACGGATATTTTCATCAACCGTCAGATAAGGAAAAAGACGAGGCTCCTGGAAAACAATATGCGGTTCCGCGCCGGTCGGGTAAGCATAGCTGCCGGAATCGGCCGCCAGCAGCCCCGACAGAATGCGCAGCAGGGTGGTTTTGCCGGCCCCGCTTGGCGCGAACAGCAAAAGCCTCTCGCCCTGGGACATTCTGAAACTGAAATCGGTGATGACCGCTTCGTGGTTGAATTTCTTGTTGATCGCGTTAACTTCCAGCACGATCTGGGGTTTGGGATCAGTCGCCATAGGTGTACTTCCTTAGAAAGATGGCATAAACCAGTTCCACCAAACCCTGAAACAGAACTGTGAGCAAGATGAAAAGGAGAATGTAAAAAAACACTTCCTTCATCGCGAAAACCAGTCTGGCTTTATTGAGAAGGTAACCCAAACCATCCTGCGAACCAATAAATTCCCCGGTAACGGCGATCTTCGATGCCATGCTAAAGCCCAAGATCAGATTAATGCGGGTGATCTTGATGATCTGGGGTTTCATTATTGTTGAAAAACGCAGTTTACGATCAGCTTTGATGGAATCAAGATACTCGACCTGTTTTGGATCAGGAAATTTCAGAGCTTGAAGCGTATTCATAAAAATGAGAGGAAGGGTCATTAATGTGATCAGAGCCATGGGTGGCGCGCTGCCAATGCCAAAAATGATCACTAGGATCACCCCAACTGTTACCGCTGGTATGACCTGAAAAGCCTGAACCATGGCGCTGACCGGATCAGAAAGTTTGGTGTTGGATAAGAGCGCGGCGAGAGCGGTTCCGATAAAGATCGAAATGGAAAAACCAACGAATATGCGCCAGAGGGTGATGCCCAGCGCGGAAAGGAAGCTGGGGTTCAAGACTTCTTGGGCGCTCTGAAAAACTTCTACAGGCGAGGGAATGATGTAAACTGGGAAAAAGAGGGAAAGGACTGCCCATAAAAAAATGAGCAGTCCGAGCCCAACAAGTTCATTAAGGAAGGGCGTAGAAGATCGCCTCGTAGCTTTCATCCAGTGGTTTTCCGATCGTAGTATAGTAATGAATGACGGCGTCTTTCATTTCCTGGTCAGATTGTACTGTGAATTTGGTCGCTTGCAAGGCTTTCAGCAAAACGGGTGCCGGGAATGAAAACTTATCGGCAACTTCGTTCACCGCTGCTTCCGGGTTTGCCTGCATCTCCGCGATGGCTTTGGCAACAGCCTGATTGAAAGCTTTTATCCATTCAGGATGAGCGCTGGCAAACGCGGTTTTGGCAAAGGCTCCTACCTGCGGGTAACCGTCATTATCACCAGTGATTTCGTTCCAGGTATCATAAAAACTGGCTCCCAAATGACCGCATGGCTGGGCTGCCATTGCTGTCGCCGCGGGTTGGGGAAGGGCAACAATGGCATCATTACCATTTTTGATGAGCGCAGTTGAAGTCTCAAAAGGAGCGTAAATTGGTTTAACATCTTCACCATAGACCAAATCGGCTTGTTCAACAAAAAATTTTGTAGTTTCTTCCAGAGGGGAGCCTTCAAAAGGGATATAAATCTCATGACCATATAATTCAGCAAAACTATTAATTTCAAAATTACAGCTAACAATATATGAGAGTCCGGTCACATTGGTATTAATGAGTTGCAGAGGGACACCGTTTTTAAACATATCAAAGCCAACTGAAAGACCAGTTACTAAAACAAGGTCTTCTTCTGCCATGAATTGAGCGTTTGCCTGGGGATGGTTTTCGAAGATCTCAACATTGAGTCCTGGTAAAAATTTCGCCGCCAGAAGAATGGGGATGGAGGTGGTAGAGCTGGGTGCAAGGACAGTCACAACTAATGTTTCATCTACCGCAGCAGATTCTTCATCTTCATTGATGGGATAAGTCTCCTGTGATTGAACTTCATCTAAAGTGTCCTTGGCTATCTCCTCAACAGGATAGGTATCATCCTTTTGACCTACAATTAGTGGGAGAGAAATATCGGCATCGTCCGCATCGGGGGATTTGTTTGGTTTTTGTCCGCAGGAAGCTAAAACAAGCATAGCGATCAATGTGAAAATAATAAGTTTAGATTTCATTCGATAAAATTCCTTTATTGTTGTTACCGGCCTGTAGATTATTTTGTCGGCTTGAATTGTTAGCTGATTCTAATTCAAATTTCAGTAATGAATATTAAGCTATCTACAAGAATTGTTTTTATAACTGTGTTTCATAGATCACTTTAAATCAATTTTACAGGATTCTTGCTCTTACCAGCAAAACAATATCTTGAAGAAAAACTTTCAAGCTTTAATTGAATAGAAAATTCATTTGCCAAATAAAGTCAGCTTAGTATCAATCAAGATCTTTAGATCGTCGTTTGATAAGTGAAAGGAAATCTTCCTCTGAAAGAATTGGTATCTTCAGCTCGACCGCTTTGTCATATTTCGAACCTGGATTTTCACCTAATAAGAGATAATTTGTCTTTTTGCTGACTGAGCCGACAACCTTGCCACCGTGTTCTTTGATCAGGGCGTCAGCCTCGTTTCGGCTCATGGTTGGCAGCGTGCCTGTGACGACAAAGCTAAGGCCGGCAAGTGATTGTAGGGTTTGAGTTTCGGGTTGCAGATTTTGCGGCCAGACACCAGCATCTTTAAATGCCTGTAGAAGACGGATGTTATCATCCTCAGAAAACCATTGTTTGATATCGTGCGCCATGATCTCGCCAACGCCATCGACAGTTTGCAGCTGGCTTTCGTCTGCCTGTGATAGCTGGTCAAGATCTGTAAAGCGCTGAGCGATCTTTTCAGCCGCGACTTCACCGACGCCGCGAATGCCTAAAGCAGTGATAAAACGAGATAAAGGTTGGCTCTTTGATGCCTGGATAGCGTCTACCAGGTTCTGGGCTTTTTTCTCGCCAAATTTCTCCAATCCGACCAGATCTTTGGGGGTAAGCGTATAAAGGTCGGCTGAAGAATGGATGATTCCCTCACGCACTAGCTGCTGCACGATCTGTTCACCTAAACCGACAATGTCCATCGCCCCGCGCGAGGCAAAATGTTCGATGTTTCGGGTGAGTTGCGCCGGACAGCTGGAATTGATGCAATACCAGACCACAACGGAAGGATCTTTTTCGACCGGAGCACCGCAAGAGGGACAATTTTCGCTCGGCTGATACGGCTGTTGGCTGCCATCACGTTTTTCACTCAGGGAAGCGACGATATAAGGAATGACTTCACCGGCTCGTTTGAGCAAAACCTGGTCGCCAATGCGGATGTCCTTTTCAGCGATAAAGTCAAAATTGTGCAGAGTAGCTTGTTTTACGATCACGCCGCCAATCGCGACTGGTTCAAGCAGCGCCAATGGCGTTAGGGCACCGGTTCGACCGACATTGACCTGAATGTCCAGCAATTTTGTTACCACTTCTTCGCCTGGATATTTATATGCCAGCGCGCCGCGGGGGTCTTTGCCGACGATGCCGAGATCCTCGTAGAGCAAATGGTCATTGATCTTGATCACAATGCCATCGGCATCATAGTCCCACTTGTGGCGATTTTTGCCTTCTTCCTCACAAATTTGGACAACTTCTTCAATGTTTTTGGCATGCCAGCGCATTGGATTCACAGGCAAGCCCAGGTTAGATATGTATTCAAGAATTCCCTGCTGGGTTGTCGGGATCGGGTCAGTGGATTCCACGATCTGGTAGATGTAGAGTTTCAGGGGTCTTGAAGCCGTAATTGCGGGATCAAGCTGGCGTAAAGAGCCAGCGGCGGTATTTCTCGGATTGAGGTAGCTGCGCTCGCCTTTTTCTTCAAGTTCCTGATTTAGTTTCGCGAAATCTGATTTTGTGATAAAGGCTTCTCCCCTAAAGACAATTTTTTCGGGGGCGGGTTTTGAGCTTTCTTTTATTGGGATGCGAAGAGGAATGCCAGGCAGGGTTTTGAGATTCTCGGTGATGTCTTCTCCAACAATGCCATCGCCACGGGTAGCACCTAAAGTAAAAAGACCCTTTTCATAGGTCAGGACGATGCTGAGACCATCCAACTTCGGTTCAAGGATGAAGTCAGTTTTCCGAACGCGATCATCTAATTTCGCTATTCTTTCGTACCAATCCAGGGTTGGTTGCGGTCCGAATCCATTTGCTAGGCTCAATATTTGCGCGGGGTGGGAAACTTTGTTGAAACCTTCCAAAATTTTTGATCCAATCCGCTGGGTGGGTGAGTCTGGCGTGATCAGCTCTGGATATCGCGCTTCGATCTCCTTGAGACGGTTGAAAAGTTGGTCATATTCATAGTCACTGATTTCAGGTTGATCAAGCGTATTGTAAAGATAATTGTGATGATGAATTTGCTGACGTAGTTGCTTCAGCTCTTCCTGAATGGAGGGATCAATTGACATAGTTACCTCGCGTTTTGACTAAAGTATCTCCGCTGGGACTCGAACCCAGATTGCTGGCTCCGGAGGCCAGTGCCTTATCCATTAGGCCACGGAGACGTGGCACTTTATTATACTAACCCTTCTGATCTTTTGGCAAATCATTGAAGTTTCGCCAGCATTTCGGGATACTTTTCTACAAGCTCTGGATATAACTTGGCGTGAAACTGGATCTGGTCATCTTGAAATCTTGGCAAGATATGAAAGTGGAGATGGAACACCGTCTGAGCTGAATTGGGACCAGAGTTATTAAATATCTGAACACTGTCAAAATTGAGCTTTTGTGCGTAGAGTTGCGTTACTTCGTGCATTAATTCGGTCACGTCATGTAAAACTTCACGAGAGACGTCAAACATACTAACGGCATGCTGTTTTGGGATCACCAGGGTGTGGTAGGGACCGACCGGTCTGGCATCTAAAAAAGCGATCGCCTTATCATTTTCAGCTACTATCCAGGCTTTAAATTTCTTTTCAACAATCGCACAAAAGATACAATTTTCCATTTTTATTCCTCAAAGATCAAGTTCGTTCGTTTAATTTTACAGTCAGCAGGATCAATTCCAAGGAGTTCAAGTAGGTCATCTGGTCTGGCATTAGCGCTTGCAGATGAGGACATTCGGATTTTCAAGAGCTTTTTCCCATCATTGGATTGGGTGAATTCGTGATTAATAATCATCGGCTTGATATCGATAGTTTTGTTCCGGCGGGTGATTTCAATCCGATCTTTGCCCAAAAGTCGCATGAAATCATCCTCAAAATTTTCAATCGTATCATTATAAGGGAGGACAATTTCATAATCACTTGCTTGCAAAGACGCCTGCAGTGAAGGAAGCGAATTATCGACCAGTTCGACAGAAAGAATCTTAATATCGGATGGCAGTGATCTGGTGAGGCGGTCGGAAATGATGTCAGGTTCAACGACTTCATTCATCCAGAAATCGAATATTTCGGCTTCGCTGGTAAACCCGAGTGGCAAGGCACTGGCAAGATTTATCCGCACGCGTTTATTAAATCCTTGCGTGTAGCGCAAAGGCAGTTTTGAGCGCCTTAATGCTCTTTCAAACAAACGCTGTGAGTCCAGGTGACCAATAAAACGCAGATTCCCCTTTTTTGCATATTTCACTCTGACACGGATGGGTTTATCGTTCATGGACACCCCCAGTATGCGATGTCTTTGGCTGGTCGGATATCGCCAAAGTTGTCTAAAATTCCACACATGTAGCAATTCTGTCTGCAATCTTTTCTTGTTCTTCCTTGCAAACTCAATTGGTAATCGCGCTTGAGATATTCTTTCTTCACGCCAATATCGATGTGGTCCCAGGGTAGCACTTCATCACGTTCGCGCTGACGATAGGCATAGAAATCAGGGTCAATGTCGGCAGCAGCGAAAGCATTCCGCCAAATCTGCAAATTATCTCTTTCGCCCCAGGCGTCAAATTTCGCGCCGTTCTTCCATGCCTCGTGGATGACCTGATTCAGACGTCGGTCACCGCGGGAAAGCCAGGACTCCAGGAGAGTGGAATCGGGGATGTTATAAGACATTTTAATGCCAGCTTTTCGGGTTCCGACTTTGAGGAAATCGAGTTTTTCCTGGATCGATTCGGGTGATTCAACAGGCAGCCACTGAAATGGAGTGTGTGGTTTTGGGATCAGGGAAGCGATGCCGAGATGGACCTTTACGCTGTTTCCATGGATACTTTTGCCAATCTTTTTGATCCTAATGCCATCTTCGAGAATAGCTTCAACGTCTTCCTGGGTTTCAGTTGGCAGACCGATCATGTAGTAAAGCTTGAGGCTGCGCCAACCTTTTTCAAAGATCTCGCGCACTGTCTGCATAAAAACTTCTTCATCAAGCGGCTTATTGATCACCGAGCGCATCCTCTCGGTCGCGGCTTCCGGTGCCAGCGTAAAACCGCCGCCTGGTTTGAGCTCTTTCAATTCGTCCATCAAGTCGAGAGAAAAGGATTCGATCCGCAAGGAGGGTAGGCTGAAAGAAAGCTTTTGATCATGAAAATGCTCGTGCACCTGTTGGCTGATCTCCAGGATCTGTGTGTGATCTGATGATGAGAGCGAAAGCAAGCCGACTTCCTCGTAACCTGTTGAATCCAACGCGTTTTCGATGACAGGGATAATGTCTTTTACATCACGCTGACGGACAGGACGATTGACCATGCCGGCATGACAGAAACGACAACCGCGCGTGCATCCGCGCATAATTTCGATCGAGACCCGATCGTGGACGATCTCAACATTTGGCACAAGGAATTTGGCAGGATGGTTTGGAAGAACCGGAACGATCCGTTTAATGATCCTTTCAGGAACGCCACTTCGCGTAGGTTTAACTGATTCGATCGTCCCATCTGCGTGATAGCTCACTTTATACAAAGAGGGAACGTAGACACCGTCAATTTTTGCTAATTCTGTCAATAGACCCTGTTTATTTATACCTTCTTTTTTCATCTTACGATAAAGCTTTGAGATTTCGAGCACGACCTCTTCGCCCTCGCCAACTACAAAAGCATCAAAAAAATCAATCACTGGTTCGGGATTAAAGCAGGCCTGACCACCCCCGATGATGAGCGGGTATTCCATGCCGCGCTCTTTTGAGAAGAGAGGAATATCAGCAAGGTCGAGGATATTTAGAACGTTGGTATAGATCGATTCGTAGGGCAGGGTGAAGCCGAGGATGTCAAACTCATTGAGCGCTTTCTTGTTTTCAAGTGAAAACAGTGGGATTGCGTTTTTTCGCATTTCTGCTTCCATATCCACCCAGGGAGCAAAACTGCGTTCAGCCAGGATGTCTTTATTCTGATTAAGAGTATGATAAAGCATGGATAAACCGAGATTGGTTTGTCCGATATCATAGATATCAGGAAAAATGAGACACCATTTGGTCATCTCATCTCGCCACTGCTTGACGATCTGGTTATGTTCCCCGCCGACGTAACGCCCTGGCTTTTCGACGTGGTATAAGATCTTTTCAATCAGGTCGATGTTAGTACCTGGCATAAATACCTCAAATATAAATTTCCTTTTCAAATCCGAACAACTCCAGGTTTGGAAAGTCTTTTTCAAATATTTCGATCAGATTGTTAAGTTCCTGATCAAGCAGTTTGTTGTTTGCCCTGATCAGAACCATCTTCAACTCAATTTGAGTGAGAGAATCCTGATAGTCTGATTCAATGACCGAAAGATTATACTTCTTCAATTTTGTAAGTAAAGCGCTTAAGACAGATCTCTTTTGTTTTAAGCTCTCACAAAAGTGCAATTTAAGGCTAAGTCTACAAAAAGCGTAGGGCATGATCAACCCGCAACAACTGGGTTTACGAGTGTCCCCAGTCCATCGATATGAACATTGACCAGATCTCCAGCAACCAAGGGTCCAACGCCAGCTGGCGTGCCGGTCAGGATGAGGTCGCCAGGTTCCAGCGTCATTATCGAGCTAATAAAGACCATTAATTGTGCTGGTTTGAAAAGCATATCCTTGGTGGAGCCCATCTGACGTAAGGCGTTGTTGACGTGGCAGCTGATGAGGGCATCGCTGGGGTCAAAATCGGTGTCGATCCAGGGACCAAGAGGGCAAAAGCTGTCAAAACCTTTTGAGCGAAGCCATTGTCCGTCCTGAGCCTGTAGATCCCGGGCGGTAACATCATTGGCGATCGTGTAACCAAAGATCGCATCCTTTACCTGATCAGGTTTCAAGTCTTTTGATCGTTTTCCAACGACAATTGCCAGTTCGGCTTCATGTTCCACCCGTGATGATTGGCTTGGAAGAATGATCGGTTCACCGTTTGTGATCAGCGCAGAAGGAGGCTTGAGCAATATCTGCGGATAAGTCGGCAATTCAGAATCCATCTCTGAAGCATGTTCCGGGTAATTATTACTAACAGCTATGATCTTGCTGGGAGCGCATGGAATTAACAGTGAAACTTCAGACAAAAGTTGAGTGGCTTCAAAGCGCCTGAATTCGCCAAAAGGGTCGCCCTGGATCAGTCCAATCTTTTCCTGATGGATCCAACCATAGTCAATTTTTCCATTTGTATTTTTAAATCGTACAATTTTCATTTTTATCGTATAATATGCTTTCTGCGGGCGGATAGCTCAGTTGGTTAGAGCGCATCTTTTACACAGATGAGGTCGCAGGTTCGAGTCCTGTTCTGCCCATTTATTTTATATCACTTCACTTCAATCCCCAAGTTTAGGTTTCACCTTCGGGGATTTTTAGTTCATAATCGCTAAGATCAAGATCATAATCCGAAATAATATCCGCTGCTTGAATGCCCCGATCGCAGAAAGACCTGTATTCACACCAGCTGCAAGCTTTAATATCATCAGTGAGAACAAACTCATCTTCTTTCAGGGATTTGACCTCGTTCATCTTATTGATCAATTCTTGCTCAATGGTGGCTAGATCCGTCTCAGAATAGTGGATGATCATTGGCGCGTTGGGGAAATTGGCTTCCCAATAGACCATTGAAATTTCTATATGATTTGCCAAATTTTCAAAACGTTTTAAGACGACCAGTGGATAAACTTTGCTTTGAAAGCGGGTCTTAAGGTAAGGAATGGAAGGCATTCTTCTTGAAGTTTTCCAATCATAGATCGTTATATTACCTTTATCTGTAATTTGCAAAAGATCTACTTTAGCAGAGAGCAGATGAGACCCGATTTGTGCGGTAAAAGTGGTTTCGGGATATAGCTTTCCTGTCAACTTTGCATACTGGCTGGCAAGAAAAGCTGATAACCAGACTGTAAGGCGGTCATCAGGGAAATTGCGAGCCTGTTTGAGCAGCAAGTCTCTATCAAAACCAAGAAAATGTTGATGAATGAGCTGGTGAAAGCCTATTCCTGCCTCGAGATCATTTTGATAAGTATCTGAAGCGCTGATCTGAGCGGGCCAATGCAAGTGCTGAATATAACGCAGGTAGAAACGATAGCGGCAGTACTCAAAGGTCTGTAAATTGCTTTGACTGAAGACGAAATTGGGATCAATCATTTCCGGCACTCTCTTCCAGAAAATCCGCCAGGTGCAAAACGGGCAGGCTTGCCTTAAGATTATTCATTTTTCCTGTGTTCCAGCTAATTGTCAGTGACCTCTTTGCGCGGGTGACGCCTACATAGAACAAACGCAGACGATCACGGACAATATCATCACGGGCATTCTGACGATCGTACTGCCTGAACATGATGCCTCCGATATTTTCCACCTTGAGCGCTTCCAGATCATAGAGCAATTCCGCTTCCAGATTCCTTCTGCCCTCAATGAAATACTTTTCTGCGGTAAAGCTGTCAGATGGATCACCTGAAGGGTAATCGTAATTGTTGGCGGAGCTCAAAAAGACCTTGTCCCATTCAAGACCTTTTGATTTGTGAACGGTCGCGACAATCACCTGTCCGCGGTAACTATCGGGATTGAACCCCTCTTCTTTTTGGCTAAAAGTCGCGAAGCCACGGTCGTTCTTGGATATCGCGATCAATTGATTCAGGATGTCGATCACGGTCCAATGGGGGTTGTTATCGCGCAAGGAGCTGATAAAACCTGCTAATTTTTGAATAATCGCAATTTCAGAGCTTTCAAGAACAAGGTCTTGTCCAACAACAAGCACCAATTGGTCTAAAGGCAAAATGGCAGCCGCGTGCCAACGAACAATTGCTGTCCTAAAACTATCCAGGAGTTCAAATTGATATTCCGATAAGTCTTCATCCGAAAAAGCTTTTTGCCAGGAGTTATCTGATGGGTAGAGATAGTCTTCTGTGTTTTCAAGTCTTTTGATCGACTTTGAAGTCAATTTGATGGTCTTCTTTATCTCCTCATCAACCGAAAGATGGCGGTTGAAGACTTCAAATGAAGTCGCAAGGTGAGTTGGACTGGTTGGATCAAAGATTGATTTTAAGATGAGTGCGATAGCGCCAGCTGAGGTACGAGTTTCTTCGGGAACTTTCATCAAAGCATCACTAACAGGGATTTTATTTAACTTGAGATGGTTGATGATGTCTGAAGCTCTCTTGTTGACGAAGGTAAGAACAGCCACAGTACTATCCGGATATTCCTCCAGCCATGATTGAATACTTTTGCTAAGAAAAGTCAGTTCCTGTTCAGGCGTCATGGCTTGTTTGATCACTTCGACGTTTCCTGGAAAGTCCTCAGGATTCTGTTGGGGATCGCCCTCTAAAGTCGGCTGGATAAAGGGCTCGCTCAAAGCATCGCGAACGGAGAAATTTGGATGTCCGTTCTGTACCCAAACGATCAGCTCATTTGCCAGATCGATGATCGCCGAAGCGGAGCGACCTGAGACGGGCAGATCGACTGAACGCACGTCCTCTCTGGCAACAAAACTTTTGAGTAGGTTTGGATCAGCGGTCGTGAAGCTTTCATAAATCGCCTGGTTGGGATCGCCAACACGAACCCAGTTACCGTTTTCACCGACCAGGATCTCCAAAATCTCCTGTTGGAGTTTGCTGGAATCCTGCGCTTCATCTTCAAGGATGATCGGCCAGCGATGCAGCAATTGTTGAGTTAGAGTTATATCCAGACTTAGACATTCATAGGCGTAGCGGATCAGATCATCAAAATCGATCGCGCCGCGATAATTTAATGCTGCCTGGTAAGAGCGATAGATCGATAAGCAAATTGGTAGAAATTCATTATGATGACCATCAGCAAGCCAATCCTCCAGCTGGCTAATCGTGATGCGCTGGTCTTTAACCGTCTTGATAAATTGTATCGAGAGGCTTAGGAGCAGTTCGTTCATTTGACCGCGCAAAAACTCTTCACGCTTTTTATCGCTGTAATCTTCCGAGATCAGACCTCGCAGGAAGTCAATGTTTTCTTCTTTCGCCTGGGCGACAAGATCCCTCAGGATCTCATTGAATTCGGCTTCATCGATGATTCCAAAGTCATTGGAGAGTCCGACTAATTCAGGTCTTTCACGGATAATATCGTTCGCTAAACCGTGCAAGGTGCGCACGCGATATCCAAAGCCTTCCATCAAGCCGCTGGCTCGCAGTTTCTCACCAATTCTGGTCGAAAAGTTATCCGCGGCAGAGTTGGAAAAGGTAACGACCAAAACTTCCTGATCTTCTTCAAGCGGCGTGGTTAAGATCAGCTTTACAGCCAGATTGGAAAGGGTAAATGTTTTGCCGCTGCCTGGGACCGCGGAGATACCCATCAAACCCTGACGATATTTGAGGACTTCTTCCTGAGAAGGACGCAGTACGACTTTTTCTTCCATCAGTTTGAGGCTCTCGACTTTCGCAAGAGGTTCTGGAAGAAGGTGAGTAGTTGTCCACGTTCTTCAACGCCAGATTCATTGTAATCGGAGGTGTAGAGGTATATTTTCTCGCTGCACCGTGAAATCAGACTATTAATGATCTTAGTTAGATTTTGCTTGTTATATGCCAATTCGTCATCCGAAGTCCACTGTCTGCCAATATTCCAATTGCGGCTGAGAACGATCGGATGTGTAAGTGGTTGTTCAAGACGCTCATACCAGCCTTTACTGCCGATGTTGAGCCAGAATTGATAGGCAACGGGTTCGTTTCTCATTAAAAAGCTTGTGACGGGTGCCAGTAAGACCTGGTCCGATGTCTGGCGTTCCCAGCTTGAAAGATATAAAGCAGGGATCAGTCCGTTTTCGAGAGATTCAATGAAGTGTCGCCCGATATGGCTTGCTTTTACTTCAGTGCGGATTTTAAGAGATTGCGCAAATTTTCGGTAAGATTCCATCAACATGGCAATGCCTGTCCCTGCTTGAAGATCATTATGAAAACCGTAGTCGGGTTGAGAAAGTACCTCACCAAAAAGCCTGGAGAGAAAGCGATCCAGAGGTTCATCAGGGTCAATGCCTGTTAACCATTCCCTTAGATGCTCATATTTGTCGATCAGATGACCAGGGACACGCTCTCCCACATCGCCAGGTTCCGGTAAGCTTAAGAGATTCAATTTCTCTGTGTTGAAACCGCCCAAAATCAAATGAGAACGAACAAGGTCTAAATCCTTGATCGCCAGACTGAGCGCGGCGGAGACGGTGTGAGACTTGGAGCCCAAATTCCAGTCTGGATGCGATAATTTGGCAAGAGTGACAGCGGTCTTTACGACCGCGTTTTGTGCCATCGGCATTGATGGTTGCTGCACCAGGAGTTTGAGTCCGTTCTCACTGAAAAGATCTTCCAGCGAAAATTGCATGCTTTCGCTAACAAAGGGCGAGAGAATGGCGATCTGGTCTGGACTAACACCCTTTTCGTTTAATAGGTGTGCGATATCTTTGGTCAAAGTGGCGAGCAGATCAGGGAAAAAACGAATTCTTTCTTTTGGAAAGACCAAAGTTTCATTTATCAAATCGCCAGATACTTTACAGTTTTGCAGATCCAAAAAACAATTGCCAAGTTCTTGCAGGGGTTTTGAACTTACAAAATTTTGTGTGGTTTGTAAAGTCGTCACTGCAGACTTTGATAATCTCAGCGCGGAAGTCGGGTCAGCGCCTAAGAAGCTTCTAAAACCGGAATTTTCATCAAAAATCACCAGACTGCTTTTAAAAGAAGGCAGCCAGTCGATCAGGATGTCATGGACATAGGGCGGGTCTTCTTCGCAATTGTCATAGATTATGTGATGATATTGGTTCTGGATATATTTCTGAAGGCTCTGATTATTCCAAAGGTAATTCTTGAAAAGCTCAACCTGTAGAGAAAAATCCAGCAGGTTGTTATCCAGACATAGCTGTCTGAATTTCGTTACTGCTTCCTGAACATCGCCGTATACATTCTGTCGGCTGGCATCACCCATCCAGGCGGAAGATAATCGCGAACCGATCTCTTTGTAAGAAAAACCAACCAGTGCAGATTTATTGAGATTATCGACCAATTGACTGCAAAGTCTGTAGAGCGGCAGGCTGATGGTGCTAAACTTCCCTTGCGCCAACATTGGTTCCACTATCTGTGACATGTAGAATTGACTGGTTTCAAGCGTGAGAAAAGCAGGTTTTTCGTACGGATGTTTGAAGAGCTGATATGAAGCAAGCAGGGGCCAAAAGAGATCGATCATGCGTCTTAACAGGCTGCTCATGGTGAGAACAGATACCTGATCGGATGCCATTGACATCTGCTTTGATAAAAAATCCTGATAAGGGCTGCCGAGACTGCGTTGTGGGACAAGAACAAGCACCGATTCACCGACACCAGAGGCTTGTGAATGCAGGATCGTTTCCAGACGCAGCAATGCGGCAGTAGTTTTGCCTGTTGAGGCATTCCCTCTTAGAAACAAAGAAGGATTTTCCTTAAAGTTGGCTGCCATTTCCTGGTCTTTGGATGGCACGAATTCGTTCTTATCCATGGTTAAGCTAAATTATAACGGCAAGCTGGCACGAAGCATTGGTATAATTCAGCCGAATAACAAAACAGGAGAAAAACATGCCTTCATCACTCACCCCATTTTTCAACGCCAAAGGCGTCGCCGTTCTTGGTGCTTCCACGAATCCCCATAAACTTAGTTACGGTATAGTCAGAAACCTACTTATCAATGGTTATCAAGGGGAGGTTTATCCGGTCAATCCCAATGCGGATGAAATTCTTGGAAAAAAAGCTTATGCCAGTATTGCGGATGTTCCGGATCCGGTAGAACTGGCTGTGGTTGTATTGCCAGTAACCATGATCATGGAAACGATGCAGGCGATCGGCGAAAGGGGTATTAAAGCTGTCGTGATTATTACTGGTGGCTTCAAAGAACTCGGACCTGACGGCGCTAAAGTTGAAAAAGCGGTGAAAGAACTCGCGGATAGCTTTGGCATGCGAGTAGTTGGACCCAACTGTGTTGGCACGATGGATGTGCGCACGGGATTGAACTCAACCTTTATCGGTGGGGTGCCGCCGGCTGGCCCGATCGCTTTTATCTCCCAATCCGGCGCGATATGCGGCGGCGTGATCGACCTGATCATCAACTCAAAAGTCGGTTTTTCACATTTTGCCAGTCTTGGCAATGAAATGGACGTTACCGAAACCGATATGCTCGAATATTTCGCTGAAGACGACAATGTCAAGGTCATCGCCATGTATATTGAGGGCATTGTGGACGGACAGCGATTTATGGAAACCGCACGAAAAGTATCCCGGAAGAAACCGATCGTTTTCCTCAAAGCTGGCAAGAACGATGCCGGCGCGAAAGCGGTCAGTTCCCATACCGGTTCCTTAGCAGGTTCTTACACAGCCTACAAAGCCGCTTTGAAACAGGCTGGTGTATTGGAAGTTGACTCGATTGATGAGCTTTTCCATTTATCCTGGGCATTGGGTACCCAACCGTTGCCAAAGGGGAAACGCGTAGCGATGACCACCAACGCCGGTGGGGCGGCAGCTTTGGCGGCGGACAGTCTCGATTTTAACGGTTTTGAGCTTGCAAAGATCTCTCCTGAAATCCAGACGCGTTTGCGTGAAAAGCTAAATCCAAGCGCCCAGGTTTCCAATCCAGTCGATATGCTTGGGTCAGTCAGCCCGGCTGATTATCACTGGAGCCTGAGCAACCTGGACGCGGATGATGGGGTAGATGTCATGCTGCCTATTTTAGTTCCGCAAGCTCTGGTTGACACACTTGGTGTTTCCAAAGCATGGGTTGAAATTGGAAAAGAAACAAAGAAGACTTTCATGACCTGTCTGATGGGTGAACGCAGTACCGGCGAATCAAATGAACTTCTGAATTTGAATGGAATTCCGGTCTATAACCTGCCACATCTTGCTGGGCCAGTATTGAGAGGAATGTGGGATTATAAACAAACGCTTGAATCCGAAGAGTATAAGCCTGTCACCTGTAAAAATGCCGATTCCTTGATGATCGCAAAAGCTTACAAAGCAATAGGCGACAGAAAAGTAATTGGAGAATACGAATCCAGAATGCTTTTGGATGCTTATGGAATCCATAATGTGCCTGGTGATCTGGCAAAGAGCGCCGATGAAGCTGTCAAAATAGCTGAGGAAGTTGGATATCCGGTTGTACTAAAAATTGTTGCTGAAGGGCTGATCCACAAGTCGGATGCTGGCGGAATCGAGCTTAACATCAAGAATAGCGAAGAGATGCGCGTAGCTTATAACAGTATGATCCAGCGAATTTCTCAAAATGAGCCTGATGCTGAAATTGTCGGCGCAATGGTCGAGAAAATGGCTCCAAAAGGTGTTGAAGTGATCGTCGGAATGATGCGGGACGCGACCTTTGGACCAATGATCATGTTCGGCATGGGCGGAACGATGGTTGAGCTGGTTAAGGACATCCAGTTTAGAGTCGCTCCGTTGTCAGAAAAGGACATTGAATCGATGATTGCTGAAACAATGGCAGGCAGGCTTCTCAACGGCTATCGCGGCGCTCCGGTTGGCGATTTTGAGGCTTTGTATAAGGTGATCGCACAATTAAGTCATCTCGCCACAGAACATCCTGAGATCAGTGAGATCGAAATCAACCCATTGCTTGTCTATCCGGAAGGTCAAGGCGTCATGGCGATCGACAGCCGAATGATCTTAAAATAAAGTTGCTAACAATAATTAAGCCGTGTGGATGGACGCACGGCTTTTTTAGTTTAATTAGTGATCACAACCCCACATTCCAATATTCGGTATAATGTGAGTGAGGTTATCATGTTTGAAGTTAAAGGAAAGTACGGAACAGCAAAAGTTTTTTCAGTCAATCGTGATGCCAAGGCGATTGACCAGATCCAGGTATTAATGGATCAGCCTTTCGTTGAAGGCGCGCGGGTTCGCATCATGCCTGATTATCACTGGGGAGCAGGCTGCACGATTGGTTTTACAGCTGATTTAGGTGATTATGTCGTTCCGAATTTGGTCGGTGTTGATATTGGCTGCGGCATTTATATCGAAAGTCTTGGTAAGCAGGATATCGATTTGCGCGCTTTTGATCGTTTGGTACATGAGATACCAGCAGGATTCAATTCATGGAGAAAGCCGATCGAAGAAGCACCTTTTATGCGAGATCTGCATTGCTTTAAGGACGTAAAGAGTTCTTTTATTGATGTTCAGGTGGGAACCCTGGGTGGCGGTAATCATTTTATCGAGTTGGATCAGGACGAAGAAACAAAGGAAGTATATCTGCTGATCCATTCGGGCAGCCGCAATATTGGCAAGCAGGTTGCGGATCATTACCAGAAGCTGGCAATAAAAACCTGTAAAGCGGATGTGCCAAAACCCTTGAAGTATCTTGAAAAGGATCTGGCAAAAAATTATCTGCATGACATGCAGCTCTGTCAGCAATACGCCAGCTTGAACCGTTTGACAATGGCAAAATATATTACCAGGAGATTTGGTATCGGCGCGTCACACTTCCAGACGATTCATAATTACATCAATGATAAGGATCATATCATCCGCAAAGGCGCCGTATCAGCCAGAAAAGGCGAACGGCTGGTGATCCCTCTGAACATGCGGGATGGTTCGCTAATCTGTGTTGGCAAGGGGAATGCTAATTGGAATTATTCCTCGCCCCACGGCGCGGGGCGCCTGTATGGCAGGCGAGAAGCCTTCCGTATGCTAAATTTGCAGGATTTCAAGGCAAGTATGAAGGATGTTTTTTCCACAACGATCAACCGCGACACGCTCGACGAGGCGCCAATGGCATATAAACCGACGGATGAAATCATCGAAGCGATTGACGATGCGGTCACGATCGAAAAGCACATCAAGCCGATCTATAACTTCAAGGCTGGCAGTGATTAGATTTAATATTTTTAGAAATAATAGAATGTTAAGAAACAAGAATTATTTAAATAAGGGTATTTACTAGTAGTTCGCAACGAAAATTTCCTAAAAATCTAACCAATACAAGGGTGAGAATCAGAAATACCTCGTAGCTAGTTGCAAGGATAGATATCGAAAAGATTTTGATTTTACTAATATTATAAAGCATTTTAGTTTACATTAATATTAGATTTCCAATTATCAAAACTTATTTTTAATGTATACTTTATATAATAAAAATATAGAGATTTTTGGAATAAGAAAGGGAAAAACAAAATGACTGTTGCGAATTATCTTACAATTGGTGGGTTACTGGTTACAATTACGTTAGCATTATATAACACTAAGCAGTTATCTGTTTTGCAGGCTAAAAAGGCTATTTCTGAATATTATGAAAATACTCTTT
>JBMNVH010000025.1:0-29743 GCA_050946715.1 Anaerolineaceae bacterium | reverse complement strand
ATTGTTCAATTTTGCTGTTTCTTCAACAACTTCGAGATAAGTATCAATCTTATTTCTGGGAATAATACTTATGAGGTCATCATCTGATGTTAAATGAACAGCTTCAACCAGATTAAGTAACGTAATAATGGTTTCATTTGAAGCTTTTCTCCAAAACCATTTTTTCACGATACTATTTAACTGGATAATAGTATTGAACCACTCGGTAGGAACGACTGGATTGCTGTAAAGAATAAAACTTAAACTTGCTCCTCCAATTCTCATTATATCTAACAAGACATTTTTAGTTTTATAGCCTTTAAAATGAATTACATAATCATGGTTGAGTTCGCTTGATTTTTGTTTAGAGTCAAAATCAACCGTACTTATCATTTCTAATTCAAAATCATTTTTTATTCTTTGTGTGAAACCAAAGCTGTTTTGCAAATGATTTAATTCTTCATTATAGTTTTGGCTTAACATGAAAAGTTTTGAATTTTCTATCATGTTATTCAGAATGCTAAGCCCTATACTATACCAAGTATCGAAATACCTTTTGTATTCAATAGCACAAAACATTGCATTATTGATGTGCTTATATTTAAATATGATTTCATTCTTTTTCGAACTAATAAATAGCATCTCATACTCCTACTTGATCATCATTGCAGAATTATTATGTTTTATTGATACTCCAGTAAGCCAATTAAATAATAAGGGATTAAACCTTATGTGTGGAACGATATTGCCCCTTGGTTAGCGTCATTTGCTAAATCTTACATCATACAATTTTTCATCCTCAGTAAAGAATAACATCATTGTATAATCATCATACCCAAGAAAATTATAAGTCGAAGTGAAATAATATCTATCTTCCTCTTCAAGATAAATTAGACCTTCTTTGTTGATTTCATACGCACCAATCATCTGACTCACGGAGCTATAGGTCCATTCAGTGTTTTTATTACTTAAGAATTCTTTTCGGAAACGTGAATAAAAACCTCGCGCATAGACCGCGTTTTGAGGATTACATATTTTATCGTTTTCAGGCAATTGCAAAGCTTTACATAAATCAGCTTGCGTTTCAACAGGCAATGGCGAAGTTGACAATTTTCGGTCGCGAATATCAGCAATAGCCATACGCGCTCCCGTATAGAACCCTCTCATTAATCCCGAAAGTCAACAAATCAGCGAAATGAGAACAACTATTGCTAAGACCAATGGTATCAAAGGTTTTTTCATCGTTGTGCTCCCATTTTCATCACTCAATCCCAATACTTTTCTCCGTCGTTGTCGATCAGCTGATCAAGCCACTCTCCAAGAGAATCCGCAACCCTGGTCCATTCAGTTGGAGGGAAGTAACAATTTGCTTCAAGTACGCATAGCTTGGTGCCCGTAGTGTCAAACACAAGCACTGTGTTTTCGCCATAAAGCTCACAGAATGCCAGATAGCGTGTGTTGTTCGGGAGAACCAGGTTCTCTCTCCAAAAACCTTGTTTTAATGCAAATTCTTTATGGCTAAAGAGCTCAAAACCCCACTGACCAAATTCCTGTTCATAGTAAATTATGGCGCCATCCGCGACATTTCTTAAAAACCCAAGATAATCGGTCGGGATATCAGAGGTCTTATGCAAAAAATCTGCTTCCTCAGTGGACAAGGTTTTTCCCCACTTGAACCAGGCTTTCCAGGTATTTTCCCCTTTAATATTTAAATAGCCTTCCGGAAAAGTAGATTTTTTTAAATCAATGATTCGTTCGAACATACCTGAATCCCTCCAGAAGAAATCTTGGGAAACACTTTATGTTGATTATATCAAAACACCCTCTATCCCATTTCATCCAAACGTGAACGACAAATCTGTTGCACAATTAGAGTAAGCAGATAACATAATATCTGCTTGAACCTTATGTTTGGAACGATATTAGCCCTTGCCGGATCGAAATACACGATCCGGCCTACATCTTATACTATCGGCTCGATTTAGGTTTGTTCAAGCCTTATCACCTTTGTTGTCAAAAGAGTAAATATACTCCTGCAATACCTTGCCTTGAAAGGTGCAATTTTCTATTCCAATTCCTTTAATATGTACAGGTCTTCCGTTTTCCCATATCCTTTCCAGTCCTGAAGGTTGGAATACATGTCGCCATCTTTAAATGTGCCCCAGTGGAACACTTTTTCTTCGACGAATAGATCCCAATACTGGGCATCCCAAAAGCGCAAAATGTTTACTTTAGATTTTGGGGACAGTAAGTTTTCATGTTCAGACCTGTTCATATAGGCACTGCTTGTTCCATAGGCGATACCTTCATCAAGGTTAAATATGTCCAGAACAATATCAGCAGTGGAATGTCGATAATACAACACCTTTTGTGGTGATGCAAAAAGCTCCTCAGCCTCGCCAAAACTGGTGGAGAGTTCTCCCCAAAAAATGATGTAAGCTACTTTCCCTTCTATAAAGCTGATATTAGCGACCCAAGCGCCATCGACCGCAGAAAAAGCTATTTGTTCATCAAACACATGAATTTCACCGGTCATTGAAGGATCATTCACAAATTCCAAACTATCTAAAATAGCTAAAGTTTCATCAATCGTTGTAAGACCTGGGGTGATCCTTTGCCAACATGGAGCTTGGCAAGGTTGATCCCCTGTAAAAGCTGGAAAACAGCTTCCTTTCTTTGAACATTCTGGTCGATCCCATCTATGACAACCAGCAACACAAAGTAAAAGTATAAAAATGAATGGAATAAACTTTCTGCTATGGATTTTCATAATCGCCTCAATCAATTATCTTCATACAAATCAAAAAAGAGATTGAATGCCCACGCTAACTATAAAGATGTTTCTATTATACTAAAACCTTCTTCCTTTTCTCTTGTTCTTGCCTCATCAAAAAAACATTTGTCTTATTTCAAACAAACGAGAACCATAGATCTTTTTCACAATTAGAGTAAGACGATCAAATAATATCATCTTGAAGCTTGTGTGTAACGATATTACTCCTGAAAAAAGGGCTGATAATTTTGCCGAACGCTCATTCATCAATAAAAAGACACTTCGACCAATTCATAAAGGTCCAACAATTCTCCGTAGCCTTGCCAGTCTTGCAAATTGTCCATGAAATTGCCTGACTGGAATTTTCTGTCAGTAAAAAAGTTTTCTTCTATAAGCTCACTTGCTATTTCGGGATCAAAAAAATCCAATGTGTTAATAGTTGTGTTCAACTTTAACCTACCATTCCTAAAAGCGCCGTACATATCAGCGGTACCATAGGCAACACCCTGGTCAAAGTTGTAAACCTCTATAGTTATTCCTTGTAAATAATGAAAAAATAGGAGAACTTTTTGGGCGGGGGCAATTTGTTCCTCTGCTTCACCGAATGTCGCACTCAACTCACCAGAAAAACTCATATAAACGACTTTGTCATCCAATAGATACAAAGAGCCCATCCATGCATCTTGTTTGTCAAAAATATTGAAACGTCCATCAAAAGGACGTCTACTTTCCTCAGTGTAATAAATGGATTCAATGAAATCCAAATTCTCCAGGATCTCATTAGCCTCGGCGCGTGTTGTTAGCCCTGGCGTAATGCCTTGCCAGCAAGGTACTTCACATTTCATGTTATCGACAAAGCATGAATAACATCTATTCCATCTCGCACACTTAGGCTTTCGATAATACCCACAACTCACCAAAACAAATGGGATCAACAAGATAATTAATATCAACTTAGTTAGTTTTGTGTTTGTTTTCATGGTGTTGTCCTTTGAATAAAATCAGCAAATTCCAAAATTACGGAATAAACCTTCCAAAACAATCTGAGTTTGGATTTATTTCATTAATATCCATCAGAACATTCTGCGACATATCTTCCCAGTCAAACGTGAAATCAAAGTGAAGATTGTCTTCTGGGATAACTTTAAGCCGGACTTCGTCAACCCGATCCAAATAGAAGTCTTCAATGGAAACCAATCCGGTTATCTCATCAATATTCAGCAGTCCTGTTTTTGTAAAGACAAGTGCTCCATCATAAAACAAGATGGGTCGGGCGCGACTACTTGACAAGCATATACCAATACTATCGGGTACTTTGTAGTTCTCAGCAAATTCAGCAACCGTTGGCGTATTGAGAAATATTATTTTTATTTCTTTCACGATATTGCCATCTAAAATTATATACATCTCACTTCCTGGCGTCTTTGCATAGATGTAGAGTATCTGGTCTATATGTTTAACTGGAGATGGTTGCTCTGTGTACGTGATGGTCACACCTTTTTTCGCATAATCTCGAACGAGTTGGTCAAATATTTCTTTGAGTTCTGGATAAGATGTTTCCCCTGGTGTTATCCCCATCCAACAAGGGAAAGAACAAGTGTTTTCTGTTAGAAGGTAGTAAGGTTGAACATTTTGGTTATTCTCCAAGCGATCATTTTTACATCCGGAACAAAGCAACAGCAGCCCAAAGATCGTTAGGATTAATATTGATGATTTTTTCAACTTGCACCTCACAAAAAAATCCTGGAAACATTCAATTGATGGATTGGTTCATGTACAGCTAAGTCTCAGAACCATTCGCCATACCCTCTTATGTCAAGCCTTGCATCGTAATTGAGTAGGGGCATGATTATGTCGAGAAATTTTTGGTTTGGCTCAATATAAGTACCATTAACGATAAAGTATTTATAATTTCCCCACAAAAGGAAATCGTAAAGTTTTCCTTCCTCAGTCGATTCAATCACCAAATAAAACATGGGTGTTTCTGTTCGTATCTTCCCTGGTGCCAATTCAATATCCTCAGCTTTGATTTGACCAAACAAATCCAATTTTCCTTCAATTTCGTCTCCCTCAAGTTTGATGAACTTATCTGGCTTTTTTATAAGATCGTCAAGTTTATATGAAAACTCCCTGATCACCTCCGGGTGCATCCAGTAAACAGAAACACTTAAACCTTCATAATCCCTTATATTTGCCACTTTAAATACTGCGTTTAATAACCGTTGTTTAACTGGGTCCGGGTCAGTTGGCACTTGAACTGTCGGTTTTGGAACGATTGGTTCTGATTTCGCGCACCCGCTTAGAAGAGATAAGGTGATAACAAAAACAGTTATTAATATCATTGTCTTGCTTTCGTTTATCATCGTCTCTCCTTATTATTGAGTATTTAAACGGTAGCCAATTATGTCCTGATATTGGCCCTAATTATAAAACAGTTACCAGTATCCTATTATGTAGTCTAGAAATTCTCAGTATGGGAATTATATACGGTTCGTGGTCGGGAGACTACGAGGGAACTAAGAAGTAGGGGCGGGTTTCCACGCCCGCCCGCGATTTTGACCGGAATGCACGTTAACGGGAGACCGTGGTATACCCATAGGGCACAGGTGTCTCCCCTACCTGTTCAGAGGTGCGTCTTTTAATGTTTTTATCTTAGTTTTCGCATGAGCAGGTCTTTTCAATGGCAGCTGATCGGCGGATTGAGCAGTTCTTTTCTGCTCAATACACTGTCGGGCACTTCGTCTCGCCTACCAGGTTTTTGCCCTTGCTACAGAGAACTCTACAAGTTTCATACTGAGAACTGCTATTATGTAGTTTCAGCTAGATCACTGATTAAGCCTCGATCACCATATATCCCAACACGTGAACCCCAAATCTGTCGTATAATTAGGCACGGTTCATGCAAGTAAATGAGCATTGGAAGAATTTTATTGATCATCTTCAGGAGAAATTATGACTGACAGCAAACCCCAAATTGTGATGCGCTCTGGTCCCATCCCCGGTGCCAGCTATTACCTCGACAAACCTGAAGTAAGCATCGGGCGCGACCTGGCTAACGACATCCCCGTGCCCGACAGCGAAATTTCGCGTCGGCACGCCCGTTTCATCGTCAAGGTTGACGGTGTCTACATTGAAGACCTTGGCTCGACCAACGGCACCTTTCTCAACGGCGTGCGCCTGAGCGCTCCCAAACGGCTTGCCAATGGCGATCTGGTCACCCTGGCTGAGAGCACGGTGATGAGCTTTGAATGGGAACAAGCCGCGCAGGTGGCGGACAAACTGCCCACCTACAGCGCCTATGCCACCCAACCCGAGCCTGTCTACACAGAACCCCAGCCCGTCTACGAACCAGTCCCCCAGCCAGTACCGCAGCGTCCGCTGGCGCCCGAGCCCACCCCCGAGGTCCGCAGGAGAAGACCCTGGTTCCTGAACTTCTTGTTGGTGCTGCTGATCATCCTGATCATCATCGGTCTGGTGCTGGTCTTCATGCCCGAAAGCTGGTGGTGCTTCCTTTCGTTCAACCGCCTGCCCGGCTGCTATTAATCCATTAACAATTAAAATCAGACAAGCCCGAAAATTCGGGCTTTTTTTGTCTCTAAACGCTTTTTTGGCTAATCACTCTGTTTTAAGGTATAATTGATAGGTTGCTAAGAATTGAATTTAGTGCCATTTTTTGGCTGAAAGAAGCTTATGACTGAAGAAAACATTAACCAGGAAACGCCTGAAAACCCCGATTTTATCGGCCACGACAACGGACTGAAAGTCGTTGGTATCGATGAGCAAATGCGCTCGGCTTACCTCGATTACGCCATGAGCGTCATTGTCGCCCGCGCCATTCCCGACGTGCGCGACGGTCTCAAACCCGTTCACCGCCGCATCCTTTACGCCATGAACGACATGGGCATCCGCCACAACACGCCCTACAAAAAGTCCGCCCGTATCGTTGGTGAAGTGCTGGGTAAATATCACCCGCACGGCGATTCGGCGGTCTACGACGCGATGGCGCGCATGGCGCAGGATTTCTCAATGCGCTACATGCTCGTTCAGGGTCAGGGCAACTTTGGTTCTGTCGATGGCGACTCTCCGGCTGCCATGCGTTACACCGAAGCGCGCCTGGCCAAAATTTCAGACGAACTTCTGGCTGATCTGGAGAAGGACACAGTCGATTTTGTTGACAACTTTGACGGCTCGCTGAAAGAGCCCGAAGTCCTGCCTGCCCGCGTGCCAACCCTGCTGATGAACGGCTCGAACGGCATCGCCGTCGGCATGGCGACCAATATTCCACCCCACAACCTGCGTGAATTGGTTGACGCACTCAATTTGCTAATCGACCGCTATGACGAGATCGATGAGGTCAGCGTTGAAGAGCTGATGCAGCTCGTCCCGGGTCCCGACTTCCCCACCGGAGGTACGATCGTCGGCTCCGAGGGCATTCGCCAGGCATACAGCACGGGTCGCGGTCACCTGATGATGCGCGGCAAAGCCGTGATCGAAGAAATTCGCGAGGGTCGCTACGCCATCGTCATCAACGAGATCCCCTATCAGCTCAACAAGACCAGCCTGATCGAGCGCATCGCCGAGCTGCATCGCGAAAACCGCATCGACTCGATCTCGGACATGCGCGACGAGTCCGACCGCAACGGCATGCGCATCGTCATTGAGCTGAAGCGTGGCACGCAGCCCAAGAAGGTGCTCAACCAACTCTATAAATACACGCCGCTGCAATCGACCTTTGCCGTGCAGTTGCTGGCTTTGGTCAATCAGGAACCGCGCATGCTCACGCTCAAGCGTGCTTTGCAGCTTTACCTTGAGCACCGCCAGGTCGTCATCACCCGCCGCACGCTTTTTGACCTCGACAAAGCCAAAAAACGCGCCCACATCCTGGACGGCTTGCTGATCGCGATCGCCAATCTGGATGCGGTCATCAAAACCATTCGCGAATCTCCCGACGCGGACGTCGCCAAAACCCGTTTGATCGAGCGATTTAACCTGACCGAGATCCAGGCTCAGGCGATCCTCGATATGCAATTGCGCCGCCTGGCAGCGCTTGAACGCCAGAAAATTGAAGATGAATACAAGCAGATCATGCAGCTGATCGAAGAACTGGAAGATCTGCTTGCGAACCCACACAAGATCCTCGAGATCATCCGCACCGACCTGAACGAGGTCGCCGAAAAATACGGGGACGACCGCCGCACGCGCATCGCGCCCGACCACGAAATGGACCTTTCCGACGAATCGCTGATCCAGGACGAGCCTGTTTTCATCTCGATCACCAATCGCGGCTACATCAAGCGCGTTTCCGACCAGGCTTACCGCCGTCAGGGGCGCGGCGGTCGCGGCGTGATCGGTCAAAGCATGCGCGGCGAAGACGAAGTCAGCTTCTTTGTGCGCGCCAACACGCTCGACACGCTCCTCTTTTTCACCGATAAAGGCAAGGTCTATTCCGAGCGCGCTTTCGAGCTCCCCGAAGAAAGCCGTCAGGGGCGCGGCATTCCGCTGGTCAATATCATTAACCTCGAAGCGGAAGAAAACGTTACCGCGGTCGTGGCGGTTACTGATTTCAGCCAGGCAAAATTTTTCGCCATGGCGACCCGACTCGGCAGGATCAAGCGCGTGCCCGTCTCTGACTTCCAGAACGTGCGCCCGAGTGGCCTGATCGCCATCCGCCTGGACGACAAGGACGAACTGGGCTGGGTCAACATGACCAGTGGGCAGGAGGATCTGATCCTCGTCACCCGCGAGGGTAAAGCCCTGCGCTTCGCGGAAAGTGAAGTGCGCCCAACCGGACGCACCACCATGGGCGTGACCGGCATTCGCCTGCGCGGCAAAGACCGCGTGGTCGCCATGGATGTGGTCGAGCCGAACGGTTATCTGCTGGTCATCACTGACAAGGGTCAGGGCAAACGCACCCCACTGGACGAATATCTCGCCAAGGGACGCGGCACGCTGGGCGTGACCACCATTAGCCAGGAAGCCCGCGAAGAAATTGGCGATATTGCCGAAGCGAAGGTTGTTCAGGACGGGGAAGATATCACCCTGATCACCCGCGCGGGAATCGTGCTGCGCACCAAGGTCTCGGACATCTCAATTCAGGGACGCGCCACCCAGGGCGTTCGCATTATGGATCTGGACGAGGGAGATAGTCTGGCGGCTCTGGCGCGCATCTCTGCCGAAGAAGCCGAGGCGACCCAGCTCAATCGTGAAGCCGCGCTAACCGAAGAGGAACAAAGCTTCAGCCACACCGGCACAACGGATCTGGCTGAAGAAGCAGAAAAAGAAGCTCAGGAACCGGAAGAAGGATCGGGAGAGGATAATTCTGAAGAGTAGAGCCTGAGCAGCTCACCCTCTTCATCACGTACCGTCAGCGATCCATCCGAATTTACATATTCAGGGCTGAAACGACCAGTTTCGCCCTGATATTTTTTAATCTCCACGAATTGACCGACATAGGCAAGCTTCGCGTTCCAGTCGTCCAAAAATGCCTGACTGCCCAAAAGCTGGCGGCGCTGTTGAATGGTATAAAGCAAGCCTTCCAGCAAAGCCTGTTCGTCCACAGTTGCCTCACCTTCGGCTTCCAGGCTGGTGGCGAGCATATGCAGCTCCTCTGCCTCTTCAAAAGCCTCATCGGTCAGGTTGATACCCATGCCAAGAACAACCGCGGCTGGAGTTGAGCCTTTCCACTGCACTTCTGTCAGAATTCCACAGACTTTCTTGTCGTTCAACAATACGTCATTGGGCCATTTCAGCATCGCCTTTAGCTCAAATGCCCTCTCCAGCAGATCGATCAGTGAAAGCGCGCCCAGAGCGGTAAACTTTCCCAGGTGCTCGACCTCTTCCTCTTTCAATCGCATCAAGACCGAAAAAGTAAGCGCCGTTCCAGGCTGGTCGAACCAAACGCGGTCTTCACGCCCTCGCCCGGCAGTCTGATGCTCTGCCCAAATGACAAATTCACCGTCGATCTCGTCAGCCAACTGCAGGCAGTCATCGTTGGTTGAGCCGGTTTCATCCAAAAACAGGACTTCCAAACCAGCCAGGTCGATCCATTTTCCATCCAATAGGGGGTAGGTAAGGTCCATTTTCTTTACTCCGCGTGAATTGGCAAGGTAAAACAGATCCTTGCGCCTTGTTTGTAGCTTTCGTCAACCCAAATTTGACCCTGATGCGCCTTTACCACCGCCTTGGCGAGATAAAGCCCCAAACCAGTGCCTTTGGTGAATTTCGAGTCTTCGTCCGAGCGATAAAAACGGTCAAAAACGAATGGAATATCTTTGGGATCAAAACCTTTGCCCTGATCCGTAACACAAACCTGCACAAAGTCACCCAGCACCTCGCCTGAGATGCAGATCTCACCGGATTCGGTGTACTTCAAGGCGTTGGTGATCAGGTTTGAGATCAATTGCTCCACCCTGCCCTCGTCAGCGACGATCAGCGGGAAGTTTGCAGGAAATCGCGCCACGATCTCGTGATCCTGTAGCTGAGGGTTGAAGCGATTTATCTGATCCTTCACCAGAGCGATCAGGTCAAACTCCGATTTCTTCAAAACCACATCGCCCGACTGCAGCTTGGTCGCGACGAGCAGGTCATCCACCATCCTCGCCAGATGATCAGCTTCATCCTCGATCACCTGCAGGCTTTCCTGGATAATCTCCTGATCCCACTGCACGTCATCACGCCGCAGCGTGCTGGCATAGCCCTTGATCAGGGCAATCGGCGTTTTCAGCTCATGGCTGATGGTCGAAATAAAGCCGGTTTTCATTTCTTCAGCTTCACGGTAGCGGGTGATGTCGCGCACGCTGGCAATGATATTCAGCAGCGCGCCCTCGTTGGAAAAAAGCGGCGCGTATTGGATCGCGACCGGCACTGCCTCCAGACCGCCCTGGCGCAAGAGATCACCCTCCAGGAACATCTCGTTGGCTGGGTAATGCTGCCAGCTGCTGACATCCAGCGTCTGGAAATCCAGACCACTGGGAGTGCCTTTCCAGCAGATCACCTCGTCATAATGTTTCCCGAGCAGTTCAGTGAGGTGACAGTTGAGCAACCGCGTCAGCGCCTGGTTGGCAGAGATCACGCGCAATTCGGGAGAAAGGATCAGGATACCATCCGCCACCGAGGCGAGCAGGGCGGAAATGCGCATGTTTTGCTCGCGCACCTGATTATAGAGCGATGCGTTGCGGACAGCGATGGCAGCCTGATTGGCAAAATTGTTCAGAATGTTGTAATCGTTGGAAGTGAACGCGCCGCGATAATTTCGAAAAACGAAGATCTGACCAATGGTGCGTTTTTGAACCTGCATGGTGATGCCAACCCCGGTGAGCATGCCCATGCTGATGTCGCTCAGCATCTTATTGATCTGGGGAATGTTCGCGCCGGATTCTGATTCGGTTTCGGGCAAATTCTGAAGCCAACTCTCCAGATATTCTGCCAAGGCAGGCGCGATACCCTTGCTAACTGAAAGGTGCCAGCCTTTACGCTCATCGTTCAGTGCAATAAAGCCAGCATGCCCGGTCAGCATCTCGATCGAAATTTGCAAGATTCGATCAAGCAGGGTTTTAAGATCGAGCTCTTCTGTCAGCGCCCGGGATATCTCAAGCAAGTATTCGCGCTGCCTAACGCGATAGTCGGGTAACATGGATTAATTATGCCAGCTTATTGGAAAAATACCAACCTTTCGACAAGTATTTGCGGCAATTGCATCCAAATAGTCTGAGATTTGGATTTTGCTTAGGCAGCGGACGATGTAATTACCGATAAAAAGCCTTACCTAAACGAAACATTCTTGACATCAAACACCAATGATAGGGATGGGGCTCGCCTGTGCCCGTTAGGGTATCCCCATCCGTGAGCAAGCCTATCCGAACTTTGTAATGAAGGCGAGGGTTTTGATATGCAGAGGCTGCGGACGGGGCTAAACCCCGTCCGTACAGAGTATTAACCGATGAAACGCAATTGTCCTGACAAACTTTCCAATCTCTTGTAATCGGTCATGTCCATCTGCAAGGGAGTCACCGAGATATAGCCCTGTTTAATGGCACCATAATCCGTTCCTTCCTCCTCGATCCCTGAGGGGGGCTCGCCGCCAATCCAGTAATACGGCACGCCTCTCGGGTCAAGCCGTTTTTCAATGCGGTCGTGATACAAACGCACGCCCTGCCTAGTCAGCTTCACCCCTTCATAATCGCCATCCGGACGATAGGGCACATTAATGCTCCAGATCGGGATTACACCCTGCCCATCCCACTTCGACAACAAGGTAGTGATGATCTTAACAGCCGCTTTGGCTGCTTCGCGATAGTCCAGATATCCCTGATGATACTCCGGCGCGTCCAGCGAGACAGCGAAACCGGGTTTGCCATTGATCGCGGCTTCCATGGCAGCCGTCACCGTGCCGGAATAAGTCACATCCAAACCGACATTGGCATTGGGGTTGATCCCCGAGACCACAACGTCCACTTCCTGCTCGATCGCGCCCATCAGCGCCAGCGCGACACAGTCCGACGGCGCGCCGTCCGAGCACCAGGCCTGACTGCCATCTTCCAGCTCGACCGAGCGCACCCGCATCGGGCGTCTCATCGTTTTCACGTGACCGCAAGCTGACCAGTTATGATCGGGTGCCAGAACAAAAACCTCCGCTTCAGAGATCTCTTTTAGCGCCTGCACTAGGGCAAACAAGCCCGGAGCGCTCACGCCGTCATCATTTGTTACCAGTATCTTCATATTAGTGTCTTCTTCGTCTCTTTTTCTTTGATTTGCCAGCTTTTCCGCTGGGGGCTGTTTTCTCTTCTTCAGCGGCAGGTTTGGCGGGACGGTAGCGGAACATCCGGCTGATCACGCCAAGACGCACCTCAGAAAGCAGATCGCTGAACATCGTACTTGCCTGGCGTTTATATTGCACCAGAGGATCGCGCTGCGCGTAAGATTCCATTGTGATCGAAACACGCAAGGCTTCCATTCTGGTCAGATATTCCACCCAACCATCCGTAATGGTGCGCAAAAGCAGATCGCGATAAACACGGTTTTGCGTCGCGCGTCCCATGATCGGGCTGAGCGTCTCTTCCAGACCCTCATCCAGCGCGGATACAGCTTGGGTCGAGACCTCTTCCCAACGCTGTTTGCCGAGTTCCGCCTCCAGGTCTTTGCGAGTGGCTTCAGGCAAATTACCCAGTGTCAATTCATTCAGCCTTAGCTGATTCCACTCATGCGCGCCAAAGATCTCTGCTAATTTATCTTCCGCGCCCTTTAGGTGAGTCAGGATCCGCTCACTGGCTTGACCAGCATCGCTTTCCAGCTCCGCCGCCATCGAGAAGAGGTAGTTCAATCGCTGATGGGCGCGCAATTGCCTGCGGTGCGATTTTTCATCAAAGCCGATGCGCACACCCTGCGTGGTCAGCTGCAAAAGCGCCAACAAGGCGTCGTCATCCTCAACCGCTTCTTCCAACAGCTCCTGATTGGCATCCAGATCACGCCTGACTTCCTGCCCATCGCCGAAAAGTCGTTCCATGCGGCGTTTCTGTGAGTTGTAAATTTGCCCGTTGATCTGTTCTTTCATCTCACTCCAGGGCAAAACTGCCAGGTCACTGGGCTTGAGTTGCCATTTCTCACCGACCCGTCGTTCAAGTGTCAGGAGCAATCGCCGCACAATGCCAAGCATGATGCTGGCACGCAGAGCATCCTTAAAGGGCGCTTTCATGCTTTGTGGATCATTTTCCAACATTTGCGTTTCGCGGGCTCCCAAACGGATCGAATTGCCAATGATCGAGCCGAGCTCCTGCTGATAATCATGCGGCTCATTGACATCCAAAGTATCAAGATAGGCATCCAGCATTTCTTCACGTTCCGCCATCTGATTCTTCAGGCTTTGTTCAAAATGGTTGAACAAAGTGTTCGCGCCCTGCTGGACATGCTCATTTTCCAGCGTGACGGCTCTTTCGGCTTCCTTTAAGACTGCCGCCCGCAAGCCTTCCTTGCTGTCCACATCGGCGAGCTTGTCGATCACCATCTGGAAGGTGAAGGAGGGATAAACGCCATATTCAGTATTGATGCTCGGCTGAATCTCTTCCAGATATGCCAGCAGCTTCCAGGGTCCTTCAGGGTCAGCGAGGCTGTTCTCGACGCGGTTCTGCAGCTCGATCTGCAGCATTTCGTTGACATCTTCGTGCAGATATTCCTTGGTGAAGATCTTGTTGCGCTCCTCGTAAATGCGGTTTCTCTGCGTGTTGAGCACATCGTCATATTCCAGCAAATGTTTACGCACATCAAAGTTAGCGCCTTCAACCCTGGTTTGTGCCTGCTCGACCAGTTTGTTGACCATATTCATCTCGATGGGCATATTCTCATCGATATTGAAGCGCGAAAGCAGGTTTTCCATCTGCTGACCGCCGAACATGCGCATCAGTTCATCATCCAGCGCCAGGTAAAGCGGGAGGAACCCGGGTCGCCCTGGCGTCCGGCACGACCGCGCAGCTGGTTGTCGATACGGCGGGCTTCGTGCCGTTCAGAGCCGATCACATGCAAACCGCCCAACTGCCGCACCAGCGCCATGTCTTCCATATAGCTGACAAAGCTATCCAGGCTCTGCTGATCCTCTTCTTCCAGCTCCGCGTCCAAAGCTTTCACCGCTTCCAGACGTTCGGGCATGGTCATGTTGTAAGGATCGCTTTTGGTGTTTCTTGCCAGTATCTGATTGACCTTTGAAAGCAAAGCCTCGTTCAGTTCACCGCCCAGTTTGATGTCAACACCGCGCCCCGCCATGTTGGTGGCGATCGTTACTGCCCCAAATGCGCCCGCGCCAGCGATGATCATGGATTCTTCGGTATGCTTGCGGGCGTTCAGCACCTGATGCGGCACGCCGCCGTCAAAAAGCGGCTGCAGGCGCACCCAATCGCTTTCTTCCAGGTTCAAAAGTTCCAAAAGCGCCTGGCGATTGCCTTCGTCGTTCAGGTCCATGCTCGCCATACCGAGTTCGCGACCCTGACGGCGCAGTTCCGCCATGCGCAGCTGGTCCAAAGGCTGGTTCAAGGGCGCCAGTTCAGGCGAATCAACGAAATCTTCTTCTTTTTTATTATGTTTTCTAAACCAGGCTTTACGGATGAGGTTGACTTGCAGAAGCCGACGGATCTGCTCAGGAGCCAGACGTTCCGAGAGTCTTTCCGAGCTTTCGACCGAAGTTGTGCCGACCAACTGCGGTCGTCCAATGACATGGTAGCGGATGATCTCAAGCACGATCGCCCGAACCTTGCCTTCAGTTGTCCGATAGATCACATCCGGGTAATCCTTACGCTTGTAAAAAAGCGGCGTTTTATCAGGGTCTTCGGAGGAATAGTAATAAGTGTACTTGTAGCCTTCTTCGTCTTTGGCTTCTTCTGATTTCAAACCGGAATCACTCCGCTCGGCCTTATATTCAAGGTTGGGTGGGATCGCCAGAACGTCCAGCCCATAAATGCGATAGAACTCTTCCTGTTCGGTCAGTGCTGTACCGGTCATACCTGCCAGTTTTTTATACATGCGGAAGTAATTCTGGATCGTTATTGTGGCGTGGGTGATGTTTTCAGCCTGAACCTTGACGCCCTCTTTGGCTTCCACCGCTTGGTGCAAACCATCCGACCATCTCCGCCCGGGCATCATGCGACCGGTGAATTCGTCTACGATGATAACCTCACCGCCCTGGACGATGTATTCCTTGTTTCTAAAGAAGAGGAATTGAGCGCGCAAGGCTTGTTCCAAAAAGCCCATCAGGCGTGCCTGTTCCGGAGTCACGTCTTCGGGTCGTTCGGGGTCAGAAAGCAAAACGCCCAGCATTTCCTCCACATGCGCCAAACCGACCTCGGTCAGGGCGACATTGCGATCCTTTTCGCTGACCTCATAATCTTCCGGGTCAAGCGCTTTGACGACCTTTGCCATCTGGACATAGGTTTCTGAATCCTCATGGGCAGGACCCGAAATGATCAGCGGTGTGCGGGCTTCATCGATCAGGATGTTGTCAACCTCGTCAATGATAGCGTAGTGATGTCCGCGCTGCTGCCGTTGGCTGAGCGACATGGCAATGTTATCGCGAAGATAATCAAAACCAAATTCGCTGTTGGTTCCGTAAGTGATGTCCGCCAGATAAGCCTGCTGGCGTGTGGTTTGGCGCAGGAAGTTTTGATCTTCATTTAGCGAACGTTCCTCAGGATCATAAAGAAAAGCGCGTGGCGAACCTTCGGTCGAAGTGAGCGCTTGTAAAACACCCACGCTTAGGCCCAGAAAATCGAAGATCGCGCCCATCCAGCGACCGTCACGCCGCGCCAGATAATCGTTGACCGTGATCAGATGGCAGCCCTTGCCTTCCAGAGCGTTCAGGTAGAGCGGCAGGGTGGCTGAAAGTGTCTTGCCTTCACCGGTGCGCAGCTCCGAAATGGCACCTTCATGCAGGTTGATGCCACAGATCAGCTGCACATCATAATGCCGTTGCCCCAGAACGCGCTTGCTCGTCTCACGAACCGTCGCAAAAGCTTCCGGCAACAAGTGATCGAGGGTTTCACCATTGGAAAGCCTGGCTTTGTATTCATCGGTTTTGGCACGCAGCTGTTCATCCGTCAGCGCTTCGAATTTTGCTTCGAGAGCATTGATCTGGTCAACAATTTTCACCAAACTATCGATTCGTTTACGGTGAGTATCGGCTTTAAAAAATTGAGCTATTTTCTTGAACATAGAGTAATTTCCTTTTAAAGTGGCAAAATTAAAGATGCCACAATGAAAAATTATAGCATAGCCAACCTGTATAATATTTATTGTTATAAGCGTCAAAAAGGCTTACAATTTAGTCATCGTAAGGAGGTATGAAAAATGGAAGAAGGTGGATGTTGTGGTTGCAGTTGTGGTTGTTTAACCCTCTTGCTGATTTTAGGAATTTTAATTCTCCTAGGTTTCTGTGGCATGCTCTTTATAGGGCTTTTTGGTTACGAAATTGACTGGGGTCATTACCTTCAGCAGGGTGTCCAATCCTTAGCCTTGCTTGGTCAGATCCTGTAATATTTTGTAATTAAGGACGCATTAATATGACGAGCCTTGATTTAACGTCCCAATTTTTAATTATCGGGGGTGGAATTGCAGGCCTAAGCGCTGCCGAAGCGATTCGCAGCCTCGATGCCAACGCCAAAATTACAATTGTTTCTGAGGAACGAAATTTACCCTATTTTCGCATGAGCCTCACACGCTACCTGGCAGGTGAAGTCGCGCTGGAAAAGCTCGATCTGCACGATCAGGACTGGTATCAGGCAAAGCAAATTGAATTGCTCACCAATAGTCAGGTCGAAGAGGTCCTGCCGGAGCAGAAGCTGGTCGTATTAAACGATAAACGAAAGATCGCTTACGAGAAACTTATTCTTAGCAATGGCGCCAGCCCCTTTGTGCCTCCAATCCCTGGGCATGAGCTTCCGGGCGTAATGACCCTGCGCTCGCTTGAAGACGCGCAAACCATCCTGCGAAGATGCGAAAAAACAGTTGATATCGTTTGCATCGGTGGCGGATTGCTTGGACTGGAGATCGCCGGGGCAATCTCGCGTCATGGCGCAAAAGTTACCGTTCTGGAAGCGCTCGATTGGCTCCTACCCCGCCAGTTGGGCAAGGAAGCCGCGCTTATTTTGCAAAAAGAGATCGAAAAGCTTGGCATCCGCGTCATTGTGCCTGCGAAGGTCAAACAAATTACTGGCTCTGGCTCCGTGGAAGCTGTCGAGCTCGACGATGGCAGCCTGATCCCCGCTGACCTGGTTTTGATCAGCGCGGGCGTACGACCCAACCTCAGCCTGGCAAAGCAAGCCGGGCTTGCGGTCAATCGCGGGGTTGTGGTTGACCAGCACATGCGAACTTCCATGGTGGACATTTTCGCCGCGGGAGATGTTTGCGAATTTGAGGGCATCTGCTACGGCTTGTGGATCCCCGCTAAAAAGCAGGGTGAGGTTGCCGGAAAAAACGCCTTTGGCGACCCGGCAGTCTTCCAGGCCGACGCGCCCTCAACAAAACTAAAGGTCCTGGGCATTGATCTCTTCAGCATCGGGCAGTTTTCACCTACGCTGGAGAGTGACCGCCTGATCACATGGCGGGATGGAGAGAAATACGCCAGCCTTTTGCTGCGCGATGATGTCATCGTCGGCGCTAACCTGATCGGAAAGACCGGATTGGACCTGAAGGTCAAAAAAGCGGTCGAACTGGGACAATCTTTTCAGGATTTCAAGAACGAAGTTGATCTTTCGTTTACAGAATAATTTCTAGTGAGAATGATCGATCATGGAGGCTGTTTGGTGCAGCCTCTTTTTGTTTTCACATTTTTTGAGCATCCGGTCTTGATCTAAAAACGTCCTTTATCCCATTTGCAGACGCGTCGCTTTCCATACATCAATTCAGGATGCCATGAGATTGATTTAACTCAGGGCAAACAAATCTAAATTGCCTAAATCAAGCTTCCTTGAGGATTTTCAGGCACCTCTCATGCCAATTTCACTATGTTAGATTGATATATGTGGTGGTATTGCCTGGTTGTCATCGCGAGGAGCCCTTTAGGGCGACGTGGCGATCTGCCTTAGAGCCCTTGCTATACAAAAATGGAATGGAAAACTGATTAACTGCAGATTGCTATACCCTGACGGGCACAGGCGCCCCTTAAGGGGCTCGCAATACCCAGAGGGCACGATGTGATGATTCCCTGAGAGAAGTTTTAAATTTTAGATTCATTTTTTCTAAGCTAATCTAAAAAAATCGAGCTAATGTTCGTATTTACACTTGATTCAAATAAAACTGATCTATATTTAGATATGTTTGCCCTGTGATTTAACTCTTTCATTAACCCTCCTTTAATGTGGTATCATTAGCCTAACAAACACACGGGGAGCCGTAAGGCTGAGAGGGACCGCAAGGTCCGACCCGCACACCTGATCCGGATAATGCCGGCGGAGGGATGCTTATCAAAAACCATTCGCAGCCCTCCCATCGGAGGGTTTTTTGATGAAAAATGAAAGATCTGCACTTCTGGTTGCCAATGGCGACCCCCAGAGAAATCTAGGCGACTTAATTTCAAATCACGACTTCCTGATTGCGGTCGATGGCGGTCTGCGACACCTCCTGGCGCTCAAGCGCTTCCCTGACCTGCTCATTGGCGATCTCGACTCGATCACAAGCCAAGAGCTGCAAGCCTGCATTGACCAGGACGTGGAAATTCTGCGCTTCAAAGCTGAAAAAGACGAATCCGACCTCGAGCTGGCTTTGCTCGAAGCCCTGAAGCGCGGTTACAGCGATCTGACCATCGCGAACGCCGGCGGCGGTCGCGTTGACCATCTCCTCAGCAATCTGAGCTTGCTCTTTCACCCGGCACTCCATCACGCTCAAGTCAAAATGACCGACCAAAGCAGCATTTTTTACCCCCTCACGCAGTCAATCACGCTCAAAACCCTGCCGGGTGACCTGATCTCGCTGATTCCCTGGCAAGGCTCAGCCCTTGGCGTGACCACTGCCAATCTGGCTTATCCATTAGACAATGAAACCTTGTTGCCCTACGGCACACGCGGGCTCAGCAACGTCGCCCTTGGCGGCGAAATTACTGTCAGTCTCCAAAGCGGGCAAATCCTGCTTGTTCACACCCCCACTCAAGAATAGGAGAACCATGTTCAAAAAAGCAATTCTGATCCTGTTTACCCTTATCTTTCTACTTGCTGCCTGCCAGCCAAGCACCGATCTCGCTGCTCCCCAAACCCTGACCGTCATAACGCATGACAGCTTCTCGGTCTCAAGTGAACTCGTCACGCAGTTTGAGGAGACCAATAACGCCAAACTGGTCTTCATCCAGGGCGGCGACACGGGCTCAGTCTTAAACCGTCTGATCCTGACCTCCGTCAACAACGACCTGCCCGAGGCGGACGTTTTCTATGGGCTCGACAACACCTTCCTTTCCCGTGCTTTGGAACAAGATCTTTTCGAGCCCTATCAACCCGAAGCCCTCGCAAATATTCCGACAGAGTTTCAGCTTGATCCGAGCAGCAAAGTTCTGCCGGTTGATTACGGTGACGTATGCATCAACTACGACAAAGCTTACTTCAAAGAAAACAACCTGGCATTGCCTACTTCCCTGCAGGATCTGACAAAGCCGGAATACAAAGGCTTGCTGGTCGTCGAAAACCCAGCCACCAGTTCCCCTGGTCTTGCTTTCATGTTCGCGACGATCGCTGAATTTGGCGAGAAGGGCTGGCTCAGCTGGTGGCAGGCCATGCGAGAGAATCAGGTCGCGGTCGTTTCGGACTGGGAAACCGCATACTACACCAATTTTTCCGGCTCTTCCGGCAAAGGTCCTCAGCCGATGGTCGTGTCCTATGCTTCCAGCCCAGCCGCGGAGCTGATCTACGCCCAAACCGAGCTAAGCGAATCCCCGACCGCCTCACTGGTCGCGCCAGGGATGTGCTGGCGGCAGGTCGAATTTGTTGGCATCCTCAAGAACAGCCCTAATCGCGAGCTGGCTGAAAAATTTGTCGATTTTCTCTTCAGTAAGGAATTTCAGGAAGACGTCCCCATGCAAATGTTCGTTTTCCCCGTCCTGCCCGAGGCGGTCTTGCCTGAAGATTTCGTCACCGCCAGTCAGATCCCCGAAGTGACCGGCACGCTCGATCCTGCCCTGATCGCCCAAAACCGTGATCAGTGGATCAACGACTGGACGGAAACCGTCATTAACTAAGCGCGAAAACATGAAGCGATCGAAAATCACCACCTGGCTGCTCTGGCTGATCCCGCTGGTTTTTTTGGCGGTCTTTTTCTACCAGCCCCTGCTCAATATATTCAGGCTTGTATTTTCTGATCGCTTCGATCAGGGCTGGCAGTTTTTCAGCCTCGACACGCTGCTCCGTCCCCTGCTTTTCACGCTCTGGCAGGCTTTTCTTTCCACCATCCTGACCTTGATCATTGGTTTGCCCGCCGCTTACCTTTTTGCGAAATTCGATTTTCCAGGGCGTAAAGCGCTGCGTGCCTTGAGCTTGCTGCCCTTTATTCTGCCGACCGTCGTCGTCGCGACCGCATTCAACGCGCTTCTGGGCCCCCGCGGCTGGCTCAATTTGATCCTGATGAATCTTTTTAACCTTCCCAACCCGCCTCTGAGCCTGCTCAACAGCCTGCCCGCCATTCTGCTCGCCCATGTTTTTTACAACACCTCCATCGTCATTCGCATGGTCGAAAACGGCATCACGCGTCTCAACCCCCATTTTGAAGAAGCTGCCCAGGTGCTCGGGGCGAAGCCCTGGCGCGTCTTCAAGGAAGTTTCGCTTCCTCTGCTGATGCCCTCGATCCTCAGCGCGACGCTGCTGGTCTTCCTCTTCGATTTCACCAGTTTTGGCGTCGTGTTGATGTTGGGTGGGCCGCAATACGCAACGCTCGAAGTCGAAATTTACAATCAGGCCATGAACCGCTTCAATCTTCCCATGGCGGGTCTGCTTTCCATTATCCAACTGACGATCACGCTTCTGATCACATCTTTACAGAACCGGATCAGCACACCCCGCTACGGCAAAGCCGCTCTCAGCGCTGAAAGCAAAACAAGGGTCAAAGCAAAAACAAAACTTCAAAAAATCTATGTCGCAATATCGGTTGCCCTCCTGCTGATCTTGTTCGTCGCGCCGATCCTGAGCCTGGTCTCACGTTCTTTTGTCACGATGGAAGCTGACCGCGGAGAACGGGGTGAAATCGAAACCGGTTTCACCTTGCGCTACTACACAGAGCTTTTTCAGAATCGCAGCGGTTCGGTTTTCTACGCCAACCCGCTGGCTGCCATTCGCAACTCGCTGGTCTTCTCTCTCCTTACCATGCTGATCGCAAGCATCCTGGGGTTGCTTTCTGCCTATGCTTTGGCTGGTTCAGGGCGTCTTACCCGCTTCCTTGAACCTCTTTTCATGCTCCCTCTGGGCGCCAGCGCGGTCATCCTCGGTCTGGGATTCCTGATCAGCTTCAACCGTGCCGCCTGGGTGGGCGGGCGCTTCCCGATCCTAATCCCCATCGCGCACTCGCTCATCGCGCTGCCTTTCGTCGTGCGCACGATCCTGCCCGCCATCCGCGCCATTCCCGCGTCACTGCGGGAAGCCGCCCAATCCATGGGCGCGAACCCCTGGCGCGTTTTCCGTGAGGTCGACCTGCCCATTTTGTTGCGTGCGATCATCGTCAGCCTGGCATTTTCTTTTACGATCTCCCTGGGCGAATTTGGCGCCTCCAGCTTTCTCAGCAGCGCGCAGACGCCCACGATCCCGACCCTGATCTTCCGCTATATCTCACAGCCCGGCGCTCTCAACTACGGGCAGGCCCTGGCAATGTCCACCTTGCTACTGATCACCAGCGCGGCTGGCAGTCTTTTGATCGAAAAAATCCGTTTACCCGGTGAGGAGCTTTTTTAATGTTAGAAGTAAAAGATATCTACAAGGAATATGAAGACCTGCCTCTGCTCAACGGGCTTTCTTTTGAGGTCGCGCAGGGCGAGCTGGTTTGCCTCTTGGGTCCTTCCGGCAGCGGCAAAAGCACCATGCTGCGCATTATCGCCGGGCTGGAAGAACCCGCCTCCGGTCGCATTTTTTGGGACAGGCAGGACATCACCGCACTGCCGCCTCACCAACGTGGATTTGGGCTCATGTTTCAGGATTACGCACTCTTTCCTCATAAGACCGTAAAGGAAAATGTCGCTTTTGGCTTGAGAATGGCTCAACGCCCAAAGGAAGAAATTGACCAGATCGTCAGGCAAAGCCTCGAAAGCATCCGCATGCTCAGTTTCGCCGATCGTCCTGTTACCGAACTCTCCGGCGGCGAGCAGCAGCGCGTCGCCCTGGCTCGCGCTCTGGCGCCTGACCCGCGTTTGCTCATGCTCGACGAACCGCTGGGCGCGCTTGATCATAATCTGCGCACCGAGTTGCTCAACGACCTGCGCCAAAGCCTGCGCGCCAGCCAAAAACCGGTCATCTACGTCACCCACGACCAGGAAGAAGCCTTCGCCCTGGCAGACCGACTCTTGCTCCTGCATGAGGGACGTCTGATCCAGAAAGGCAGCCCTGAAGAGGTCTTTCGCCAGCCCGCCAACGCCTGGGTCGCTTCATTTTTGGGTTTGGGAAACCTGATCCCTGCCTCTCGATCGGAGAACGGGCAAATTCAAACTGAACTTGGCACCCTGGCTCCGCCTTGCCCTGAAAGCTTTCAAAAAGGGGAGCAATTCAGTCTCTTATTAAGACCAGAAGACGCTCACATCGCTTTTCAGGCACAGGAAAAGGTGCTAAACATTTCAGCTCAGGTGCTGGATTGTGTCTTTTTCAGGGACTATTATCGTCTGGAAGTAAAAACCAAAGGGCAAAGCCTGTTTGTTCATGCCAAACAAGCCTTCCAGCCGGGGGAAGAGATATTGATACACTGGCAGGAGGAAGATATCCAGTGTCTGCCTAATTAAGCCGTAGCACATCAAAAGCATATAAAAAGAAGCTGTCTTAAAAACTACAGCTTCTTTTTATTACTCAAAGATCACTTAAACAAATTGTGCAAGAACGTCCAGCAATTGGTAGGACCACTGAATTTCGTATTTTCCGCTGGCAACCAAAGCTGCGATCACACCCACAATAATCAGGACGCAAAGACACAGGACCAGGATAATGATCAGAGCAATAACCCAACCACTCTTTTTCTTCTTTTCCGGCGGCTGATAAGCCGGGGCAGGATCTGTGTAGGACGGAGCCGAAGTGTAAGCCGGCGCGGTCGGATTGACAGACACGTAGGGGTCCTGCTCTTCCTTCACCGGGTCATATACCGGCACTGTTGGAGGAGTCGGAGCTGGTTGTTGACTTTCTTCGACAGGCACAAACTGCTCGGATGCCACAGGCGCGGGCTCGACAAAGTCGCTGGCGTATGGCTGTGGCGGGATTGGCTGTGCCGGAGGAATAGGTTGTTGGGGTGGAATGGGTGCCTGGCTTGGAACTTCATTCCAACCATCATTTGGGTTTTGATAATTTTGATCACTCATTAGATAATTACCTCTCAATAACTAGGAATTTGCTGGAGCCAGTTAACAAAAGGCCCGGTCAATAAAATACTACCACCAATTAGCCCAACGATAGTCAACACCGTTAGGCAAAAAGTGAGAACACTAAAGGCGACTCCCAGCCAGCCCAGGATAATGCCAGCCTTAGCCAGGCTATCGCCGTCAATTCTACCATCGCTTTCCTCAATCTCGCCTTTGGCAACATAACCGCTGATCAATGCGGCAATCGCGCCAAAAAAGGGCAGGACGAGAAAATTCGCAATTCCGCTGATAAGGCTGATCACAGCCCAGACCGAAGTGCGCGCTTCTTCTTTATGGGTATACACTTGATTTTCTGTCATCTTTTCCTCTCTTTATTATAAGGCTCAAGCCTCTCCGGCGATCGTTTCCGGCTTTTTGGGCTTAAGCTTTTTTACCAAATGAACGATCCACCAGATGAGCAAGACCATCAGAATTGCCATCAATACTGGCAGAACAACAGCCAAAACAGATATGATCGTCACTAAAACATCTTCAATTGTGCTCACGACAGGCGTCCCGACCCCGGCTGTGCTCGCTTCAATCACCGGTCGCGCCAGGAAGGATTTCGCCGCGTGTACCGAACCTGCCACCAGCAAACCGCAGATCATCGACAAAACCGGGTGGACATCCGTGATCGTTCTCGCGCTGGTCGCGAACAAGATCGCCCCCGCGATCGGACGCACAAGGCTTTGGATCACGTCATTGACCTGATCAACCGCCGGTACTTTATCAGCAACAATTTCAATTGTGCCAAGCACTGCCAGCACCCCGATCACCCACCAGCTTTCCAGGGCGCTCCAGGGTTCTGCCAGCTCGATCAGGTTGGTAAACTTCGCCAAAAGCGAAACAACGAGGAGTGGGATATAGGCGTTCAGACCGGCTGAAGCCGATAGACCAAACGCCCCAAGCACTCCTCCAATAATTTCTGTCATAATAAGACCTCCTGCTGGGTGAATTGCTTCCCAACTGAAGTAATTATAGTCAAATTTCGGGATGTCAACCGTAGATAATATAAGGATGTAAGTACCTTGTAGGCCGGACATCGTGCCCTTTGGGTGTTGCGTTGCCTGCCCTTGGGTGCATTTCTCAAGGGTTCAATCCGGCTTGCGCAGCCATCTTTTGCTCGCCTGTACCCGTCAGGATATTGCCGAGCTGGTGTAGGCCGGATTGTAATGTTCAATCCGGCTTGCGAAGCTTGTAGGTCGGGTTGCGCTTGTCAACCCGACATAATAGCCGTTAACTAGACATCGCGCCTTAAGGGAATTGCGATCATCTTTCTCGAAGTTCAAGCCAGGCAATCACATTACACAACAACAGCATAAAACCAGTACGCACACCGCCTCATCCACCACTACGTGGTCCCCCTTCTCCTAAAGTAGAAGGCTTAAGATGCGGCGAAGCCGGAGCTGCTTGCGCTCTGAATATCGGAGTGATGTCAAAAGCCTTCTCCCCGGGGAGAAGGTGCCCGAAGGGCGGATGAGGGGTAGCCCGCAGCACAAACTCGTTTGCCAAATATCGTGCCCTTTGGGTATTGTTTAGCTTGCCCTCGGGTGTTTTTCCTAAGAGTTCAATCCGGCAAAGATTGGGGCTGTCCAATATGACAGTTTCAACCCAACATCATCGGATCGACTTTCTCATGCCGGATTCCGAGAGAATCCGGCCTACATCTCATGTATCCCTAAAACCCAAGGCCCTGCCAGGTACCCGTTAGCCAAAATCTCAACAAACTGGTCGCCAAAATTTGCGCCATTGCCACGTTCAGGCCCAACAAAACCGGCACGCGCATCTGCTGCCAGTTCACCTGCTTATTGCTGCGCTTTAAGATCATCAAAGCCAGAACCGTATGCACCGCCCCCAGCAGAAACAAAACGCTCAGACCCGAAAGCAGCATCGCCGGCAAAAGCACCACCGCGGTCTGGCTATAGACGCCCCAAACCATCAAGCCAAGCACCAGCACCAAAACAAAAAATGACCACCACTTCTCAAAAAAGCTCTCGTTGATCCAATCCGCCCAGGCGGTCTGGTTGAAGAGCGGCGTCAAAATTGCCCCGATCCCCAGTCCGACCCCCGTGCCGGTGACCAGGCGGAGAAGATTTGTTGGTTGATAGCCATGAATAAAAGCGGGGAAGAAATGCAGAAAAGAATTCAGGCCGTCCAGCCCAAACCACAAAAACAGCAAGCCTAAGATGACCATCACCCAAACTGGCGGGAACTTGCCTCTGCGTCCCATCCGCGCCTGAAAAGCCACGCTCAGCACACCGCCCAGATACATGCCGGTGCAGCGCGCGCACAGTGGCGACTGCATGTCATGATAAAAGAAACTGCGCGCCTCGATCTGATGGCAGACCGCGTAACCCAACAGGCGGATCTTCTCCCACCACCCCGTGGGTGTTACCCCCAGCCAGATTCCGAGCAGTACCAGCAGGCTGACCGTCAGCCCGATCGTCCAGGCTCGCTCTTTTTTTTCCTCATCAACAGGCATATTATCGATTGGAGCGCTCTCTTGCAAGGCCTAACCCTCGCTCAGGGATGCGTGCGCGTCCTTGAGATAGTCGATGATCGTCAGCGCCTGCGGGCAAAGGGATTCACAGGCCCCACATTCCACGCAGTTATCCGCGCGAGCTTCCTCCGGGATCTGATTCTGATACTGGCGCTGACCTCGTATTTGGTTATCATAGATCACCGCGTTATTGTAGATCTCAAAGATTTGCGGGATCTGCACCCCATTCGGGCAAGGCAGGCAATATTCGCAATGCGTACACGCCACCGGAGCCAGGCCCTTCCAGGCTTGCTGAACGTCTTTCATGACCTGACATTGCTCCGCGCTCAAGCTGTTCACGCCCGAACGTCCGGCGCTGGTCAAATTCTCTTTGACATGCTCCATCGTTGACATGCCCGAGAGCACCACACTGACCTCGGGTTGATTCCAAAGCCATTGCAAACCCCATTCCGCCGGCTTCCAGTCCACATCCGCCTGATCCCAGACAGCTTTGACCGGAGCGGGAGGGGGATCCTTTGCCAGGCTGCCGCCTCTGAGCGGCTCCATGATCACCACGCCCAGACCGCGCTCAGCCGCCATTTTCAGACCGCGCTGACCTGCCTGAAATTCGACATCCATATAGTTGTATTGGATCTGGCAGAAACTCCAGTGGTCATATCCTTTCAGGATCTGCTCAAAAACCGAGAGATGGTCATGGAAGGAGAACCCCAGCTTGCAAATGCGGCCGTCTGCCAACTGTTTTTCTGCCCAATCGAAGACCTTGAGTTCCACATAATTGTCCCAGTAAGCCTGATTGAGCGTATGCAAAAGGTAAAAATCGATATGATCGGTCTGCAGGCGTTCCAGCTGCTTAAAGAAGTAATAGTCAAAATCTTCCCGCTTCTCGATCAGCCAGGAAGGCATTTTGGTCGCCAGCGCCACGCGTTCCCGGTAGCCGTCCTGCAGGATCCGCCCGACGATGGGCTCACCTTCGCTCTGGTGGTAGGACCAGGCGGTATCGACATAATTGACGCCCTGGTCGATGGCGTAGCGAACCATGCGTTTGGCTTCTTCTTCATCGACTTTCTTATCGTCGCCCGGCAGCAGCGGCAAACGCATACAACCAAAGCCCAAAGCTGAGGGCTCATAACCCGTATTCCCAAACTTTCTATATTGCATGATCTTCTCCCTTCATGAACCTACCCAAAACAGTCATTTCAACAATTCTTACCTCTTTATTTTACCCGCACTTATCCTGGCAAAGCGAAATCAGCCCCGCAAATGCCCTAATGTGGTCCAAACTCCTTTCTTTCACAAAGAAGTACTTACCTACCCTTGGGAACCTTCCTCATGGCTTAGCTTTTATGCTTTTATGCTTAAATTTGCGTACCCCTATGCTTTTTTAGAGGATTTGCCTGTTTTGTGCGCCTCCACGCGCACCAAAGCCTCTTACAAGTTACCAGTGCGCAAGCCATCTTGCTTTACGTTGCAAGTAAAGGTATTGGGTGATGCTGTTGCCAGGTTGTCATCGCGAGGAGCCCTCTGGGGCGACATGGCGATCTGCCTTTAATCAATGATTGTATGATGAAGAAACAAAAGAGGTTTAATTGCAGACTGCCACAACCTTTCAGGGCTCGCAGTGCGCAAGACATCTTGCTTTACGTTGCAAGTAAAGGTGTTGGGTGATGCAGTCGCCAGGTTGTCATCGCGAGGAGCCCTTTAGGGCGACGTGGCGATCTGCCTTTAATCAATGATTGTTTGATGAAGAAACAAAAGAGGTTTAATTGCAGACTGCCACGCCCTTTCAGAGCTCGCAGTGACAATTCTCTACAAAGGTGCCTGTTTTCACCAACTAAGCTTTATTAAGCTGGTCAATAAACTCTAATAAAAACTATTTATATTCAATCGAACTCCAGACAGGTGAGCCGAGCCTGTCCAGAATGTTGAGTGCAGGAATCAGGTATGAAATAGTTTTTGTTTCCAAATCTGCGATGAACAATGCCGTAACGTTCCCACCCATATGGGTAGCCGAAAATACAAGCTTGTTTCCATCCGGGGACCAGGATATCCCGCCATATTGATTGCCTTCGCAAACGACACACAGAAACTCTTCAACCGTACCACCATCTTCCGGCTGTCGGTACAACCACCATTCCTCATTGGTCTCAAGATCAAAAACAGCCAGGCCGCTGCGCGGTGAGTTGGTTAGTGCAAAATAAGCTATTCTTTTGCCGTCAGGTGACCATGAATGATTTATTCCATCAGGCAAATTTGATATTTTTTGCCCCTGCTCATCTCTCAAGTCATTGATATGCCCGTAATTTACTATATATTGATCATCAACTGGAGAGGGAATAACCCGTACAACACCCATACTCTGGCTTTCGCTCCATTTTTCCATTTTCCCGTCACGCGAAAGAACCCAAACTTCTGAATTAAGTCCTTCTATATGGTCTGAACATACCAGAATAACATCTCCATCTCTTGACCATGAAATAGACTTGATGTGCCTTTGTTTTTGTTCAGTCCATTTACAGCTATTTGGTAATTCGATCTTCTGAACCAGGGGATCTCGGTTTCCAATTGGCTCCATTGGGAAATGAGAATGATCGATTGCTTGTTCAAGATCTAAAATACACAGATTGTCATTCTGATAGCCACATCGGGTCGCAATCAGATCTTCATCATTATTTAAAGCAATTTGCCCGTAAAAACTTCCATATAATCGGGAAAATATAAGCCCCTCCGGCGTGGTCAAAAATATTTCGTAATTGGGCTTATCTGACCTGGAAGCAGCAATGAATACAATTATTCCATCTGCCTCTAGTGGGGATGATCGGTCAGGAGTTGTTGTTTGATCTTCTTGTGTAGTGGTAAATGAGTTTTTGCTGTTATTTATTTCTTTGGGAAGGGAAGTCGAAGGTTCAACAGAGCCACGGGGGTTACAAGAGGAAATCAGTAGAATTGTAATCATCAGAGAAATGATGAAGGACAATCTTAAATTACATGTTTTCGATATCATTTCATTTCTCGTCATCGACTATTCAGTAGTGAAATCAAAAAACCTGATAAGTTCCACTCTTTATCGTTGTCAAAATCATTCAGTTATTATTTCTTAGTCTTATGCTTTTAACAATTTCTTCTGCTTCAAATTGTCCAAAATAGCTTCTTTCTTCATTAAGAATAAGTGCCGTCGTTATACTATTAGCGAATCTAATTTTTACGACTGTTACACTCGGATTTTCAGGTGCTTCCAAACCAGTCCAACTAATGCTTTCCAAAACACCTTTCAAATCTTCTTGAGCCATTTTATAACTGAACCATGTAAATTCATATCCATTTTCAAGATAGATCCATTCATCATTTATCTCGAAATATTCAGATTCACTGAATTCTTCTACTAACTCTGTATAGGATGGATGAAAATTATTTTCACACTCACCATTTTTACAATTTGTATTAAAAAGGACTATAGACG
>JBMNVH010000024.1:0-34047 GCA_050946715.1 Anaerolineaceae bacterium | reverse complement strand
GCATTAATACTATATAATAAGAATGAGGGCATTTCCCCGTAGCTTGCTACGAAACAGTCCTCAAAATCCGTCTCGTAGATACCGTCTTGAATGTCAAGAGGTAATTGAGAATTTGGCAGCATAATCAGGGTCAAATGGGGTTTGATTCTTCAATACCCCATAAACCTGATGCGCCAATTTCTTCATTGCCGCTACAACAATCTCCATCTTTGCATGACCTGACGCTGTCATCCTTTTATCCAACTCCATAATCATCGGATTGTGTTTCAAGGCAACCAAAGCTGGCATATAGAAACACTTTCTCAACCCAGACCTGCCTTGCTTGCTTACCTTACTTTGCTTCCACACCGAAGTGCCCGATGTATTCCTGGTCGGATTCAATCCACAATATGCAGCAAAATGGGAGGCCTTGTAGAAATCTCCGATGTACTCTACCTCTGCCAATATGATGATCGCTGTTGTCTTCCCAATCCCAGGAATCGTTATCAATAGTCGCATATTCCTCTTTATTTTTGGACACCTGGCTATGTGCTCATCGATCCTCATTTCCAGATCCCTTATACGCTGTTTTAACCAGGCTATATGCTCCATCAAATCCTGAAGTACGACCGTATTCCTAACCCCATCCTTGAGACGCAGTTCATCATTTTGCTTCATCTGCTTCAATTCGTCCAATCGCCTCACCATTGCGCGTAATTCCTTGTTTTCCTCGCTCATTGGGCGCCAAAACGTCATTTCTTCGGCTTCCTTCTGACAAAATTGGGCGATTAATCTCGCATCATCCATATCTGTCTTGTTCCTGTGAAGGTGATGTTCCCGAAACTTTTTGATCCGATATGGATTCACCACAAACACCTGATATCCTTCTTCATACAATCTTTCTGCTAGATCCTGCCATAAGGAGCCTGTGGCTTCCATGCAGATATCTCCCTGTTTCATACCCTCTTTTTTCAGCCATTTGATGAAGGCCTGATGTCCTTGTTTATGGTTCTCAAACACCGCGTGTTTCTCTTGCTTTTTACGACGAATACAAACATCAAAATTTGCCTTTGAGATGTCGATCCCTACTACTGCTTTTTGGGTTTTCATTTGGCGCTCCTCCTGTGCTAAACTAATGGATAGTGCCATTCAGGGAAGCCTTGGTTCGGCCTTGCAAATACGAGCTTCTATGCTCCAGATACCGTTCGAACTGCGCTTGAAAAAGATAAGTGAGGGGATCTCAATCTACATTACGGGCTTTTCTCCCAAGGGCGAGAACGGATTCACCCTCACTCTCCTGAATGGTGCTTTTTACTTTCCACCATTGTAGTCTCAATATACAAGGGCGAGATGATGTGCCCGTTAGGATCGCTTTTTAAGGGGCGGATGAGGGGTGGATCTTGCGTCCTGAGCACAATCTGGTAGGTCTGGGTGCGTTTTCTACCCTTTGGGTACCTGTGCCCTTTGGGTAATGCCTTTGCCAACCCGACATCCAACTTAAACTAGTTCTTGTGCGGTTTGTTCTTTTTTCTGCTGTCCTTTGAGCTGCACCAACAAAACAGCCGCGAGCATGATCGCGCAGCCAAGCCACTCGCGCGCCGTGAGGCGTTCGCCCAAAAAGAGCATCCCTCCGATCACCGCAAAAACCGCTTCCAGCCCCATGATCAGGGAAGCCAGGGCTGGATTGACCCGTCTTTGCCCAAACACCTGCAGGGTAAAGGCGATGCCCACTGCCACAACCCCGGAATAGACCAAAGGCAGGATCGCGGAGGAGTTCTTGATCAGCGGCAGGCTTTCCGTAAAGAATACTGCCACAAACCCAAACAGGGACGTGACCGCGAATTGACCAAAAGAAAGGTGGAGATTATCCGTTTTGTTACTGAAATGATCGACCGTCAGTATCTGAAAAGCCCAGAATAAAGCCCCGACCAACAGGTAAAGATCGCCTTTTTGCAGGCTGGCATCAATACCAACGGATAGAAAATAAACCCCGACCAGGGCCAGCACCACGCCAAGCCAAACCCACAGGTTGACCTTTTTGCCCATGAAGATGCCCAGAAGAGGCACCAGCACCAGATAGAGCGAAGTGATAAAGCCCGCTTTAGCTGCGGTGGTTGTAACGATGCCGATCTGTTGAAAAGTTGTTCCCAAAAAGAGGAAGAGACCGCAGGCAAAACTTGGCAGAATGCTGTCAAGAATGACTCGTTGTTTTTGAGCCTGGTTCTTATCCTTATGATCGCCTTTCCTCCAATGGAAAATGAGTAAGGGCAGCAGTACCAGGCAGCCCATCAGGAAGCGTAAGGCAATGAAGGCGAAGGGCTGCATGCCCTCCATGGCTTTGCGCTGGGAGACAAAGCCGGTGCCCCAGATAATGGCAGTGAACAGTAGGATCGCTTCCCCCGGGATCTTCTCAAAAGCTTGTTTTTCTTTATCCATCGCATGGATTATAGTCGGAAGTCTGCAATTTTGTGGAGCAATCCATTGCTGCGGTAAAATGGATTAGCCTTGGTGGAGGAGATACAAATGAAAACAAAGAATCCCCTATATCCTGACCATATTTTTGGAGATCTTGAGAAATCCCCAAAGAACCTGAAATATCACGCCCAACGATTTTCTGGGGTGCATCACTGGGATCGTGTTGAACTTGTTGAAACAACTGCGAGTGTAGATTTTACCGTCTTCGCCGCTACCGAAAGCAAGCTGCCCGTCCTCTCGGTCCAAATGGATTGGTCGATCGATGATTGGCAGACCGTCAATAGAACGGAGTTGAAAGAGTCAGGGCAAAAATGGGACTCCATCAGCTGGGCCTGGCAGAAAGAATGGAAAACAAAACTCACCCTGCAGGACGAAGACCTCATTCGTTACCAGATCTATGCGCAGCTGGCGGACGGCAGCAGGCAATATGCGGATAACAATGTCCAGGAAGCGTCGGAAGCCACCCAATTTGCCCGCTGGAGCACCACAAAAAACCTCGTGCCGGATTGGGCAAAAGGGGCGCGGATTTATCAGATCTTTGTTGACCGCTTCAACCCGGGCGAGGGTCGCCGATGGCTGCAAACCGAAGACTTATGTAAACCCTTTGGCGGAACGATCCTTGGCGTGACCGAGAAGCTGGACCATATCCAAAAGCTTGGCTTCAACACCATCTGGCTCACGCCCATATTTCGCAGTCCCTCCCACCATGGATACGACATCAGCGATTACTTTGAGATCGAGCCGCGCTTCGGGAGCAAACAGGATCTGCGGGAGCTGATCGATCAGACCCACCAACGGGGCATGCGCCTGATGCTCGATTTTGTCGCCAATCACTGCTCAAACGAGCACAACGCTTTCCTCGCCGCGACCCAGTCCAAAAAAGACCCGCACCATGACTGGTTTTACTGGAAACGCTGGCCCAAAACTTACAGATGCTTCTTTGGCGTGCCCGGCATGCCCAAATTGAACCTGCGTTTCGGCAGCCCGGCGCGCCAACATCTGCTCGAGGCGGCGGCTTATTGGCTGGAACTGGGCGTTGATGGCTACCGACTGGATTACGCCAATGGGCCCGACCGCGATTTCTGGGTCGATTTTCAACGCGTTTGTCTGAAGCGCAACCCGCAATGCTGGACTTTTGGGGAAGTGGTCGCGCCAGTGGAGGAACAAGCTCAGTTTTCCGGCAGCATGCACGGCACGCTCGATTTCCTGACCTGCCAGATCTTGCGCGAAACCTTTGCCTTGCGTACTCGCCCGGCGGCAGAGTTAGCTAGCTATCTGTGCGCTTCGAGGGTTGGGTTCCCGGCAGGCTTTAGCCGACCAGCCTTCATTGATAACCATGATATGAACCGCTTCATTTTTACCGCTGAAGAAAAGCTCGAATCCCTCCATGCTGCTTTGAGGCTTTTGTACCTGCTGCCCGAAGCACCGATCGTCTATTACGGCAGCGAGATCCCCCTCTCTCAAAAACGTTCCATCCACGCCAAGGGGGGCATTGGCTTTGATGAGGGACGGGTGCCTATGCCTTGGGATCAGCCGACAGATACGCCAACCGCGGCGCTGCTGCGGGAACTGGCTCAATTCAGGCAGGAGAACAGTTGGCTGACAGATGCAAGCTGGAAACTGATCTCGACCTCCAAAGATGGTACTGAAGCTCAATTGTGTATCGAGTCGGGCGGACATGAATTGACAGTGAAGATCGTGGTTAAAGAAGACGAATGCAGCGTGACATGGGGGTAGCAATGCGACCTCAAATGGCAGGATGCATCTAATTCACGCATGGTCTTATGTAAATAATTGTAGATGCTGTCTTGAATGGCAAGAGTAGGATCTTATGATCAAAGCGTAAGTCAGTGACCTCTGCTAGATTCAACCTTCAATGGATATGAAATAAGTCCAGCTTACTGGACGTCGGATTGAGAAAAGTGGCACATAGCCACTTTTCTCAATACCCTAACGAGCACTTTGTCACGACCTACGCGAGAATCCGGTAATTTGTAGGGTTAAACCAGTTGTCATAACCTTGTATATCATCTATATCTAAGGACACAGGACTCGTTCTAATAACATTTCATATTGAGAGGTAGGGGGAGACACCTGTGCCCATATGGGTATCCCATGGTCTTTCGCCAATATTTTACGTGACTTAGATTTTGGCTGACATGACAGTACCCAGCATCATACTTTATTAATGCGCGAAAGACAAAATGCTTTACTATTTGTTTTTCTAACCAATTTCTAATAATAAAACCCTTACAAAAACTGGCTTTTCTTTGTTGCAGCCCCTATAATGTAGCTAACAATAATAAAAACCGAAAGGAAAATGATCATGACCAAAAAATTAGATGTTTACCTGGCAAACTTAGCAGTCAATTTTGTAAAATTACACAACCTCCACTGGAACGTTGTCGGAAAGACCTTCAAGCAAGTTCACGAATACCTCGAGGAAATGTACGACGAAGTTTTCGAAAAATATGATGAATTCGCCGAATATCAGAAGATGGTGGGCGACTATCCCAGAGCTTCCATGAAGGAATATCTTGAAATCGCGACCATCAAAGAGATCGAAAGCAAAGATTACAATGTCGCAGAAACCTATGATATCGTCCTGAGCGACCTCAATCTGATGCGCGACCTGGCAATTGAGGTCCGCAAAGAAGCTGAGGAAAATGACGAGTTCAACCTGGTTGCTATGATGGAAGACGAAGTCGCTTCCTACAACAAGAAGATCTGGTTCGTCGAATCAATGCTCAAAGGCAGATAATCTCAATTTTCAACCGACACAGCGGGCTCCAGCAGCCCGCTGTTTTCTTTTAATTCAACCTCTGCGAAAAACCGCTTCTGACTGGTATACTTTTGCCATTATGGCATTGCTGACCGCGCAAAATCTGGCTCGCTCTTTTGGTCCCGTCGATATTTTTGATGGGATCACGCTTTCCATTCCGCACAACGCGCGCATTGCCATCGTTGGCACCAACGGGGTGGGCAAAACCACTTTGCTGCGCATCCTGGCAGGCGAAGATGAGCCCAGTGAAGGAACGGTCTACCGCTCCAAAGGTCTGCGCGTAGGTTACCTCCCCCAGGTTGCTGTTCACGAGACCGAAGGGACTCTATGGGGTTCTTGTCTGGTCGCTTTTGAGGAGCTGCTGGCAATGGGTGATGAGCTCAAACAGCTCGAATTCGCCATGCAGGACCCCCACTGCGACCCTGACATCCTCAGGCGTTACGGCAATCTGCAGCATCGCTTTGACCTGATGGGCGGCTACACCTACACTGCCCGCATCCGCCAAACCCTGGCTGGGCTTGGTTTCGAGGAGAGCGATCATCACCGTCCCCTCGAGCAGCTTTCCGGTGGGCAGCGCACCCGAGCCCGTCTGGCGCGCATTTTATTGGAAGACCCTGATATCCTCTTCCTGGACGAACCCAGCAACCACCTTGATATCAATGCTGTCGAATGGCTGGAAGCCTACCTGCGTGATTGGAATGGCGCCGTGGTCATCGTTTCGCATGACCGCTACTTCCTCGACCAGACCGCTCGCGTGATCTGGGAAATGACGCCTTCGCTCGAAGTTTATCGCGGCAATTACACGGCTTACCTGCATCAGCGCGAAGAACGCTATGCCCGCCGTCTGGCCGAATTTCAGGCTCAGGCTGAGTACATTGAAAAGCAGGAAGAGTACATCCGTCGGAATATGGGCACTCAAAACACCAATCAGGCGCGCGGTCGCCAGCGCCGTCTGGAGCGCCTGTTGGAAGACAGCCGTCTGACCCCACCGCAAAGCAATACCCGACCAGTCCATCTGCGCCTCAAGATTGTTGGGCGCTCAGGCGATCTGGTCCTGCGCACCTACGACCTGGACGTCGGCTATGAAGATGAAGGCAAAGCGCTCTTCAGTAGTCCCGATCTGGTTTTGGAACGCGGCGAATGCGTGGCGCTGATCGGTCCTAATGGAGCGGGCAAGACCACATTTCTCAAGACGATTCTTGGGCAGCTTCCGCCACTTGGAGGTGAAATTGAATTGGGCGCCAGCCTTAAGGTGGGCTATTTTGCCCAGGCGCACGAGGACCTCGACCCCAGCAACGACCTGATCCAGGAGATCAACAAAGTCATGCCCAACCTTTTGCCGGCTGAGGTGCGCAACTATCTGGCTCGTTATGGTTTTCAGGGCGAACAGGTCTTTGACCGCGTCGCGACGCTTAGCGGCGGCGAAAGAGGGCGGCTGGCGCTGGCAAAACTGGCGCTTTCGGATGCCAATCTGCTCCTGCTGGACGAGCCCACCAACCATCTCGACCTGCCCACACAGGAAGTTTTGCAGAAAGTCCTGGCTGACTATCCTGGTACGATCCTGCTGGTCTCGCATGACCGTTACCTGATCGACGCGCTGGCGACCCAGATCTGGGAGCTTGTGCCCGATGAAGAACGCCTGCGTGTTTACAAGGGTAGCTATTCCGAGTATCGCGAGTTTCTGGCTGGGCGCGAACAGGCTTCGGCTCAGATATCACATGAGCCTGAGAAAACGGACTCTTTCCGCGAGACTCCTGTCGTTAAAAAAGGCTTGAGCCGCAACCAACGCCAGCAGCTGGAGAAGAAGTTAGCCGCGCTTGAAGAGCGAATTCACGAAACCGAGACCCAAAAAGGGCTTTTGGAAGCCAAACTCGCCAAACCGCCCAGCGATCCCGTCAAATATCAAAAACTGGCGGATGACTATCAGAACATCCTGAACAACCTCGAGCCAATGTTGCATGAATGGGAAGCCATCGCCCAGCAATTGCACGAAGACGAATAAACCAAATCGCAACATTTTTCACACCTTCGGCTCTAATTCCATTTTTTCTCGAACCATCACAGCTTCAAGAGCCTAGCCCAAACCAATCGCGGGCGTTCCACAAACCATACATACAGTTAAGAATATCTTTAGGTTAAGTTAAGGTGGCAGTCAGAAGCGCATGATATAGTTTTGGTTGATGGTTTCGTAAATAAAGGCATGGAATCAAATCGTATTAAAAAGGAAAGTTGACCATGGATCATATTGTCGAAGTAACAGATCTCAGTAAAAACATTAAGGGGGTTGATATCGTAAAGAATATCAACTTCTCTGTCGAAAAAAGAGATATCCTGGGCTTTTTAGGCCCAAATGGAGCAGGAAAGAGCACCACGATCAAGATGATGTTGGGGCTGGTCAAGCCGACCAGAGGAAACGTAAAACTAAATGGCTACGATATTCGCCAGGAAAGAGCCTCGGCCCTGGAAAATGTCGGCGCGATGGTGGAAGCCCCCGCTTTTTACACCTATATGAGCGGATATCAGAATCTGTCCCTGTACGCCAATTTGTACGGTCTTGGCAAAGGCCGCATCGATGAGGTTCTCCATTTGGTGCATTTGTATGATGACAGGAACAAGAAGGTCGGCAAATACTCCATGGGCATGAAGCAAAGGCTTGGCATCGCCAGAGCGTTTTTGAACTCGCCTTCCTTGATCATTCTCGATGAGCCGACCAACGGGCTCGACCCGACAGGCATCATTGAGATCCGCAACATCATTAAAAAGCTTGCCGAGACAGAAAATATAACCTTTATCATTTGTTCCCATATCCTCGGCGAAGTCGAAGCGATGTGCAACAAGCTCCTGATCATCAATCGAGGCGAAATGATCACGTTCGGCCCCTTGCACGAACTGATGGCATCAAAAGGCAGTCATACACTCGAAGAATACTATATCAAGGCCCTGGGACTATAAAATGTTCAAATTTCTTCGTGTTGAATTTGAAAAATTGAACTATTCCAAGGCTCCCCTTCTGGGCTTCCTGCTCCTTATTCTCATTAGCGTCGCGGTGGCAGCTGTTGAGTTCAGCAACATGCCAATTGACGTGGCTGAAACATTCTATGTTGATTTTATGCTTTTTAATAGCACTTTTTTGGTGATGAAGATCATTGTTCCCGTCCTGGTCCTGCTCCTGGCGGCATCCATCTGGGGCGGAGAATATGCCGATGGTATGATCAAGTCCTTTCTGCTCTGCAAGGTCAGCAAAAATGAGATGTTCGTCGGCAAACTTTTGCTGCTTATCTTCTCTTCTATAATGGCAGTTCTGGCTACTTTTGTGATTTTCACAATGATAAGCCTTCTAAAAGGAGGAACAGCCGGAATCACTCTCCAGACAATACTTGAGATGGCAAAGGTCTACGCCCTGACAACGGTCGGTCTGCTGCCGATCCTCCTTTTAACGGTACTCGCCTCGATTCTTTTAGGGGATTTCCAAAAAGGATTCTCTGTTGGGATCGTTTCACTGATACTCTCGCTAAGCATGGATAGCATTCTTGAGAATGCTTATTTGACACCGACATATTTTTTAAGCCATGGTTCGCTCATTTACACCTCAAAAGTTAGTACAGAATCAGTAATTGCGCTGGGTTTTTATCTGGTCCTGCTGACTATTAGTGGGATCATGGCATTTAATAATAAGGATATCTGGCAATAAAGGGCTGACTTTGTCGTCCACCAGGATCATCTGAAAGGCTGGTTAAAATGGTCAAGATCGTACAAAATGAGTTTAAAAAATTTTTCTCAAGAAAAACTTTTATTTTTGAAGTTCTTTTAATGGTTGGTCTTTGTGTGTTATCAATTGTCGCGTACAAAGATATGGCTAATATTGCGGCAGAGGAACTCCCGAGAGCTGAAGCTTATTCTGACGAATTCACAAATGTATTAATGAATATGAATGGTGTTGCTTTCGCGAAGCTCTTTTTGACGGATTTCATCTATAAAGACTACATCTCATTCTTTTTACTCTTTGTTGTCATCTATGCTGTCAATACTTTTTCGTCCGATCGCGAGAACGGAACAATGAAGTTCACGCTTTTGACGGGTGTGGATCAAAAAACGCTCATAGCTGGAAAGCTTGTGTTTATGGCATGCGCGATCGGCGTGATCCTCTTATTTAATATGGTTCTTTCACTGCTTGTTGGTTTCATTGCTTTTGGCGGAAAATGTGACTTCCTTCAACTCCTTGAGTATATTGGGCTCAATGCGCTCACGATCCTTCCAGGACTTGCGATAGCAGTGATCGTGGCTGTTCTTTCACAGATACGCATTTCCTCGAAAGTCATCATGGGCGTCGGATTGGTTATGGTCTTTATCCTGGGCATGCTGGATGCCATGACGCCAACGATCCATTTTTCTCCCGTTGGCGCTCTTTCGCATTTTTCTGCGCAAATTCCAGCCATTGATCCAACATTATTGCTGCGTTACCTCGTCAGTCTCGTCTATTGTGTTGTTGGTTCTCTCGCTTTACTAGGCATTACGAAAAACTACGAATATTACGAATAAAAGATTTTGAGTGAGGCTTGTTCGGATAATTGAAGAATACTATTTGGTCAATTGCTTGTAATAGTAGATCAACCTTAAATTTGCGCGCAAAGTTGACCTCAGGGCTGCCAGCGTCTATAATATAGACACTATGCAGGAGTTAGCCTGATACGCATGAACCGAAACTTTTCGGAATACTACAGATCAAAACACGCTGCCATTTTTCGACGCGTGTTTTTGTTTAATAACAGGAAAAGGAGCCAAAAACATGGATAGTGGATTCATCGGTAAGATCGAAAAAGCCAAACGCTATGCTGAAGAGCGTGACCGCATCCAGCTCACCAGCTTTGAAGCCAGTTTTGACGGGGAGAACAACACTCACACAGTAACTTATCGGGATGGTCAGTGGCAGTGCACCTGTAATTACTTTCAGGCCAAAGGCATTTGCGCCCATACCATGGGGATGGAAATGATCCTCGAAGGCATGGTCCAGCCTCTCGAAGACGCAACAATTTAAGCCTGACTCGTTTAGGTCATATTTTCGTTTTGAATGATTTCCTTTGGTGCTTCCTTAGCACACTTATCTATTCACGTCTGGTCTCCTGATCAGGTCAAGAGCAAAATGAAAAGAGTTGCCAGTTTGAAAACAGATGATTTGAAACAACGCACGAACTTGACACAATTATTAATTTTCATACAATTCTTTTGAGTCATTTGTCATATAACGGAATGGTTTCGCATTGAAGAAAGAGAATAGTATCCAAACTTTGGTATTAGCAATTGGATTATTGCTAATCTGTCTATTGTCCTATGGAGTGTCTATTGGCCAGTTTGGCTTTTTTTTGGATGATTGGTACATCATATGGACATACAAAACTTTTGGAGCTGAGAAATTTGTTGACTTTTTTAGGGGAGACCGACCACTTTTTCCAATCGTATATCAAATTATTATCCCTGTAATTAAAGATTCTCCGCTTTCCTGGCAAATATTTGCAATTTTTACCAAATGGCTTGCTGCAATCAGTTTATGGGCTTTATTAAAGCTCTTGTTGCCCAAGAGGGACTCTTTTACATATGCAGTAACAGCTTTGTTTGCAGTTTATCCTGGATTTAAATTCCATTATTTTGCTGTGATGTATGGACAAAACTATCTTTTACTTTCTCTTTACTTTTTGTCGTACATCTTTATGATGAAAGGTTTGAACAAGAATAAGCACAATAAGTTGTTCACAGTACTCGGATTAATTTGTCAATTCATCGGTATTGCGCCAATGGAGTTGTATTATGGACTGGAGTTTGTAAGACCTCTTGTATTGTTTTTTACTTTTAGAAAAGATGACTCTAATTTAAAAACCGTACTGGCAAAAACAATCAAAGCCTGGCTGCCTTATTCCCTCGTTTTAATTGGCTTTACCCTTTTTAGAGTTCTGTTTCGTCATTTATACTCCTATGAGGTTAGCACTCTTCAGAACCTGTTTAACGACCCCATTAATGCTCTGATAAGTTTAGTAAAAAGAGTGTTTATCGGGTTAATTGATAGTTTAGTGTTAGTGTGGCTAAAGCTTATAGATGTTTTTCGCCTTACTCAGCACTACCAACAAAAAACAACTGTATTCCTTTTGATCGTTGCAGGTTTTTTAATTATATATTTCTCTTTTCGTATAACAAATAGAAAGGATGTAGTTGAAAGTAATAAAACATTCTATTATTTGATGATAGGAACGGGTTTTTTTGCCACGCTAACTGCCATGATTCCGGTGATAATCGGTGGCTTTGATATTGGGCTTAGTTTTCCTGTCAACCGGCATCTCTTACCGCTTTCAATCGGAGCATCCCTATCAACCATTGGCATTATTGAACTTCTCTTTAAAAATAGTTCGTTGAAAAAGGCGATTATCGCCCTGCTGATTGCCTTATCTATTGGAGCAAACTATGTCAATGGGCTGGAGTTCAAAAAAGCCTGGGATGACCAGACATCTTTTTTTGCACAACTGACCTGGCGAGTTCCGCAAATGGAACCAAATACCGTTTTATTATCAACGACGCTTCCATTTGACCGTTATTTTTCTGGCCCTTCTTTGACTGCACCTCTTAACATGATCTATGTCCCTGAACTCAGGGACAACCCCATTCCCTATCAAATGATTTTATCGGCTTCTCCACAAATGGATTCAATGCCAGCTCTGATACCAGATCAAGATATAGATCGCACATCAAGAGTCTTTAGATTTGTTGGAAACACTTCTGACTCACTGGCTGTTTATCAGCCAGTACAGGGATGCTTAAAAATTTTATCACCTGAAACAGATCCAGGGGCTTTCGAGTCTGATCGATATTATTACTTATGGAAAGATATTATTCCATTGTCAAATTTTAGCCGGATAAAGACAGAAACTACCAGGGTAGAACTGCCTGCACGATATTTTGGGAATGTATCCAGAGATAACTGGTGTTACTATTATGAATCTGCGGCTCTTGCAGAACAGGAATTAAATTGGAATAGAGTTGTTAATATTTATAAAGAAGCGGAAGCAAACGGTTACAAACCTGAAGATAATAGTGAATGGTTGCCTTTAATAAAGGCCCTTATCAATAAAGGCGATTATAAGGCAGCACTTATGATTAGTGGGGAGCTAAGAATTGATAATAGTTTTACAAAATGTGGGCTTTGCTCCTTATGGAAAAACGAAAGTTTAGATATTCCAGCTGAAGAGACGGAATCTGTAAACAGGCTTCTGTCTCTTTGGGGCTGTGATTAATATGGATCTAAAATGATGAAGAATCTATCAGTTATTATACCAGTCTACAATAGTCAGGACAACCTGCCATTATTAATAGAATCGCTTACATCAGTATTAAATAACAATATTGAAGAATATGAAATAATCCTCGTAAATGATGGAAGTAAAGACCAAAGCAGACAAGTTATAGAGAATCTTTTGAATCAATATCCTGGTATCCGAATGTTTGAGCTGGCAAAAAATTACGGACAACATAATGCCATTCTTTGTGGGATTAGGGAGGCGCGAAACGATATCATTTGTACAATGGATGACGATCTTCAACATCCTCCTGAAGCAATTCCTCTATTATTAAAGAAGTTAGAAGAAGGATATGATGTGGTTTATGGTGTTCCAAAAACAGAAAAGCATGCTGTTTGGAGAAATTTGTCTTCAAAGTTAATTAAATTGATACTAAAAAAGATAATGTCTGTATCAACTAACCAGGAGATTTCTGCCTATCGTGTTTTTCGTACTAAGATCAGAGATTCTTTTACAAGCTACAGAGGTGATTTTGTATCGATAGATGTGCTTCTTTCATGGGGAACAACTCGGTTTTCTTCGGTGCGTGTGGATTTTAATGAAAGACATTCTGGCAAATCACAATACACATTAAAAAAATTACTTAACCATGCATTAACTCTTATCACTGGCTTTAGCATTCTACCTCTTCAACTCTCCAGCTTTATAGGTTTCATATCAATGCTTTTTGGCCTAGCTATTCTAATCTTTGTTTTTGTGAGATATTTGATTCATGGTGGAGTTGTGCCTGGTTTCACTTTTCTTGCTTCTGCTATGGCTATATTTTCTGGAGTACAATTGTTTGCTATTGGTATGATAGGAGAATATTTAGGCAGACTGTTTTCCCGCACACTCGGTCAGCCTACTTATACGATTCGCTCATACGATCAGAGCGAAAAAGCCATTGAGAATGAACCAGGAGAAAAGTAGGATCTATGTATGAACAATGCCTATATTAATCTTTCAGAATTGGACACAAAACGATTTGGCATCGTTTCCGCACGAGCTAATATCGTTTCAGCAGGAAACCTTCCGGAAATTAATGCATTCTGCAGAAGTCATCAGGTTAAATTTTTAATTGCCAGAACCTCCAGTTCCGACATCAAGGCTGTTCACTCAATGGAGGCGGATGGTTTTCGTCTGATGGACACCCTTGTTTATCTGCAGAACAATATCAAGTCCTTCATCCCGGAACCGATCTTACAGGATTTCACTATTCAAGCATTAGATATCAGCAAAGTTCCTGATGTCATTGAAGTTGCAAGAGAATCATTCACTGGTTATCAAGGGCATTATCATGTAGATCCTCGATTGGATCCTTTATTAGCAACCGAAGTTTATACTTCATGGGCAGAAAGATGTTGCACCGATGGATTGGTTGCGAACCACGTTATTACCGCAATGGTAAAAGATAGAGTCGTTGGTTTCAAATCGATGCGTCTTAACAGTTCTGAACAAGCTGAATTTGTACTGGCGGGAGTACTCTCCGAAATGAGAGGACGTGGAATTTATAACGCATTAGCAACGGAAGGTTTGCGATGGTGTAAGGCTGCTGGTGCAACGCAAGTGCTGACTTCGACCTTATTAACGAATAAAGCCGTTCAGAATGCTTCAACACGATTGGGTTTTCGCGCATTCAAGTCCTACCATACGTTTCATAAGTGGTTCGACTAAATGCTTATCTTACAATAGCACAAAATGAGAAAAGAAAAAGGTCATGATATGAAGGTTTATTTGTATATTGGATTAACAATATTTTTTACGGTATGTGGCCAATTATTAGTAAAAAAAGCTTCATATGATCTTGGACAATCTCCTGAAAACTGGTCAGATGTCTTTCCATTCTTGCTAAATGCTTTTACAAACATTAAATTGATAGCAGGCTTATTATGCGCGGTAATAGCGTCAATAATGTGGTTGAACGCCTTATCAATGAGCGATATTAGTTTTGCTTATCCGTTCATGGCTTTATCCATTGTACTGGTGCTTGCTTTATCTCCATTGCTCTTTAAAGAGCATGTTCCATGGACGCGATGGCTTGGTGTTGCTATTGTTTGTATTGGTCTTTGGATTGGTTCCAGATGATCTTGAAATTGTTATAGGGATGAACGTATGAAATCCATGAAAAAAATACCTTTCAATAAACCTGCGTACATAAAAAAGTCAGAATTCTATATTGAGCAAGCTTTAAGATCGGACCATTTATCAGGTGATGGTTTTTTTACTAAAGAAAGTAGTGTCCTATTAGAAAAATTAATTGGTACTAAAAAAGCCCTCTTAACGACAAGCTGCACACATGCCTTGGAAATGGCGGCTATACTTCTGGACATTAAACCAGGTGATGAGGTTATTGTACCGTCATTCACTTTCGTTTCAACTGTCAATGCAGTGGTTCTTCGAGGCGGAAAACCCGTATTTATTGATATTCGTCCAGATACATTGAATTTAGATGAGAGGCAACTTGAACAACTTATAACACCTAAGACCAAGGCGATCTTTGTTGTGCATTATGCTGGAGTTGCCTGTGAAATGGACTCAATTATCAGAATTTCAGAAAAATATGGCATTCCTGTTGTTGAAGATAATGCACATGGTCTCTTTGGCAAGTATAAGGATAAAAACCTTGGGACAATCGGAGTGCTTGCAACACAAAGTTTTCATGAAACGAAAAATATAAGCACTGGTGAAGGAGGCGCATTATTTATTAATGATCCATCGCTTATTGAACGCGCAGAAATAGTTCGGGAGAAAGGCACCAATCGAAATAAATTCTTCAGAGGTCAGGTTGATAAGTATACATGGGTGGATATTGGGTCGAGCTATCTTCCCTCAGAAGTTGTGGCTGCTTTATTGCTGGCTCAACTGGAAGCTGCTGATGAAATACAAAACAGAAGAAATTACATTTGGAATGCGTACCAATCACAGCTATCAGAATGGACAACAGAACATTCTATAAGTACTCCTCACATTCCATCAGATTGTTGTCATCCTGCTCATCTGTACTATTTACTCATGCCAGACTTCGCTTCACGGACTCGGTTTATTGAATGGATGAAATCTCAAAATATTACATGTGTTTTTCACTATCTTCCTCTGCATTTATCACCGATGGGACGAAAATATGGAGGAAAAGAGGGCGATTGTCCAGTTACAGAGTCTGTTAGTGATCGTTTAGTTCGTTTACCACTTTTCTATGAACTTTCTGATTCTGAGTTATCAAGAATTATTAATGCAATTAAATCTTTTACTCCATGATTGGTTTTGTAAGAGCTTTGCTTTTTTATTTTCTCCTATAAAGTAGTAACGATCATTAATGGCTGGTAGATCATTCAATTGGTAGTACCCTAATACCGGAATCATCCCAGACATGCAAGCACTGCCAGAAAGCATGCGTTAGCTTGAGGTCTCCCGACCACGAGCCATATTATTTCATCCTGAGATTGCTGTTAAAAATTCAATAAAGATTTTCCGCATCGGGTATAATCAAAAAAGAGGACAATACACGAAACGATGCCTATTTTAAAGCCACATGCCTTTGAATTCTTTAGTCACAGTCCCGAACAGACCTTGCGCGTAGGTGTCCGCCTTGGCGCTTTGCTCCAGACTGGTGATGTCGTTTGTCTCGAAGGCAATCTCGGCACTGGCAAAACCACCCTGGTGCGTGGCATCACCCAGGGTTGGGGTTCGGCTGATCGTGTCAGCAGCCCCACTTACGTCATCGTGAACCAATACCGCCATCCCAGCGGCAAAATCCTCTATCACAGCGATGCTTATCGCCTTTCGCCTGATGAACCGCTCGATAACGCCATGCTCGAGCTTGACACAGTCCTCTCAAACGGCGTTTTGGTCATGGAATGGGCTGAGCGCATGAAAGCCAGCCTGCCCGAAGATAATCTCTGGATCGAACTCGACTGGATCAATCCGGAACAGCGTCACTTCGTTTTTACTCCGAATGGCAGACGCTATGAGCAGCTTCTCAAAAAATTACAGAAAGCCTTGTTTGGAGCCTGATATGTTAGTTGCAATTGATACTTCTACGCAATGGGTCGGCATCGCGCTTTATGACGGCTCCCAGATCCTGGCTGAGCATATTTGGCGCAGCAAGAACTATCACACCGTTGAACTTGTGCCCGCGATCGCCGACATGCTCGCCAAATGTCAGGTCAGCCCGAAAGAATTGACCGGCATCGGTGTCGCCATGGGTCCCGGCTCTTTCACCGGATTACGGATCGGACTCAGCGCTGCCAAGGGGCTTGCCCTGGCGCGCAACCTGCCCATCGCTGGCGTGCCTTCGCTTGAAGTTTTGGTCGCCTCCCAACCCGGTCTGCGCCGCCCGATGATCGCTATGCTGCAGGTCGGGCGCGGTCGCTACGCCTGGGCGCGCTTCCGCTACAAAAATCCACGCTGGGGGCAGATCACCGATACCCAGGTTGACGATATCAAGACGATAGCCAAGACCATTACCTCACCGCTTTACGTGGTGGGTGAGATGGGTCCCGAAGAACGCCAGATCATGGGTCGCAAGTGGAAAACCGCCCAACTGGCGCCGGCTTCGTTTTGTGTGCGCCGTCCTTCGGTCCTGGCAGAGCTTGCCTGGGACAAACTGCAGCAAGGTCATGCCGATGACAACGCCAGCCTGTCCCCTATTTACGTGCATACCATGAGCAACGTACCCGATTAAAAGATAAAACATGTCGCCAAAAATTACTATTCGGCCCATGACCTCCGAAGATATCGCGGCTGTCAGCCAGATCGACGCCGCCTGTTTCCAGGAGCCCTGGCCCAAAAACTCCTTTGCCTATGAGTTGACCACCGATTACAGCATTTGCATGGTCGCGACCACCCCCGAAATGGGGGTTGCGGCTGCCATCATTGTCTGGCTGATCGCCGATGAAGCCCATATTGCCACCATCGCCGTCCACCCAGACGCGCAGGGGCAGGGCGTCGGCGCTTGTCTGCTCGCCCATGCCTTGCTCGCGGCGCAGCAACGCGGAGCCATGACCTCAATGCTTGAGGTGCGGGTCAGCAATTTCGCGGCAATTGCCCTCTATCATCGCTTTGGTTATCATGAGGTTGGCATTCGCAAAAACTATTACCAGAACAACAACGAAGATGCCCTCCTGCTTGACCTGGATCAAATTGACCCAAACGAATTAAGGAACTTTTTAGCCTTAAAGTGCGTCTAATACTATATGATGCGGTAAAATCAGGACTGAGAGTTTTTATGACAGTTGAAAAAAGATTACAGGAAATTCGTAAAGAAATAGAAGTTTGTCACGCCTGTCCGCTGGCAAAAGGCCGGGATAGATCCGTCCCCGGAGAAGGCCCCGCGCGGGTTGATATCCTTTTTATTGGCGAAGCGCCCGGCTTCCACGAAAACAGACAAGGCAAACCCTTCGTTGGTCAGGCGGGTCAGTTCCTGGACGAGCTGCTCAAAGCCGCTGGAGTTGACCGCAGCCAGGTCTTCATCACCAATGTCGTCAAATGCCGTCCTCCGAATAATCGCGATCCTCTACCTGAGGAACTGCAGGCTTGTTCGGTTTATCTGGATGAGCAGATCGCCCTTCTGCAGCCCAAAGTGATCGTCACCTTGGGTCGCATTTCAATGGGAAAATTTGTCAACGCGGGTCGCATCAGCTCCATCCACGGCAAAACGCACAACGTCAATGGTCAAAAGGTCGTTACGATGTATCATCCCGCTGCCGCTTTGCATCAACCCGCTTTGCGACAGACCTTGATCGAAGACTTCGCGCGCCTGAAAAAGTTTATCAGCGCGGATGCGCAAGCTGAAACACCCTCGCCAACGCCAAAACCCGTCTCAAAGACTGATCATGAACCTGGTCCGAAGCCCAGTAGCGCGCCTGAACCTCAACCCAAACCACAGGGGACACCTCTCGCAGCGACTCCCGCGGAACCTGTCAAAGCCGAACCGGCTCAACCTGAAACCCCCAAACCCCCGGAGCAGCTTAGCCTTTTCTAAGCCTGAATTGAGGAAAATACGATGGTTAAAGATGAATTGATACAGGAAATTCAACGAAAACACGCCAATATTGCCGTGATCGGCATGGGTTATGTGGGGCTGCCCCTGGCGATCACCTTTGCCAATGCTGGTTTTAATGTCACCGGAATCGATCCCAACGAAGAAAAAGTTGAAATGATCAACCGCAGTGAATCTTACATTTCAGATATCACCAACGCCCAGTTGCGAAAACATATCGACGCTGGCCGCCTGCGTGCCACCTCGGACTATTCTGTCCTCAGCGATATCGACGCGGTCTCAATTTGCGTTCCTACCCCTCTGCGAAAAACCGGCGATCCCGATATGTCCTTCATCGCTCAGGCAAGTGGGGATATCGGCCCCTATCTGCATCGCAGCATGGTCATCGTTCTCGAATCCAGCACCTATCCCGGCACCACGCGCGAATTTGTGCTCCCAAAACTGACAGCTCACACAGACCTCAAGGTTGGCGAAGACTTCTTCCTCGCCTTCTCTCCCGAGCGTGTTGACCCAGGCAGAAAAGATTACACTACCTACAACACCCCCAAGGTGCTGGGTGGCATCACCCCTGCCTGCACCGAAGTTGCCCGCGCCTGGTACGAGCAAGCACTGGAAACTGTCGTCACCGTTTCCACTGCCGAAGTGGCAGAGATGACAAAGCTGCTCGAGAACACCTTCAGAATGATCAATATCTCCATGGTCAATGAGCTTGCCCAGATGTGCGATCGCCTGAACGTTGACGTTTGGGAAGTCATCGACGCTGCTGCCACCAAGCCCTTTGGCTTCATGAAATTTACCCCCGGACCTGGTCTGGGCGGGCACTGCATCCCCGTCGATCCGCTCTATCTGTCCTGGAAGATGAAAACGCTCAATTACACTGCGCGCTTCATCGAGCTTGCATCTGAGGTCAACACCAGCATGCCCCGCTACGTTGTCTCCCGCATTCAGGATGCCCTCAATCGTTATAAAAAGCCCCTCAACGGTAGCAAGATTCTCATCCTCGGCGTGGCTTACAAGCCCAACATCAACGATATGCGCGAATCACCCGCGCTGGATATCATTCACCTTTTGCAGGAAAAAGGCGCTATTGTGACTTATCACGACCCGCATGTGCCCGAAATTGAGTACGAGAATATCCACATGAGCTCCGAAAAGGATCTGCAGTCCAGCCTTGAGGACGCCGACCTGGTGGCGATCATCACCGACCATCAGAAATATGACTACAATATGATCGGCGAGAAAGCCAATCTGATTTTCGATGCCAGGAACGCGATGAAGAACGTGCCAAAAAGCAGTATGAAAGTGATCAAACTATAATGGCAAGCTATGTTGTCACTGGCGCGGCTGGTTTTATTGGCTCGCAGGTTGCGCTTGCACTGCTTGATCAGGGGCATACCGTTCTGGGTGTCGATAACCTCTCGCATGCTTACGATGTGCGTATGAAGCAGCACCGCCTCGAAGCCCTGACCTCCCGGGAGAACTTCAAACTCTTACAGGCCGATATCGCGGAAAAAGCCACCATCGATCAGCTTTTTGCCCAAAATCTCAATCCCGCAGCAGTCATCAACCTGGCTGCCATCGCTGGCGTGCGCGCCAGCACGACCGACCCCTGGTCTTACCTCAACACCAACACCCTTGGCACGCTCAACATGCTCGAATACGCGCGCCATCAAAAGGTGCCCAAATTCATCCTCGCTTCCACATCCAGCCTCTACGGCGAAGATGGCACCCCGCCGCACAACGAACTCGCGCCGACCGATCATCCCCTCGCTCCCTACGCGGCAAGCAAAAAAGGCGCCGAAGCTTTTGCCTATTCCTATCATCATCTTTACAAGATCGATATCAGCGTGCTGCGCTATTTCACGGTTTATGGTCCTGCCGGGCGTCCTGACATGTCCATGTTCCGTTTTTGCCAGTGGATCAGCGAGGGCAGATCTGTCACCATCACCGGCGACGGCTCCCAGTCTCGCGGCTTTACTTATGTCGATGACATTGCCAGCGGAACCCTCCTGGCGCTCAAAAAAGTTGGCTACGAAGTCTTCAACCTGGGCGGGCACGAGGTCATCAGCATCAACGACCTGGTCAGCATGCTGGAAGAAATGATCGGCAAACCCGCCCTGCGCCAGTACATTCCCGCTCACCCGGCTGATGTCTATTCCAACGTTGCCGATGTCAGAAAAGCCCGCCAAATGCTCGGCTGGCAACCCCAGATCGGACTGGAAGAAGGCGTGCGCCGACTTGTGGATTGGTACCAATCCAACCGCCCCTGGGCAAAAGACATCATCACTGATTAAGTAATATTCACATAGGTCGCGATCAACGAAAATGAACATACTTGTCTATTTTCGTTGATCCGACGTCTAAACTGCGAATCCAACGCATGTAGTAGATCGTAATAAAATATCGCCTGTGAGAAGACAATATTCGATCTGACATCCAAAATTTCCTCCATTCCACCGTCAAATTATCCCTTTTATCTATGTGACCGAGCGATCACATGTGCAAAACCTTCAAAAATACCTTCCATCACAATGCGTTACACTTAAACCAACCAAAGAAAAGGAGCTATCATGAACAAAATCCTCTTTTATGCCATGACCGGAGAAAAAATGTGTTTCCAGCACATCCTCCTCAACGCGCTCGACCTCGCCGATGGCGGCGCCGAAGTTCAGATCATCTTTGAAGGCGCCTCAGTCAAACTCCCTCCCATCCTGGCTCAGGAAGGCAACAAACATTACCTCAAAGCCATCGAATCCGGTCTTATCGCCGGGGTCTGCCTGGCTTGCTCCCACGCGATGGGCGTCTACGACGCCAACGTCGCCCTTGGCCTGCCCATGCTCAACGATATGACCGGTCACGCTGGCATCCGCGCCTATATTGAGCAAGGCTGGCAGGTTGTCAGCATGTAGTCTGCCATCATCACCCCGATTTTGCATGATCGTTTATATAGGTGCAAACTCGGGTAGGTCGAGATTGAAGTGATTGGACATTCATGTCCAACACTTCAATCCGACATCTAAGCTATGACCACACATTTTAAGGGGAATGAATCATGATCCTTTATTACAGCTCAACTGGTAACTCACATCACGTCGCGCGGGAAATAAACAAACGCCACCCGGGCAAAATGATCGATATGACAAAAGCGGATGAAAAAGAACCTGTTGTCCTGGCTGACGGCGAAACCCTTTTTATCGTCACCTTCAACTGTTTTTGGGGCGTGTCCGATCTGGTCAAAGACTTCTTCAAACAGCACCGCTTTTCAAATGTCAATAAGATCGTGGCGATTATAACTTGCGGCGGCTACCTTGGTGCGGGTGACCATCATCTTAACCGCATTTTGCGCGCGAACGATCTGCCAGAGGCGGAGGTTTACGACCTGATCATGGTGACCAATTATCTCGTTCTGCATGATGTCCCCGAACCCGATGAACAGAAACAGCTTCTGGCATCAGCTGAAGATCGCCTACACCAGATACTCGATGGGAAGGCGAAACCTTACCGCAGCACCTTCTTTACCAGGTTCCTGGGGCTATTTGTGCACGCCCTCTATTCAGCATTCCGCCGCACCAAACCATTTACGGTCAGCCAGGCTTGTATCGCCTGCGGCAAATGCGCGCGCGATTGCCCGGTTCAGGCGATCGAACTGATCGAGGGTCGTCCCACATGGCAAAAAAGCAAGTGCGACCACTGCCTGAAATGTCTTCACAACTGCCCCACCAGCGCGATCAACTACGGTCGCAGCACCCTCGGGAAAAGACGATACAGGTATCCTGACCTCAGGTGATCTCTGGTTTGCATTCACTTTGATGTTAACATCTGCTCAATAAATGAGTATTTTTGACGTAATCCTTGCCCTGCTCGAGAGCAAGGCTTATAATCATAAGTCGTAGTCACTGACATTTTTAATGTCTAATCAATACCAATATCAATTTAGCATGTTTAGAGGCGGAATTATGGAAAAAATTAACATAACTCTAGACGAACGCCTTGTCACTGTCACCAAAGGTTCTACCATCATGGAGGCTGCTGAACAGGCCAATGTTTACATTCCACATCTCTGTCACCACCCGGATCTGCCGGATGTGGGCGAGTGTGGATTGTGTATCGTCGAAATTGAAGGTCGCAGCGAGATCACACCTGCCTGCATCACCGAAGCCGAAGAAGGCATGGTCATCCGCACCCGCACCGAAAAACTGGAGACGATCCGCAGGCTGAACCTGGAGCTGATGCTCTCCAACCACATTGAAGACTGCACCACCTGCCCGAAATACGGCAACTGCGAATTGCAGTCGGTCTATCAATACCTGGGCGTATCGGTCGGTCGCCTCAGGCAGACCCTCAACCGAACCCCGGTCAACACAAATAATCCCCTCATCGTGCGCGACCTCAACCGCTGCATCAGCTGCACCCGATGCGAACGCATCTGCCGCGAGGTGCGCGGTGTCGATGCCCTTCGTCTGGAGCGCACCCCCTCTGGTCGCCTGCAGGTCAACGTCAAAAACCAGGGCTTGCTCGCGGATGCCGACTGCCGCTTCTGCGGCGCCTGTGTCGAAGTCTGCCCGACCGGCGCCTTGCAGGATGTTGAGGGCCTCTTCCGCGCCGATCTCAAGCGCGAACTGGCAAACATCCCCTGTCAGGCTGAATGTCCGGCGCATATCGACGTGCCCTTATACATCCGCGCCATAAAAGAAGGTCGTTACACCGACGCCCTGGCTTATGTTCGCCAAAAAGCGCCCTTCCCGCTCTCTTTGGGCTACATCTGTATGGCTTTTTGTGAAGACGGCTGCAAGCGCAATGAATTGAACGGCAGCCTGTCCATCAGAGAATTGAAAAAATTCGCGGCCGAACAGGATGACGGCAGCTGGCGCTCCAAGGTTGAGTGCAAGCCGCAAACCGGAAAACGCGTTGCCGTTGTCGGCGCCGGTCCCGCCGGACTGACAGCCGCTTACGACCTCTGCAAATCGGGTCACACGGTTGATGTCTTTGAAAAAGAATCCAACCCCGGCGGCATGCTCTGGTACGGAATTCCCGAATTCCGTCTGCCCCCCGAGGTCATCCAAAAAGAAATTGACGAAATTACGCGCGTCGGCGTCACGATCCACACCAATACCGAGATCAAAAAAGTTTCCGACCTCAAAGATTACGACGCCGTCCTCTACGCCATTGGCACCGGAAAGGGCGTGCGCATCCCACTGCCTGGCGCGGATTCGAAAAATGTTTACGTAAACACCGAATTCCTCAGACGCGCCGCCATCCACGACCCCCTGCCGGTAGGAAACAACGTCCTTGTCCTGGGCGGCGGCAATGTCGCCTTCGACTGCGCCCGCGTCGCCAAAAATCTCGGCGCCGAAAAGGTCTCCATCGCCTGCCTGGAATGCCGCGACGCCATGACCGCCTCCGAAACCGAGATCCGTGAGGGTTTGGAAGTCGGCATTCAGCTCAACAACGCCCTCACCTTCTGCTCCATCGAAACAACGGACGGGATCGCTTCCGGCGTCCACTGCCAGGGAGTCGCGAACTTCTCCTTCGGCGAGGGCGGCAAGCTCGAACTGGAGATCGCACCGGATTCGGATAAATTCATCGAAGCCGACACCATCATCTTTGCCACCGGGCAGCGCCCGCAGATCACCGAAGAAGCCGGTCTTCCGCTTGGCAGAGGCAACTACATCCTGACCGTGGACGGCACGCGCGTCAACAACGAATTCGTCTACGCCTGCGGAGATGCCGTTTACGGCACAAAATCGGTCATTGAAGCCATCGTCGCCGGGCACGAAGCCGCGAAGGCGATCGACATCGACCTCGGCGGCACCGGGGATTTCGAGGATAAACTCGTTGAAGAGGCTCTCCCATCCCCCTACATCGGAACCATTCCGAATTTCGCCGAACTGCCGCGCAATTTTGTCTGCGCGAATGCCGAAACATCCCAGGCTGAATCCCTGCGCTGTCTCCAATGCGATTTGCGCAACCAGATTCAAAAGACCAGACTTTGGACCAGTTATTAGGAGGGGAGAAGTCATGACAGATCGTAAGCAATGGAAAGAAAAAGATATCGCGCAGATCACCGCTGCGGTAAACGCCTTATTCCCCGAAACTGAAGAGGGCGCGTGCCCCGTGGACGTTCTCACCAAAGCCCTGAAGGCTTCGGTCGTCGAAAGCTGCGGCGAATGCCTTATCTGCCGCGAAGGGCTCTATCAGCTCTACGCCCAGGCGCACAGCACCACCCAGGGCAACGCCAGCGAAGACGACTATAACATTATGATCGAGATCGCCGACACCATGGCGCTGACCTCCCGCTGCGACTTTGGCAAACTGGCTGGCGCGAAGATCTCTGCCCAACTAAAAGCCAATGACGAAGTCTTCCTGAAGCACATCAAGCGTAAGCGCTGCGACGCGCGGGTTTGCGAAAAACTCAGCGATTTCCCCGAAGTGGTCGAACGCACCGAAGGTGGGCTCATGGGCGGTCGCCGTCGGCGCCGACGCAGCGAATAATTAATAGGAATTTCCGGATGCGCGACGCATCTGAAGTATAAAAAATATAATTCAATAAAGAAGGAGATAAAAATGCGTGAACTTGAAACTGATGTAATTGTAGTAGGTGGAGGTGCTTCCGGCTTGGCGGCAGCAATTTCTGCGGCCGAAAAAGGAGCCAACGTGATCGTATTGGAAAAGGCAAACACCACCGGTGGTTGCGCCAACATGGCGATGGGTCTGCTCGGCGTTGAAACCAAGCCCCAGAAAGAACTGCTCATCGGCATCACCCGCGAACATGCGTTCACTCGCTATATGGAATACACCCACTGGCGCTCAGACGCGAAACTCATCAAAAAATTCATTGACCTGTCCGCTGATACCATCGACTGGCTGATGGACATGGGCGTGGAGATCGCGGTACCCTCCCGCTATTTCCCCGGTTCAGAAGCCACCTGGCACATCATCAAACCCCAGACTGGCAAGATCGGTCTGCGAGCCGCCGCCACCATGATCAAATTCATGACCGAACGCGCCCAGGAACTCGGCGTTCAGATCCTCCTGGAAACCCCGGTAACTGAGCTGATCAAAGACGAAGGCGAGATCATCGGCATCGTCGCCAAAGACAAAGATGGCGAACTGGAAGTCTACGGCGGCGCGACCGTCATCGCCACCGGCGGTTTCGGCGACGATCCCGACTTCATCAAAGAACATACCCCCTACGAGTGGGGCGTGGACCTCTATTCCTATCGCATCCCCGGTCTGACCGGCGATGGCATCAAGATGGCATGGGAAGCCGGCGCGCAAAAAGACTTCATGGACATGGAACTGGTCTTCTTTGCCCCCAACACCGGCGGTTACGCTCCCATCGAACTGCCCTTCCGCCAGCCCAACCTCTTCGTCAACCTGGATGGTAAGCGCTTCTATGACGAAACCGTTGTCGCCAACCCCGTCTTCTCGGTCAACGCGATCGCCCGCCAGAAGCACAGAGTCGCTTTCTCCATTATCGATCAGGCAATGCTCGATAACTACAACAAGAACGGTCTCGATCTGGTCAATGTCGTCACCTCGACCATGGATATGTCCTACTTCATGAAAGAACTCGATGAGTTCATCAAGAACGGCAGCGATGTCCTCTTCATCGCCGACACCGTCGAAGAACTGGCAGAAAAAGCCGGCATCGATGTCGAAGGACTCAAGACCCAGATCGAAGACTACAACGCCATCTGTGCCAAAGGTCGCGACACTGAATTCAACAAGGAACAGAAGTATCTCGTGCCCTTCACCGGCGGTAAATACTATGCTCTGAAATTCATGCCCAGCGCCTACGGCTCCCTTGGTGGCATCAAGATCAACGACATGACCGAAGTTGTCGATACCGAACACAAGGTCATCCCCGGTCTCTATGCCTGCGGAACCGACGCCAACTCCGTCTGTAACCCCGACTACGTCTTCATCCTGCCTGGCAACACCCTTGGCTTCGCCGTCAACACCGGTCGAATGGCTGGCGCCAACGCTGCTGAATACGTAAAGACCCTGGCTGAATAAGCCTGAATTCCCCCCGCGCCCGATACCAATTAAGGTATCCCAACGCACAATCAACAAGAACCCACCCCCGGGTGGGTTCTTTCTTGCCCTTAATCGTCTTATTTTGTTTTTTATTGTCTATCCATCGATCACATCCCCACCACCCACAGGCTTGCAAAACAACGGGTGTCTGGTAGGTCGTGATTGAATATTTGGGCTGTTGAGCCCAAATATTCAATCCGACGTTCAATCTTAGGTTCCTGGCGCTGCCCAAAGCCATCTCATCTGCTCGTAGTGCTTTACTTGAGGCGGTACTGCCCAAAGCCTTCTCCCGTGGGAGAAGGTGGCCGAAGGCCGGATGAGGGGCTAAACCGAGAAGGTGGCCGAAGGCCGGACTGTTTACCCTGGGTTACCAGGGTGAGGGGCTAAACCGAGAATGTGCCCGCAGGCCGGACTGTTTACCTTGGGTTACCAGGGTGAGGGGTGGATCTTGTGTCCTGAGTGTGGTCTGGTACAAGAGCGAGACAAAGTGCCCGAAGGGTATTGAAATTGTCCCCAAATGGGACAATTTCAATCCGACGTTCATTATTCAAGGTCAAAAAAGTCTCCGTCGGGGCATTGAACTTGGGTAGGTCGGGGTGCGCAGCCTGCCCTTTGGGTACCTGTGCCCTTTGGGTACCTGTGCCCTTCGGGTATTGCGTATTTCAACCCGACATAACGAACCTCAACCCGACATCCAAACATGCGACAGATTAAAGGCAGATCGCCGCGGTCGCCATAATGGCTCCCTCGCGATGACAACCATCTGTTCGCGCGTGGCCTCCTGTCCATGCGCTCAACCGCCAGTCAACAATAAGGCTGTGGAGTCTCCCAGCCAACCCCCTCCAGTGAAACGGAGGGACTGCTTGCGTGCCTTGGCAGGGGGAATTAAAGGGGGTGGGTCTGTTTCTTGTGTCCTAAGCGTAGTCGTTGGGTAAGTCTGGTAGGTCGGGGTGCGTATTTCAACCCGACATAACGAACCTCAACCCGACATCCAAACAGGCGACAGATTAAAGGTAGATCGCCGCGGTCACTTCGTTCCCTTGCGATGACAAATCCCGATCAAAATTTGCCATATTTCCAAAACATCCCCCCTCCAAGTGTATAATTACCCACAACGCAATCCCCACCAGGAGGAACATGGCCGCGCCAGAAACCATCCACAACCTTGTCTCCCGCTTTCGCGACTCCCGCGAACTCTTAAACTCCGCCCACTACAACGAAACCCAACTGCGCATCGAATTCCTCAACCCCCTTTTCATCGAACTCGGTTGGGACGTCTACAACGAGCGCAACATCGCCCTCCAATACCGCGACGTCATCCACGAAGACTCCCTCGAGATCGAAGGCACCACCCGCGCGCCCGACTATGCCTTTTGCGTCGGCACCTCCCGAAAATTCTTCGTCGAGGCGAAAAAGCCTTCCGCCAGGATCGTCACCAACGCCGAAGCCGCCTATCAACTCCGCCGCTACGCCTGGAACGCCAAACTTCCCCTCTCCATCCTGACCGATTTCGAGCATTTCGCCGTCTACGACTGTCGCAACCGTCCCGACCCCAAAGACAGTGCCGCCACTGGGCGCGTTTTGCTCTACAATTTTGAAGAATACCTCAGCCATTGGGACGAGATCGCCAAAATTTTTTCCAAACAAGCCGTCTGGAGCGGCGCTTTTGACAAATTCGCCGACGGCACCAAAGGCAAACGCGGCACCACCGAGGTGGACGCTGAATTCCTCAAGGAGATCGAAGCCTGGCGCGACCTGCTGGCGCGCAATATCGCCCTGCGCAACTTCCGTTCCAGCGAAGAGCTCGCCAACCTCCCCAGAGCCGAACGCCAGCTCAACTATGCCGTCCAGGCGACCATCGACCGCCTCCTCTTTTTGCGCATCAGCGAAGACCGCGAAATTGAGCCGCCCGAGCAGCTCCTCCAGATCTCCAGACAGCCGGATATCTACGCCAACCTGATCAAACTCTTTAAGCATGCCGATCAAAAATACAATTCCGGCCTCTTCCATTTTTCGGAAGAAAAAAGCCAGACCAGCGCGCCCGATACCTTTACCCCCACCTTGCAGATCGACGATAAGGTCCTGCGTCAGATCATCGAAAGCCTCTACTACCCCTGCCCTTATATCTTCAGGGAGATCCCGGTCGAGATCCTCGGGCAGGTCTACGAGCAATTCCTGGGCAAGGTCATCCGCCTCACGCCCAAAGGCATCGCCAAGGTCGAAGAAAAGCCCGAAGTCCGCAAAGCCGGCGGCGTCTACTACACCCCCAGCTACATCGTCGATTACATCGTCCACAACACCCTCGGCCCTCTCCTCCATCCAGACCAACCTTCATCGGATCTGTCATCGCGAGACCCGCAGGGTCGTGGCGATCTGCCTTTACAGCCTTTGGCTAATCAAACCCCAGACAATCAACTCGAATCGTCCAGCCAAACCCCTTCTAGGGACTGCTTGCGTCCTGGGTGTAGTTCCCAGGAAGGGGAATTAAAGGGGCTGCTTGCGTCCTGGGTTCTGTCCCCAGGAGTGGGTCTTGAAAGCAATTCACCTATCAACGGAAAGGAAAAAGTAAATGGGGTGGGTCTTGAAGAACATCCTTCGAAAACTACGCTGAAGAGTGGGTCTTTCGATCTGTCATCGCGAGACCCGCAGGGTCGTGGCGATCTGCCTTTACAGCCTTTGGCTAATCAAACCCCAGACAATCAACTCGAATCGTCCAGCCAAACCCCCTCCAGCGAAGCGCAGGGTGGGGGAAAAGGGGCTGCTTGCGTCCTGGGTTCTGTCTCCAGGAGTGGGTCTTTCGATCTGTCATCGCGAGACCCGCAGGGTCGTGGCGATCTGCCTTTACAGCCTTTGGCTAATCAAACCCCAGACAATCAACTCGAATCGTCCAGCCAAACCCCCTCCAGTGAAGCGCAGGGTGGGGGAAAAGGGGCTGCTTGCGTCCTGGGTTCTGTCCCCAGGAGTGGGTCTTTCGATCTGTCATCGCGAGACCCACAGGGTCGTGGCGATCTGCCTTTCCAGCCTTCGGCTAATCAAACCCCGGACAATCAACTCGAATTGTCCAGCCAAAACCCCTCCAGCGAAGCTACGGAAGCCGTAGGTCGGGCATCGTGCCCTCTGGGTATTGCGCTTGTCAACCCGACATCCACCTCCCTAACCCCCGACCAGGCCCTCAAACTCCGTGTCGTCGATCCCGCCTGCGGCTCAGGCTCCTTCCTCCTGGGTGCCTACCAATACCTCCTCGACTGGCACCTCAACTACTACCTCACCCACGACCCCGAAAGCCACATCCGCGGCAAAAACCCGCCCATCGTCGCCACCGAAGGCGGCGAATATCGCCTCACCACCGAAGAAAAGAAACGCATCCTCACCGCAAGCATCTACGGCGTCGATATCGACGCCCAGGCGGTCGAGGTCACCAAGCTCTCCCTCCTGCTCAAACTGCTCGAGGGCGAAACTGGTCAGCTCACCCTTGGTTTCGACCGCGTCCTGCCCGACCTCGGCAACAACATCCGCTGCGGCAACTCCCTCATCGGCTGGGACTACTTTGCCAGCCAGCTTTTGCCCGACGAAGAGGAGATCATTCGCGTCAACCCCTTCGACTGGCAGCGCTCCTTCCCCGAAGTCTTTGCCCAGGGTGGCTTCGACGCCGTCATCGGCAACCCGCCTTACGGTGCGGATTTAGAAAAAGCAATGCTTGACAACTTAGTTTTAAAATTTGAGAGCTTTAAAAAAGTAAAAGATATCTATATTGGTTTCATCGAAAAAGGTATAGATTTAATTAAACCGAAAGGTTTATTAGCTTTTATCATTCCTTCGGCATGGATGGGAGGTCCAGCATATATTGATTTAAGAAGATTTTTGCTCCAGCAGGAGATAAAGAAACTTATTCTTTTACCTTTTGATGTGTTTAAAGATGCATATGTAGATACATCAATAATCGTTGTAAAGAATATTACACCGCAGGATAAACACTCTGTCCTCACATATGAATATCCCAAAAGAGAGCGAATCCTTAATATGGGTTTGCTGAAATACGATCAGCAGGAGCAAGCTAGTTGGAATTATCTTAGAGATAACAAATTTGTTCTCTCTTCTAAACTTACCAGTTTGTTGCTAAGGTTCCAAGACAATTTTTTTACAACTCTCAATGATTACTGTTTAATGAGGAGAGGGGTGTTATTTGATAAAAAGCTTCTTAAAGACCATAAAATCAGTGAAAAACATTTTCCATATTTTGAAGGTGATGTTTATCGATATGAAATGAACATTAAGCTGGATAGGTGGATTGAATTTGGGGATAAGTTGAAAGAGAGACCGAAAGACTTCTCTTGGTTTGAAGGTGAGCGTATTTTAGTGCGGCGTCTTGTGAGCCGACAACAACGTATTATGGCTAGTTTTACGGATAGAGTCTTTATAACTAATAAAAACCTCTATTCTGTTATTCCTAGAAATATCGATGTGTTTTTTCTATTGGGTTTGATTAACAGCAGGCTTTTCTCCTTTTTATACATAAAACAAGTAACTCAAGCTTCAAAGGACGATTTTCCTCAAGTAACTATCAAGGATTTTCTCTCCTTACCTATCCCTAAAGAATTTGACGAAGATCTCGTTAGGAGTGTATCAACTCTTGTCAAAAACCGATTAGCTCTTTCAGAACAAACTTCTAAGCTGCCTTTCGAGGAAGAAAAAAAGACAGAACGGATATCATTATTAGAGTCTGAATTAGATAATATAGTATATAAATTGTACGGCTTGTCCAAAACAGAAGTTGATCTTCTTGGTCTAGACACTTAAATCAGTGGGATTAACTGTACATTGGTGAAAAATCTTATATATCTTTAATAGAACGGTTGTGCTAACTCATGGTATAATATTTCCAACTTCGGAGGTAATTATGAAAGAAGTATTAGCCAGAATAAATGAGGTTCTTGAGAAATTAGACTTATCACCCACTATGCATCAAGATGCCACAGAAAAATATAAAAACGTATGCAGCTATTTTGAAAACCAAGGCATCGAGGCTGACTTTTATCCACAAGGTTCTTTTAGTTTTGGTACAGTTGTAAGACCATTTTCAGAGGGAAAGAATAAAAAATATGATTTGGATGTGATTTGTCAAGTCAATATTCCGAAGGAAAATATTGATCCAGATGAGTTGAAGAATAATATAGGGGACACATTGAAAAATTCAGAAGTTTATCGGCAGAGACTAGATATAGAAGGATCAAAATCTTGGACAATTAATTATTCGGGCATAGGAGAGTTTGAGTTTGACCTTGATGTTGTTCCTTCGGTTAAAGATGAAAAAGGGATAGTGAGGTTACTATTAAGCGGGGTAAAAAATGAGATTGCCCAAACATCGATCAGTATTACTGACAAGTTAAAGGATTCTCAGTATCAATGGGTATCTAGTAATCCTTCAGGATTAACAAAATGGTTTGTTGAGATAAACCAACCATTTTTTAATTTTGTAGCATCTGACCAAAAAGCAAAAATATTTTCAACTACTAAAATGTATAACACAATAGAGGATGTGCCTGACTATGTTGTTAAGACTAGCCTGCAACGAGCAATACAATTCCTAAAAAGGCATCGAGATATCTATTTTTGGAGAGTCGACAAAGAAACTAAAAAACCAACATCGATTGTTATCTTGGTGTTGATTTGCGAATTTGCTAAATCTATACATCCAGCTACTGAAATTCTTGATTTAATTTCTATGTTTGTTCAATCGACATTAAATAATTGCCCAATTTCGAAGACAACGCCATATTTAGCTAATCCTGCAGAACCCAACGATAATCTTGTTGATAGCTGGGACCAAGAAATGATAGACTTGTTTTATACTTGGCTTAAATCGCTTAATGTTGATCTAATTGAACTAAAATCTGATGGTGTGATAGCTATCAAATCAGCAGACAACATTCTCTATGCTGAAAGTCTCGGTTTAATAGATAAAGAAATTTCTATTCAATCAAAACCAATCTCTATTCAAACAAAGCCATGGCTCAAAATCAAGAATATTTAATACATGAAATAGATTGCTTTTTAAAAGAGCAACCCCGATTTCTCATTGTAAAAAAACGAGAGGTGGTTCATCTTTCAGGATATTATTTTGTCAATCTTAGTCACTTAGGCTTTGCGGTTCAGATGGCTTATCAAGTTGATATACTTGTTCCACGGAAGTTTCCAAAAAAACTCCCTCAAGTTTTTTACAATAAAAGACTGATTCCGATTGGTTATGACCATTGTTACTCTAATGGGCGATTGTGTCTCGAAACCGATGAATGCCAAAAAGATTACTTGAAAAAAAATCCTAACTTGACAAAGTTCTTGGAAATATTTCTGGGAAACTACTTATTTGGTATGGAGTATTACAGAAAGTATTCAATTCTTCCATTCGGGGAATGGAGTCACGGGGAAACTGGCGTTAATGGTTATTTGAAACAACGCAACGAATTTATAGAACGATTGAGGTACTATGGATCAAAAAGAAGATAAGTCAATCAAAAAAACATCAACACCGTATGGGGTAAAGTTCGATTCTGCCGCTACTTATGATATTCTGATTATTTCACTTTCTTTGATTGCAATTTTTTTCCCAATAATAAATTTCTACTTACATAGTTCCTCCTATGAGAACAGTCCTAGTATAAAAAACCTATTCTTTATTACTCAAATCTTTTTGACAATAGCGATGTATTGGATAAAAGATCAACAAGACCATTTTCTTGAAGAAGCATTTGAATTAAAACGAAAAGTTGAATTAGATACTGCATTTGGCACAAAGTTTTCTCAATATGGAGTAACAGACTATTTTGATGTCGAAGAAATAAATCCTGGTTATAAAAAACTCTTAGCTTTGACGCATGAAAATGCTATTTTTACTAAAAGGAATTCTTCAATTCTAAAGGATTTGTATAGATTTTTTCTAGTAGTGCTCTTTATTGCTTTTGTTGCTCTGGTTTGTCAAGGATTAATATATTCAGAACTTTCACTTAGCATTTTCAATATAATTGTTTTTACCATAATGTTAGAACGACTTTCTTCGATCCATAGACTGGAGCAAGGTTGTAAAAGTATTGTGGACAAATGCAGCTCGACTAGTGATAATGATCCTCAATTTACTGTGAAAGTTCTAGAAATATTCACTGACTATAATTCTTTATTGAGTCAAACAAAAGTTAATATTCCCTCAAAAATTCATAAAAGAACAACAAAACAAAACCATGAAGATTGGGAAGAAATCCTCAATAGATATTATCGATAGTATGTGGGGTCGGGCTTAATTTTCACTTTTAAAGGGAAAGGGGATGATAAAGAACCCTTATTATAAGCAATGGAAAACGATAAATTAATGGAATTGATTGAAATTGGAAAAGAAAGTGAGGTCATTGATTTCAAAGCCTCTCACCATGATAATAATGCTAGGCTTTTGCATGACATTTTAT
>JBMNVH010000023.1:0-36650 GCA_050946715.1 Anaerolineaceae bacterium | reverse complement strand
ACCAGTTGTCCAGATTAATACTGTCATCCTCCAAGTGCGCAGTTATGCGCGGTTGAGGAGAGTGCTCAGCGATGCCGCAACCTTCAGCTAATTGGTTTTGTGGAATACCGCTTGTCGGAACAATTTCCTGAGCAGAGACTTTTGTTTGAACGCCAAACAAAATGATCAGACTGAGCAGCAAAGCAAAGATGACCCTTGCTAGTTTTCCGGTGAATAGTTTTTTCATCATAAACTCTCCCATCTGTCTAAAGGCTTGAAACGATATTTTCTAAAGTAATTCTATCATCCATACCAAAGGGATCTGCTCCACCGCATCACCTCATGAAGTCCGTGCGTCAGGTGGTTTACTTTAGTAACATTCTTTTGAACTATTGAGCAATCCACACAGATTTTAGAAATTGTTTGTCAGAGCTAAGCCGGATCGAACAACTATGCAATACCTAAAGGGCACATTACACAAAGTGAATAACGTCTGACTTACCGCTTCGGCTATGGTCATAACAAAAATAATATTTAATGTAATTTTCAATGGAATTGATCCCCATATCAATTCACTATCAGTTTTACTCTTACATGAGTTCGCCTATCATCTATTTGATAGAATTATAGGCAGAAAGTTATAGCAAGAGCTGAAAGCACGCCAATGATACTGTGTTGCATTCCTGTCATAATTTTTTAGGGTTATTGTGCCAAAAGAATCCTTGGTGAGGTCCAAGATGCCATTGAAATCAGCTACCCATCTATACCCGTCGCGACTGGGATCATATACCCAGGATGCTGTGACGGTCTCACATCTTCCACTGCATGCTTCGACAAAAACATCTCTATAATCTGCTGTTCCCATCAGAATATTTGTTACTGGATCTGCCATGATCAATTCAAAGTCTTTAATAGTATCAGAAACGGTATAGTTTCCGTCTTTAAGCGTTATTTCAGCTCCTGGTACGAGCAATTCTGAAGAAATATCAAAATAATTGACATTTTGGTTTACTGTTGGCTGATCCTTCTCGATCTCGACACCATCGATCAAAAGACTCACCAGTGAATGGGTGCCCCATTGGTAGGAATAAACCATATTTGACCAAGGCAATACATAAAAACCAAGATAATCAGAGAACAGCTTCCAATCAACAATCGTTCCATTTAATTCTTCGTCAAAAAGATAGACCGTGCCATAGTATTCTGAATAGAAATTCAGATCAGGCTTAAAATTTGCCTGCCAGTTTCCATCAGCGTCAGTATCGGGATTACGAAAAAAACAACCATAATACATCCGGGCACAGGCTTTTACGAAAACAGAACTGCTGTCCGCAAAGCCAGAAACCGATGAATCCCAGCGGATAATAGAAGTAATGTAAAGATCCCGGGTCAGATAAGTCTGGCTTTGTTCTGAATTGCTCATTTCAAGCAATTGGTTCGGCTCCAGGTTAAAGTTACCGAGGGCAAACACCACATAACCATCACGATTGGGTGTTTGTGTCCAGGTTTGGCCCTCAATCGTCAGGGTCACAGGCTGGTTTGCAATCCAATTTCTTCCAACTACTTTGTTTTCTTTGGGATATGCCCAGATCGTGGGAGCTTCAAATTCCCATACGATTTGCGTTTCTTGCCCTTCGCCATCAGTTTGCTTCACAAAGATATCGGAGTCTGAGAAAATCTCCTCTTCAAAAACAAATTGCCAATTTCCAGTGTCATCAACTGTGACAGTATTCCAACGTTTGTTTGTAGCATTGGATTTACGAATCAAAACGTCTGTGCTTGAGTCAGCTGTTCCTTCAATCAATCGATTGACCGGTTCGATATTACTGATTGTCAGATTTCTGACTGTGTGGGATTTTGTGACCACCCCATCAGAAATGGTAACAAGGTCACCGGTGATAATATCATAAGCTCCTGTATCAATTTTGGCATAGCCTGAATGGTCAGTGGTAACATTCCATGTCTGGGAAGCGATCGTTATTTGCAGGTCACTGTATGGCTCCCAGCGATTCGCTTCGACATGATCAGATGCAGGGTCCACCGTGATCAGACATTGGCGGTTGTACCATGTAAGCTCTTGGCAACCGTTTTCGGACTGACATTGCCTTATGTAGCCACTGACATCATCCGTCCAAGGAAGCGATTCTGTAAAATGTGCCTGCCAATTCCCATCTGCGTCTACTTCAACTGTCATGCCTGGAGAAAGCGGTCTGTCAGATACATATACAGTACCAGGAAGAGCTTTTCCGGCAACAATGTTGTTTGCGACGTCAATCGTGTCCACCGAAAGCTGACCAATTGTGTGATCAGCGCTATAAGCTCCGGCACTCAACCGCACCACATCTCCAATGACAAAGTTATGGTTAACGATGTGATAATAATGTCCCCACTCGTCTGTCAAACCAGTACCGAGAACCTGATTATTCACTTCCACCGTAATTGGAATAAAGGGAGGAAAACCATAACCTTCAACCCTGTTTGTCTCGTGAAAGACATTCAGATAAGGATCGCCAACAAGGTAATTATTAGTGGTGCTATTCCCGTTTCGATCAAATTGCTGCAATCGTGCGGAACTCCCTGAATACAACTTAATCTCTTCAGGGATTGTCAGAGACCAGGCCCCGCTTTGATCCACCTGAATAATGATCTTGGTTTGCTGATTTCCCCGAAATGTCACTACCAATTCCCCTGACAAAGCAATGCCGGTCAAAACCCTGGAAGTTTTGTCATAGGAAGTTGCTTCCAGAACACCAACAGTATATGATGTACTATAAGTGCCGGATTGGAATGTGATGACATCCCCGGGGTTTATCGTAGAAGTCAGCGAGAAATAACTTCCTCCGCTGGCTAAAACCCTTGAATCTATGAAAGTGTTATTAATGTAAAGGTCTACACTCGGACTGAAAAACCAGTTGTCCAGATTAATACTGTCATCCTCCAAGTGCGCAGTTATGCGCGGTTGAGGAGAGTGCTCAGCGATGCCGCAACCTTCAGCTAATTGGTTTTGTGGCATACCACTTGTCGGCACGATTTCCTGGGCAGAAACTTTGCTGTGAACGCCAAACAAAATGATCAGACTGAGCAGCAAAGCAAAGAGAATCCCTGCTCGTTTTCCGGTGTATAGCTTTTTCATCATAAACTCTCCCATCTTTCTAAAGGCTTGAAACTACGCTATCTATTGTTATTCTAACACCCCTAACAAAGGAACCGCCGTTTCGTATCGCCATGCCCATTGCAACGATATATGACTTGGCTCTCATACACATTTGGTTGACTCTTGTCCATTCGGACGCGCCATTAAATACATTGAAAGATCGGATTAAAAATAGCTTTACAATCTTTGATCACAAATACTACTAAACCCACAGCCGCGGCAGCGGGCGGGGGAGTTGTGGGAGCGGGCAGGAGGGTTGGAGTCAAGGCTATTTTGTTCACATTGGCGCATTTTCCCGATCAGGTCGAGCAATTGGCTCTCCAGCGTATGCGTGTAGGGAATCTTAAAGGTTCTATCCCGATACTGGATCAGGCCGTATTGCGGGCGAAGGCCATAATTCTGCTCGACCAGATAGCAATAAGCCGCCAGTTGGATGAGATGAGAATCCCAGGGCTGTTTTGGAGCGTTGGAGCTCTTTAGTTCCACAGGGATCAATGCCCCATTTTCTCCCCGGACGAGATAATCGGGCTTTCCGACCAGGCCAAGTCTTGCGTCGTAAAGGGCTTTGGGCGGCTTTTGCCAATACTGGCTGTCCGCGTAGAAGACCTCTCCCTGCGGTAAGCCGGAACGCTTGCGCAGCAAGAGGCTCAGCAGCCAAACGGCTAGAGCAAGCAGCGCCAGCAGGATCGCCCAATGCTGAGTTTTCATGAGAGCGCGCTCCATAAGAATATCAACAACGCAAGAACGAGCAGCAACAATGCCAGCCAACGCAAAAGTTGAGATTGCCGAACCCCGCGGCTGTGAGAATGATGGACCCGGCTGCCCAGGTCCATCACGGGTTGATTGTCAGATTCTTCGCCCTGGCGGGTATAGTACCAGGAGCGTTGGCAATAGAGAAAAGTCCCCAGTTCTGAGGCGCTGATCCTACGCATCAGCCTTGCTGGTCAGAAAGCTGAGACGAGAGACGGTCAAGCTTTTGAGCCAGCTGTTCTTCACGAAACGCGACGGTGATGTCACCGCGTGTGCGTTCGATGATCCCGCGCGCCAGGTCAGTGCGGCGGCGCAAGCCTTCTGTGATCGCGTCGGGGAAGTCCATCGTGACCAATTGCGTATAAACTTCGTCCATGATCTCGAGCAAACGCTCCACCTCACGGTTGTAACCCGGGCGCAAAAGGTCCAGACAACGTCGGCGCAGCTCACCCAACGTTTCCGCCAGTCCGTTGAGGTAGGCGGGGGCTTCCGCGCCCAAGGCTTCGGGGGTGGGTAAGGTTTCGCCAAGGATCATGGCGACAGTCAGCTCGGCTTCGCAATATTCCTTCAAAGCGTCCTGGGTATAACCAGCATAATAGAGGTCGGGGTGGGCGACTTTGAGGCTTTCCCGCAGGCGCGTGGCGAGCTCACGACCGTTGGCAAGCTCCTGACGGGCTTCCGGCTCCTCACTGCGGTGAATGGCACGGATCGCGAGTGAGGCGTGCTTGATACACTGCCGCGCGTCGCGCAAAGCGTCATCACGAAGCGCAGTCTTATTCTCGAAATCAGTGCGGATCTCCTCGCAGATCTTATCGAGGGTGTCCATTTTTATTCTTTCTCACCAGATGGCGGCGTTCCAGCGCTTTTGAAGAGTTGGTCTGCCAGGGTCGTGCCCTGGGGGATCTTGATCTCGCCAAAAGCGGCTTCATAGCGTTTAACATTTTCGTTCAGAGCGCGTTGAACCAGTTTCATCCCAAGCGGTGAGAGCAACAAGCGCGTGTTCACCTTGGGGTTCGTGAGACCAGGCAGCATGGTCACAAAATCAAGCAAAAACTCGCTGGGAGTATGCGTGATGTAGGCTACATTGACATAGCGCGGCTCTAAATCTTCCGGGATCTGTACCCGGATCTGCTGAATGTCTGCCATCTCAACCCCTTAGAAGGGAATGTCCTCATCGTCGTCCATGGGACCGAAGCCAGAGCTGGCATCTTCACTGCGCGGGGATAAGAAGCGTACGGTTTCAGCGGTGACCTCATAACTGGCGCCATAGGTTCCATCTTTTCGCTGGAAGACGTTGGGGTTGCCGCTGCCATCGGTATAAAGTCGCCCTTCGACCAAAACTTTGGAGCCTTTGCGCAGGTATTGATTGCAAGCCTCAGCTTGTCGTCCAAAAACTGTGACGCGGAACCAGGTAGTTTCGTCCCGGTCGCCAAACTTTCTGCTGGTTGCCATGCTGAAGTTGGTCATGGGGTTTCCTTCGGGGGTATAGCGCATTTCGGGGTCGCGCCCTAAATTGCCGATCAGGATTAATTTTTGATACATGGGATTTCCTTTCGTTTCTATTCGCAAATTTTAGTTTAGGTTGTATCCTCTTATGATTTTACTCGATATTCGGGGGATTGAAGGAGTTGCCAGCAGCAATTCTCAGTATGAAATACATACAGCTCATTTTCTTTGGATATAAACCAATCGAATTAATTTCGTTGCCGAAACCCGAGCAAAGAATGGGGCATGCCTGTGCCCGTTAGGGTATCCCCATCCGTGAGTAAGTCTATCTGAACCTTGTAACAAAGACCAATGCTTTGAGATTTTTTAGGCACGTCTTCCTATTTCACTACGTTAACTGATTAAAGGCGGATCGCCATGGTCACTCCGTTCCCTCGCGATGACAGACCATCAGATGATCGCTATACCCTTACAGACATAAACGTCCCCTAAAGGACTCACGATGACAATTATCCAACAGTACTCCAAAGCACATTTCCTGTGAGATGAGATAGGATGACGTAGATACAAACAAATCATAAGAAGCTTTAACCTGATAAAGCACATACAAGTTCTCTCTAACTGCTTTTTTTTATAAGTTGAGTTCCCGTCACTTTGACTTATAATTTGGGCATGAATGAATTACCACTGGTCTCAATTGTGACGCCTTCCTATAATCAGGGCGCTTTTCTGGAAGAAACCATGCGCTCCGTGCTCGAGCAGGATTACCCAAAGATCGAATATTGGGTGATCGACGGCGGATCGACCGACAACAGCGTCGATATCATCAAGTCCCATCAGCAGCGCCTGGCTGGCTGGGTATCCGAAAAAGATCGCGGTCAGGCGGATGGGGTCAACAAGGGCTTTGCCAAAGCTACCGGTGAGATCGTTGGCTGGCTCAACTCGGATGACCTGTATTATCCTGGAGCGATCCGTGAGGCGGTCGCGGCCTTTCATGCGCATCCCGAAGCGAGTTTTATTTTCAGCGATGTCGAATCGATCGATGGAGAGGGAAAAGCCTTTAACCTTATGCGTTACGGCGACTGGAAGCTCGCTGATCTGATGGCTTTCAATATTATTGGGCAGCCGGGGGTTTTTATGCGCCGGGAAGTTCTGGAGCAAGCCGGCTACCTTGACCTAAGCTTCAACTACCTTTTGGACGTGCAGCTTTGGCTCAAAATGGCAAGGATAGCGGAACCCTTTTACGTACCCGGCAAGGTTTGGGCAGCCGCGCGCATTCATGAGAACGCAAAAAACTCAGCCCTGGCAAAAGGATTTGGACCGGAAGCTTTCAGGCTCGCGAAATGGCTGTGTGAGGACGAGGCATACTATCCGCTTAACGCGCAGGTTTTTAACGGGATCTGGGCTGGCGCTCACCGCTTGAATGGTTTTTATCAGGTGGAAGCCCGAAACTATGGGGAAGCTTTGCGTTCTTACACCAAGATGCTTCGTTTTCAACCCAAACAGAGTTTGCGTATCTACCGTCGGATGGTTTTTGCCCTGCTTGGCTGGCTTGGCTTGGAAAAACTGCGTGTGCCCTACGAACGCATGCGGGCACACAGCTATCCATGGAGACGCACCAAACGTGGAAACGGGCATGACTGAGCAAAATCTTCCAAAAGTCAGCATCATCACGCCTTCCTATAACCAGGCGATCTTCCTGGAGCGCACGATCCGCTCGGTGCTGGAGCAGGATTACCCCAACATCGAATACATCATCATTGACGGGGGTTCTACGGACGGGAGCCGAGAGATCATTGAAAAATATGCTGACCAGCTGGCGTACTGGCAGTCGCAAAAAGACAAAGGGCAGACCGATGCCATTAACCAGGGGTTCGCGCGGGCAGGCGGGGAGATATTGGCATGGCTGAACTCGGACGATATTCTGTACCCCGGAGCGGTCAGCGCGGCGGTGTCTTACCTGCAGAAGCACCCTGAAATTGGCATGGTCTACGGCGATTGCGACTGGATCAACGCGGATGATCAGGTGATCGGACGCTTTCCGGCGGCTCAAACTGATCTGAAAAAGCTACGTCGGGGCTATGTGCACATTCCCCAACAAGCTTCCTTCTTTAGGGCTGCTTTGTGGCGCAAGGTCGGACCGCTGGATGACAGTTTTTATTTCGCGATGGACTACGACCTCTGGACGCGTCTGGCAAGTCATCAACCCTTGCTGTATGTTCAGGAGGTCTGGGCGGGTTTTCGGCTGCACGAAGGCGCAAAATCGATCGCTGAGGATGACCGCTGTTGGCCCGAAATGCTGCGCGTGCACTACCGCGACGGCGGCAAAAAGCTTTCCCTGTTTACACTGAAATACTGGGTACGCAAGCTGGTTCAACCGCTTTGGATCTGGCTGCGCAGAAAGCGCATCAAAGGCTGATCATTTTCTCTTCTGTTTAAAAGACCGTCGAAACCCTTTACTATGCTGACGGGTTTCACCAGAAGGATCGGAAGGTTCCTCAATGAACCAGCCACAGCGGTCAGGCTCTTTCGCGTTATAAAATTGGGGAATGTTACCAGTGATCCATGAAGCAAATCCGTCAAAGTAACGGATATGCATGAGCTCAGTTCCATTGATCTCAGGCAAGATAATTGGTTTTAGCTCTTCGAAAAAAGCTTTTGACGATCCCAATCCATCAAAAAGGATGAAATATTTTGGAACACCCCGATCAAAGAGGTGACCAAGCCAGACAGCGTTGACATCAGGCATTGTTCTTAGTTTCTGGCAGAGTTTGCGCCTAAGGTCTGGGGAAACCTCTTTATCAAAACTGATATCCCTGTAATTTTCCCGAGCTTCAATAAGACCTATTGATTCAATCGATATTAGATTCGGATTGTTGACGATCCTTTCAACCTGTTCTTTTGTCAAAGCAACGCTTGTCTTGTTTGTGAAAAAGAAAATCGCGCTCCCATCAGCATCTTTATCAGACATAAGGTTGGGCAACTCAGTAAATGGTACGGTAATAAAACGGGTTAAAGACGGAAACTTGATGTTTTGAACAATACCGGGTTCGAGAAAAGCCTGATACACGTTCCAACAGTCGAAAGAACCAGCCAGTACCTCGATGTTTTTGCTGGAAACTCTTTGCGTGTTCGTGCTTTCGTCATAACTAATATCATGGGAACCAAAGAGAACCGGCAGGATCAAAACGGATTTTCTATGCGCGTCGGCAAGATTGATATTGCCTGGTAGTTCTTTTCCTTCTGCTCGCGCGTTCAGGCACTCGATCAGATCGCGATTAAGTTCAGCTGGGCTTGGCTGGAATTTGTTCTTTATTCGCTGAAACAAATTCATTATTCAACAGCGACAACTTCAGCGTTGGGGAAAAACTGGCGGATCGTGCCAGCGACCCAACCCTGCAAAGTTTGCGTTGAAAGCTCGCAATCGGCGCAGGCGCCGCCCAAACGAACTTTGATTGTGTCGCCTTCGATGCCGACCAGCTCAACCGCGCCGTGATGATAATGCTCGATATAGGCGCTGATTTGCTCGATCAGACCAGCAATCTGATCGTCGCGGGAAAAATCTGGGGCAGTATGGTTGGTCATAATCACTCCTGATGAATTCTTGTTGCGTTGTGTGAGGATTTTATTTTATCATTGAATTGGGGGAACCGAGGACTTGCTACAGGGCAAATGAATCTAAATAAAGATATTATTTATTAGCATTATTAATAATACGAATATTAGCTCAATCCTTTTAGCAAAACTTGGAAAAGAGGGATCTAAAAATCAAAACTTTATTTAGTCAATCGTCACATCGTGCCCTTTGGCACCTGTGCCCGCCAGGGTATGCCAATCTGCAGTTAATCATTTTCCCAATCCATTCCTGGGCAAAAAAAGCTTAAAGGCAGATCGCCACGTCGCCCTAAAGGGCTCCTCGCGATGACAACCAAGCAACAGCAGCACGTAAACATTATTTACAACAGTCCAACAAGCCTGTTTTCTGCCTAAAAAGCTTCACAGAAGCTAATTCAGGTAAATTTAGATACAAATTGGTCTGCTTGCTAAAGCAATTCTCTTTTATCCCTGCACATGCGTTTGTGTTTTGTCATACTGAGCATTACAGATCAAAAAGCCTGCCTTGCAATAAATGTTCAGTAAAGCTTCGGCGATGGAGCGAGCAGAGGCCGTAGGCGTCAATCGCCTGTAAATGCTCAGCGGTGCCGTAGCCTTTGTTTTTCTTAAAATCGTACAGGGGGTGATCAGCTGCCAGGGCGATCATTTTCTGATCGCGGGCTTGTTTGGCGATAACCGATGCGCAGGCGATCGAAAGGCTGCGCTGGTCGCCTTTCACCAGGCAGGTTTGGGGGATGGACACCTGAGGCAGTTTGAAATAATCCAGCAAGAGGTAACCGGGTTGGCTTTTCAGGCCCGCAATCGCCTGCTCAAAGACCAATTTGCCAGCCCGGGACATGCCAAGCTGATCGATCTCCTCTGCTTCAACCCAGGCGATCGCGAAATCGCTGGCAACTTCCATGATCTTCCGCGACCACTGCTCCCGCTCCAGGATGCTCATCTGCTTTGAATCGCGCACGCCAAATAATTTTTCTTCAAGATCAGATCGATCCGCTGGCAAAACGACCGCGGCGGCACAAAGCGGACCCGCCAACGCGCCGCGACCAGCCTCATCCAGTCCCGCCACCACCAGGTGTCCCTTCCGCCAGGCTTCCGCCTCATATTGCAGAGTTGGAAAAGGTGGAATCAGGGCTGGGTCAATTTTCCTTGACATGGTTATCCTGGAGCTTAATCCTTCGGACGGCTTTCGCGCATTTTTCGCCGGATCTGAAGTAATTCCCTGAACATGCGCCAACTGTCTTTTACGATATGCAACCTTGAGCCGGGTTTGTAATACCAGGTGATCGGTACTTCTGTGATGCGATAACCCAGATTTCTGGCAATTGCGAGGGCTTCAACGTCAAAGCTCCAACCGTCCATCGTCTGAGCGCTAAAGATCGCCTTAGCAGCCTCAGCGCTAAAGCACTTGAATCCGCATTGTGTATCCTGAATGCCCGGTAAGACCAGGATCCGCACCAAAAGATTGAAAACCCTGCCGATCAGATGACGATAAAAAGGCTCTCCGATCCGTTGAGAGCCGGGCTGTTCACGGGAGGCGATCGCTACCTGCGGGTCGGCATGTTCGGGAGGGAGGAACTTGCGCAGTTCTTCGATCGGCATCGAGAGATCGACATCCGCCATAAAGCGGTATTCTCCACGGGCACGCAACATGCCGGTGCGGATGGCGTTGCCTTTGCCGGGTTGGTCAAGCGAGAGCACTTCGAGTTGAGGAAAGTTTTTTTGGCAATCCTGAGCGATCTTTAACGTTTCGTCAGTGCTGGCATTTTCGACCAACAGGACTTCACAATCGAGATGTTTTACTTCGATGAATTTTTGAATTTTATCGAGAGACTCGGGGAGACGCTGCGCTTCGTTGTGCGCGGGGAGGATAATGGAAAGAAAGGGTTTGATCACACTCACCGTTGCCCCTGTTAAAGAAAAGTCGGGGTGGGCGGACTCGAACCGCCGACTTCTGCGTCCCAAACACAGCGCGCTAGCCAACTGCGCCACACCCCGGCGATGGACAAGTATAACCGCTTTGAGGAATAAACGTCAAGACGAAGATGTTTTTTAGCCAAACAGGCTCTCGTATTCCACTTTCTCAAAAACATCCAGTTTCCCGCCAATGGTCGCGTCAAGGATGCGCCTGCCGTCTGCTTCATAAGCCTTGCGCGCCATGCGGTAGGCTAGCTCGGAGGTTTCCAGGTCGGGCAACTGCCAGCGGAAACCCTTGCCAAAGTAAGCAGCGGAGAAGTGGTTGGGGTCATCCCCCTCACTTTGAATGGTGGTATTAGGAGTCCCCTTGGTGGCAAAGCTGTGATCGACACCGATCAGGATCACCTCGCTGAAACCCAAATGATAGGCAAGCTGCAGGCAGACATTGGTCACGGTGGCGCCTTCCCAAACCCTGCCCCCGATGTCTGTGGTAAAACGAGGGGATGTATAGGTCGTGTACAGAAAATGCGTATAAGAATCCATATTTAGCCATTTTCTGGCGCGCCAGGAGAAGAACTTTGGCATCTTCAGGTTGTTGAATTCCTCAACCGACTGTTCCACGACCAGATCGTTGACGCAAACCAAAATATCCGGACTGAAACCGAGCTCATCGGCAGCCAAAAAGATGCGGTTCATGCCGATGGTGAAATCATTGCTCAGCTTGCTCAGGTCGGTGTTCTTGAGCGAGGGACCGTTTCCGATCACAAAACAGCGTTCGCCTTTGTGGGTATCCTTTAAGGCTGCTAGTTTTCGGCGGGATTCGCGCCTCCAGGGGTGCAGGTAAGCGGTCGGAAGTTCGGGCAGGCGGCGCAAGCCATCATAAGCACGCCGGGCAAAAGAAAGCGCGCTGTCACGGAAACTGTTTTCTGGCATCCCTACTCCGTGCTCAAACGGCAGGTCGCTCCGCCATCCACCAGCAAACCCTGACCAGTAATGAAACTGGACTGACTGGGGTCTGCCATAAAGTAGATAACCGATGCGATCTCGGCGGGATTGGCGACACGCCCGTTGACAGTTTTAGCGGCAAGTGCGGCCAGCTGCTCTTCTTCCGAAGCCTCATTCGCGCGCCCGCGATGAAAACCAGCCCTAAGCATGGGGGTGTCCACCGCGCCAGGCAAAACTGCATTGACACGAATATTGACCGAAGCAAATTCGATCGCCATCGCGCGGGTGAGCGCGAGCAAACCGCCCTTGCTGGCGGCGTAAGCGGCGATATTGGCGGAAGTCGCGACAGCGTGAACCGAGGAAACATTGACGATCGAACCGCCGTCCCCTGCTTTTAACAAGGGGTAGGCTAATTTGACACCCAAGAAGACCGAGCGCAGGTTGGAACCCATCACTGCGTCCCACTCTTCTACCGTGGTCTCGATCAGCGGTTTGGTAACCTGATAAGCCGCATTATTCACCAAAACATCCAGTTTATCGGTAAAGAGGCTGGCTTCTTTGTAGATCTTCTCCTGATTTTCAGGAACGGAGATATCAGCCTGAACATAAAGGCCATCCTGAGGGAAACCTTCATAAAGCGGGAGCCTGTCAACACCAATGACACGAAAACCCCGTTCATTAAAATACTTAACGGTTGCCCGTCCAACGCCACCAGCCGCACCAGTGATCAATACCGTTTTCTTTTTCTCAGTCATTTTACTCTCCAGTTTCTTTATCTCGTCTATTATTTGTTTCAGTTATACTAAGTGCTTTTATTTTTCAAGCGCCTTTAAGCTTTCAATGTCACCCACAGGGATATCCAGCCCCAGCAGAAGGTTGCGGATGGAATTCCAGTGAATGCGTTCCCAAAAGAAGGGGCTGCTGTTGGTGTTGTGCGGCGAAAGCATAACGTTATCCATGCCCATCAGCGGGCTATCCTTCGGCAGAGGTTCTTCTTCAAAAACGTCCAGGGCGGCGCCACGCAAGCGACCTTCCTGCAAAGCAGCGATCAGGGCTTCTTCATGCACAACAGGACCGCGAGCGGTATTGATCAAGACGGCATTCTTCTTGACATGGCGCAAGGTCTCGGCATTGATCAGGTGATAAGAGCTGGGGGTCAGGGAGGTGTTGAGGCTAATATAATCAGCCCGACTCAGCAGATCTTCCAGCGAGGTCATCTCAACGCCTTGCTCAATGATGAAATCGGGCTCGATCGGCACAATGTCGTTGCCCAGAATTTTCATTCCAAAGGGACGAGCGCGCCGAATGACCGCCTGACCAATATTGCCAACGCCGATCACACCCAAAACAGACTCGCTCAGGGTGTGCCCAGAGATTTTTTTCCACTCACCAGCCTTCATAGCCTTGTCCATCCAGGGCAGATTGCGGGCAAAGCTGAGCATGCTTCCCATCACACTTTCGGAAACAGGAACGGTGAATGCGTTGGGGGTGCGGTAAATTTTGACGCCAAAACGTTCGGCAGCCTCCTGATCGAGCGAATCGATCCCGGTACCCCATTTGGACAAGACCTTCAGTTGGGGCGCACAGGCTTCAATGACTTCGGCGGTGTAGCGATCGTCGCCGCAGATCGTGCCCTCAAACTTGCCCGCGTAACGCAGAATGTCTTCCGCCTCAAGGCGTTCATCAACCGGCGGAATGACAACCGTAAGTCCAAAAGATTCCAAAATGGGGGTAAAACGGTGCATGAACGGCAGCATATAGGGGGCAGAAATTAAAACAGTTGGCATAATACCTCGTTATTTTTTAAATTTTTCCATCAGGGTTTCGGCGAGGATAAAGTCGTGTTCCTCGTCGATGTCAGTGGCTTCCAGCGCATCCATCTCAAACATGTAGGGTCTTTCGCCCAGACGATTGCGCCGTTCGAGCAAGGTTTCGCGCGTGAAAAGATAGACGCAGGAGTTTTCTTCATAAATGGGCGGCAGGTCCTGGGTGCGCAAAAGCACCGCCGGGTTATGGTTGACCGCTCTGCCAAGCCCATCCCACAAACGGGTTTGCAAGCGAGTGACGCTGAAAAGCGAATCGTATTCGGGATAATGCGCGCGCAGCTGCCCGATCGCGTTTGAAATTGTGCTGGCTTTCAGGAGGGGGTTGGTTGAATGTGTTTGCAGGTAAAGATCTGCCGGCACGAGCGAAGTGTCGTGCAGAAGGATCTCGTTCATCGGGATCGTATCGGCAAGCAGGTGATCGGGCCGCAGGATCGTTTGAACCTGGGGATAGTCCTTTGCCAGACCCTCCAGGACAGGCGTTGAATCGGTATCAACAACGATCCGGTCTATTTCCGGCACAGCCAGCAAGGTTTCAATAATGTGCGCGTAGAGTGGTTTTCCGCACATGGTACGGTAATTCTTGCCGGGCACGCGTTTTGAATCATGGCGCATTGGCACCAGGGCTACAATTTTCTCAAGTTTCATGCCTGCTCCCTGAGCATGAAGTCACCTTGGTTGAGGATGCCTTCATGGATCGTTTTCATTGTGAGCGAATTTTCGGGTAAAAGCGCCTGCCTGTCAAATCCCTTTAATTTAACATAACCTTGCCAGACCTCATCCGGTTCGATAAAGTCAGCAAAACTAAGGGAGGCGCGGTAAAGCTGCCAGTAGAGGAATCGTCGGGCGTTGATCTTGTGCTCGGCTGGCGGGGTCAAAGACTCAGCTGTCAAAAAATCATTCAGTCTATCGAAGTAGTCGTCTTTATCGCGTGGGAAAAAGACCACATCCGAGGCGCTGTAGCGCGCTTTGCCAGCCGAAAGCACAGTCGCGCCAAGAATAGCGGCTTCCATGCCGATGGTCGAGTTATAGATCATGACGAATTTCGCCATGCGAATCAGGTCATAAGAGTTGACATAATCCTGAGGTGGGATGAACCGCACATTGGGCAGAGTTTCTACATCCCGGCTCTGCGCCCACTGGGCAACCGATTCTTCGCTGGCTTTGCCAACGCGGGCTTCGTCCGGATGGGCACGGATGACAAAGAGGGTATCCGGATTCTCGCCGGCAACGCGCAATACCTCATCCAGCCAGACGAACATGTCCTCAAAGATCACGTTGGCGTGCGGCTGGCTGGTATCAAAGATGACGTTGGTAAAGACCGGCACCATCTGCTTGAAGTGACTGGCTTTTTCAAGAAATTCAGGGCTCAGTTGGCTCATTTCGGGCCAAAACTGTATGCCTGCCATGTGGAAATCACCTTGAAAACGCGCTGTCAGGTAAGCATCCAACTTCTTGTTCTGCTCTTGGTTGAGTTGGAAGTCTTCCGGCAAGACCAGGTCGTAAGCGGTAGCATCGCCCTCGGTGAAGTAAGCCGTAAAGGGCAGCATGCCGACCTCATGCGAAATGACGCGTATGCCGTGTTTGCGGGCAACCCACCGAGCGGTCGCTTCGGGATATTGCATACCATTGAAGACAACCACCTGCTGGGGCTGGCTTTCCAGGATCAAAATTTCAAACTGCAGCGCCAGCGACCAGGCTGACTGGATATAGTTGCGATACAAGGTCAGGGTTTCTTTGTCATCCTTGAGCGTGTGGCGGCGCAGGATCCAACGAATGGACGGCAAGACCAGCTGCCCAAGGGGCATGCCCTGAAATTCAAATTCCATCAACTGCTCAAGATCAAGGTTTCGCAGCAATTTCGCCAGGTTTTCATTGGGTAAAAAGCGAAAAGTGCTGATCTCGGAATGGCTGAAGAGCTCGCGCGATTGCTTTTGGCAGGCAGAACAAGGGGGACTTAAATTGGGGTCCTTGCGGTTGGTGCCCAAAACACATGGCTCCAGACCAGCGGCACAGACAAAATGAATGACCGGCACGCCTTTCAACTCCAAAGACCAAGCAGTCAGGGCCGCAAAAGCAGCATTCAGGCTCATCCCACTCAAACGTGTTGAGGCGTCAAAGAAAATGACCGGGGGTTGGTTGGTGTCTTCCGGCATGTTGCGCTGAACCTGCCGTCCCAATTCACGCAGATCAAGGTTTAAGACGCGTCGGATCGAGTCATTCAAAAGACGTCTGTGAATCCTGCCAAACAAAGTTTCTTCCGCCATCTATTGACTAAACCGCCTTAGCTTACTAAGTGAAGATTGTTCGCTGTCATAGACGTGTTTGACGCCATCACCCATGGCTTTTTCGGTCACACGGATGTATTTGACCAGTGTGGCGAGCCCCTGCGGCTCCACAGAAGCGCTTTGGTCCGAACCCCACATGGCACGGTCGAGAGTGATGTGACGTTCCACCAAAGTCGCGCCCATCGCTACCGCGACGGCAGTCGTGACCAGACCAACTTCATGACCCGAATAGCCAATCGGACAGTTAAAGTTCTCTTTGAGCGTCTGGATCATACGCAGGTTCAGCTCTTCGGGAGGACAGGGATAGGAGCTGGTCGTATGGCAAAGCACCAGTCGATCTTCACCAAGAATGTCGATAGCTTCACGGATCTGTTCCATGGTGGACATGCCGGTTGAAAGGATCAGCGGGCGTCCGGTATCACGGTGAGCGCGCAGCAATTCCTTATCGGTCAAAAGCGCCGACGGGATCTTATGGGCTACGGGATTGAAGCTCTCCATGAACTCAAGGGAGGGAATATCCCATGAGGAAGCGAACCAATCAATGCCCAATTCTTTGGCATAGCTATCGATCTCCTGATAGGCTTCACGATCAAACTCGACCTTGTAGCGGTATTCAAGGTAAGGAATGTAACCCCAGGGGGTGTCTCGCATCTGGGACTGCTGCTCTTTGGGCACGCAGATCTCGGGAGTGCGCTTCTGGAACTTGACCGCGTTCGCGCCGGCTTTTTTGGCTGCCAGCATCAGTTGTTTGGCAATGCTCAAAATCCCGTTATGGTTGATGCCAATTTCACCGATAATATAGGTCGGATGTCCTTCACCAATTGTTGAATTTCCAATAATAACTTCTTTGCTCATATATACTCCTGCCTACATAGACAGAAACTCACCAATGAGTTTCATATCGCATTGCTCGGTACATTTGATCCCGGGTTTCAGGTCAAAATGATCTTTGCGGAACTGCTTGTATTTTTCGCCATTCCAGATCTCATCCAGCGTCTCAGTGCGGGTATCGCCGAGAATGATCTCGTTGTTGAAGTCTTCCACACATTCTGTCGCTTCACCATTGGATTTGATCGTCATGGATGACCATGGGAACTGACAAAATTCCAGCCAATGGATCGATTGGGTCACCTGCTGTGTGTCCTCGTACCACATCTGATCCTGACTCTTCAGGTAAACGTAGACGTCCATGCCCTTGAAAGCTTCCTTCAGGCGTTCGAATTCATCTGCCTGCCAGGGTTTATTCAGGTTGATCATGGTGATCACGATGGTGGTCTTGTAATTTCGCTGGGCTTTCAGGTCCAGAAGTTTGAGAATCTTCTTATAGGATTCGGTAAAGTTGGAAGCCTGACCACGCACTTCTTTATGGCGCAGGTCATCAACGCTTTCGATCGAATACTTGACATAGCCAAGACCGTTCTCGAAAGTTTCGATGGTGCGTTCCATGTCAATGTTGGCGGGATTGCAGGAGAAGTAACTTTCAAGACCGCGTTCGGTCATCCATTTGACGTACTGCGGCATGTTCTTGTCCAGGAGCGGGTCGCCATAGCCATGCAACACAATCACGCGCGGAATGACATAGAGGAAGTAATGATTCTCATTCATCTCATTCTTGCTAATTTTGTACTTTTCAAGCACGAATTTATCCCAACGAGCAAGCTGTTCCTCGCTAAAAGGTTCCAGTTGGTCAATGACGCGTTTGAAAAGCTCCGGTTTCATCGTTTCGACCGGTCTCGTCATCATCGTCGTTCGCGGACACATTTCGCAACGCATGTTGCAGGCGTTGGTCGTTTCAATGTTATAAACCACCGGCTTTGGGCTACGGTAAGACTCCAGCTCCTTTTCCAGAAAGGCGCGTGGCATCCTTTCGCCGTTCATCAGGCGATATTTAAGATCATGTACTTTCATGTAAAACTCAATGTCTATCATTACTATCTCCATTCGTGCTTTTAATGTTGGGCAGCGCCTGCCAATGCCTGATGAGCCTGTCGCACAATTCACGCAAGGCGCCTTTGCCACCTTTTCTTTTTAGAACCAGATCCGCCCGCCTTAGGACTTCCGGATGTGAGTCCGCGGGGGCAACAAAAAAACCTACCAGGTCCAGAACCGGCAGATCATTAATATCATTTCCTACATATATTGTTTCTTCCGGCATAAAGCCGCGCTTTCGCATTTCCTCCCGCAAAGCAGCCGCTTTATCGTCAATTGCCTGCAGAACCGGAATTTTCAGTTTTTGCGCGCGCATGGTTACGACTGGATTTCTCTCTTTAGAGATGATCAAAGTCTCCATGGGGGTTCGCGCTCTCAAAAGCCCAAGCCCAAGCCCATCAGAACGACTCGCGAAGACACTTTCAAGCCCGTTTTGATCGACCAGAACGCGGTCATCGGTCATCACGCCGTCAAAATCCATTACCAGGAATCCGGGTCGCTCAGGGAAAGGGCGGCGGTGGTTGGCTGGATCAACGACTTCGGAAGATAAGCTCTTGAGCGTCTCTTCGGCTGCTTCCCAGTCACTGGGAATGTCAATATCGACCGTATATTTGGAAGAGATATGCAGCGGATAGAGCAAGTCACCGGTCAGGGAATCTTTCTCAAGAATGGTACCGACCCGAATAGCATCGATGTGCCCGGTCTGCCAGTAGGTCATGGGCAGGATCTGCCGGGGCGCATTGTAGGGTTCTTTGATCCCCTCGACCCCAAGCAAGGGTCTCATCGCGCCGCTGGTCTCATCGATTGTCCACATCTTAAAGGGGTTTTGCGCGCTGGGGACAATCCCGCGCACGCAGTCCGCGCCCGGATTCTCAAGCAAAGTTCTTACCGCGTCGTCAACCAGCGACCTTGGGCGGACTGGCGAAGTTGGGCGCAATTGCACGACCACGTCGGGATGGTAATCTTCATTTTCCGCCAACCAGTCAAGCGCGTGACGAATGACCGGATAGTCGAGAGTGTCATCCTGAGCCAGCTCCGCGGGACGCATGAAAGGAACCTCGGCGCCCCATTCGATCGCGATGCGCGCGATCTCTTCGGTGTCGGTTGAAACGATCACGCGATCCACAAATTCAGAGCGCAAGCCAGCCAGAATGCTATAAGCGATCAGTGGATATCCCGCGAAAGGCTTGATGTTCTTCCCGGGGATGCCCTTCGAGCCGCCCCGCGCGGGGATGATAGCCAGAACTTCGCTTTTATTTACCATGCCGTCCATCCACCATCAATAATCAGGTTGCTGCCGGTCATATAGCTGCTCGCGTCAGAACACAAGAAAAGCATTGCCGCGTTTACCTCGTCCAGATCTGCCATACGACCAAGGATGGCCCTGGCAGTGTAATTTTCCACAAATCCAGTATCATGTCCATTAAATATACCACCCGGGGTGAGGGCGTTCACACGAATATTCCTGCCGGCGTAATAAGCGGCTAAATATCGGGTAAATCCGAGCAAACCCGCTTTGGTAACAGAGTAATCAACAGGCTTAAAACGCTTTTGCCCGTTTTCTTCGGGGTAGATGCGTTGGTCAGGCCCGTTCAATCCATAGATTGAGCAGATATTGACGATCACGCCCTTGCCCTGCGCCAGCATCGGCTGGACAGCCGCCTGGGTCGCCAAAAAGGTTCCGGTCAGGTTGACATCCAGGCTCTGACGCCAGGATTCAAGCGAATAGCTTTCAAAAGCATTGGCGCCCTGCGAATCCAGGTTGGCGGGATCAAACTTGGGGTCCAAGGCGGCACTGTTGACCAAAACATCAACACTGCCGAAAGCTTCCAGAGCGGTCTTGACCATGGCTTTCACAGAGACAGGATCGGTGACATCAACCGCCACCGCGACCGCGCGTAAGCCCTGCTCCCGCAGGAAAAGCGCCTGGCTTTCGGCAAGGCTTTCATCCAGATCAGCTAAAACCACACTGGCGCCCGCCTGGGCCAGGGTCAGGCTGAACTGCTTGCCGAGCAAACCAGCGGCGCCGGTCACAATTGCCGTCTTGCCTGTCATGTCAAACTTTTTCAGAACCGTATCCGCCATTCTTTTTGCCTCAAATCAGTGCATTGTACCATCAGACCAGGCTAAGAAGGCAACTGCACTGAGCATCCTCGCATGCCGGCGCTTTGCCGGGCGACATCCACAATTTTTTGCACGCGTTTGCCATCAGCCAGTGTGCAATGAGGCAGGTCTTCGCCCTGACATAAGCGCACAAAGGCATCCATTTCCGCCAGGAACATAGCGTTGCGCGTAAAGTCGGGCGGCGGCGCGATGGAGTATTCTGTCTTATTCCAGGCATCAGTCACATTCGCGATGCCGGTGGCGTTGTCCCAGCTGATCAGGCCGCCCTCAAGCGTGAGATAGAGCGTGTGTGAGGGCGGTTGCTGATAATAATCCAGATGAATGGTGGCGCGGCTGCCGTTCTGGAATCGGAAGATCAGTTCGGCGTTATCCTCTACATCCAGTTCCAGCGAACTCAGATTTGTCAGGTCTGCCGAGACCGAGCCGACCTCACCCATGAACCAACGCAGGTAATCGATCGGATGCGAAAGCGTGTTCAGGACGCCTCCACCGAGATCATTCCTAGCTGCATAAGAGTTGCGGTAATCCTCCCAGGGATGCCAACCGGGCAGGTATTCACCCCAATGGGCATGCCCTTTCAATGCTTTTCCGAGCTGGTTTGAATCGATGATGCGCTTAATTTCCTGTAAGACCGGATGATAACGAAAATGAAAGCCGACCAGTACCGGTCTTCCGGTTTGTTTGAGCGTGTTTTGCAGATCACGAATGCCGATCAGACTGTCGGAGATCGGTTTTTCGATCAGGAGAGCCGCGCCTGCCTCTGCCGCCGCCTGGGCAACGGTGAGATGCAAAGCGGTCGGGTTGGAGACGATGACGCCATTCGGTTTTTCCGCCAATGCCTCCTCCAGATTGGTGAAGGTTGGATGATCACAAAGCTCAGTATCCGGCAAAGTCGCCTGATGGGTGCGATAGAGGATGATGTCTTGCTGCCCGAGGGCTTTAAGGTTGCGCAGGTGCCTGCGACCGATCGATCCGAGACCAGCAATCAGAAATTTCATTATTCGCCTCCTTGAACAAGCGAAAGACTTAGAATGAGTACAGGAATCTTACCACTCACGAGCGATCCTCCTGATGTAATTTGTGATAAAGACGATTAACGACCGCCTCGGAAAGCCTGCGCACCAGACGATTCGACCAAAATCCCGAGCTCTTTTCGGTTTCTTCGCCCGAGATCGCGGCGGTGGTGCTGACGCCGTCGCGGGCTGCCAGGGCTTTGACCTCATCGTCGATCGTGTTGCCGAGCAAGCGCATGGTTTGCGCGTAGGTAGTGAGGCGTAAATAGCCCTTGGCGTCCATGCGGTCATCCATCTCGACCATACGCCCCATCATCTGGTCGCTCCAGCCTTCGTCGAGCATCTCGGAAAGAACTTCAATGAGAACTTTCTTTGGGGTAAGCACCTGAAAATGATGCGCCGAGACCCAGGCTTTGAGTCCCTTGAAGTCCACGACCACATCCTCAAGCCCGGCAACTTCGCTCTGATAGCGTTCCAGCGTGCGCCCGGAGTTGTCCATGTACTCCTCTTCCCATTTTTTCGGGATCAGCTGACCGCGCTCAACAGTCAGGTTCTTTGCTGCTTCCTGCTGGGCAACCCATTCAAGGGTCTTATCGGAGCTCATGGCAACGCGCTGCTTAATATAGAAGCCTGTCACCGCGCCAACATTGGGGTAGGTATCCAGAACTTCGAGATGCGCGGGCAGCCAGCCAGGCAGGTGGTAGACATCGTCGTCGGTGTAGGCGATGACCTCACCCTGCGCCAAATGGGCGATGCGCCAGAGCGCGTTCAGCTTGCCGATGTTTTGTCTGGACAAGACCAAAGTATCGATCTGCCCGCTTTCGTGCAAAGTCTTCAGGTGGCTTACCATCTCCCCACAGGAGCCGTTGTCAAAGACCAGAAGCTCAAAAGGCTTTTCCGTGTTTTTGATGATGCTGTTGATGGTTAGCCTGGTGACATCAAGACGATGCTGAAAGTAGCCCAGTTGATTGGGCTCGTAGACCAGAACGGCAACGGTGACACGGGGCGGCGCAAAGTCGAGCGTTTTACCGCGGGAAGGGTTGGTGCCTAAGCGCGCCATCGGCTGCTCCTCTTATTAAAGGAAAACTCACACATCAGGAACTCTCCTTCAGGGCAGATGCCTGCATGGTCTTCGCCATTTCGCGATTTTTCCAAAATTCAGCCCAGGCTCTTCGTGGGTGCAGGAAGATGAAACGCAATTGGGTGCAAAAATAATTTCCCCTGCTTATCAAGGGCCGGTTCATCCATTCCTGCAGTTTGCGCTCTTTCGTTTGCGGCATTTCGTGCAATTTGCCGCTAACCAGACGCAGGTTGGCGTCATCCAGCTGAAAAATGGTGCGTCTTCCACCAGCCAGATTGATATTTTCACCGGTTTCAGGCAAACGATAGTGCGGTTGCCCACCAGGGAGATGGCGGTAGTCATGATTTTGATGAATAATATCCAGATCTTCACTGCAATCGACCGCGTCCCAACCCTGTCGGCGTGCCTGGTAGATCATCCAGTTGTCCCAACCAGCTCTACCGACCGTAAAATCAGGGATCTCCTTGAAACAAGCCCTGGGGAAGATGAAATAGTCGCTGCCCGTGCGACTGTGGAGGCTGCCGTGTTCGCGCATATAAGCCCTTAGGCCCGGAGCCCAATCGTTCTCAAAAAAGAGCGGTTCCTGAATATCGAGATCCCAACGCTGCCCGACCATGAGGAATTTTTCGCTTTGCTCCGCGACAATTTGCGTGATGGGGATGAGCTCGGGATAGAGAATGATGTCCGCGTTGACATAAGCCAAAAATGGGCTGTCGTTGGCTTGTCTGCCCAAGTCAAAGATCGAGCTGATCAGAGGCGTGCCAAGTTGGTTGGTCTTCACATCCGGTCGGTGTAAAAATCCGTATTCAGCGGCAGCTTCGGCAATGCCTTCTTCGTCACCGATCAAGACCACCGCGACCTGCTCACCCAATGCCTGCCAGGAGCGCAAGGCGTTGTGTTGGATCAAACTGATGTGCGCGTCTTTGAAGGCTTTGGGCGCCGTAAATAATGTTATCAATGGGGTCATAGTTCCCCTTCCAAAGGCAGCCAGGCTTCTTTTGGGTTCAGCCTGCTGAGAATTTTGCGTTTTGTCATGCCAAGCTTTCGTTTGAACGGGACATTGCTTTCAGGGACAACTTCCCAGGCTTCCGCGTTGGGTACGGCTTTGGCAAGCACCGTCAGGTATAGGGGTAGTATCTTCGAACGCGGCTTGCCGTGCTGGCGTTGCGCGAGGAGTTCAAAGCCCGCCTGGGCAAGTGTTTGGATCAAAGAGTGCTGCGTGAAGCAGGAAAGATGCGCCAGTTCGTAAGAGTCGTGGCAATAATAGTTGGGGACTTCGACCAGCAGCAGCCCATCTTCTGCGAGCAAGCCCTCACGGATCTGCCTGAGCGCGGCGACTGGTTCTTCAAGATGTTCCAGCACGTGCATCAGGCTCACCAATTCAAAGCGTTCAGGCTTCAAGGTGATCAGTTCTTCAAAGGAGGCAAACATCTGGATATTTTTGGCTTGGGCCAACGCCCGATAGGCATCGCCAGGCTCAGCGCCGACTACTTCAGCATCAAATTGCTCGCGGAAAGTTTCCAGGAAGATGCCGGAAGAAGCTCCGATATCCAAAATACGCGCAAAGCGTTGATAGCCAAGGCTCTTTAACCAGGCAGCCTGATCGCGCGCCCGCATGGTCTGCTGATAGAGGTCCTTTTTGGTCGGCTCGGGGCTTTCCTGATAGATCCTGCGATAGGTTTCCTGATAAAACTCAGGGTCAGCTGCCTGACTCTTGCGGCTGTCCTGAAAAACAAACCCACAGTTTCCGCAGAGATAGTAAACCGTTTTAAAGCCAAAGGAGTTGATCTCTTCAAGGATTTCCGCCTGGCTTTGGCGACAAAGCGGGCAAACAGGGTTGTCATATCCCTTGTTCGTTCCGGAATGATTCGCGTCTGGGGCGCGTTTGTCTGTTTCATAAAGATTTTTATGCTGCACCTGGGCAACCTCCTGCTGCCATTGCGGGTTCTTCTCATTTTCCGCCAGCAATTCCGCCAGCGTAAAGTCGTCTCGATTCCCAAAAGCCGCGTAAATTTCGTTGGCTTGCTGCAGGTCTGCCGGGGTATCGACCGTGAAGCGCAGATGCCCCAGGTCGGGCTGGCGATCGACCACCACGACCTTGAAACGCCCTTCCTGATCATAGAGGTAGGGCATGACGTGCTCACGTTGATACGCCTGATCGGCTTCATGCCAGGCGCGCTCGAGGGCGGCAAAGCTGCAAACCTCCGTATCCATGCCGATAGGTGAAGTTCGTTTATAAGGCGGCGGCAGGCGATTGGCGGCAAAATCGGCTCCCGAATCAAAGAAACGCTGGATCACGCTGTCAATCTCGTCAGGATCGATCATCGGGCAATCAGCAGTGACGCGGACGATCACATCCGCCTCTGCCAAACGCGCGGCCTGATAGTAGCGATCCAAAACGTCAAAAGCGTCGCCCTGATAACAGTTGATCCCAGCTTCTTTGCAGAAATCAAGGATGGGCTGGTCGGATGGATCGTTGGTCGTCGCGACCATGATCTCATCAATGAGCAAAGCGCGCCCCACGCGCTTGTTCACGCGCGCGAGCATCGGCTCACCGCCAATTGGCAACAAGACCTTGCCTGGAAGCCGGCTTGAGCCGAGCCTTGCCTGAATGATTGCGACTGTTTTCAAGTTTCTTCTATCCTATTGGGCAGGCAAAGACTCAATTTTCATCGAGCCAATGCTGACATCGTATTCGTTCAGGCTAAGAGCCAGATTTTCGGGCGTGGTGATGAACACGCTAAGCCAAAGCTGGTCTTCTGCCTTAAAGATATAGGCAACCCAGGCATTACCAGCCTGGGAATAGGTGAAGCGGTAGGTCTCACGAGCGCCTAAGGTCAAGGTCTCGCTAAGGACTTCAACATTTTCACTTTTCAAGACACGTTCCAAACCGTAAATGACCAGGCTTAGCGGTGTTTTTGCCAAAGGCTTATTGCGAAGTACCACCAGACGGGTTAGATAAGACGCATCTGTGGCACCGTCATAGCCGTACCAGGAAATATTCTCTTCGAGATTATTGAGAATATCTTTGACCGTTCCACTATCCGAATTGAACAAATTCGTTAAAGCCTGATTGATATTCGGGAGTTGGGTCTTAATATCCTCAGCCACATAGCTCGGAGGGAGATAAAGCACCATGCCCAAACCATAATAGAGCTGCATGCCGTAATTTGGTGTCGGGGTTGGTGCCAGGGTAGGCGTGCTTTTTGCTCGCGGGAAGTGACAACCCGAGAGCAACAAAGTCATCAAAAGCACCATGATCACAATTTTCTTTTTCATACTACTTTCCTTGTTCAGGAGTCAATGCTTGCCAACAGGCAAACAGTTTCTCTTTATTCTTTTGCCAGTTCGCTTTTTGGGTCGCGATCTGTCTTGCCTGGCTGGAGTATTCCTCAAGCGGAACCTCAGCGCTATTTAAAATCGTTTGCGTTAATTCTTCAATATTGTCATCGGTGAAGATCCAACCGTTTTCATCGTTTTGGACCCACTCGAGATTGGCGGGGATATCGGAAGCGATGGTGGGCAAGCCGCAAGCCAGGGCTTCCATCAGCGAGACGGAGGAGCCGTCGACATGGCTGGGGGTGACGTAGATGTCAGCCGCCCCGTAATATTTGATCAGGTCCTGGTTGGGAACCCTGCCGCCGATAAAGACCTTATCTTTCAATTCCTCAGCGGAAAGCAGCTCCATGTACTGGTCATGCAAACTGCCATCGCCCAGCAGGATCAGACGCAGGTCTTCGTTTTTCCGCACAGCTGCCTTAAAGGCATGCAGGAGTACATCCACTCCGTAATTCGGTTCCCAGCTGCGCAGGCAGAGCAGAACTTTTTTATCCATCCAGCCTTTTTCTTGCCGCCAGGGCGAGCCTTGGGCGCGAGCCTTTTCAGGGGAAAAATGCTGCAAATCAACACCCCAGGGGAAGATGACGATCTTTTCTTTTGGAAAACCAAAGTTTATTGCGACTTCTGCCGAGCAATAAGCGTCGGTGATCAGAGCGCGGGCATGTTGAAGGACAAAACGGGCACGGTGCTCATCCAGTTTGCTGACATGGACGTCCTTCATCAGGTCAAAACCCCAGCTCATCGCCAAAAGGTTGGGGAAAGCTGTTTTCGCCGCCAGGAACGCCAGGTCGGGCAAAGGACCGGCGTGAATCAGATCCGGATTGAGCTCAGCGATAACGCGTTCCAGTTCGCGTTGAGCGACCGGAAGGTTCCAGGACTGCAATCCCTGCTCAAAGCCCATCCATTTCACGTCCACAACGCCAGTGGGAGTGGGGAAGTCCCCAGGATAGAGGCGCAGGACATAGCCCTCATGTCCGCTTTCGGCAAGAGCCGCCATAAAGCGCTGGTCATGAACGGAGTCGGAACGGGTCAAATAAAGTATGCGCATAGATTAATTCCCTAAATCCGTCCAGCGTAATTCCTGCCCTTTTTCAAGCGCAGTCAGCGCTTTCAGACCGATCACCTGGTCGATCTCATAAGGCATGATCGCCCCAGGCGTGGCAGGACGCAACACGTCGATCATCTCACGGCTCAAGGTTTCGCCAGCTTCGATCGCACGCGCGGCACGCAAACAGCGCCGCTGCACGACAACGGTCTCTTTTTCATTCTCAGCCACAAACTTGTTGGCTGAACCAAGCGCGCGTTCAAGCTGGCGGGTGTTTTCAACCATCTCCGCCCAGCTTCGCGGGTTCATCGCGAAAGCGTGGTCGGGACCTTCGCGGTCGTTATCATCGGTAAAATGTTTTTCGACCACCCTCGCCCCGAGAGCGACCGCGCCTAAAACGGTCGCGTGCCCGTGGGTATGGTCGCTCAGACCCAGGATCAGGTTGGGCCAGATCTGACGGTAAGTTTTGAGCACATTCAGGTGGATATTATCAAAATTGCCATCCGCGGCTGTGTAATTGGTGTTGCATTGCATCAGCACCAGTTGCGGATTAACCGCCAGAATGGCATCCACAGCCTGCTGAACTTCGCCAATGGTCGAGGCTCCGGTCGCCAGTAAGACAGGTTTGCCCTTTTTCGCCATGTGCAGACAGGCTTCCAACCAGGTGATGTCACCAGAACCGATCTTATAAGCCGGCACATAAGGGTCAAGATGATCGGTCGCCTCAAAGTCATAGGGAGAGGAAAAGTAATCAATCCCGACTTTTTCACAGGCTTCTTTTAATATGGGCGTCCAGTCAAAAGGAACAGATGCCTCGTCATAAACCTGAGTAACGCTCTTTTTCCACTTTGCCTGGTGTGAGACCTGGGCGTTCATATGGCTGAAGCCGTAATCAGAAACGATCTCAGGCCCACGGAAATTTTGGAACTTGGCAGCATTCGCGCCTGCTTCCGCCGCAAGCCGGATCAGCTCCAGGGCGCGGTTCAGATCGCCGTCATGGTTGGCGGCAATATCAGCGATAAAGTAGGTGGGGTGATCCTGCCCGATCCAGTGTTTGCCAATTTTCAGTTCCATTCTTCCTCCTATTATGCCAAAAAAGTCAAAATCTGTTGGCGCAAGCCGTTTTCCCAGTCCTGATAGAGGCGTTCCAGCCCATGGTCTACCGTAGGCAGGTCCTGGTTTAATGCCGTTTGCAGCTTTTCAGCATTCATGCTCAGATTGAGCGGGCGTTTGGTCTGCAAACCGCCTTGAGCGGTCAGTACCGGGGTAATCAAGTTCTCATCAAATCCGAAACGACGTGCCAGTCCAACGGCAAAGTCATACTTGCTCAGGGATTGACCTGAGAAAAAGTGATAGGTACCCGATAATTCATTTTCAAGCGCGAGCAAAAGCAGATCCCCCAGGTCGCGCACGTAGAGAGGGCTAAAGATCGAATCGGTGAAGCCGTTGATGGGTTTGCCTTGGCTGAGATTGTTGTAAACAAACTCTGCCAGGGAGCGTGAACCACTGGGTGACCAGCCGTAAAAAACAACGCGCGCGATCAAGGCCTCAGAATAAGCCTGGCAAACAGCCTTTTCTCCAACCAGCTTTGATTGCGCATAGATATTCTGCGGGTTGGGAAGGTCATCCTCGCGGAAGTTCCCCGCTGCCCCATCAAAGACCGAATCGGTTGAGATCTGCACGATAGGAATGCTCATTTTTCGCGCCGTTTCAGCCAAAACACCGGGCGCTTCGGCATTAACGCGCCTTGCCAGTTCAGGATCCTTTTGAGCAAGGTCCAGATTGGCGATCGCCGCGCAGTGAATTACGGCATCCACGCGAGCCTGCTCGAGTTTTTCCGGTAAGAGCGACAAGTCCTCCAAAGAAACGACATCCTGCTCAAAAGGAACGCCCTTCAGCCTGCGGGTGTTGACCCAGCCCAAAACCTGATATCCCTTTTTAACGGCGTCCAGCGCCAGGTTGATCCCCAGCAAGCCCGTGACACCGGTGACCAGCAGTCGCTTCATTTATTTCTCCGCGCGGTCAAGCTCTTCAATGATCGGCTGAATGAAAGCCATAATTCCGTCCACATCCAGCCATTGTTTGTTGTTTTCGCTCGTATAGGTGAAGCCGTCCGGTACAGGCACACCTTTATCCTGCCAGGCACGCCCAAACCACAGGTCGGCGCCAGCGGGTTGGACAACGAACATATCCTCCAGCTCGACGGTCGTGCGGGCTTCGTCTTCCGAGATCAGGCTTTCGTGCAGTTTTTCGCCAGGGCGAATACCGATGATCTTAATCTGAGCCTCAGGCGCCATGGCTTTTGCCAGATCGGTCATTTTCATGCTGGGAATTTTGGGGACAAAGACCTCGCCGCCCTGCATCTGCTCAATGGCATTGATCACAAAGCGCACGCCTTGCTCCAACGACATCCAGAAACGGGTCATCCTCTCGTCTGTGATGGTCAATATCCCGCTGGGGCGCTGTTTGATGAACAATGGCACCACGGAACCGCGCGAACCGACCACGTTGCCGTAGCGCGTGCAGGCGATGCGGGTCTTGCGTCCGCCGGCATAGGCGTTGGACTGCACCATCAGCTTTTCAGCCGCCAGTTTGGTCGCGCCGTAGAGATTGACCGGATTGACGGCTTTATCAGTAGAAAGCGCCAGAACCTTTTCGACCTCATTCTCGATGGCGGCATCAATGACATTGGCGGAACCAAGGATATTGGTCTTGATCGCCTCCAACGGATTGTATTCACAGGCTGGCACCTGCTTGAGCGCCGCTGAATGGACGGCAATATCCACCCCGTACATCGCGCGGGTAAGGCGCTCCTTATCGCGCACATCGCCGATGAAATAACGGATGCGGGGGTCATCGAAGCCGCCCGTCGCCCGCATTTCGTGCTGTTTCAGCTCATCACGGCTGTAAACGATCACCTTGGCGGGATTGTACTCGTCCAGCAGAACGCGGATGATTTTTTTTCCAAATGAACCGGTGCCACCGGTCACCAACACAACTTTTTTAGACCAATCCATGCTTACTCCTCGACAGCATTTGTCTTTTCTTTCGAAATAATAATGAGCGGATATTGCCCTTTTTCACCAAAATAATGGGGAAACCACTCTTCAAGCTGGTAAAGAATTTTAAGCCAAAACTTACCAGCCCATTCAGGTTGAATAACAGAGCGTAAAAATTTGACCGAAACACTGCGCCAGACGCGGATCTCATAGGGCAGAATGCCTTTCATGACGCTATGAAACCACTTCGCGCTGGTTTTAAGCACAAAGGTGCCCACAGTCTTATCAGGCTCAGCCTTGCTTTCGCTTTGATCAGCTGGAACATCGGTAGGCATTAGGGGAGCCTGCTTGCCGGTCAGTCGGCGAAAGCCGCCAGCTACGCGCATTAAAAAGTTCATTAAACCAGATAATGGCACTTCGTACCAGCCGTCCACCGTCACCATCGTGCGACCAGGCTTAAGCGTGCGATGCAGGCCCTGATAGACAGCCACTTTTTCCTCGATCGGAACGTGATGAATGGTATGCAGCGAAACAATGCCATCGAAAGCATCTTCACAGAAAGGCAGATGGGCAATGTCCGCGTTGACGTAAAAACCCTTGTCGCCCAGACGCTTGCGCGCTTCCTGCAAGGCAACCAGCGAAAGGTCCATGCAGACGCGGTAGTGGTAGTCCTGCGAATAGCTCAGATACTCTTCATATTGCACCGGTCCGGAGCCGGCATCCAACAAATAGTCGCCACTTGCTGCCAGATGCCGCTTCACGCGCATGTGGGCTTTGTGAATATACTCGGCCGAAACGGGACGCAGATCTTCGTAGCGGGCATTCTGGTAATTGTCACCCTCCATCTGCCAACCAACCTGGTCATAGAATTGACCGATTTCGTGTTTAACGGATCCCTGACTCAAAGTTCAGCATCCTCCTGTAATTCAATGGTTTCAAGGCGCGCCAGACCGCGGGCAGCCCAGTCAAGCGGTTCGCCTGCCAGATAAGCAAAGGTTTGGGCGTATTTGGCTTGCCCTTCAGGCGAGAGCACGTAGCTGATCGGCCGCTTATCGAAATCGTCTTTCATCCAGAGGATATGCCAGGGGAAGGGCAAAGAGAATTCAAAGAAGAAAAGATAAGCGTAGAGCCAGGCTTTTTCGATCTGCTCCGGCGAGAGCCGCCAGGAAGCTGGGTCGGAACCAATCCTGGTCAACAATTCCTCATAGTTTTCCCAATCGGTCGGCTCAAAGGTAAAGCCTTTTTCAGCGTAATGGGTCTTTCCAGTCACGATCACCGGCAGACCCGACATCGCCATTTCCATACCGACCGTGGTCGTGTAGACCAATCCAAAATCAGCGATCTCGACCAGATCGTAGGTATTGGTTTCGTCCTCAGGGCGAATGACACGCACGTTTTCAGGCAATTCGGCAAAGTTTTCGTTGATCACGTCCACCATCGAGGTGCCGTGGGTCTTGAGTTCGCCTGGGTGAATGCGAATGACCAGCTGCATCTCGGGGTGCCGCACAAAGTAGCGGATCGTCCCGACGATCATGTCAGCCATGGTCGGACTGATGCGCTGCCTGCCAAGCGTGAGGCTGTCGCCAAGCACATTGGTCGCCAAAAGCGCCAGCGGTCGCTCGTCCAGTTTCAGGCTTTCGCGCACGCTGTCACCGCCTTTGACCGGGTTTTGCTGCCATTGGCGGGCGAAATTGCCCCATAATTTGGCATGTTTTCGGGCTGAGAAGAGCCCCAACAGGACTTTTTTCGCTTTTTCAGGCAGAGCCTGGTTGCCCAGCCCTTCCCAAAGTGCTGTGGTATGGTGGCTCATGATCTCATCGTTCTGCGCCAGCCAGATGCGTTCCTGCTGGTCAGCGAACTCAAAGGTCACGGTCTTGATCCCGAGCTGGGTCGCGATCTGCCAGGCAACGCCCATCTCGAGGATGGTTCCATTGGGCACGATCAACAGATCGGGTTTCTCGCGCTCAAGCCAAGCCTGGATGGCGACAGCCGCCTGCCCGTTGCGCTCCTGGCGCAAAAGATAGAGCGGGGAATTGGTGTCGGTTTCTTCAACCTGCAAGGTGTATTGCGTATCGTAATCCGAAACCTGATCGACGATCCTACGCAGCTGCGGGTCCAAGTTTGGTTTCGCGCCCGCGTCCAGCGCGCTTTTGAGCAGGCTGTTGAGTTGCATCACCTTTGCCGCCGGGGCAAGAATGTTCCAGGTGTAGAGGTCCTGCTTGCGCAGGTCAAAGGTGTCGATCTTTATATCCCATGCCGCGTAGGGCAGCCAGGCAAAGTTGACCTCATGCCCCATCCCAGCCAGTCCGAGCGCGACCAGCATGGATTGCTCCACCCAGTAATGCAGGGTCGAGAAAACACAGATCTTTTTGGGCTTGTCGGCTTGCTTTCGCAAGGCTTCCACCTCCGCGACCGCGTCGGTAAAGACATCCTGCAAGCCTTCCAGGCGATAATGAGCCGCCCAGGGCTTGTTTTTCCCCTTCAGCTGCCAGAATAATTCCGTAGTGCCGGGAATCTTCCCCAAAAGTTTTTTGATCAAATTGCTCACGCGCCACCTCGTTCTTCGATCGTCCACTGCAAAGAGGGTCTCACCGCACCAGGGCGGGATTCGGGCCAATGCGTGCCCGGAGCTCCGGAGGCGTCCACCGAGAAGCTGAGCGCCTGATCGTCCTGGAAATAACGCCGGATGCCGTAAGAGCTGGCATTGATCCCCAGCACGAAACGCCCTTCGTTGAGCGTGTCAGCCGGGATCAGACAGCGGCTGGTGTAAACGCCTGCTTTGCGGGCGGTGTATTCGTTAAATAATGCTTCGTTGTCGGTATCGAAACTTGTGAAAACGGGTTCGCCGCGGGTGGTAAAGAGGTAATAACCTACACGCAATCCCGTCACGTCCTCAAGCAGCTCATAGTCGATCTCGATCCTGATCGGATCCACCGAGCGGACCGAATCGGAAACCTGCTCGTTCTTATCGACGATGCGGATCGCCAGCGGTCTGAAAGGCGCGCTGTTTGCCGGGACTTCGTCTTCTTCCCAGAAGCGTTCGCCCAGCTTGGTCAGCCCACGGTTGAGGTAAAAATCGACCGCCTCCCCGGACGGCGCGCGCATGAGCACCCGTCCCTTGTCCAGCACGAGCGATTCCTCGGTCAGACGCTGAATGGCTGACATATTATGGCTCACGAACAAGACCGTGCGCCCGGAACTGGCGACATCGCCCATTTTACCCAGGCATTTGCGCTGAAAGTCAGCATCTCCGACCGCCAGCACCTCGTCCACGACGAGAATTTCCGGCTCGAGGTGCGCCGCCACGGCAAAAGCCAGGCGCAGGTACATGCCGGAGGAATAGCGTTTGACCGGCGTATCGATAAATTTTTCAACTTCTGAAAAATCAACAATTTCATCAAATCGGGCTTCGATTTCCTTTTTGTGCATGCCCAGAATGGCGCCATTGAGGAAAATATTTTCGCGCCCGGTCAGTTCGGGATGAAAACCGGTACCCACCTCCAATAAAGAGCCGACGCGTCCGCGCAGCTCGCCGTAACCTTCGGTTGGGTCGGTCACGCGCGAGAGGATCTTGAGCAGCGTGCTCTTGCCAGCGCCGTTTCGCCCGATGATCCCCAGCGCCTGCCCTTTTTTGACCTCAAAACTGACGTCACGAAGCGCCCAAATGTGTTCGTATTTATCGGAAAGACCACGCTTTCCGCTGAAAAGCCCTCCCAGCTTGCGCGCCTGGCTGACGATCAGGTCACGCAGCGTGTCCTGACGCTCCTGAGCCGCGCCGATCTTGTAGCGTTTGCCGATGCCTTTTACGATGATGGAAGTTGTATTGTCCATATCACACCACATCCGCAAAAGTTTTTTCCATCCGGCGGAAGAAGAACAGCCCGGAGATCAGCAAAAGGATCACCGCCGCGGAAGAGAACAACAGGGTCATATCCGGCGGAGAACCGCCAAAAAGCGCCCAGCGGAAACCCTGCACCACCCCAACCATCGGGTTGAGGCTGTAGAGGTAGCGGATCGTGCCCTCGGGAATGATCGTGATCGGGTAAACGATTGGTGTGGCGTACATCCAGATCTGGAGCAAGAACGGCACCATCTGCTGAATGTCGCGGTACTGCACATTGAGCGCCGAAAGCCAAAGCCCGACCGCCAGCGCGGCGAGGATCGATAGCAAGGTCAGCGGGATCAGCCAAAGTATCGTCCAGGTAAATGGCAGCTTGAAAAACAGCATAACTGCAAATAGTAGGATCAAAGAGATCGCGAAATCGACCAGCACCGCCAGCACCGACGAGAGCGGGATAATGATGCGCGGGAAGTAAATTTTGGTGATCAGGTTGGCGTTGCCAACCAGGCTGATGCTGCTTTTCTGCAGGGACAGCTGGAAAAGGTGCCAGGGTAGCAAAGCCGCCAGCGTAAAGACCGGATAAGGCAAATTGCCGCTATCGACCTTGAGCAGATAGCCAAAAACGATCGAGGTGATCGCGGTGGTCAGCATCGGCTGCAGGATCGCCCAGGCGATGCCCAGCGTGGCCTGCTTGTAGCGCACCTTGATGTCGCGCCAGGTCAAAAAGTAGATCAGCTCGCGGTAGTGCCACAGCTCGCGCAGATCAATACCAAGCCAGCCTTTGGAGGGGCTTAGGGTCACCACCTGAGAAGCGCTGTTGGTTTTAGCCTCTGCCATGTGCCCTTTCGTTGGCGTACCATTCGATGGTACGGCGCAAGCCGTCTTCAAAATTGGTCTTTGCTTCAAAGCCAAAGCGCTCTTTGGCGCGGGTCGTGTCCAGCTTGCGGCGCGGCTGCCCGTTGGGCTTGCTGGTATCCCAGACGATATCGCCCTCAAAACCGGTCAGTCTGGCGATCAATTCCGTCAGGTCCTTGATCGAGATCTCAAAACTTGAGCCGATATTGACCGGGTCGGAACTGTTGTAGCGCATGGTCGCCAGCGTGATGCCTTCGGCGGCGTCATCGACATAGATAAACTCCCGGGTTGGCGAGCCGTCACCCCAGGCGACGATCTCCTTTGCTCCGGATTCCTTGGCTTCGAGGCATTTGCGGATCAGCGCCGGGATCACGTGCGAGCTGGCGGGGTTGAAATTGTCCCGCGGACCGTAAAGGTTGACCGGTAGGAGGAAGATGGAGTTGTAGCCGTACTGCTCACGGTAAGACTGCGACTGCACCAGCAGCATTTTCTTCGCCAGCCCGTAAGGCGCGTTGGTCTCTTCGGGATAGCCCTCCCAGAGGTCTTCCTCTTTAAAGGGGATCGGCGTGTACTTGGGATAAGCGCAGATCGTGCCGATGGCGACGAACTTGCTGACGCCCTGCTGCCAGGCGTGGTGAATGAGCTGCACGCCCATCATCAGATTGTCATAGAAGAATTCGCCCGGCTTTTCGCGGTTGGCGCCGATGCCGCCCACTTTGGCTGCCAGGTGGATGATCACATCCGGTCGCGCTTCTTTGAGCATGCGCAGAATGTCAGCCTCGCGGACGAGGTCATAGTCTGGATATTCGGGCACGAAGATCTCTTTCGCGCCGTGTTCTTTTAGTTTTTCGATCAGGTGGTAGCCCAAAAAGCCGGCTCCCCCGGTCACGCAAATGCGCTGTTTGGAAAGGTCAAGTTCCTTATCCATGTTCACCTCTGACTTCGCTTGTTTGTGGGTCAGTGGATCCTGGCACTGACTCTGGAATTATAAGTGCAAGTTTAATGCCCTCAATATGGATCTTGGGCACTTTTGGGTCCTGGGAGATCAAGACGCCCTGTTCGAGGCAGGTCAGACGCACCACCTCGGCAACATCGTCTTCTCCGGGGACAAAAACGTGATTGTAGCCCTGCTCTACCAGCTGTTTCAGGCAAGCCTGGGTGCGCTGCCGGACAAGGCGATAGAGCTCAAAAGATGTTTTGATATAGTTGACGGTCAACGCGGCACGCAGCGCCAGCCCTTCGGGCGTGATGATATAGCGCAGCTTTTTGCGTTGGGCGCGCTTGACCTTGACATAGCCTTTGGCGATCAGCCGCTTGAGGTGCCAGTTGATCGTCCCCACCGCCACGCCCAGCTCATCCGCCAGCGTTACCTGGTTGATGTCAGGGTTGGCTTCGATGTGGGTCAGCATCTCCAGCGCCCGCTCCGTTTCTTCGGAAGTTAACTCGTGTTCCATATAATTCAGTTTTTGAATTATAAGCTTAATGAGGGAGATGTCAAATTCGGCATCACACGTTCCGACGCGATGACTGCCAGGCATCAGAACCATCACACTTGCTCCAGCAAGAGTGTTTTCCAACCCCATCCCAGGAGGGGGACTAAGGGGGTGGGTTTTTAATAGTAGATGAGCTATCAGAAATGACATTATTTAGGCAAAATATTTAAGAAAAAACCAGCTCTCTGAGATCAGACACCGAAAACAAGACCCACCCCCCTACCCCCCTCCCTCGAGGGGGGTTTTTAGTTCGCAAACAAATGGTTCTTTACACCGGGGTTATCGGCTAGATAAAGGGTAATCAAAGACTTTGCTTAATCCGACCCCCTCCAGCGAAGCGCTGGGACTGCGTGCGTGCCTTGGCTGGGGGAATTAACCCCTTACAGGGGCAGGCGGGGTTGCTTGCGTCCTGGGTTCTGCCTGCCCTGTGTGCATTTCACAGGGTTCCCAGGAGTGGATCTTTACAAGGTCGAGGTGCGTAGCCTGCCCTTTGGGTGTTGCGCTCCTGCCCCCTTTGGGGGTTCAACCCGACATTCCTACATTAAAGCCGGATTCAAGTGAAGAATCCGGCCTACATCTATCCAACATAATTAAGAACAATTTGAACGATTATAAGAACAAGAGCAATTCCAGCTAATATTTGCATAACCAATATAGATTTATTTAGCTTGGAGTTATATTCCTGGGTCTCCAATTGCTGTTTTAATACAGCCACTTGCAACTCGCGAATGATTGATTCTAAAACGGAATGCTTTTCCTCAATTAGTTTCGTGACAAGTTCTATATTATTGGCTGTATTTTTTTCTGTTATATCAATATAGGCTTTTAATTTGCTTTCCGTGCTTTCAAACCCAGTGCCTAAAGATTCGGTTAATTGGCTAATGATTTCTAACTTGGAGTCAAGATCTAACAGGCTAACATCTCTAACCAATGTCTGCACCTGAGCGATCAACTCTTCTGTTTTTTTAACCACCATTAGCGAGCTCTTTACAGAACTCAATGATATATCCTTAGCTG
>JBMNVH010000022.1:0-40626 GCA_050946715.1 Anaerolineaceae bacterium | reverse complement strand
AGAGCTCTTGCTGTACAAAAATGGAGTGGAAAAATGATTAACTGCAGATTGCCACGCCCCTTGCGGGGCTCGCAATGACATATCCCTAAGAGGTTTTGTTGTTTTTGCGCCCATTTCTCCTCAAGCATGGCTAAAAAGATAAGAAAATTTTCATATATGCGCTTGATGTTAGTAAAAATCATCTTTATTTAGATGCGTTTGCCCTGGCTCCTGCATGGCTTTAATTCTTGTTCTATTCAAGCGCATAGTATAATCATTCAGGATTTGATCATGAAAAGAAGAAGCGTTTTATTCACTTTTTTCGCTATTCTTGTTATTTTGGCAGCCTGCACTTCTGGTGAAATCAATGGGACAGATATCCCAGAAATTACTCCAGAAGAGTATGTTGCTACTGTTGAAACAAAAGATGTTCATGTGGAAGAAGTTGACCCCACCCCAACACAATTTTTGGTTACTCCTACGCCTGAATTACAAACCATCGAGGCGGTGGTTTGGCAGCAGAATCCGCAAATCCCTATTCTGAACTTTCACCGCTTTACGCCGCGCTTGATCGATGAGGAAACCGGCACACTGATGCAGCTGGAAAAATTCAAGGCGATCATTCAACAGCTCTATGACGCGGGTTATTCCCTGATCAGTTTGCGGGATTATCTGGATGGCAGAATCGTCGTGCCTGAAGGCAGAAAACCTTTGATACTCAGCATCGATGACGCCTATTTTGCCAATCAGCTGGCTTTGAATGAAGACGGAACGCCATCGAATAAAAGTGGTGTCGGTTGGTTGTATGAGTTTGCCCAGGAGAATCCGGATTTTGGCTTTCATGTTGCCATGTTTGCCAATTTTGGGGATAAATACTATGGCAATGTATGGCGTCACGACTGGTGGTATCTGGGTGAGGGTTGGGAAAATGATCTCGCCAGGACGATCGTTTGGGGTATGGAGCATAATGTCATGCCATACAACCACCTTTGGCGGCATCCGGATCTTGAGCAACTGGCTGAGAAGGATATTCTTTTCCAGGCGCTTAAAAATGATGAAGCTCTGCGCGACCACCTGCAAGGTGCCGGTCGCGGCGACCTGATCGCTCAGCTGGATAACTTCATCGCCTTACCTTATGGCAAATGGCCCCGTTATGAAAGTGGTGTGAACACGTTGCTTTCTTATGTTGATCCGGAAGGAAAAGCTCTTGAGGCAGTTTTTGAAGCCGGCTATGAATATAAACCGATCATGGCGCTATCACCATTTTATGAGGAATTCGATGCTTTTCATATTCCGAGGATGGCGCCGGTTGATCGGGTAGTCGGATTTGTGCTTGAAAATGCTGAAAACCTGCCGACCAACCTGCGCTGTCAGCTCGAGGTCCCTGCGGGGGCTGATTTTCAGGATGAAGGGGCTCTGATCGGCGCGATTGAATTGGCAATTAAGAGAAACGATTGCCCGCAAGGGATCTTTATTGTTGACGATTTGATCTTTGATGCCAGGAATGGAAGGGTTCAGCTCTGGGAATAAGAATGAGCTGAATGTTTTAGTGAAGTTCAAACGTGGTTAGCTGTTCAACCGCAATTCTCAGAATAACAAAATAATATGGCACGTAGTCGGGAGACCACGTGCGAACTTAATCTTTTTTTCGGGCATGGACAAGCGCACGACGCATTTTTTTAAAACTTCACTTTTTCAAATAGACGATCAAAAAAATGTGGACGATCGTGGCGATGCCGAAGATGATCAAAAAGTGATGATGCCTGGTCTTGTGTCTGAAGACCTGCATACCCAGCAGACCGCCAATCGCGCCGCCAAAAACACCCAGGATCAACAAGACACGTTCAGGGATGCGGCGACCGTCAACCTTGGCCTGCAATTTGTCGTAACCCATCAATAAAAAGGTGATCATACTCATCGGGATCAGCAGTCGTGCCATGTTTTTCTCCAAATTGCTTCAATAGCTGGCAATTATAGCGTATGATTAAGCCATGAAAAGCGAAAAACGTCTAATTCCTCTTGAAGAGGTCGAAAACGAGATATTGGTGGTCAACAGCCGCTTTATTGCCAGCCTTGCGCCTGCGAAGAGCGTGGAAGAAGCGCGGGAATACATCGCCGGGATCAAACGGCGATATCCGGACGCAACCCATAACGTGCCGGCTTTTGTGATTGGGCATGGCAAAAGCCTGATCACGCATTGTTCCGACGATGGCGAGCCTTCCGGCACATCTGGCAGACCAGCCCTGGCGGTCTTACAGGGGAGTGGGCTGGGGAATGTCGTTGTGGTGGTAACGCGCTATTTTGGTGGCACAAAACTGGGAACCGGTGGGTTAGTCAAAGCCTATGGGGATGCCGTAAGGGAGATACTACCTTTGGTGAAACTGGCAGAACTGGTCGAGACGGTCACCTTGGCGTTCACGATCCCCTATAATTTGTATGAGCTTTGTGTAAGGCTGATTGAGAGTAACAACGGAAATATTTTGGACAAGGTTTTCGCGGTTGAAGTTGATCTCTTGGTTCAATTTAAAGTGGAAAATGAAGATAGCTTCAGAACAGATCTGGTCGAGTTGTGTAAGGGTCAGGTTGAAATTGTGGAAATTGAAAGAAACCCGGAGAGCGTTTTTCCGGTTTCTTAGCTTACTTCAGCGATAACAAAACCACCGCGTTCTTTCCCCAACGGGGAATGGGTGTTGTCCAGGTGCGGCGAAAGTCCTGATCGCTCATCCAAAACAGCCCGCTGCCTTCGTCTACCCAGGAATTGATAAAACCCCATGGTGTCGAGATATCACCACTTTTATGTTCAGGATCGTAAGCGGCGAATAACATCGTGTGTCCGCTGGCGCCTTTGGGTCGGTTGTAGTTGGTGGGCTGGTCTTTGTAGTAAATGGCAGGGGATTTGCCAAACCACCAATAAATTGTGACCAAGCTGGCGACCTTATCGGTTTCTGCGGTAAGGCGCAGGAGCTCCGGGTTGATGTGGAGAAGCTGTGCCTTGATGGGGAGATCGCGTGTTTTGGCAAGGTATCCTGCTAAGCGCACTTGCAGAGGGGGAGTGATGCCTTGTTTGGGTAAGAGACGATAAAAACGCCCCCGCCACCAGATGCGGTTGACTTCTTCGATGAGCTCGTGAGGGTCAAGACGCACTTCGGTGAGCAATTCGATCGCGGCTGAGAGCGCGTGGATGGCACAATCGTTCCCGATCTGGAGCGATTGGAACTTGGCGAGATTTTTTTCGGACATGCTTCGGATAGAGGTTTTTTTCATGGAATGAATTGTACAATGAAACCGAGCTTATGAAAGCCTTGGTTCAGCAATTCTCAGTATGAAACTTGTAGAGTTCTCTGTAGCAAGGGCTAAAACTGGAGGGCGAGACGAAGTGTCCGTTAGGGTATCCTGCGCTCTCCTGTAAACGTGCATACCGGTCAAAATCGCGGGCGTGCGTGGGAGCCAGACCCCTATATCGTAGGGGAGATCTCCCACGGTCTCCCGTCAACGTGAAGGTCGGTCAAAATCACGGGCGGGCATGGGAGCCCGCCCCTACCGTAGGGGAGACCACGAGCCATATCTCAATCCGACATCCAAAAAGCATTTAACCATAAGAATAGATTGGATTCCGTCAGATTGACAAAGGGGCATGCCCTTTGTCAATACCCCAGGGCACAGGTCACGACCTGCTAAACTCACATGCATAAACTCACGCTCTCCTTGACTTTGGATTTTTAGAGTGATAGGATAGTGGCACAATTCAATATTGAGGTAACCCGATGCCCGGATGTCAGGGTGTAATGGCGGAAGTTGGTGTGAGTCCAACACTGTACCGCAACTGTAAGTCGTAAGACAAGTCAGGAAGCCAACCTCAGTAAACCCATATTGACCTTCTCGGATTAAGAAGGTGGGTGAGAGCAAGATATTCTCAACCCTTTCTAATCCAGAAAGGGTGATTTTTTTATTAGATCTTTAGAAAAGAGGAGAATATGAAAAAAATTGTTACCTTTCTGGCTGTTCTGATGCTTTTAGCCCTGCCCGCGTGCAAGACTGCAACAGCCCCTGTCGCTGACCCGGTAGATGTGGTCGTGACCGAAGAACCCATTCAAGCTGAAACCGAAGTAGAAAGCGAAGTTGAAGCTACGGTTGAAGTGGAAACTGAAGTGGAAACACCTGCTGAAGTTGTAGAACAAGTGACAATCGATTATGCAAAGAACTTCACGCTTGAATACAAAGACGGCTACAAATTGCTGACCGTCACCAATCCCTGGTTTGGCGCAACCGAGCCTTTCGTCTACGCGCTTGTGCCAGCGGATACGACCGTGACTGATGATCTGGGCGACGCGGTAGTGATCAATACTCCGATCGACAGCTTTGTATCGCTCTCGACAACCTATTTGCCTTTCCTGGATCAGATCGATATGCTATCCACCCTGGTCGCGATCGATACGCCTGATTACATCTATAACCCTGAGGTGCGCACCTGGGCTGAGGCTGGCATGATCGCCAGCGTTGGCAGTGGTCCATCGATCGACGTGGAGGCGCTGATCGAACTCGCTCCAGACGTCATCATGACCTCTGCTTCTGGTTCGCCTGATTGGGACACCCATCCCGCGCTTGAACAAGCCGGACTGCCGGTTGTGATCAACTCTGATTATCTTGAGCAAGATCCACTGGGTCGGGCTGAATGGGGTAAGTTTATTGCTGCTTTTTATGACAAAGAAGCTGAAGCCGATAAGCTTTTTGATGAAATGGTCGAGCGCTACCACGTGGTCAAGGCTTTGACCGCTGACCTGACCGAGAAGAAGACCGTGCTGATCAACACCGCTTATGAGGGCACCTGGTACATGCCCGGCAAAGACAGCTATGCCGCTATCTTGATCAAAGATGCTGGCGGCGCATACCTTTGGGATGACCTAGAAGGAACCTCTGCGTTCCCGGTCGATTTTGAGGTTGTTGTGGAACGCGCCCAGGATGCTGACGTTTGGATCAATGTGGGCTTTGCCTACGGTCTGGCAGATCTGCTGGCGATGGATTCCCGTTATGGCGACTTTGCGGCTTATCAGAATGGCGCGGTCTATAATAACAACCTGCGCGTGAGCGAGATGGGCGGGACCGATTATTACGAGAGCGCTGTAGCGAATCCCGATGTGGTCTTATTGGACCTGGTGAAGGTCTTTTATCCAGATCTGGCTCCTGACCACGAATTTTTCTACTATCAGCAGCTTCAATAAGGGCTGAACCTTTAAAAGATGGGCGATAACCAGCAGCAAACAGCTCAAATGAGCAACAGCAAGGGGAGATTGTGGATCTTCGCAGTTCTCTTTCTTGTCCTTCTGCTGGTTGTCGCCCTGAATCTGACGCTTGGCTCGGTACGAATCCCGCTTAAAGACATCCTCGGCACGATCCTGGGCAGTCCAGGCATCAAGGATAGTTGGGTTTATATCGTACGAAGCTACCGGCTGCCTAAGATCGTTACCGCGATATTGGCTGGGATCGCACTGAGCGCGTCCGGTTTGCAGATGCAAACGATGTTTCGCAACCCCCTGGCAGACCCCTTTATTTTGGGCATCAATTCAGGGGCCAGCCTTGGGGTGGCGATTGCGATCATGGGTTCGACCATGGTCGGCGGCATGTTTTTGCCGGCTGTCAGCAGTATGGGGGAACTTGGGATCGTTCTGGCGGCTTCCATCGGCTCGGGGATCGTCATGGCTTTGATCCTTTTGGCTGGAAGGATGGTCAAGAGCCCGACCACTTTGCTTATTCTGGGATTGATGTTTGGAACCGCCACGGGCGCGTTGGTAAGTTTGTTGATCTATTTCAGCTCTCCGGAAAAGGTAAAAGCTTATAGCGTCTGGTCCTACGGCGCATTTAATGGGGTTACCTGGCAGCAGTTGAAGGTCATGGCGCCCGTGATCGTTTTTGCAATCGGGATCCTGGCGTTTTTGCCAAAAGGTCTTAATGCCATGCTTTTGGGTGAAGATTACGCTAAAACGATGGGATTAAACACCAAACGGATGCGTATAATGATACTTTTGAGCGCTTCCCTGCTAACTGGTACGGTGACTGCCTTTTGCGGCCCGATTGGTTTTATCGGCGTGGCAGTGCCTCATATTGCCCGTAATCTCTTTAAAACGTCCAATCACAAAATTCTGATTCCGGCGGTGATCGTGATTGGGGCTGTTGTGGCGGTGGCTGCTGATCTCTTGGCGCAAATGCCAGGTTCGCAACTCGTGCTGCCGATCAATGTGGTCACTTCTTTGTTTGGAGCGCCCTTTGTTCTGTGGGTGGTGTTGAAGCAGAAGCGAGGTGGAACATCATTCAACGTGTAAAGCGCGTTCTGCATACCGAAAAGCTGGAGATCGGTTACGAAAACGGGAAACCAGCCCGTAAAGTGATTTCCAGTGACCTGAATCTTGAGCTTTGGCAGGGAGAGTTTGTCTGTTTAGTGGGTCCAAACGGAGCTGGAAAATCAACTTTGCTGCGCACGCTGACGGGTTTGTTGCCAGCTTTGTCAGGCGAAATTTACCTGGATGATAAACCAATTTCGGGCTATAACCGGAAGGAGTTGGCGCAACAGTTGAGTGTGGTGCTGACGACCCCGATCGAAGTTGGCGCGATAACCGTGCGGGAATTGGTCTCGATGGGGCGCTTTCCGTATACTGGCTTGTTTGATCGAATGAGCGATCACGACTGGCATGTGGTGGATGAAGCCCTGGAAATGGTCGGGATAAAAGGCTTTGGCGAGCGAATGGTTCACAAGCTGAGCGATGGCGAACGGCAAAGGGTGATGATCGCGCGCGCTTTGGCACAGGAGCCTCAGGTCATGGTGTTGGATGAACCGACCGCCTATCTGGATCTGCCTGGACGGGTGGCAGTGATGAGCCTGCTGCATGAATTGGCAAGGGATCACGGCAAGACGATCTTAACTTCAACGCATGATCTGGACCAGGCGCTGCGCATCGCGGATAAATTGTGGGTGATGTCCCTGGATGGGGAGATTTCAAGCGGCGCGCCCGAGGATCTGGCATTAAGTGGCGAATTTCAGCGTGTTTTTGCTGGTGATCGGGTGAAGTTTGATGCTGTTCAGGGTCATTTTTCGCTGAAAGAAGAAAATGAGAGTGTGGCGCTGCTGGAGGGGGAAGGCCTGGCAAGGTTGTGGACCGAAAGAGCCTTAAAACGGTTGGGCTATCGGGTCGATCTTGATTATCAAGGTCAGGAAGAGCCTTTGCGCGTAGCCGTTTTTGATGGAGAAGATGGATTGCATTGGCTGATCGCCACCGAGGATGGACATGAAGCCTTTTCTTCGCTGGGGGAGATGGCGGATTTTATCAAGAAGAGCTGTGTGTTAAAGGCGTAGATCAGGTAGTGTTGCCTGCCCCCTTTTGGGGTTCAATCTTCCATTTGCCGGATTGAACCCTTGAGAAATGCACCCAAGGGCAGGCTGCGCAATACCCAAAGGGCACGATGTCCGGCCTACATCTCATGTACTAAGACTACACAATTCCACCTGCAACTGCTTTTTCAATTCAATATTTAGAACAAGACCCACCCCCCGGCTTCGCCGACCCCCTCCCTGGATGGGGTATGTTCAACTGGACAAGGTCGGGTTGCGAATCCTGCCCATAGAATCCAAGCGGATATTTGCCGGATTGAAATAAACAATCTGGCCTATATCTCATGTACTTAAGGGTAGGTCGCGATTGAAATATTGGGGCGTTTTGCGCCCCAATGTTTCAATCCGACGTCCAACAATTGTGCACAATCAAAAATGGGTGGATCATTTTGGAATACCTAAAGGGCACGATGTCCGGCCTACATTTTGCTAAATCAAAAATGATTTCAGCATCAGGACAACAGCCAACAATGATTAAAGGCAGATCGCCATGTCGTCCTTGCGTACTCCTCGCGATGACACGTATACAAGCCCGGGTTGAGCAGTCCATCCCGAAGTTTGCCGGATTGAACTACACAATCCGGCCTACATTTAGCTAAGTCAAAAACGGTTCCAGCATTAAGACAACCGTTACGACGACGATCAAACCCGTGATCATGTATGCCAGGATGTTGGTTAACTTGCTGTTTCGATATTTGCCCATAATGTTGATGTCGTTGGCTAACTTCAGGATCAGGATCAGGAGAATTGGCAGCAAGATGGCGTTCATTGCCTGGGAAAGGATCATGATCGGGAAGAGGGGGATCTTAGGGATCAATACGATGATCAGACTGACGAGCATGATAAAAGCAAAACTGCCATAGAAAACAGGGGCTTCCTTGGGAGAGCGGTTGAGCCCTCGTTCAAAGCCGAACGCTTCACAAATCGCGTAAGTTGTTGCCAGCGGAAGAACTGATACCGCCAGGAGCGAAGCACCCAGCAATCCGATCGCGAAGAGCAAGCCAGCCCAGTTGCCTGCCAGGGGCTCAAGCGCAAGGGCGGCATCTTTGGCGTCTTCAACCACGATTCCAGCCGAGTGGAGCGTGGCGGCGGTCACGATGATGATGAAAGCCGAAATGACGTTTCCCCAGGCAGCGCCAAAACTTACGTCAATTTTTGTATGACCGTAGTTTTCCATATCAACGCCCTTGTCCGCAATGGATGCCTGAAGATAAAAAATTGCCCAAGGCGTGATGGTTGTGCCGATCACAGCCAGGATCGAGAGAATGTAATCGCGGTCCAACTGGAAAGAAGGACGGATCAGGCTTTGTCCGATCACCGCCCAATCTGGTTTGATGACAAAGACGGCAACTACATAACTCAGGGAGGCAAAGGTCAGGAAGAGCAAAGCCTTTTCAACATATTTGTAGTTTGCTTTCAGAATCAGCAGACTCATGATCAGCCCGGCAATTGGAACGCTGATGTATTTGCTGATGCCGAAAAGCTCTCCGGCTGCGGCAACACCAGCAAACTGGGCGATGGTAGTCCCCAGGTTGGCGACGAAGAGGGTCAGCATAGCGAAGGTCGTGATCTTTACGCCGTAGCGTTCGCGGATCAGGTCAGCGGTGCCTTTGCCGGTTACAGCACCCATGCGGGCAGCCATCTCCTGAACAACGACCTCACCAACGGTGATGACCAGGATCAGCCATAAGAAACTATAGCCATAGCGCGAACCCGCGACCGAATAAGTGGCAATTCCAGGCGCGTCATTATCAGCAGAAGCGGTGATCAGACCAGGACCAAGAATAGTGAAGATCACCATTATTTTTTGCAGCCAGAGTGGCCAGATTATTTTCTTCTTTTTCATCTTTTACCTCCCTGCAAAACGTGGTATTTTTTTCTTCCAGGCAGTCGGAAGGACAATATCGATCGCGTCGTCAACGGTGACAATGCCGAGCATTTCCTGCGTGTCAGGATCGATCACGGGTGCTGCCATCAGGTTATACTTCGCGATCAAATAAGCCACCTTTTCCTGGGGATCGTGAGGCGAGACGATGACGACATCATCGTCGAACCAGGTTGAAAGGGGAGTATCGAGCGGCGCCGTGACCAGGTCGCGCAGGCTGATGACGCCCATAAGCTGCTTCTCGGGGTTGAGCAGGTAGACGTAGTACATAAACTCGTCCTCAAGGGCTTCTTCATTGGTGCGCAGGTGATGAAGCGCCTGTTCGACGTTAAAATGCGCGGGTACCGAAGCAAATTCGGTCGTCATGATGCCGCCGGAGGATGTTTCGTGGTAGCGCAGGAGGGTGCGCATGTCCTCTTCGTCATCGTCTTCCATCAGTCTGAGCAATTCCTCGCTCTTGCCCTCATCCATTTCAGCCAGAATATCGGCTGCCTCGTCAGGGTCCATCTCTTCCAGAATGTCAGCCGCGCGTTCAGGTTCGAGCGAAGCAATGACGACCTGCTGAACTTCGGGAGAACTCTCTTCAAGTGTGTCAGCCAATTGTTCGTCGCTGAAACCTTCGAGCAGGGCTTTGCTGGTCTGATGATCGAGGTCATCGAGAATGGCGGCGATGTCCGTCGGCTCCATCTGAACAAGGCGGTCCTGCGAAACTTTTAGGCGCAAGGGGTCGTCATGCTCGATTGAAGCGACATCTTTCCAGGGGATGACATTGCTTTTGAGCTTTTTGTTAAAAAGTTTTGCGGCAGCTTTGGCGGCAGTGTCCAGTCCAAGACGGCGGACAAGCCCAAACCCGCCCACGTCTACACCAGTCAGGAGGAAGATCTGATTTTTGCGGGCAATTTGCAGGTCGTTGACACGCACGAGGCGTTTGCCTTCGGTATCGACGATCTGCTGGTCGAGCACGCGTTGTTTGAGGTGAAGCTCGTGACCGGTCGGGTGGTAGAGAAGGGGATCTTCACCCGTGCGGTTTAGCGTGATAGAGGGCCAGAGCGTGACCAGACTGTCGGCATCGATCAAGAGCGAGCCCTCAGCAACGTCTTTCAGCAGGAGAGCTTTGATGGGGGGCATGCTCTCCTCGGTGTTATCAACGAGCAGGTCGTCCAGACGACCGACAACGCGACCGTACACGTCCCAAACTTTTTGATTGAGCAGTTTGCTTAAATAAATCATTCCGCACCTCGCTTATTATTGTGGAAGGAGGATACCCAGGGTCGGACTAAACTGACCCCGGTCGCGGAATTAGCAGAAGGGGTCAGAGATTTGCGGGCTCAGACTACTTGGAGGCTGAGCCTGGTCGTCACCAAGGCAACTTTCACTTCCTGAAATTGTCAATTGATGGTTGTTCATCTCATTTTCACCATTTTTGATTATACCGCATGACGGGTCAGAAGGCGAATGTTTGATTTAAGTTTTGGTTAAATCTCGAAGCGTTAAGGTCTCTCGCCAAATAATTGGTACAAACGCGGGACTTGGTCGAGCAGGGCGCTTTCTTCCGTCCGCCAGCAAAAGACGTCCCCAACGCCGCCATACTCAAAGGCGACAACCTTGGGTTCTTTCCAGGCTCCGGAGCGGATCTGGCCAGCTGCCCATTCAGCAATGGGCCAGTCATGTTCCTGCATCTCAAAATGATCGGTCATGGAACCGTTATATTCGCGAATGCCGGTGATGTGCAGTTCTTCTAGACGCTCAAGCGGGAGTTGGTTGACGTAGTCGCGATAGTCCACCCCTGACATGGCAGCAGTAATCTGGGCATGGGATAGATCGAGCAGGAGTCCGACATCGTTATTCAGCAGAAATTCGCTGATAAGCTCTGGGTCACTTGCCAGTTTCAGCTGGGGAAGGGAGCTGTGCCAGGGCAGGTTTTCGGCAATAAAGGGTATTCCAGGCAGTTGCTTTCTGAGGAATGCCAGATCGGCTTCCCAATTTGCCAAAAGGTCCTTTTTGCTTTGGCTGCCGTGTTGGGCGGCGTTGGAAAGGTGGGTGTTGATAAACTTTGTGCCTGTCAGCTTCAGCATGCGCCTGATCAGATCAAAATTCAGACGCTGAACTTTGTTGGTTCCCAAAGCAATTTCAAAGTGGATGTAAACCTGTCCGATGGTCAGAGCAGGTCGAACAAGCCCGTCCCATTCCGGACACTTAAGCAGATCCACTTTCACTTTTTCGGTTTCGATCAGCTTGTGCAGCGCAGTAGAGTAATTGACGGCAAGTTTCATGTTTAGACTGGGTTCTCCGCTTTGTTAGTACTTGAAAATGGGTCAAGCCTGGATTCCAGATCATGACGGAATTGTTTGGTGTAGAGATTGTAATAAAGACCACGCCTGCGGATCAACTCCTGATGGTTGCCGCTTTCAGCGATCTGACCGCCTTCAATGACGAAGATCTGATCAGCAGATTTGATGGTTGAAAGGCGATGGGCGATAATGAAGCTGGTTCGTCCGCTCATGAGCTCGTGCATGCCTTTTTGGATCAGAGATTCGGTGAGCGTATCAACCGAACTGGTGGCTTCGTCCATGATGAAGATATCGGGGTCTGCCAGCAAGGCGCGGGCGATGCTGATAAGCTGTTTTTGACCGACCGAAAGCTGATTGCCGCCTTCGCCAACGTCCGAATCGTAGCCTTTTTCAAATTTGGTGATGAAGTCATGCGCTCCAGCCAGTTTGGCTGCCTCTTCGATCTCTTCATCGCTGGCATTGAGCCTGCCGTAGCGCAGGTTGTCGCGGATGCTGCCTGAGAAGAGGTGTGGAATCTGCAGAACAACACCGATACGGGATTGGATGTCTTCGAGCGAGTAGTTGAGGTAATCCTGTCCGGCGATGCGGATCGTGCCCTCGCTTGGTTCATAAAAGCGACAGAGCAAGTTGACGATGGTGGTCTTGCCGCCTCCAGTTGTGCCGACCAGGGCGACCTTTTGACCCTGAGGGATCTTAAAACTCAGATTGCGGATGACAGGCTCATCGGTTTCATAATGGAAAGAGACGTTCTCAAACTCTACCTCACCAACCAAAGAAGTGATTGGTGTCGTTTCGCTGCGGTCAACGATCTCAGGTTTGGTCTCAAGTAAGGAGAACACGCGCTCGGAGGAGGCAACCGCGTTCTGCATTTCGGCATAAACACGGGCAAGGTCCTGAATGGGCCAGAGAATGAACATGATGTAAGAGATGAAAGCCTGCAAGGTACCGACCGAGATCAGGTTGCTATCAACCAGGTTGCCGCCACGCCACATAACGAGCACCAGGGATATGGCGCTGATGGTTTGGATCGTAGGCAGATAAATAGCTGAAAGCAATCCAGCGCGATAGCTTTCCCGGAACATATCAGTGGAAAGCACTTTGAAATTTTTGAGATTTTGATCTTCCCGCAGCAGGGCTTTGACAATGCGCACGCCGGTGATATTCTCGTTGAGAGCGGCGGTCATCTTAGAGTTGGCTTTGCGTGAGCGGCGGAAGTGATAGTAGATCTTTACGCGGAATTTGAAGGAAATAAAGATCATGACCGGCAGGGATAGGATCACGATCAAAGCCAGCTGACCGTTGAGACGGATCATGTAAAATACCGCGAAAAAAATATTGGTTGTAGCCCAGACCGTGTCGATAATGCCCCAGGTGAGCAGATCAGCCATTTTTTCAGTATCAGAAGTCACGCGCGACATGATCCAACCCAAAGGCGTTTTGGTGAAATAGGACAGTGAAAGCTTTTGCAGGTGGTTAAAAAGCTTACCGCGCAGGTCGTAACGCAGTTTTTCACCTAAGACGCCAACGCTATACATCATCACAAAGAAACCAGCCAGCTGTACCATGGTGATGAGCGCGTAGTTGCGGAAAAGCTTGATCATGACATCGACATTTTTTGTGACAATGCCTTCGTCAATGATCTGCTTGTTTAGTATCGTGTAGTAGGCATCCAACCAAGAGATCAAGGCAATTGCTCCAACGCCAAGCACGATCAAAAGCCAGTAATTTTTTAGCAGTTTCAGGAGACGACCAATGACACCTGTCGAAAGGTGGACTTCGTCATCCAGTTCATTTTCATCATAATAAGTTGACACGATCAATTTCCTCTTGCAGGGCACTGTCGATCTTTGCCTGGATCTCGTAAATGTCCTGATAAATTCCGGGTTGATTCAGAAGTTCTTCATGAACTCCTTTTTGCACGATCTTGCCATGGTCAAAGACCAGGATCAGGTCGGCATTCATAATGCTTTGAATGCGATGGGCAATGATAAAGGTGGTTCGGTTTGCCATCAGGTTTTCAAGCGCGGATCTGATCTGCACTTCGGTTTCCATATCCACAGAAGAGGTGGAGTCGTCCATGATCAGGATGCGGGGGTTGATCAGGAGCGTGCGCGCGATGGCGACACGTTGTTTTTGCCCGCCGGAAAGCGTGACGCCGCGTTCGCCGACCAGGGTATTGTAGCCGTTTTTGAATTCGAGAATGACATCATGGATGGCAGCTTCTTTTGCGGCTGCGATGATCTCTTCCTCGCTGACTTCGCGGTGGACGCCGTATGTGATGTTGTCACGGATCGAACAGGAGAAAAGGAAGGGCTCTTGCTCCACAACCCCGATCTGGGAACGCAGAAACTGGCGGGAATACTCGTTGAGATTGACGCCATCAAGCAAAATTTGCCCACCGGTCACATCGTAAAAGCGCGGCAGGAGGTTGACCAGGGAAGTTTTTCCTGATCCAGTCGAGCCCAACAAAGCGACAACATCGCCGGCTTTGCACTCGAAACTGACGTTTTCGAGGACGGTTTGGTCTTTTTCATATTCAAAGCTGACGTTCTCAAACTTGATGTCCCCACGGATGCTTTCGCTCGGCTCGTAGCTGGCAGAGCTCATATCCTCCTGCTCCGCCTTGAGGATCGTGGTTATGCGACCCAGGGAAACAAAGGTACGGGAGGTATCGATGATCAGGCGACCCAGGTTGCGGATGGGCCAGATCAGCCAGCCAAGCAAGCCGTGAAAAGTGATGAATTGACCCAGCGTCAGGGCATCCTTAATGACCATGCTGGCGGCGATGAAATTGCTGCCAATATCCTGAGCCGCGCAGATGATGTCCGTGAGGGGCCAGAAGAGGCTGTGCATCCAGACGAATTTTTTACCAAGTTTGTATTTTTTGAGATTTTCCTGGTCAAATTTTCTGATCTCATAGTCCTGGCGCGCAAAAGCTTTTACGACACGAACGCCGCTAAGATTTTCCTGGAGATTGGTGGATACCACCGCGCCTTGTTCCTGATAAGCTTCGTAAGCCTTGGAGAGGGATTTAAAAAAGAACATGGAGATGACCAGAACAATGGGCACGATGATGATAGAGATCAAAGCCAGACGCAGGTTGATGCGGGTGATGGCGATGAAAGAGATGATGAAGATCATCAAAATGCGCCCCATATTAATCGATTGCTCGGCAAAGAAACGCCGGATGGTATCGACATCAGAAGTAGCGCGTTCGAGCAGGTCACCGGTCTTGGCTTCGGAGTGGTAGGCAAAGGGCAGGTGTTGGATGTGGTCAAAAAGATAGTCACGCAAACGGCGTGTCGCGCTTTCGGCAGTGAAGTTTGCCGTCCAGCTGCTAATAAAGCTCGAGAGCGCCTGCAAAGTGATCAGAGCGCCAAAACTAAGCGCGGATTTCAAAAGCGTGTCGCCTTGAATGCCGCTTTCGATCATGCGGTCGATAAAATCACCCAAATAAAGGTACATTCCGGTGCGCGCCAGAGCCGCAAGTGCGGTGAATAGATTGGCTACGATGAAATTAAGGTGGTAGCCATACATTAAATGCCAAAGCGCTGGAAGCTTTTTATCACCAGTAAGTTTTGAAACATCAATTTCTTTATAGTTTTTCGTGTTAGTTTTCATCATTTTTTATCGTGTCAGTTTCCTTCGTTTGACACGAGAAGGAAGTATACACGCCAGAAATAGGTGGGTCAATTCTTCCTGACAATTTTGCCAAAAACTGAGGTTATATTTACATAGAAAAATCGCTTCTTTTGTTCTTGCATGGTCTTCTGATCATGCTGTATTGCGGCTGCTAAATTCGCGGTCGGGAGACCGCGACTGAACCTACAGTCATGCTAGCTGTTCTTCATCCAATTGGCGGATGGTGTCAACAAAATCCTCCGCGACTGAAAAAATGTATTCCGTCTCTGGTCCTAACAACATGACATGGGGAGAGTTTTCCAAAACGACCAATTGTTTTTGGCTTGAGGAGATGGAGTTTATAAGCTTTTCACCGGTTTCTGGCATAACGGTCGCATCAGCTTTGCTGACCATCACCAGCGTGGGTTGCTTGATCTTGTGAAGCCCTGCTTTGACCACTTTTTGCAGTTTTAGCAATTGCACAGCCCCTTTGACCGGATAGACCTTATAGCCTTTCCAGGGCATAGTGCTATCGCCATGTCCTTTCCTGAGATGGCTTTTAAAAAACTGAAGAAAACGCGCGATCCAAATATAACGTACTTTTATAGCCGGCGCGAAAAGCAGCAGACCTTCAATTTTCGGATGATCGATTGCCAGTTTAAGGCAGAGCAGCGCGCCCATGGATTCTCCAGCCAGCCAGACCCTCTTATTGCGGGATCGCAGGTCGAGATAGGTCTGGCGCACAGCCTTGTACCAATCCTGCCAGCTGATTTGGTTGAGCTCATCGGGATGGGTGCCATGTCCAGGTAAAAGCGGCGCCGCGACCGTGTGTCCAAGCGCTAAAAAGTGCTCCGCCAGGGTGCGCACTTCTGTTGTTGTGGCGGTATATCCGTGCACAAGCAAGAAAGCGGTTTCACCTGACTCAAAGAAAAAACTATCACCATCAAGCTCTGGATGTTGCATAAAAGAATTTTCCAAAATTTCCTCCTGAAGACAATTCTAACGCTTTTTTGTGGATAGCGAAACCTGATTTCCGCTCATTGAAACCTCATATAACTATCGTTAATCTCGCTTGTGTTTAGTTGAATTGTTCAAGTAATATATTGGTAATTCCATTGTACGGACGGGGCTTGTCCCTGTCCGATGCCTTTTCATATCAAAACTTCTGTCTTCATTGCAATGTTCTGATAGGCATACTTGCGGATGGGGATATCCTGACGGGCACAGTCGAGCCCAATGGACAGTTGTAGGTCGAAATTGAACCCCTCTTTTGGGTTCAATTCGACATTTGGTGGTCTTTAAATGTGAGGATGATTCATCAAAAATTACATTATTTTTGGGAAAGTACCAAGACTTCAATGCCAATCCAATGAAAAATGAGCCACTTGTAAAAATTTCATAATTGAGACAAGACCCACCCCCTTTCCCCCTCCCTGGAGGGGGTTGTTGACTCAAGATAAATGTTGTTTAAATAAAGGTTGTTGACTGTTTATCAACTAGATCTTATGTCAAATCAGAATAAAAAAAGAGGAGACCAAAAGAGTCTCCTCTTTGCGTAGGTCAAGAATAATTATTTTGCCCAGTATTCGAGTTTGTCGATCTGGGTCTTGAAATCCTTGGTGCCGGTGGACATGCTGACAAAGCCAAAAGGTCCAGCTTTTTGGATGCCATCGTGCGTGGCTGAGCCGACCAGGGTTCCATTGATATAGAAATCGAAACTATTGTCTTTCGCTAAAATGCCGATCCGGTTGCTTTCGGTGACGGGATTCAATGCATCATTTTTGCTGTAAGTGACCAGATCAATTGTTTGATTAACCTGGTTGTAAAGGCTGAAGCCCCAGGTGCCGTCACAGGTGACGCCGAGATAATAGAAGACATTTGGATGAATCCAGCGGATCACAAGACCGAAACGGTCTGTGCCAGAGCAATTGGGCATGGTAAATGTGGTCTCAAAATAGCCGTTCTTTTGGGCAGGATTGGTCGTGTACCAGCTGCTCCACCAGGGAGTGCCTTTGGAAGTGAATTCGAGCTGTCCATCGTTTGCTTTGGATAGTAAATAGTTGTTTTCAAAATTCCAATAGGTGGTGGAATCAAATTCTTCAACGAATTCAGGTGTGCCAGACCAGGGCTTGTCCGGATCGGTCTCTTCAGGGGTGGGCGTGGTCGCGACCTCAGTTTCTTCAGGCGTAGGTTCAACGACTTCTTCCGTTGCTTCGGGAGCTACTGGGGTCTCTTCGGGTGTGTCAGTTTTGGCGTCCTCAGTGGGAGTTAAATCTTCGGCTTCTGTTGGTTCAATATCTTTATCGATCGGTTCAACGATGTTGAAAGGTTCATCGCCTGCTGGCGCGCCCTGTGTCAGTAAAACAGCAACGCGGGTTTGCACAACAGGATCTTCTGAAAGATCTTGTTCTTCGGGGAAGTTACAGGAAGAAACGAGTAAGACGATCAGCAGTAAGATAGGTAAAATTTTTTTCATGGTGCCATCCTTATTGTTGTTTGTATGACTATGGTTGCAATTTTAACACCAAACTGATTTTCTACAAATGGGATGAGTGGGTTATGGGAGCGGTACAATGAATTAGTATCTCCTGGAAGATTTTCAGGTTAATAGAGATAGTATATGAAAGAAGGTGTTAAAGTGGATATTTTTCAAAAATGTACAGACTTCGAGGCTGCGCGAGCCGCCCGGGCTGATGGTAGTTATCCTTATTTTATTCCGCTGGATCGCAACGAAGGTACCGAAGTTGTTTATCAGGGCAAGCGCATCATCATGTGCGGGTCAAACAATTATTTGGGTCTGACCACCCATCCAAAGGTGCGCGAGGCTGCTGTTGAAGCGATCAAAAAGTACGGCACGAGCTGTACGGGTTCGCGTTTTTTGAACGGGAATATGACCATCATCGAGGAGCTGGAAGAAAAACTAGCTGACTGGGTCGGTAAGGAAGCCGCGTTGGTCTTTTCGACCGGTATGCAGGTGAATCTGGGCACGATCAGCTCCCTAGTCAGCCGTGGTGAATATGTCATTCTTGATAAGGAAAACCACGCCAGCATTGTTGACGGCTCATTTTTGAGCGGCGGCAAGATCGAACGTTACCGCCATAACGATGTCGAGCATCTCGAGCGGGTCTTGAAAAGCTTGCCCGAAGGACCTGGAAAACTGTTGGTGACAGACGGTTTGTTCAGCATGGAAGGCGATATCGCTCCGCTGCCCGAAATTTGCCCCTTGTGTGAGCAATATGGTGTTCGTGTCATGGTTGATGACGCCCACGCTATGGGTGTATTGGGCGATGGAAAGGGGACGGCAGCCCATTTTGGTCTGACCGATCATGTTGATCTGATCATGTCAACTTTCAGCAAGTCGTTTGCTTCGATAGGTGGATTTGTAGCGGGGGATTTTGATGTGATCGATTATGTCAAACACCATGCCAGAAGTCTTATTTTCAGCGCCAGCATTCCACCCGCGAATACGGCGACTGTTTTGGCGGCTCTTGAAGTGATGAAGGAAGATCCCCATTTGGTTGAACAATTGACCAAAAATGGCGAATTTATGCGTGAGGGACTGAAGCAATTGGGATTTGACACCGGGCATTCAGAATCGCCTATCATCCCGATCATTATCGGTGACGACGCGTTGACCTTTAAGGTCTGGCGAGAATTGATGGAAGCCGGTGTGTTCGTGAATCCGGTCATCGCGCCAGCAACGACCCCGGGCAGACAGCTCCTGCGCACCAGCTACATGGCAACCCATACTCAGGCTCAGCTGGAAAGAGTGTTGGATGTTTTTGAGATGGTAGGCAAGGCCAACGGCTTGATTTAGTTTATTTGGCCAAAAATCTTACGAACAAGAAAAAGAATTAGGTTCGCTCGTGGTCTCCTGCCCACGAGCGACGCATATGTTCAGCAGGGTCTCCTGACCACAGCGATGAAACAAGAATTGCCGATAATTATAAATTATCTCAGCATAAAGTTAGCAAAAAATTTGACAGATTCCGTTTCATCGGGTAACATCAGGATTCGTTATCGGCGAGATAGCTCAACGGTGGAGCAGTGGACTCATAAGCCATTGGTTCTGGGTTCAAATCCCAGTCTCGCCATTTTTTTATTTAAACCATAGTCTGTAGGCCGGATTGTGAGGTTCAATCCGGCAAAACCCAACCCCAAATGTAGGCCGGATTGTGAGGTTCAATCCGGCGAAACCGAACCTTAAATGTAGGTCGGATTGTGTGGTTCAATCCGGCGAAATTTCGTGTGATCCATCCAACAATTTGTTTATGTCAATTATAAAAAGATGGCTTCGCAAGCCGGAGTGAAAGCGAGAAAGATTTGTTTCATCAAATGATCGTGAACGCTTTCATTCCGGCCTACAATTTACAATTGCGATGAAGCATAATTGTTAGACGTCGGATTGAAAAGGAAGGCATCTCGCCTTCCTTTTCAATCACAACCTACGCAAAATCACGACCTACGCAAGATCACAACATACATCAAAAAATGCAATTTCAATTTGCCGGATCGTTTTATAAAATACTATTCGTTAATATTATTTGATAACCACCTCAATACTGCAAAGAGAGCAAGGATGAGGATGAGGAGGATCACTGTTATCGGGGTGGCGGCTTCGAGCCCGTAGCCTTGAAATCGCTCGTAGATCAATACGGGGACGATTTTGGGACTGTAAGCCAGTATGATAACCGCTCCGAACTCGCTGATCCCGCGGGCGAACATCATGATCGCGCCGTTCAAGACGCCTCTCCAGGCGAGAGGTAGGCTGATCTGCCAAAAAACCTTCCAGGCAGACGCGCCATCGACCTGGGCGGCTTGTTCCAAATCACGATTAACTGCCTGAAAAGCTTGTCTGGATGTGTTGACCAGCAATGGAACACTGACAAAAAGCATCGCGACAACGATCCCAGCCAATCGGTCGGTAAAAGTGATGCCCAGGTGAGCGAAAGCCTTCCCCAGAATGCCCGTACGACCAAAAACCAGTAACAAGGCGATGCCGGCGGCAGTACGTGGGATCACGGTCGGGAGGTCGATGATCCCCTCGATGATGGCTTTTCCAGGGAAGTCTGAACGGGCAAGCAGGTAAGCGATCGGAACCCCTAACAACAGACCCAGAATTGTCGCCAAGGCGCCAGCTTTGAAGGTCAGACTGATCGAGTCGATCACGACCTGATCCCGGAGAGTTTGCAATAAGGTGCCGACAGAGGTGGAAAGGAGGGTTAGCAGCAGAGGCAAAAGGATAAAAAAGATCAGAAGACTGGCGAGTATATTAAAGCCAATGGGTACAAAAGACTTTGCTCCTGATCTTTTTTTCTGCGTCATAAGCCAAAAAATTCTTTTAGTTCAGCTGGCAGATTTTCAGGCTGGTCGATTTGAGCAGGGATGAAAAGCGGCTGCCAGTTGTCTTTCATGATCTGCTGCCCTTTGGGACCATACAAGAACTCGATAAAACGAATGGCGAGTTCAGGTTGGGGCGCGTTCGTTGGAATTGTCAGACCATATCGGATCTGCTCCGCCGTGAAGATCGGTTCCACCGACGCGAAGCGCTGGAAATCCAGCTTGACCGTAACGCGGTTGTAATATTCCTCAAGTTTTGGATCGTTCAAACCAAACTCAGGCGGCAGTTTTACCGTTTCAAAGCCAAGCTGATTGGCAACGCTCACGTATTCAAAGGCGTAATCAATCTCACCGCTTTCAAGCAAGGAGTTAAGAGCAATGCTGGAGCCGCGCACGATCAGGTGACTGTCTTCTCTGGTTTCGACGATCTCTGGAATGATGATGGAGATGTTTTCGCCTTCTGTCTTCAGTCTGATAGGGTATTTGAACTGCCCGTGAACGAAATTGCCAAAGATCGAGCTGTCCGAATAAAAATCGGTGGCTAAGGCAAAAGCCATGAAGGTGCGATATCCCATCGCGTCAAATCGCGGGTCTGAGATGCCGACGCGCACATCGTCCCGGGAGAGGATCTCGAACCAATTATGTGCCGAGACCTCATCCGCATACTTACTTTTTTCAGTGTAGGCGATCGTGATGGTATTGGTCGCCATCGAAAGGTACCAATTCGCGTAGGGTTCACCTGTTTCAGGGTTGTTGGTGGCGTACATGAGCATGGGCAAGAGGCTTTGGTCGGCGGTCGCAACCAGGTCGAGCTCGCGGTGAAGATCCGTGACACGCCGCATGACCTGAATGGAACCGTGGAATTCCATCTGCACATCCACATCAGGGTTTTCAGCCTCGAATGCCTCTTCGAGCTGCTGGAAAGGCTGCATCAAACTGCCTGCCGCAAAGATAGTTAATACCTGCTTCTCTTTTGGCGCGCAGGCGGTTAAAAGAAATAATAAAACCAGAAAGATCGGCAATAGTTTTTTCATATTTAGAAAAAGGGATGGTGGATATTTTCCACCATCCCTTCCCACATCTTATTTGAACTGGATCTCAACCAGGTCTTTGACGAAGGCACTGGATTCGAAACCAGACATATAGGTGCGGATCAGTTCTTCGTCCCAACCCAGATAGCAGTCTTCACATTCCAGGACATCAGCAAGTGGCAGCTCAACTTGATAGCCATCGCTCGCCACCAGCACTACGACCTTGGCGTCGGATTTGACAGTGACCAGGTCAAAGATCTTTTCCAGCGGGATGCCGATGATGCCGATCCAACCCTGCTTGGGATGCTCGATCGCGACTGATTCTGCTTCCATTTCAGCCAGGTCCTCAGATGTCAGGGTCAATTCGCTTTCGACCAGCCCTGTCAGTTTCACTTCCTTGTCGGCAGGAACTTCATAAGACACCAACTCAACTTCCTCGGCACCTTCATCGACCTCAGCCTCTGTTGAGACTTCCGCAGCGGTGCTTTCACCCAAACGTAAAACTATGCTGGCAATAGCGCCAATCTGCTGTTTCCCAGTCAGGTTTTCGCCAACCAGGCGCAAGGGGAAGTCTTCGGTGTTGAGTGGGTTGCCGTTGACCAGATAGGCGACAATGATGCCGTCATCGCGGGTGATATCCTTGGAATTGAAGGTGACGGTATAGCCATCGATAGCTACCACGTCAATGTCATAGCCGGCATCGGCGAGATCATCATTGTAGGCGCCATCGCTGTGGACATCTTCGTCATCGACGCGACCGACCAGGAGCCAAAGCGGAATGCCAGTCCAGGTTTGGTTCTTGTTGTCAACGTAAGTGAAACCGTGGCATCTTTCACCAGCTCCAGATTCGAAATCCGCGCGCTGCATGGTTTCGTCGATCGCGCCAACCAATTCAAGCTCCCAATCAACGAAAGCTTCTTTGACTTTAAGCCGGTTCACCCATTTGATCGACCAGTGACCGTCAACGACCTGAAGGTTTGAATCGCTGATCATGACCATACGCAAATTGCCGTCCTGAACTTCATCGAGGAGTTTGCCATCCATTTCATAGGCAAGGATGGCGGTCATGGGTGCGAGCGGTTCAATTTCATCGCCAGTTCCGGCATCGTAGGTGATGAAGCTGCCATGGACGACCTGATCCATGGACATGGTCATGGAATATCCATCTACAGCTGTGACCTCAAGGCTCTTGCTGTCGTCGATTCCTTCGACCAGTTCCAGTAAAGTGGTGAGGGCAACTCCTTTGAACATGGTCGGCGCTGTGATCTTGCCAGTGCTGGACATGATCCCAGCGTAGCCTTCAACAGCAGGGAGTTCTTTGATCTTGTCGAAGGTGAGATCGACAACCTGATCACCATTGGTGATCTCGAGGATCGCCTGGGGCAATTCCTCCACATCTGGAGTGGTGACGTCTGTTTGTGTGCTTGTTCCACAAGCTGTCATCGCAAGGATGAGTGCAACAATAAGGGAAATTAGTAATAGGCGTTTTTTCATGTTTTTCTCCTTTTGGTATTTGTATGGATTATATCAGAGCAGCTCAATGAATGAGTAATTCTTAGCAGCGATTCTCAGTACGACAATACAGGCTGGCTTCGCAAGCTGGAGTGAAACGCGTGAGCATCGCATCATCATAATAACGGTAGCGCTTTCATTCCGACCTACTCCTGCCCTTGAGTGCATTTCCCGAGGGTTTAATTCAGTAAAGCCGGATATCAAGTGTAGGCCGGATTGTGTAGTTCAATCCGGCAAAACCTGTGTTCATATTGATAGATGTTCATGTTTTTTAGAAAAAGATGGCTACGCAAGCCGGAGTGAAAGCGCGTGATCATCGTATCATCATAATTACGATAGCGCTTTCATTCCGGCCTACATTGTGGGCGCTGCGGAGGTGGGCAAAACCAAGTCTTGCTATTTTCTTTTCATTTGTTAAAAACAATTGGTAAAGGATGTGACCATGTGTCCGAAATTATCACGACCTTTGCCTGTGAACCAAAACATGATGAGATGGATGATATAATTTTAGAAACTTGTATGAGGTGAGTATGAGCGAATATATTGGTTATCATGAAATTGACGCGGCGACGGATGCCGTGAGAGCCAGACTAACGATCATTCCTGAAATTGCTCTGATTTTAGGCTCGGGTTTGGGCGAACTGGCTGAGTCCATCCAAAACCCCACCATCATCCCAACCCGCGAGATCCCATTTTGGCCCGTTTCGACTGTGCCCGGACATAAGGGGCGCCTGGTGATCGGTGAACTGGAAGGGAAGAAAGTATTGGTTTTGCAAGGTCGAACTCATTATTATGAGGGTCACAATATTTCCAAGATCGGTCTGCCGATCCGTGTGATGCAAAGACTGGGGATCAAGACCCTGATCCTGACAAATGCTTCCGGCGGTTTGAATGATGATTTTTATCCCGGTGACCTGATGATCATTAAAGATCACCTGGCACTCCTGCCGATGGCGGGTGAGAATCCCTTGCGCGGACCGAACCTGGACGAATTCGGACCTCGTTTCCCGGACATGAGCGCGGTTTATAGCCCGGAATTGATCGCATTGACTGAGCAGGTTGCTGCTGAAATGGGGATCGCGATGCACAAGGGCGTTTATGTGTGTTTATCCGGTCCGACCTTTGAAACTCCCGCTGACTGCCGCTTTCTGAAGTTGGTCGGCGTGGACGCGGTTGGCATGTCCACTGTTCCGGAAGCCATTGTTGCCAAGCACGGCGGTATGGATATTCTGGGCATCGCCACGATCACCAATAAAATTGATCCTGACGGCACGAACAAAGCTTCCCACCAGGAAGTTTTGGAAGTTGGCGACCAACTGGCGCCAAAATTGATGCGAGTAATTCGAGGCGTGCTGCGTAAACTCGCCTGATCTTTTAGTTAGATGGAATACGTAATTCGTTTTTTAGCGGAATTTGAAGTTCCGATCTATCTGGTGTTGGGAATCGTCGCACTAGTCTATTTGCGGCGCGTCCTAGTCGCACTGGAAGAAAAACGAACCGCGATCTTTAGGCTGGAACGTGAAGCAGCCCAGCGCAAGGTTGTTGCCGCTGTTTCAGTTTTGGTTCTGGTTGGTTTGATGACGATCGGTGAATTTGTTGTGGCGACTTTCCTGGCAGGAGAACTCTCCCAGGAACCCACTTTTTCGACTCCCACGATCGAGGTGCTTTCGACACCAACCACAACACTGACTGGTCCAGCGCCAACAGACGCGACCCCGACCGCGACTCGCTATCCCCAGGTCGAGATTGAGGGGATCGAGAGCAATTGCATTAATGATGTGCTTGAAATTAAGGAGCCAGTGCATAACACGGACGTGCGTGGTGTGGTAGAGATCATCGGGAGCGTCAACACGGAAAACTTTGGTTCCTATACCTATGAGTATTCAACTGTTGGCGAACCAAACTGGCAGACGATTGCGGCGGGAAGCGGTAATCGCGTTGACGAGAGCCTGGGAAACTGGTACACGAGCGATCTGACACCGGGCCCGTATTTTTTGCGTCTGGTAGCTTTGGATAACGACGGAAGGGAACAATCCGCTTGCGTTATCATTGTTCAGGTTGTCCAGAATTAGGAGGAGGCAGCATGGCAAAACTGAGAGTTTTAGTTGCAAAACGAGATCATTATCGGGATATGGAGGCGCTGGATCATAGCATCAGCAGCAATTATGCCTACCGAATGGTGACCAATAATGAGAAAACAGCCTCTTCCTACAGCTTTCAGCGGGTTAAATTGCCCAGGGAAGCGCACCTTAGCTATACGCGTGATATCGAGCGGTTGAAACAATCCTGGTACGATGCCAGCCTGGTTTACGTTGGAATGCTGGACGAAATTCTGGTTGCCTATACAGTCATTGACGCGAAAAGCCTGCCTGGCACAGTCCGGATCAGCGATCTGGTCGTGATGCCTGAATTGCGTCAAAAAGGGATCGGCAGGGTCATGTTGGCGGCTGTGGAAGACTGGGCTGCAAAGAATACCTATGAAAGGGTTTTGTTGGAGATCGCAATGCGCAATTACCCGATGGTAGAAATGGCGAAACGAGCCGGCTATGTGATGTGTGGATTCATGGAAGAGTACTTTCCGAACGGTGACCCTGCTTTGTTCTATCACAAAAGGCTGGCATGATCGGGCGTTGATATGCTGCTTTTGGTCAATCTTTCCCTGATCCTGGAAACATTAAACCAGATCATGTACGCGGGCGTTGCCATTACGGCAATTGCTCTTCTGATGTACGCCACTGGTTTTAATCACCGCGACCGAATTGTGCAAACTTTCGGGCTGATTCTGCTTTGTGTAGCCTTGATCTATACCGGTGAGACGATGGCGAACGTCTCGAACAGAGCGGAATACATTCAACTTTGGCTGCAGCTGCGCTGGGTGGGGCTGATGATGCTTCCAGCTGTCTATCTGCATTTTTCGGACGCGCTGCTGTCATTGATGGGCAGACCAAGTCGCGGACGAAGACGCAGGACCGTTTGGTTGGTTTATCTTCTGACAGGCATTGCCGCGATATTGATCTTTTTTGAGATCAGTGTTGGCGGTCTGGCGGAGGAGCCGGCGCCGGTATATTATCTGGAACGCAATCAGATAACCTTTTATTTCGGTGTTTTCTATATTCTGGTAATGGTCATGGTCAGTTACAACATGGCAAGGGCGCTCTTCCAGACTGTCACCAAGACCGGCGTGCGCCGTATGGTCTACCTCATGGCAGGCGCTGCCGCTCCAGCGCTGACGAGCATCATTTTCCTTTTTTATGGAAACACTTGGTTTGCCATCCATCCCCATTATTTCTGGTTCTTCAGCATACTTGCCTCCGGGATCACGATGGTTTTTCTGGTGGTTCTGACATATTCTGTGTCTTTTTTTGGATTGATGTGGACAGATCGCCAGGTAAAGAGTCGCCTGTTCCGCTGGATGATGAGGGGTCCATTCGTCGCGGCTTTGGTATTGGGTCTGACGACGGTTGCCCGCAGATATGGCGAATTGCAGGGAGACCCCTATATCTTTTATGTACCCATCGTGATGGTGGGGACGATCCTTTTGCTTGAATATGCCGTTACGCTTTTCTCACCTCATATTGAAAAATCTTTCTTTTGGGGGGATGACCGCGAGGAGCTTGAAGTGATCCAATCGCTTCAGGATCGGATGTTGACGAATCGGGACTTAAGGCAATTTTTGGAGACAACAGCTGCGCTGATCAGTGATCGACTGCCGGTATCCAGCGGCTTTATCGCTATCCTCGATGGTGAAAACGTGGATCAGGTTGTCACGACTGGTGATAAGAAAAAAATCGAGGCGCTGAAAATCGATCAGGAATTTATCTCGCAGGCGCAGCAATCGCTGGAGCATGGCGAAAACTTAATTGAGTGGGACGGTCTTTACTTGCTGCCGCTGGAATATGAATTTGAAGAAAACCAAAAGCGTTTGCTGGGTCTGGGTGGTTTTGTGAAGAATGACTTCTGGGAAGTGGATGATGAAAACCGGGAAGCCATCTTCCAGCTGGCAGAACGCGCCACCCTGGCGATCAAGGACCATATTCTGCAAAAACAGGTCATCGCCAGCCTTTCAGCGCTGCAAACAGAGGTTGATTATCTTCAGGATCTACGCGCTGCGGGTGATTTTAATAAAAAGCGATTGAGCGCTATCCAGCAGCCGGAGATGCCTGAAGAAATGGCAGGCTGGGTCAAGGACGCGCTGACGCACTACTGGGGCGGTCCCAAGCTGACCAACAACCCACTGATCAATTTTAAGATCGTTGAAACTGCCAGTGAGAGCCAGGATGGCGACCGCACGAATGCGCTTCGCAGCGTTCTGACTGAGGCAATTGAGAAGATGAAGCCTTCCGGCGAGCGCAAGTTTACCAGTGAGTGGCTGCTCTACAACATTCTTGAGCTGAAATTTTTGCAGGGCAAAAAGGTGCGTGAGGTAGCGAGAAAACTTGCGGTTTCGGAAGCAGATCTGTATCGAAAACAGAAGATCGCGATCGAGAACGTGGCGATCAAAATTGCTGAGATGGAAAAAGAGGCAAACGGCGGGAGCAGTACCACTGACGAGGAAACCCGACCCGAAGGATAAAAAACAGCAAATCTTGGTGCGATAAAAGATATTGCTCGCGGTCGGGAAACCACGAACTATTCTTTTTCTTGTTCAGAAATGGTCAGAAGACCATTTCTATAAGTACATAAGTAAAATGAGAATTACTGATAGAAACAATCCGACATTCTGGCATGAATAGTGCAGGGTTAAACCTGAAGATCGTTTTATTTAAGCGGAGAATTGAAGTGGCAGAAAGCAAACCAAGCACAGGCAGGATCAGCAAAGCCAAAGCCAAGGAAATTGAGTTGGCGCAGGAAGTTGAAGCGCAGAAAAAACAAGCCAGGCATAAAAAACTAATTCGTCTGGCATGGGATCTGGCTGCTTTGGCGCTTGTGGTCATTGGAGCCATTTTATTGCTGGCATTGTTTGGGATCACGCATGGCGCTTTGGTGGACAAGAGTGTTTTTTCACTAAAGCGTTGGTTTGGATTCGGGCGTTTTATCGTCGCGGGAGCGATCTTCATCACCGGATGGGTACTGTTGCTTTGGCGCAAAAGACCACCGGAACGCTTTAACCTGGGCCGATTGTTGATGGTCGAGTTTGGATTATTCACTCTGCTTGGAGCCTTGTCGGCATTTTTTAACGATTCGGTTTTTACCATCAATAAGGGTAGCAGTGCTGGCGGCATTGTCGGATTCGGTCTGGCTTTTCCTCTTCGGGACCTGATTGGGAATCTGCTTACCGGAGTCATTTTCCTTTTCGTAAGCCTTTTGTTTTTGGTGCTTGGCTTTGGTCTTGCGGCTCGAATTGAAAAATGGGCCAAAGGCGAGCTTTATCAGGAGTTAGAGATCGGAGAAAGTCATTTCTTTGATGAAAGCGAAGAGGAGCTTGAAGAGCCCGTAAGCGAAGAGGTACCTGAAAAGCCTGAAAAACCTAAAAGAGTTTCTAAACCTGTCACACAGATGGAACTGCCTTTGAGCTTTAAACGTGGGGAATTGGTCGATCATAACCAAACAAAACAAGAAAAAGCGCCAAAGCCGCGCTCTGATGAACTGCCTCCCTTGAGCCTGTTGGAGCAAGAAAAGACGGTGGTCGCAAACCAGGCTACGATCAATATGAACGCTGGGATGATCGAAAAGACTTTGGCTGACTTTGGTGTTCCTGCCAAGGTGATCGGCTATCGTGTAGGACCAACTGTGACCCAATACGCGGTCGAACCGGGTTATTTTGATAAGGGCAATACCGAAGAAAAGCAAAAAGTACGAATTTCAAGAATTTCGGGCTTAAAGAATGATCTCACTTTGGCGCTAAAAGCGGAACGATTGCGCATTGAGGCCCCTGTTCCAGGAGAGTCTTATGTTGGCATTGAGATTCCAAACAGTGAGCATCTGATCGTGCGATTGCGCCCTCTGCTTGAATCACCGGAATTTAACAGCGCCAAATCTCCCCTAGCAGTTCCTCTGGGTCGGGGCGTTTCCGGTCAGCCTGTCATTGGCGATCTGGCAACCATGCCGCATCTCTTGATCGCTGGAACGACCAACTCGGGTAAATCGGTTGCCATTGCCGCTATCACGATGGCGCTGGTGATGAACAACCACCCGGATGACCTTAAATTGGTGATGGTCGATCCAAAACTGGTGGAGCTGAAGCGATTTAACGGATTACCACACCTCTTGGGTGAGGTTGAAACCGATCTGGAACGGATCAAAGGCGTCTTGCGCTGGGCGACGACCGAGATGGACAACCGCTATCGTTTGCTCGAAATTGGCAGATCACGCAACCTGGATACTTACAATCAAAAGATGGCAAAAGCCGGAAAAGCAAAACTGCCGAAGGTGGTCATTATGATCGACGAGTTGGCTGATCTGATGATGAACGCCCGCGAAGACACCGAGGAACCGATCGTCCGTCTGGCACAAAAAGCCAGAGCGGTTGGCATCCACCTGATCGTGGCAACGCAAAGACCCAGCACCGATGTGGTGACTGGAGTGATCAAAGCCAACTTCCCGACCAGGATTGCTTTTACGGTCGCTTCGCAGATGGATTCACGCGTAATTTTGGATACCGGCGGCGCTGAAACCCTCCTGGGTAAAGGTGACATGTTATATCTGCACCCGGAAAGCAGCTATCCCGTGCGCGCTCAGGGCGTTTTAGTGACCGACCCTGAGATCCGCAAAGTGATCTCCTGGTGGCAAAAGCAATACCAATCCGAAAAGCCGGGTGCTATTTCACTGGTTTTGCCTGACGCTCCTCAAAAAGCAAAAGCAGAAGAAATTCCGCATGCGCAGGAAGCTGAGAATGAGGAAGAAGCGCCCTGGGAAGCTGATGTGCAGAGCTTTGAGGAAGAAGATTCCGATGAGGCACTGATCAAAGAAGCGACGGAGCTGGTACGCGTCAAAAGGCGGGCTTCAGCCTCTTATTTACAGCGGCACTTGCGTCTGGGATATCCACGGGCAGCTTGGCTGATCGACCAACTGGAAGCGCGGGGCGTTTTGGGACCCGCCAGCAGCGGTAGAAGAGAACGCGAAATCCTGATCGACCCCCCTGAAGCTGATGGTGGAGAGGATGGTGAGGCTTAATGAGTGCTCAGGATCCTCTAAAGAAGGACTTTGAATCATTTTTACGGCGAGCCTTTAAAAAGCCACTTGATGGTATCGCGGGGTTCTTGCTGAAGATTGGATTGACACCCAATCACATTACGCTTTTAGGTTTATTAGGAAACATTGGCGCCGCCATTTTGATCGGGATGGGCGAATTGCGCTGGGCTGGTTTGCTGGCTGGTTTCATGGCGCCACTGGACGCGGTAGACGGCGCGATGGCGCGTTTGAGAGGCACAAGCAGCAAATTTGGCGCTTTTTTCGATTCGACAATTGACCGTTATGATGAGTTGATCCTTTTGGCAGGTTTAGCTTTTCACTTTTACAACATAGGTTCATTGGCAGGGGTCATGCTTACTTTTGCGGCAGCGATCGGCTCCGTAATGGTCTCTTACACACGGGCTAGAGCCGAAGCACTGGGATTTCAGGCAAGCGTAGGATTTCTGACGCGGGTTGGGCGCGCCATCGTGCTTGTGATTGGACTATTATTTGCGCAAGCACTGCCATCTGTTGGTATAATTGCAATCCTGGCAAACATCACCGCTATTCAACGCATATTTGCGGTTTGGCGACAATCTAAAGCCAGTTAGACCCACAAAGGGTCTGGGAAAGGAAAAATATGCCTCAAGGTTTTAATATCGGTCCGTTGACTATTCGCTATTATGCGTTATTGATCATTTTAGGCGCGATTGTCGGTGCCTGGATCGCATCGCGACAGGCAAAAAAGTATGGGCATGACCCTGAGATCATTCTGGATTTGCTGCCCTGGCTGTTGATCGGCGGTATCATTGGCGCTCGTTTATGGCATGTGTTTACGCCCTCCGCATCCAATATCGCGGCAGGCGTTACCACCGAAAATTACCTGCGCAATCCCGTTGAAATCCTGAAGATGTGGAAAGGCGGGCTTGGCATCCCTGGTGGCGTCATCGGCGGCGCGCTGGCATTGTGGCTTTATACCAGATCCAAAAAGCTCAATTTTATGCAATGGGCTGATTTTATCGCTCCTGGTCTCCTGATCGGACAGGCGATTGGACGTTGGGGCAACTTTGTGAACCAGGAAGTTTACGGTAAACCGACCGATCTTCCCTGGGCGCTGACCATTGACCCTCCCTATCGCATCTCTGGATTTGAGCATGTTTCGAAATATCACCCATTGTTCTTATATGAGTCTTTGCTGGCGCTGATCGGAGCAATTGTTTTGATCCAGGTGGATAAAAAATGGCACAAAAAGCTCTTTAAAGGCGACCTGTTGTGGCTATACCTGATCATTTATCCAACCGTGCGATTCTTTTTGGAATTCCTGAGGCTTGATCCGTCTCCGGTCAACAATATCAATATTAATCAGACCGCTATGATGATCATTGGCATCCTGGCTGCCATTATTCTGGTTCTGCGACACACCGTCTGGGCAGAGCAGTTGAAAGCAAAAGAAGAAGCTGAAGAGCTCATGTTCGAAGCCGAATCGGAAGATGAAGCCAGCGATGAAGATGGATCTCTGGAAAAAGATGAAGACGCTGCGGATGAGGATTCGGACGCTGAGGAAGCTGAGGAAGGGTCGGAAGATGACGATGTAGCCTTGGATCTGTCAACTGATGAGAGTTTGGAAGAAGCTGAAGAGCTCGTGATCGAGAATAACGAATGGATCGCCGAAGACCTGCCTGAGGAAACTCAGGAAGAGGTCGATGAGCAATTGGCTGAAGTTGATGATGAGCCAATAGTCGCAGATGAGGATGCTCCTGATCTGGATGAGGATGAGAAGCTCTAAAGCTTATCCTGGAATCAAATTAAAGCGGACATTTCTGTCCGCTTTTTTAATTAATAATCGTCCAAAACAAGGCGCTAAAGAAGGTGCGAGTTTCCACTGGCATCGTTTTGTAGAAGGCTTTGACGGAATGGAGAGAAAGTGACAGTTTTAGGATGAACAAATAATCTGTTGTTGTCAGAGGTGGTGGTAAAATTCTTTAATTAGACTAATGAAGTAAATTGTAATCAAGTGAGGTTTGAGATGAAGATTAAAGAACAAGTTGAATTGTTGATGCAGGGTGCTGATTTTGGCGATGAAACGATCGCTGAAACGATGGCAAAAGAACTTGAGGAACGCCTGATAGAGTCCGAAAAGACCGGTAAGCCTTTGCGCGTCTATTGTGGATACGATCCAACTTCGACCGATCTTCACCTGGGTCATACGGTCACGATGCGCAAGCTGCGCCAGTTTCAGGAGTTGGGACATCACGTGATCTTTGTGATCGGCTCTTTTACTTCCATGATCGGCGACCCCTCCGATAAGGACAAGCTGCGCCCTCAACTATCACGCGAGAAAGTGATGGAAAACGGACAGACCTATGCGGAACAGGCTTTTCGTATCCTTGACGCGAGCAAAACGGAAATTGTCTACAATCACGAGTGGCTGGAGAAACTGAACCTGAGCGATCTGGTCGAACTAGCTTCCAATTTTACCGTGCAGCAGTTCCTGGCTCGTGATAACTTCCATAAACGCTTCGATAAAAACGAGCCGATCTTCTTGCATGAATTCTTCTACGCCATCATGCAGGGTTATGACGCCTATCACCTGAAGGCTGATGTCCAAATTGGCGGTTCTGATCAGCTTTTTAATATCCTGACCGGCGGTCGCAAGCTAATGACCTACTTTGGCGAGAAGCCAAACATCGGTATCGTTTTGGGCATTCTCCCAGGGACTGATGGCGAGGTGCGTATGAGCAAGTCTTTGGGCAACCATATTCCGCTCAACAGCAGCGCCGATGATATGTACGGCAAGGTGATGAGTATCCCTGACAAAGCCATGCCGATCTATGCCAAGCTCGCTACTGCCTGGACTCCGGAAGAAGTACATGCTTTTGAAAATGATATCAACGCGGGAACCTTGCACCCGCGCGATGCAAAAATGCGCCTCGCCAAGGGCATTACCAGCGTCTTTTATAGTGAAGAAGAAGCTGAGAACGCAGAAAAGCAGTTTGTAACGACTTTTCAACAGGGGAATGTGCCCGATGACATCCCTGAATATACCGTTAAGGATGACGAAAAGATACTTGATATCATCGTCGGACAAAAAATGGCTGGTTCCCGCAGTGAGGCTCGCCGGATCATCGATCAGCAGGGTGTAAAGCTGGACGGTGAGGTGATGAGCGATCTCAATGTTGAGATCCCTGACGATGCCATCCTGCAAGTGGGCAAACGGCGATTTTTAAGATTGAAGAAGGCATGACCATCCATAAATCTTGATGATAACAAAAACAGCTTGGGGTCGGGAGACCCCGAGCGAACTATAGAATCCGTAATGTCGGGTTGAAGAACGCAACCCGACCTACCACTTATCCACAATACAGTAAGCGCGTGGACAGGAGGCCACGCGCGAACAAACTACGAACTAAATCCTTTTTTATGTGTAAATTGAGAATTGAGGCTTATTCCGTGCTTGAAAAGTCCAGGAGAATGCCTCCGAGGCTTTGCGGTAGATCAGGGGCGTTTTCTTCCAGGGCGATCACGATCGCCAGCGGCGTTCCCAACCATTCACTGGTGGTACCCCCGATCAACCAAGTCAGTGGTTGGTCTTCGTGGATGATTGCGTGCCCCATCTGGTACCAAAGCGCCTGGTTTGTCGAGGCAAGTTCGTTGCGGATACGCCTGGCGACCGATTGCGCCATGACCTCTGTGCTTGGTCGGGCGGCGTTGATCTCAACCCATTTACCTTCAGGGTTAAGATATGCGTTGACCAAGCCAGGTGGGGGCTGGATTCCGTTGTTGGTGATCGTAGCTGCCACCAAAGCCATCTGCGCGGGGCTGACTTGCAGTTGTGTAACAAGTTCAGGGTTGCGGTCGAGCTGGTCGAGCTCTGGCGCAAGCGGAGGTTGACCGCATTGAATGACCAGGTCAGGCACACTGAAGATGCCGAAGTCAGAAAGGTTCTTGAGCAACAATTTCGGATCAGAGGCGGTCAGATGATCGATTGCGGCGCTCATGCAGCCCGCCTGAACGCCATCGAGGGCAAGCTCATTTGCCTTGATCGTCTCATAACAAGCGGAGTCGTAACGGGTCAGGACTCCAGGATTTAATACCTGAACCGCGTTTTGGTTGGACCATACCGATTCGAACGCGAGTGTGGTTGCCAGGCTGCCGATAGGGTAGGATGCCTGGGTAGCGCGATTGAGCAAGGGCGCGTCGGAACGTTTCAATAAGGATTGCCAGGTCTCCTCCAATTGATTGGTATCGTAATGAGGGTGAGAGGCGATCGCGTAGACCTCGCCGGTGCTGGCATTCATTATTAAGACCGCGCCAGCCCGATCTGCAAGTAAATTGTCAGCCTTTTTCTGCATGGCAAGGTTGATGTTCAATTTGAGGTCCAAACCTGCTGGCGGTTGGTTGTAGAGCGTTTGGTGCCAAAAGCGATCTTTCCAGGGAATGCCTGCATAAGCACGTAAAAACGAATTCTGACTCTGCTCAATGCCGGACTGTCCAAAGAGCGGGTGCGCGTAGCCTAATGTGTTGGAAAGCGTCGAAACGTTGGTTCTGCGTTCATAGCTTCCCGGTTCGCCAATGGTTTCTACCAATTTTTCCCCGGACAGGGCATAGATTTCACCACGGGGTGAATAGCGATCGTAAACCGCCCAGCGAGGATTTTCGGGTCTGGAGATAAGCTTTTGCTGATTGGGAAAGGCGAGATAGCCGTTCCAGGCGACAGTCAAAATAAAAATGATCGAAATAATGCTGGCAGCCCACCTGTAAGGACTCCGCACGCGCTCGGGCAGCTCCTGAGTGCTGGTTTGCGTGCTCATTTTCAGCAAAAGCATGATGGCAATCAGGTTGGTGACCAAAGATGAACCGCCATAAGAGACAAATGGTAAGGTCACGCCAGTGAGCGGAATCAATCCCAGATTGCCACTGACGATGAAGATGGTTTGTAAAGCGAAGAAAGCGGAAATGCCAAAGGCAAGGTAGCGCCCGAAAGTGGTCTTGCTGCAAAGCGCGATGTGAATGCCGCGCAAGATGATGAAAAGCAAAGAGAGCAGTACCGCGCTTGTGCCGAGCAAGCCCAATTCTTCGCCGATCGCGGTGAAGATAAAATCGGAAACGGCGATCGGGACAAATTGCGGGCTGCCCAGACCGGGACCAGTGCCGGTGATCCCACCGGTGGCAATCGCGATCTGTGCCTGAGCCAGCTGCCAGGCGCTGCCGCTGGCATCGAGCCAGGGGTTGATCCAGATATCGACCCGCGTTTTGACCACATCAAAAGCAAAATATCCTATCACCCCAGCGATTAAAGCCAATAGCGGAATGATCCAAAGCAGTCGGCGTTTTTGTGTTGTGACCGAAAGCATCAGGACGTACAGACAGATAAAGATGCTGGCAGTTCCCAGGTCTCTTTGGGCAATTAACAGCAGACCAGCAAAAACAACTACGATCAATGTCGGAAAAACAGAACTGATCCAGGTGATGTTTGGCCTGAGTTGGTCAGCAAAGAAAGCCGCCAGATAGATGATCAGCAGCAGTTTTAAGGGTTCTGAGGGCTGAATATAAATGCCAAAAACTTTTAACCAAAGCTTCTGACCAACCCCCATCGGATTAACTCCGATGACAAAGGTTAGTATGATTAGTATCAATCCTAAAAGGAGCCAGACGTACTTGTAGTTCCTGATCGTTTTGATCAGCTCAGGCAAACTGAGGGCGTAAATGAACAAACCGCTGCCAATTAAGTACCAAAAGGATTGGCGCAAACCCAAATTAGGGGAGAGTCGCCAGATCGTCATCAGACCGATGCCGATCAGCACAGCTGTCGCGGGGAAAATCCAGGGATCGCGGTTTGCCAATTTGCGTTCGATATTGCGTTGGATCAGGATCGTGCCAAACAGCCAGATGGCATAAGGGATAAAGTAATGCCAGGTGATAACGATCTTTTCAGAATGCGCGCGAATACCCTCTGCCAGCGATAATGCAGCTGCTAACAAGCCAATCACCACACAGACCATGAAAAGCATCGGTGGATGCGTTTTTGGTCGTGCTCTAAACATAAATAAGTTCAAATTACCTCAGATATTTGCCAACCAGCAGCGAAAGCTTTTCTTTCATGGCTGGATCAATATGAGCAGGATCGGTCATGATGGCGTTTTTAAGAGCGTTCTCACAATCGCAGATGGTTTGCTCTTCTTCCGCAAGTACGTCCACAAGGTGCACCAGGCTTTGCTGGGCGATCTGGGTGTTCTTTTTGAGGGTGTTGACCACCATTTCGACCGTTACCGCTTCTTCGCTGACATGCCAGCAATCGTAGTCGGTCACATGAGCCATAGTGGCATAGCAAATTTCTGCTTCGCGCGCCAGGTAGGCTTCCGGTGAGGCTGTCATGCCTACCAGCGAAAATCCAAGCTGCCTGAAAGCGTTCGATTCTCCGCGTGTGGAGAAGCGCGGACCTTCAATCGTGACGAAAGTCCCGCCTTCGTGGACGGTGGCATCGGTCTTACGCAGTGCCTTGAGCAGTTGCTGGCTTAGTTTGGGGCAGAAAGGGTCGGCAGAGCTGATGTGAACGACCATGCCTTTGCAAAAAAAACTGCGTTCGCGGTCTTTGGTGTTGTCGAAGATCTGGTCGGGCACGATGATGTCACCAGGCGCGTAATCTTCACGCAGGGAACCAACCGCGCTGACGCTAATGATCTTTTTGACGCCCAACTGTTTCATCGCGTAAATGTTGGCGCGATAATTGACATCGGTTGGTGAATAGAAGTGACCAATGCCATGTCTGGCAAGGAAAGCCAGTTTTTTCCCGTGGACTTCTCCGATAACGATCGGGGAAGAAGGTTTCCCGAACGGGGTTTCGATTTCGACTTCTTCAATATTTTCGAATCCCTCAAACCCATAAAGACCGGAACCTCCGATGATCCCAAATGCAAATTCTGACATGTCTTGATCCTCACTTTCTATTTTTCGAGTGGTTTAATGTAGATCTTGAATACAGCGTCGCCGCAATAAATGGAGTCATTATCTTTGACGACAATTGGTTCCTCGATTTTCAGGTCTTCCAGCCATGAGCCGTTGGTGGATTTGAGGTCTTCATACCACCATTGGTTGAGCTGGTAGCTTAAGCGGCCATGGCGGCCTGATACAGTGTCATCTTTGAGAATGAGGTCAGAATCGGGGTTACGCCCAATGCTGACTTCGGAGCTGGTGTAGGTTTGAATGATCTGTTCGCCGTCGATGGTGGTCGTCAGCGTCAGGGTTGGGATGGCGATCATGCCGCCGCGTAATTTCGCGCCCGTGATGCTCTTCCAAAGGAGCCAGACAGCCATCCCCAAAAAGGCATAAAGGGCAACGAAAAGAAGAATTCTTAGGATCAAACCGATAACGGCGTTCACGAGAGCCCCTCCGAAAGTGTGCGCGTGGGTTTGGACGTGGATTGCTCAATGGTTTGATTGTAGATCAGGGTCGTTTTGCCGATCTGGATCACATCGCCTGGCTTTAAAGCCTGATTATGGGCGGGGTAGTTATTCACCTTCGTGCCGCCTGTCGAACCAAGGTCGAAAAGGAAAAAGCGGCCGTTATCCGCGCGCAGCTGGATATGATCCCGCGAGACCATCGGGTCGTCCAGAACGACGTCATTGGACGAACGGCGACCGATCTTGATGATGGCTTTTTTGAGATAAAAGGGCTCACGGTCTTTGATGATCAGGCAGGCGTCCTGAGGGAGGGTTTCAGGATCAATGGTGCGGGAGATCTTTATCAAAGCTGTCTGACGTGAGGTTACTTCTTCCACGGAAGTCGCGGTCTCAACCTTTAACTGGTTGGCTGAGAGCTCGGGACTTTGAAGGATCTGGATGACTGGATTTTTTTTGAGCTGATAGCCAGCTTCGCGCCAGGATTCACCCAAAAGCTGTGAGACTTCGTCAAGGAGGGGTAAAGACCCCTGCCAGGCGTCCCAGCGATCGGCAGAAACATGCAAAATGATCAGATCCGGCATTTGTTTCGTCTGAAGATCGCTTTGTTGGTCAATATGTTTCTGGATCAGGTCAATGAGCGTGGTGGAGAGTGAGCCTGATACGCCAGGGAAGAGCAAACTATCCAGCTTTTCTTCCAAAAGATAGCGCAGCTTATTCTCGATCGATTGCAATATATTTGGAGCCATAGATCCTCAGTTTGATTATACCAAGTCCTGGCTTTGGAAACTCAAAGAGCATAGATCGGATTGCTGAAGATCCAACCCCGATGGCGGTTGAGGTAGTCGAAGTAAGCTTCCACGCGATAAATGCCCGGTTCTTTGGTGATGTAGGTCAGCACTTCGCGGTCGGAATGTTCCTTGACCACCATACCGTCTTTGATCAGGCGAACGTGGGTGCGGATGGGCAGGCGGGCCTGAAAAGTAAGACCGGCATTGGCGCGCACCTGATCGCCCATGATGAAGGTGCCGTCGTCCGTGTTGCAGGTGAAGCGGAAACCATCGGTTGGATGCGGCAGATCATAGCCGCAAAAAGCATGACCGCTGCGCAGTGCAGTCAGGATCATATTGCGGTCGGTGTTGATCTCGCCAGTCAGTTTCGAAGGGGTAAGGATGTGGGTTCTCAGGCTGCGGAACTGCCAGGCGTATGGGTAGAGTTTTATCTTGAAAGGTCCATATTGTATTTTGAGCTCGTGCGCGTCAACCCCGGCAATTGCAACAACCAGGCTTTTTGAGTTAGCGAGAAGCTCATCCCAAAGTTTCAGTGTGGCAATTGTTGGTCCTTGACACATGAAATTGGGGAAAAGCGCGTGCAAGGCTGCTTTGGGGAAGCTTTGTGAGCGGGTTTTGAACTCGCTCAACTGGTTCCAGAGCTCAATACCGGTGTAGCCTTTGACCGACCAATCGCGCCAGCCGAATTCACCCTCACCAAAGATGCGAAGAGGTTCCTCAACCGGGTGGGCGATGAAGCTGAGCGCGCCAGCGGCGTTGGCCTGGTCGATCAGTTTTTGTGGTTCGCGCGTATAACGCGAAAGCTCCTGGTTGTGCCCAAAAACGAGCAAATGGGAACCTTTTTCTTTGAGGGTTGGGTCGTGCAATTCTTCGCCAACCAGCATGAGCAGGCGCTGCCTGCCTTTTTGGTAGTAGCTGTCAAAACCCTGAACGAGGACGTTGTGGTCAGAGACGAGCAAAGCGTCCACACCAGCCTCCAGCCCGGCATTGGCGAGGTCCTGGTGCAGCCCACTTCCGTCCGAAAAGCGAGTGTGCATGTGTATGGCGACGATCAGCTCTTGCATACTGTGATTATAACGCCTGAATCCTCTTAGAAAATTGATTTAAGAGTTTATTAAAAAACATTTATCGAGATGAAGGGTCACATTTTATTCGTGTTATTATGTTTCCAGGTGATGATCATGATAAACAAATTTATGAAGAAAATGAGTGAAAAGGCATATCTGAAGGATCTGGACAGGATTGATCTGTCAAAGATGGATCCCAATATCAAGTTAGTAAAAGATATCAGCTATATAGATGATGATTCAATTGATCATCAATTGGATATCCATTATATAAGCGATCATACAAGAAAACCGATTCTGATTAACATCCATGGTGGGGGATTTATATCTGGCTACAAAGAAATGGATTCTTTATTTGCTAATTTTCTGGCTCAAAGAGGCTTGGTTGTTTTCAATTTGAATTATCGCCTGGCATATCCAAAATTTAATGTCTTTGATCAAATAGAAGATATCTCTAATGCGGTTAATTGGATCATTTCAAATGCCGATAAATATGAAGCCGATACTGATGAAATGTATATAGCCGGTCATTCGGCGGGTGCAGTTCTGGCAGTTGTGGAATCATTATTATGTATTGATCAAAAAATGAGAGAAGATTTTAATTTAACAGAAAGAAATTATGGCTATAAAGGGATCATTCTTGATTGCGGCGTAATGCATTTGTATAAGAAGAGCATCGCCTATTGGGGCATGAGAAATATGATCTTTCCCAAAGGCTATCAAAAGATGGATGGCTATCAGTATTTGGTTTTTGAAAACAACCGAAAAATCTCAACCTTACCGAAAACGGTCTTGATAACGAATAAAGAAGACAATTTGAGAGACATGTCTTATTATTTCAAAAGAGTATTGGATGATCATAAGGTCGAAAACAGATTACTTGATGTTGGGGCTGATGGTCATATTGGAATAATTTTTAAAGCTTATACTGATGAGAATCAAAAAGTGCTGGATGATATTCAGAAATATTTTGAAATTTGAGCAAGAGCAGGAGAGCACATCTGCAAACTTTCATTTGGAGGCTGCCCAATGAAAAGAAGATTATCAATATTTTGGTTTAGGTTTATTTGTCAAAAGATTAATTGCAAAATTTAAGGGTCAAAAAAAGTGAAATTAAGAAATATGATTCGTGGAGAAGATGACAATCGTCTTTTTGCATTGTCTTTCGAAAGATGTTTGAATTCTTTAGTAGAAAAAGGATTTAAAAGAAGTCTTACATTT
>JBMNVH010000021.1:0-43689 GCA_050946715.1 Anaerolineaceae bacterium | reverse complement strand
GCCATTCTTCTGGTTTTTTGAAATAATTGAAAAGGAAAGGCTACATACCAAACCCAGGTGGTTAATTACAGATCAAAGGTTAACGGAAGGTAATTACATACCTTATCCCAAGCCGATAAAAGATATCGGATTGCTTCGTCACAAAACAGACGAAACAACATAAAATATGGAGTGATAAACAATGGATATGAACTCATACGCACCACTACAAAGAATTTTTCTTTTTGGTCCCACACAATCTGGAAAAGATTGGCTCATAAGAGGGTTCGCAAAAGAAGTGGAACAGACAAACTTAAATGATAGGCTATCATTTTATTATCGTCTTCAAGAGGTCATTGATGAGGAAGTGCTAATCGCTGCAGAAGTCTTTCCTCCAATCAATATTCCCGGAACTCTGCGACCGAATGATATCAGATATGTCTTTACAAGAGAGCCAAAAGACAAGAAAAATGAAGAATATCGATTTTCTCACTATATTGTCGTTTATAATAATAAAGGCGATAATTTAATCAACGCGTTGCTTGACCCAGACAATAATTTGCATGATTTTAATTTGCTTGAAAGTGCACGAAATTTTATAGTGGTTGTCGGTCCACCTGAAAATGAGCTTTTAAATTATCAACCCAAATCTATAAACATTCCGGAGGAAAATTTTCCCCAAGATCCATTTGCGGTGATTCAGGAACAAGAGAGAAGTAAGTTTGATCCGCAACCTGAATATGATGTTACAAGATTTACTGTGAGTAAATATGAACGCGTTATAAGAGAATTATTAAATCGATTGAGGAACAAGCAACCTAAACGTAATGTCGCAATATGTATGACAAAAGCAGATCAAGATGGCTTGCTTTGGAGAGATCCTAATCGTTACTTTTTTAGCACATTTCCAAACCTGAAGAGTGAAATTGAAAGTTTTAAAAGCGCGGGACATAATCTTAAAATATTTAGAAGTTCTGCAGCGGGTATGCTCCAACGCATGGATTCTTTAGGAAGACGAGTTGAAGAAGCAAATTTTGAAGTGGGGGAACTGAAGGACCCAGAAAAGTGGAAACCGCAAGGAAACGCGCAACCCTTTTATTGGATTTTCCAGACAATAGAGAAGGAGGCTATCAAAGAATCCCAAAAAGGGTTTAAGGGCTTCCTAAGAGGTTTGATCAAGAATAATGAGGACTATCCCCCATATCCAGGTCTTCGTCAAGACGATTAATGGATAGATGATGACTGACAATTTAACTGAAATCAATTTGGAATATGCTGAGTTTGGAAAAATATTTAATTATCCTGGCAACACAAGTGATTACAGACCCTTGAATCGATCAGATACGAGACTTGCAAAAATATTAATGGATAGATTATACAACCCCAGTATCGCAAATTATGCGATAACAAGAGGTTTGCCTTTTGCACTAAAACCGCCAGGCTTTGGTGGCTTTACGGTTGTTCTGCAACCATTACCTTCAATTACCAATGACTTGTTGTTTATTCAATTACAACAACGCACCGAATTAGATTATTTGATTCAACAAGGTTTAGAGCCACCGGTAAGAGGCGTAGCAAACCGCTCATATACACAAGCGCATATCACTTTGCTGCCGCAACAATTTATCTCTAATTGTCTGAGAGATGATATCGCTATATATGAAGCCCTTCTTTTTGGAAAGGAAGGGCAATTTGCATTAGAAGATTATGGTAGAACATCACAACATTCATCAGTTTATGAACCAAGAGAGATTCCAAGATATATATCATTACAAAGAGGCTCCGTTAGTTATCCTCATTCTGAATATGTGAAAGGGATTACAAACTTATTAAGTATACTCTATCAGAGTGTAAGTAATTTTGGATTGCAGCAGCAAAGCAGGCAAAAAAAGGCAGTTTTTGTAATTCCTGAATTTACGCTGAGCCAAAGGCTTGCTATCATGCAGGAAGTGCAAAAGCGGCTAAATCCGCTATTAGGGATTGTGACATTTGCGCTTGATTATGCCATTGCACCGGAAAGTCAAGTGTATCTCTGCAATGATGAGCCCGCTCCGTTCTATCTCAATAGACCGTCTATTTATGATGTGAAACAAATAAAAGCTGCCGCAAATTTGAAAGGTGGATATAGCGATGTTTATGAAAACTTAGGTTATGAGAGTATTTTCAAATCTGTAATACCCAAGTATTACATGAAAGGAAGCTCTTTAGAAGATGCAATAACAATAGATGAATTGGTTAATGGGCATACGACTCTTGATTGGGATGTAAAAATAAGCAAGTTTATACAGATTGTTTCAAGAATAGATGAGAATGATGTATTAAAGATATTTGAAAGCATTGCTTTAAAATCAGAATTAAATAATTTGTTGGATAAAATACTTAAAAGTAAACTTCGTGTGGAGCAACGTCAGTTTCTATGTAATCAAATTTTAATTCAATTAAAGCAAAAATTTCCTGCAACGATATCAAAATTCACTGATAGTTACTTAGCAATCAAAGCAAATGAAGTAGAATCACAATATATAGAGCGCCATTTATTGGACACAATTAAGGATTACCCTGAGCAGGTTTTAGAAGAGGCATTGACAAACTCAAATGGTGCATTGCTTTATGAATTGTTGATTGTTAACAAGCATAAAAGGATTCTGCTTGAAGATAATAGACCATTGGTAAAAATCTTGTTTGAGAAACCATCAAAGGCTCTTTATAATGCAATTTCCCGACTCCATGCAAATAATGGTTGGACTGTTGATTATCAAAATGTGTTATACGAAGTTCTTTCTGATCCATACTGTGCTTGGACTGATGAGCAAATTGGCGAATTGATTGAAGTTTCTAATATTAATCTTCCGAATTTGGGTTTACATCGGTTAAAGGCGTTTTTAAATTCAACTTCTGCAATCAGTCATTTTTTATCTTTGCCAAACAGCATCCAAGCTGAGCAATTAAAGGTAATGATAGAAGAAATAGTTCGAGAAGGCATGAGTTTATTTAATGTATTAAATAAACAAAATTCGCTGGCATTACGAAATTTAGCAGTTACTGTTTGTAACAGTAACGACATAAAAAATGTCAGTTTTAGTAAATATTGGATCGAAAAAATTGCGATATTAGAATCATCGGATTTCATGAGCGATCTGAATCAGATAATTGAAAACTATAAAGTAAGTCAACCTCAATTTTTTATTAATCCAAAAGAAAAATTGCTCTATCAGTTTCTAAGAGGAGAAATAACGGTTGCTGACATCTCAATCCAACTATGCCAGGAATTTGGAATCGAAAGACAATATCTTTCGGTTTTAAAGATAATGCTTCAAAGGCAAGAAGTAATCAGTCTGAAAGATATTTGTCACCTTATTACAGAATTACCTGTGACTAACGCTTTGTTAGCAGATATCATTAAGAACTCTTCGCAGTATCCCCAGGCTTACCAAATAATAATCTCTTTGGATGTGTTGCATGCAAGTCAATGGCTAAGTGCAACGCAACAAGAATCATTACGATCTTTTTACTTAGATTCAAATAGTAACGATTTATTGTATCAAATGCTCTTCAATATAATCGAGGCTTCACCCGACTACCTAATTACACTATTAACTAATGAATTCACCATCAATAAAAAGATGTACTGTTGGGACGTCTATTTGCAAATGGTTACTGAGTTACTTAACGCTCGAGAGAACATACAATCGTTTAAGGCAGTTAATGCTTTCAAAGACATGATAATTGAAGCAAGAGAAAGTCATAATATTAGTAAAGAGATTATATTTAATATTGGCCAATTGGCTCTTTTCGCGTTCCAGGACTTTTCAATCGAAAATGCAGTGTCAAAAAAATGGCTTACTTACTGTTTCAAATTAGCAAATACAGAAGAATGGTTTGAGCATAATCAGATTGCCCGAAATCAGACTATCCGATATTATTTGAGAAAGGGACTTGTTTCGCTTGGAAAAAGTTTAAATCCAGATTCTATTGAAGCAAAATATGACATTAGAATTATATGTATAGTGGCAAATATTATAGATTCCGGGAGCAAATTGCCGGTAAAGCAAAACAATTTTAAAACAGTGGCAGACAGAATTTGTCCAAAAGCATTGGAAAGTTTAAGATAAGTCTTTTTTGTAATCACATTCAAGAGGGGCCTCAATCTAAAATATTCCATGCAAAGAGAAGTTCATTGTGAACACAAAATGCACTTTCTGTGGTAACCAAGACCATCCAGCTGGGGTTGATAGATGTGTTATTTGTGGTAACAAGTTACCAAACGGCCAATTAAATTCAGGAACATCTAAAGGAACAAACTATAAGAGTCCGCCCTGATAACAGTTGCTCGAGTCCTGATGGTAGTGATTAACAATACGGGATTGTTGGCTTTTTTTAGGGTTCTTTTGTACTCCTTTATTGAGAATTAAAAAATCATCAAAACAACAACTTAACCAAGAATTTTGGTTGTGAGCAAAGATTATGCTGGAGGCTCCGGATATTACAGCCTTTCTGAATACCTGCATTGGATGTACTGGAGCATCCTGATGACTTCCAATGCTAATAATATCAAGACTTAATGGTTTTAGCTTTGTATCCAAATGAATGACTACAGCATATTCTTTTTCCTCTCCTTCAACCTTTTTATAAAACTGCTGAAGTAATTGAAAAACAATATCTGGTGATTTGAGTGACGTCCGACCGTCGAATTCTGCTACGACTTTTTCTCTTACCAATGAGTATTTATATATTTTCATCCTGAACCTTTCTTTTTAATTTTGCCCCCGGTGCCAGGATGCATCCTGGCACAATTTATTATTTTAAACAAGCTAGTTAGGTGTTTGTAAAAAATGAATTTCGTTTTTACCATTCATAATATTTATTTTATTTAGCAGAATCATGACCAATAAAAAACTTTACTGTTAACTAAAAATAAATTCCACTGCCGTGTTATGTAAGTTTGTCTCTAATTATCAATTGTTTATTCTGTTACAGGATCTTGAATGATAATGAATGTGGATTTAATTGATCCATCAGGTTGAATAAAATCCAAACCTCTACCAATTAATATAATGGCTTTCTCACCAGAATTTCGTAAAATCTCAATGTAACGATCATGTTCTGCGGAGAATTTAAACCGAATCGGGAAATTAAACCTGCTCTTTAACTCTTGAATCGCCAAATCCTGCTCTCTTTGATTCGGAGCCCTCTTGGTATGAACTACAACTTCCTCAAGACTTTCATGTCTCGAAGCCATCGAGATATATTGTCCCATTCGATTTACAATTCTTTCTCGATCATGCAAATATGGATCGTGCACCAGTAGTTTCCTAATTGGCTTCGAAAAGACAGGATCGAATAGACTGCTTTCTGTGATCCCGGAATTCACGCTTGAACGCAAATTAATTACTGTTGTATTATCCGGGGCATTCAATTCAGAGGTATGAATTTTGTTTCTTTTCAGGTGTTGCAAATTAATTCCAGCTTGTTGAACTGCTCCCAAACAGGTTGATGAAATTAAATGGGAAATATCAGTTTCATCGCCAAACACTATATACTCTTCTTCCCTTTCATTTCCTATCATTCTTGGCTCTGAATAATTTTCATCTATTACGATTTGCCATCGAGGAAGTGATGAAATTTTCCAGACACTAAGGCCTTTTTCGATTAGAACTTGCAAATGCTTAGCCATGCTATAATCTGTTGGCGTTTGAGTCGGAAGCAACTGTAGATACAAATTAATTTTGATTCCCTTATTTATAAGATCTCCTAAAGTATCAAGCCAAGTAAAATTTTCGCCTAAGGGATGTGTGCTGCAAAGATAAGGGAGGGCAAGATCCAGTGACTGCTTTGCATACCGAATTTTTTCATACAACCAAAATGTAGTATTTGGTGCTATCACTCTAAAAGCACCCTGGACACCGATATCAAGTGGACTAATGCTCGCTCGTAAATCCTCAATAAAATTTTGAGCATGCTCCCGTTTTAAGAGTTGGTAATGGTATTGATTGTTATAATCTCGAAGACAATGATTACAACTTGTATTCGGTGCACAATCATTGCAACTCAATACTCGGCTAGCTTCATCTAAAACATGAGTGAGGTTCTCTTTAATAGCTTTTACGTGACCAGCCCCGCCTGGTACATTGTCATAAAGGACAATTGTCTGTTCCCAGCTTCCTGCTGAACTTCGGGGAAATAGTACTCCGTCAATATCCCTTCGTTCAATTTGCAGGCTATGACATGCACCATGGATTATTGCATAAAGGAGAGATAGCCAGAATGATTGATCGTGTGGTGAAGGAATTACTATGCTCTCATCTCCGGAAAAGCGAATATGGAGCGTATTCGTGTTTTGAATATATCCAAGAGATAGTCGTTCAAGGGCTCCTTTTTCAGACAACAAAGAGAAAGCTTCGATAGGGAATTGAAAGCCCGCTCCATACTTCCCTTCATTTACATAGAGCAGTTTTCCTTTCTGATTGTATGAAAGATAGATATTATCACTAAACTTCTCTTCTTCCGTATTATGCTCTGGAATTAACGCGGAACGCATTTGGTTCTGTTCGACTTTCACATATTGCTTCGCAGCTTTTCCACTTTTCGGATCAGCAACAAATCCATCGGGTTCAACAAATTTTCTAACCCTAGATTTTGAAGTAAAAGCGTTAGAACAAACTGAACAAGTTCCATCAGATTGTGGCAATGGAATTCCTGCATCACTGCTGACTTCCAGATGGTGACAGTGTTCGCATATCCGATATTCAAGCACCTTGGGTGTGTCTTTCCAAAACACCGGTCTAAGGCTTCGCCAAATCTTTTTATCTGCTACAATCTCTGAACCAGGGGCATATTCTTTAATCGCTTGCCTTAGATCTCTTTCCAGCCGCAAATGCTCCTTCAATCGCTCCTCGACTGGAAGTATTAGTTCCACAGTATGAAGAGGAAAGGAATAACTAGGAAGCACTCCATTGCTGCTAAGATAATCTATTAGGTAACCGACTTTCTTGCCCTCTGAGCCTCTTATCCGGCTTAATAAATTTCTATAAAGTCTAATTTGAGATTCCAACTTATTTCCAGCTTGGTGAGACATAGATGTATCGGCAATTTGTTTAGCGATTTCTCGAATTTGTTCCCGATAGTACGAGGTAATTGGTTGATAATGTTCTTCATTTATTCTCTTCAGATCCGTTAGGAAATGTTGCAATCCATTCAGAACTATTGACTTGACATTATTAGGAAACATATCCGCATAGTTTGTCAAATGACGATCAATTGCGCCCCTCTCTTCCTTGACCCAATCTTCTAAGAAGGCATAATGCGGGTTTTGAGAAGAATCATAGTCAAAAAAATCCCCACTAAAGGTTAATTTTGCCGGTTCTATTCCATTTCTTTTCCGATATCTTAAGAACTGTGATAAAAGGATAGCATTTACATGCCGGCGGAGAATCATCTCATTTTCGAGCATCAGACTTGGAACGTTAACCTTGCCACTGATGATTTCGGGTGGCTCGTCATAGTATGCTTGATCATGAGGTCGATCCGAAGCCCAAGTTAATATGAAGGCGGTTCCACTGGTTCGTCTACCCGCTCTTCCCGCTCTTTGTCGATAGTTCGCAACTGTAGGCGGAACATTATTCATCGTGACTGCTTGCAAATCTCCTAGATCAATTCCCATCTCAAACGTAGTTGAGCAACTTAGCGCATTAATATGACCATCTTTAAACAAGTTCTGATAGTCTCTTCCCTTTTCTGGGTCCAGTTGTGCTGTGTGCTCTTCCACTCGAATAGGAATCACGGATTGTTGAAACAATTTATAGAAATAATTTTGCCCTTGGGTCGAATTGATATCCACAGGTTCCAACTTTCCACCGCATAGTGGATGAGGACAAGGAAGAGAAGCACCACGATAAGATAATCTCAGACAGTTGGTACACATATACCATTTTTGTTTGGTATCAAGAAAGATGAATCGAGGGTCAAGTCTATATCCATCAGTTGCTGAGCCAACAAACAATCCTTTCCCTTCATATATCAGCCAATCCCAGATCTCTGTCAAGACATTAACAACATTTTCCATCGATGCATTTGCACCAATTGCTTCAAGAGCTCTTTGTACATACTGTCTTCTAAATTGTCTTTCGGTGGCTCCAATCCATCTTAATTCGCCATAATTCGGTTTGCCTTGTCTAATAACACGGGGATTGCCCTGGTTAGGGCCAAATTCCGGATCTTTCGCATAAACCCCGGTCGGTAATTCTACAGCCTTGATATAGCGGAGATCGTCGAGGAGGAAATTAATCAAGGTTGATACTTGTTCAACGGTCAAACCCATCTTATTACAAAGGGAGGAGAAATCAGGTGAAAAATGATCAAAATAGGATACACCAACCAATCCCATAGATTCTAGAGACTGCCTCGCTCTTCGCCCAGTAGTAAATTCTCCCAGGATAATCCTGGACATCCAAATGGAGGCTTTCTTTCGTTGATCTGGGGTCTGAGTGGCCCAAGATCCTCCCCGCCAATACTCGGAATCAGAATCGTTTTGGATTAATCCTTTCGACCATGCAATCTCCCCACATTTCTGGCTAAGGGCAATTAAGTTTGGAGAGCTGCCTTCTCCCCATTCATCTGCCATCTTGGACTCTTCAATTGCTTTAGGGATAATATGTCGATAATTCTGCTTAATAGATACATCTTGTAAAAAAGCAGCAAATCTAGCTGCCCCCTGACGGCTGTCATAAAACGTAAGCAGTTTACGTCCTTCGCCTGGTACAGATTTCTTTTTCGGATCGCGAGCCGGTGGCAATTGTCGATAGAGTTCGTAGGTCAAATTTGCCAAAGGCGCAAGTCCCTTGATAGTTATTGGTGTGACTATTTCGGTTTCAGCTTTTGCTTGCGAGAGGCAACGAGGGCATTGCCTTAGATCTGCAACAGGAGCCTCTTGTTCATATGTTTCCTTTCCCTTCCTCTTTCTTGTCTTTTCAACAATATTGTATAGGGGAACGGATGTGATTTGGTTTTCACAATCACATTGAGATATTTTTTTACCGCAATTCAGACAAATCCTAAGTTCATTTTGAGAATACTTATTTTGGAAAGATGATGAGCCAAGGTTTTCTGAACCTTCATAATCCACCTCATCAGTGGAATCAGCTAAAGATTCATTCACTTTGATTTTAGACCAGGTCAAATAACGTTTTTCAACATCTTCGAAGAGTTGATCTGATGCTGGATAATATTTATTGTCATATTTGGATTGATAAAAAGCCAAAAACACCTGACCACATTCCCGACAAAGATGAACGGGATACACTTGGGCTCCACAACTTTCACAATGTACGGTCGGGTTGCTATAAAGCCTTGACCAATGCGAGTCAATCGATGTGTTTTTACCTACGCAATTTGGATTTATACAAGCCCAGATACCTTGAGGTGGACGAGCAAATAGATGATATTTCGCTGGAAGAAGAGGCAATAAATTTGATGCTGGCCTGGCAAATGAACAAATCTCTATTAATCGATAGAGAGCAATTGCTTGCTCCATTTGGTCCAGGTTTGGAAAAATTAATTTAGCAGCGTCATCAAATAATACTGGCTTGTCCTGATCAATCATCCAGTTGCGAAGCTTGATTATCTCAGAGTTCCTTGATAGAACTTTGTACAGGAAACCCGACAGATCATCCTCGTGCTGATCTACCAACTCCAGATCTTTCGTTTTGATAAGCCCAATCTCTACCATTCGAAGGGCTATTGTTTCTATGTCAGCAGATTGAAGTACAGACTCTTCTTCACCTAAATTCCCTTCACGAATTTCTTCAAGCAGTATATCGAAGTCTTGATGCAAATAGGTTTCTGGAATGATCCCAGAGTCTTGATCGTCGCTTTCATCTATATAATTACACTCTTTATCACCAAATATGACATCGTCGATTTGTATTTCTTCGTCAAAGAGATTGGAAGCGAATTTAGCAGCTTCCTCAGGGTTGTCATTAACTAGCGTTGCACTGGTTGCAATTGTTAATAATTCCCCTCGTTCTTTTCCCAATCTCTGTTTTAATCGCCTGATCAACATGGCGACCTCAATCCCCTGGGCTCCGCTATAAGTATGAGCTTCATCTAGAACAAGAAACTTCCATAGACCGTCAGAGAAGAGTGCATTGTCCTCTGGTCTTAGGAGTAAATACTCCAACATTGCATAGTTGGTGATTAAAATTTGTGGGATTTTCTTACCAGTTCGGATTTCTTCCCTGCAAATAACTTCGTTTGGCATAAATCTTGAGTCACGGCGTTCTTGATTTGGCAATTCGCTTGTGAATCGTCCAAATGTGATTGATGTTTCCTTCAACATTACTCGTAGACGTTCAAGCTGATCATTGACCAGGGCATTCAATGGATAGACAAGTAATGCACGCACTCCTGGTGTGTCATCTATCAGTAAATCATTGACTATAGGTATGGTGAAGCATTCAGTTTTTCCACTACCTGTACCTGATGAGATAACAATACCCTTGTTTTCTACGCACAACTTTCTGATAGATCGCTCTTGATGTAAATAAAGAGGTGTATTAAGAGGAATCGGTTCAGGGTCATCAAGGTGAAAGCAAGAAAGTTCCGTGAGTTGTTTTGAAAGCACGCCTTCTTTATATAGATCCAAAATACTTTTTGATTTCTTATACGGAAGTATCAGTTCTAAATACGGACCTGCAAACAAAGCCTGTGGATATTCGAAGCTTTCTTTTATTCTTTCTGCTAATTCTGGCTCTTTACCATCTTTGTTTGCATTGAAAGTGGTACTTAAATAATCCACTAAAGCTTGTTTAAGTCTTTGTGTAATAAGAACAGAGTTCATACCTATCGCCTTTGTTATGAGATTGCGTGAACAAAAAACAATTCAGCCCAAGCGATCCCCCATTCAAGCATCTTTGGGCTTCCTTGTACGAGATGATTCGTCATCTGGACCAACGACTCCTCGGTAATCCCCAGGTTGGCAATCAGATTTTCATACATAATAGCATCATTTCCTTTCAATCTCAGAAGCATTGAAAGGGTCAATATACTGCCAGGCAAGTTATAAGGATAAATCGGCTCGTATAAATTGCTAATCAACCTCTCAAATGGACCAAAAGCAGGGTGTCTCTCTATGCCATCCAGCAAACAATCATAAACTCGTAATAAATCCTTAACATAATCCGAGAATGCTCGCAAATACGAATTTTTCAAGTTTTCGTAAAGATTATCAATAGCAATGCCAAAGTCTCTGCTATCACGAGTTTCAATAGGTTGTGATAAATTTCCTGGCTTTGCTATAGCTTTTCCAGTAATCAAAAAATGCAGGTATTTTGGATGAATAATATCCTTGGGTAAGAATGTATACCTGAGTAATTCCCGATCATATTGGGTAATACTAACATCGACGGTTTCATCTTTTCCGTGTCTATACACCGTATCAAAGAACTGTTCTCTCAAGTCTCTGTTTTTGCCATGTTGATGTAATCTGTACGTGCTGGGAGGTAATTGCAGGTAACTTCCATTTCTTGAACCAACAATTTCTCCACAATCAACACATTGGTATGCTGGCCAAAGGTCAAGCTGTTCCGATTCACTGAGTTCACTATAGTATTTGATGTTTTCCACCATGGGAATTCTCATCCAAATCCAAGAGTTTTCTGAATCTGGTTTTGGTTTCCAGTCTGCAACGATTCTAATTTTTTCCCCTTCTAACTTGAGGTCCAGATATCCGCTTCCGGCTTTTCCTCCGTATATTGCTTTTTCTGGAAAGACATGCAGCACACGTTTATGTTTATTTGTAATGAAACGAAGTGGATGCTTAAGTACTGCCCATGCAGGGAGTAAGCGTTTGAAACTGTCTCTCCACTCTCCGTCTACCAGCCACTCATCAGGATCATGAATTTTCTTTAGTTGTCCAAGCACAGCCGAAATTGTTGAGCAGTCAGATTGAATGTTGACAATTTGCTGTTTTGTTGCGGTTAAAACTTTAAAGATGTATTCAGGTGAGCCGACCTCCTCTGTTATTGAGAAAATTTCAATCTTCTCCTCTTTTCTATCTTCTTCCACCAAAAAATCAGAAGATGTTGCTATAACAGAGTTGTTTGCAAGAATTTCCACCTTATAGGTTCCAGGGATCAGATCTACTGGGAAAATATATTTTTCTTCAATGCTATCTGGTGTATCCAGGATCTGTGCCCTTGTGTGTAAAGAATTTTCCCTAACCTGAATTGTATAATCTCCAAATAACTTTCTACCATTTGCAATTGATAAAAACAAAGAGGAGTCCTCATATCTCACAACAACTATTTCGATTGAGGGAGTTTTCTCATAATCAAAGAGCTTCCACTGATAATCACGCATGCTTATGGAAACCGTTGTTCTGATTGAATCATCCTCAAGAAGCATATCCCTAACTTCTGTTTCATTGAGCTTCGCGGAATATTGACCTTTGGCATCCAGACTTGAGCTTCGTATTTTCGCTGATTCTCCTACCTTCCAATAAAAGTTCTCGTTTGCTTTACCTCTGGCGATTAGTACTACATTGCTTGCTTGATTTTCATATACTTGATTTTTATCACCTCCACCCTCAACCCAGGCAAAAACGCGATCGATCTTCCATATGAATTGAATATGAGAATCGTTCCAAATAAGGTTGAAGCCACAATGATCTTTCTTTAAAGTTCTCCAATCAAGCGTAATGCCATTCTCTGAGGCAGTCAGCTTTACTTTCTCATCTCGATCCGTAATGATCTGACTTTCATTCGCACCAAGTATTGATAATTGAAGCGGGTTTTCAGGCGAATAACATATATTTTCTGATGGTCCCTTGATCTTTATTTCTTCAGGCAGCCATGCGAACTGAAGTTTCTCAGCGAGGAGACGCCTCATGTTATGAATGAGGTCCAGTTCATAAGCACCAGCCTCCTTTATATATGTTGATAAATCCACACTATAGAGCTTATCACTAACATGCATTTTCCCTTGCTTGATTAGATCAGCCAGTAAAACAGATTTGAGGAATTCTCCACCATACCGAATCGTTAGCCAAGTTCGATGCAACGGATAAACATCACTGTCCAAAGTAAAGCGAAATTCAACTTCATCTGAAGAAAACACTTGCGGAACCTCTGTTGACAATCCAGGAACTTTTACGTCGCCAACGATTATTGGATCAATCACATTGCGAGGAGCTTTTTTATCGAATGACTTAGTCTCATTTTCATATTGAATAGAGATTGGAAGATCAACATTATATTTCTTAGCATGGAAATAACCGATTTTCAATAATTGAAAAGGTACACTTATAGGACTTCCAGTTAATTCCTTGCCGTCTCTATCTAAAACACTAAAGCCAACCTTTCCAACAATTATCCAGTCCCCATCAAAATCAATTATTTCCTTTTTGCTTGCCAGTTTTTTATGCTTATTTTCCTCAAAAATGAGGATAGGATCATTAAAAGGAGGAACTGTTCGTTCAAAGATGATGTGATCCGATTGGCTTAGTCGGTCGTGATCAAGATCGAAATTCTCACTAAGGACCAGAACATCGCCATCATATCCTGGTTCCACAGGGATCAAGATCGTATCAAGCTCCCAATTTCCCGATTTCAATTTCCATGGGAAAACTTTAAACAGTATTTGATTACTCTTAAAGCATTCCGAATTTTTTTCTGCTACAGTAACACTATCCGGTTTACTGTTTTTGTCTGATCGCATGTTTGATAATTTTAGAATGACTTCATCCTTTTCAAGATCCCATATCCATTGCAAGCGAGGAAAAGTCTTTCGAGACTTTTCAAGTTTGTTAGGGATACTCATTAACTTTTTGTAGATCGTTTCCCAAATAGTTTTCTCGATCGAAGAAGAAAACAATGATTCGACCGCTTCCGTCTGTTCCTCCTGAAAGAATAACGCCAATGCATTAGACATCAAATAAATCAAACGGGCAGCAGTTTCTTTCGTATCATTTCCCAAAATGAAGTTCTTCAAGCTTCTTGGAACATAATTTAGTGATTGTTCATTCTGCAAAATCGTTTCCAATGTCTCGGACGGGTACTCAAGCAGATTTTCATAATTCTCGACCAGCCAATCGGAAAAATAAATCTGCAAATGATTGGGAATAATTGCGTGTTGATATATAGGTCGAACCACTTCACCATAACGGTTGAACAAAAACTTCATTCCAATATTTTGGTGAAGAAATTCACGACTATATACAAATAATTCACGACAAATATTCTGGAAGTATTGAGAAGGTTCAGTGTCCCAGACTTGCTCCGCAAATGGCTTCCAAAACTCTCTTGCTTCTGTCTCCGAATATCTCGCACAAAACACCATGCTTACGACGAAAATGGTCGGCAAACTCAAGCGTGGATTCCGCTTTCCTTTTTCAGTCGTGTGCAATTGTAGATAAGCAATCAAACCACGGTAAGCAGATTCAGATAGAGGAAGATCGCCAACAAAATCGCATCTTTCTAATGCTCTGAAGAACAAATAATCAAGAAACTTGATATCATATGAAAATATCGTTTCCAGATTATCGTTTTTGAGGTTTTCTAGGAACTCATCAACTTTCTTTTCATCGTCAACATGGGGGTCAGGGATATAGATTCGGGACTTGTAAGGATACCAAAGTCGTTTAGCTTCCCTTACTTTCACAGGTCTATCCTTCCCATTCTCCCTACTTACTATTCCAAAGGACTCCTCAGACCGCTCCGTAATGTCCTCGACATGGTCATAAGGTACGTTCTCTTGACCAATTACATCAATGTCACTTGTCTCATCTGTGAACTTCTTGATTCCCGCTGGAGCTTCCATTATATCCAGTTCTATTAATGGTTCTTTAGGATAAATATGATCTGGTAATTCCTCCGTAAAATCTTCACCGGATGAAAAATCAGCACCATCAATTTCTTTTGATCCTTGCTTCATTAATTCAACAGCATTAGCCTCGTCTGATTCACAATCATTATTTTGAGCAGGAGTGAAACCCTTTGTTGTCTCTTTCACCTCTATTTCATCGATCATATTTTCGATTGTGGATTTTTCTGCATCTTCTTGATCTTTTTCATTAGATTCCAGAGCTTGGTCTTCAAATAATATCTGGGTATCGCTTTCATTCAGATATTCTTCAGCAAAGTTGTGATCATTGATGACTTCCAAATCAGACGAAGGCATATCGGTGACAGAAACCATTTCTTCCTCTATAAGTTCTTCTGCCGGAAATCCTGAAGTTGAACCGATTCCAGTTATGGTATCCAAATCTGACCGATTGGAGTCAGATTTGGGCGATTCAATTCTTCGAGGTTGGGTTGAAATCTCTCTTTCAACGATAGTTATTGACCGCTTACTTTTTCGCCTCAGGATATTTCCGGTTTTCGATATATGTCGCACTAATCGAGCCGTTCTTTTGAATAACCCTATAAAGAAATAAAATACTCTTTTCATTTATCTATCCTAATTATTATGATGAAAACATATAGACCGTAAAACGGAAAAGCATTAAACAGCCAATTACACTGCGTATATCCTAAAGATTAGGATGAACTAAACATAAGCCTGTTTTACTAGAAGACAGCTTGATTAATTGTCAGAGCAATAAACAGTCTATACAAATAATACTTCACGTTTGGGTTTCAATCAATATTTTCTACAATTTCTTTAGGTTATCGGACTCAGCTGCCATTTCTCTCTTAAAAATGAGTGTCTATATGATTTTATTTTAAATCATCTTTTGATTACCCCCAGTATCATACGTATCTTGGCATTTTTTCAATCTGTTAGTCTTGTATATCTGAAATCATTGGATTCACTTTTGGATCTTAGTTTTTTTCGCTATAGAAGATTAAACATAAGAAGAAAGTAATTTAATTACATTAAACTTGTCTGGCTCTAATATGCAGAATTTGCAAATTAAGTTTGCAACTCTAAATCTTAAAATTATCCTAATTTGGAAAACCGTAATGATGAGCAGCAGTCTACGCCGTACGCTAAAACACAATTTGAAAATGATATAATTCATAACAGTATGAAACTATGTATTCGCATCTGTATTACTAGAAAGAGAAAAACCAATGGCAAAGAATATTAAGGCGAATAATAAAAAGCTCCTACAGGTGTATATAGATCCGACCCTACATTGGGCATTACAATTATATTGTCTGGACAACAACACAAAGAATGCTCCTGTCGTGCGGGAACTTCTGGCCGACTTTCTTAAGAAACAAGGATATTTAAAAATGGATGAGAAAAAATGACGGAGAAGAAAAAAGATGTCAGATAGACAAGCGCGTTCCTATTGGCAATTTTCGAGATAAGCGAAGTGCCGTTGTAACGACAGCTTTGTTGTAGTACAATAAATGAAATTTTTTGAACTCTGCTTTTTCATTAGATATTAGAATTATATGAATAATAAAGATTGGTGAAAACAATGAGAAAACTTAATAAAAATGATCTAAAAGAGTTGATAGATGTTTCATCAGGTAGAAAAAAAGCGGATTTGTTGATCAAAAATTGTAAGATAGTAGATATTTATAATACGAATGAGGACATTTCCCGTACCACGCTACGAAATTGTCCTCAAAATCCGTATTGTAGTGTGATAGCCCAAAATCCCGTAGCTTGCTGCGAGGATAGGGGTTGAAAAGATTTTGAATTTACTAAACTTATAGCGCCGTTTTACCTAAAATTATTAGTCACAATTAAATTGATAGCAGATAGGTTTAGAGTCTTACCAATCTGACAAGGAAGACAACATGGCTGACGCAGATGAGCTAATGATTCGCTTAACAAGGCTTGAGGCTGAAAATTCGTATCTTAAAAGCCTTCTCGAACAGGCAGGGATTGCATATGAGCCTTTCGATACTGATAGCCAGCCTCCTGATGCATCATTTATCCCTGATCAGGGAAGTAGAATCCTTCCACAAAAAATTACCAGCAACCACGCCCGCAGGTTTTACTCTTATTTCTGGGGCAGAACGGATGTTTACAGCAAGCGGTCGCAAAATAAGACCACAGGAAGGGCGGCTTATTACCCTCAGTGCGATAATTTCTGGAAAAGGGGCATCTGCCCGAAGGCATCAGGCAAAAAGATCAAATGCAAAGATTGTAATAATCGGCGCTGGACAAGGTTGGAAAGCACTCAAATTGAAAACCATCTGCGCGGATTCAAGGAAGACGCCTCTGATGTAATTGGTATTTATCCCTTGTTTCCTGATGGCACCTGCAGGCTGCTTGTTTTCGATTTTGATAATCACGGTTCCGGCGCGGAAGATCAGGACTACGCTAATACAGATAACAGCTGGGTTGAGGAAGTTAATGCGCTGCGGGAAATAGGAAGAGAAAATGGTATTCCCATGTTGGTGGAACGATCCCGTTCTGGTAAGGGAGCGCATGTATGGATATTCTTTGATGCGCCGATTTTCGCAGCCCTTGCTCGTAAATTTGGTTTTTCCTTACTGAATAAAGGCGCAGAGTCTGTAAACATGAAATCATTCCGCTTTTATGATCGCATGCTCCCTGCGCAAGATTACATCGAAGATGGTGGTCTGGGAAACCTGATCGCTCTGCCGCTTCAGGGGCGAGCGCTGAAACAGGGTAACAGTGCCTTCATAGATGAATATTGGAACGCTTATCCAAACCAATGGGCCACCTTACAGAGTGTGGAAAAACTTTCTGCCACACGAATAGAAGAATTGTTGAGGCAATGGAACATTCCCACGACAGAAACAAGTGCGGATGGTATTACTGCGACAGGAAATGAGGATGCAAAACCATGGGAACGAAGCAAACGCTTACATGCTGAAGATGTGGATGGAAAAGTATCTCTTACCATATCCAAACTTTTATATATCAAAACTGACAATCTAAAACCAAGAATCCAAAATCAAATCCGAAGAATGGCAGCCTTTTCGAATCCGCTATTCTTTCGAAACAGGGCGATTGGCTTGTCAAACTATGCCAATCCAAGGTACATCTACCTCGGAGAAGACGATAGCGGTTATATTTGTATTCCACGGGGATTGCTGGAAGAACTGACAGAGAAGCTCAAAGCAGCGGAAATTCCTTACATAATTTCAGATAAGCGATGTATTGGCACATCGATCAAGGCTGAATTTACAGGTGAATTGCGGGATAGCCAGAAAAAAGCTGTCAGCGCATTACTGCAATATGACAATGGCATATTAAGTGCCGCCACAGCTTTTGGGAAAACAGTCGTATGCAGCAATTTAATTGCCCGCAGGAAAGTAAACACCTTAATTCTTCTGGAATCTTCATCCTTAATTGAGCAATGGGAAAAATCGCTTTCCGAATTTCTGACGATAGATGAGGAACTACCGGAATATAAAACCAAAACAGGCCGTGTGAAAAAGAGAAAAAGCCTCATTGGGATCATTCAGGGTGCAAAGGATACCTCCACTGGCATTGTGGATATTGCTATGGTTGGTTCACTCTACAAAAAAGGCGAATTTCATCCGCGGCTGTCGGATTATGGCATGATCCTTGTCGATGAATGCCATCATAGCGCGTCGGAAACTGTCAGTAGGATATTGCGGGAAGTGTCGGCTAAATATGTGTATGGCGTAACTGCAACCCCGTTCCGCAGCGATGGGCTGGAAAAGATTAACGAGATGCTTCTTGGTCCGGTTCGCTTTGAATACACAGCAAAGGAAAAAGCTGAGGAACAAGGACTGGAACATCTGGTTGTTCCCCGTTTTACAGGGGCGGTTAGTCCGCACGGACGGGAAAAGCTCCATATTAACAAAGCCTATGAAATCATTCGCAACAACGAACTTCGTAATGAGCAGATCGTAAATGACATTAAAGCTTGTGTTTTGGCAAATCGTACCCCTGTTGTCCTGACAAGATTTACCGACCACGCTGATGTTTTATATGGATTGCTGAAAGATTGCGCGGATCATGTTTTTCTTTTGACCGGCAACAAATCAAAAAAGGAACAACGCGAGCTGCGGGCACAAATGGATTTGGTGCCTGTAACCGAAAGCCTGATTCTGATCGCAACCGGGCAATTGATCGGCGAAGGTTTTGATTTCCCGAGGCTGGACACCTTGATCATGGCTGTTCCTGTTGCCTGGAAAGGGGTTGTTGAGCAGTACGCCGGTCGGTTGAACCGTGATTTTGAAGGCAAGAAGAATGTAATGATCTATGATTACATCGACGCCAACATACCGGTCTTTGATAACATGTATGCGAAGCGACTGAAGGCATATAAGCGCATCGGGTACAAACTATATAATGAGAATCCGATTGAAAAGCAATCTGTCAATGCAATATTTGACTCAGACAGCTATAGCCTGATATTCGAACAGGATCTTAAAGAAGCACGTAGCGATATTGTCATCTCCAGTCCAACACTCGCAAAGCGCAAAGTAATGCATATCATTTTTCTGCTAAGTGAACGGCAGGAGGCTGGGGTTAAAATCACAATTGTGACCTGGCATCCGGACGCGTATGCCTATGGCTCTGAGGAACATCGAGTTGAACTAATGGAGCACCTACGAAAGGCTGGATTTAATATTGAACTTGTCGAAAATAATTGTGAGCGTTATGCTGTAATTGATAATGAAATCGTTTGGTATGGAAGTATGAATCTTTTATCCAGGGTCAATGTCGAGGATAATATCATGCGTGTTGTCAGCAAGCGTGTTGCAGCGGAGCTTTTGGAAATGACTTTCAAAAAGGGAAATCAGCTAACACAATATGTACTACCGCTGGAATAATTATTAAAACACAAGCCCTTAATACCTGAGTTTCTCACTTTTACCAAAATCAGCGTTTTCAACGAGGAGAATTGAGAAATTCAGGGCACTAAGGGGCTATATAAAAAGCTAAAAGGGGACTAAAGTAGATATCTGAAAGGAGGGATTGTCTATCTAATTCACACCAGTTGTTTACAAAATAACGAAGAATTTCAAGTTTTGATATTCATCCCAACAAAAAACAGCTGCCATATTTTGTTGGAATTGCTTTTGAAACTGCATTCAACACTAAAAAAAGCTCAAAATTTACATTTAGGACTTCTAATGGAACATTGGTATAGGAATGAGGAAAATTCGGGATTACAAAGCTCGAAAATGAGGAGTTGGATATTATTATGTCTACATAGAAATGTAAATTTAGTGCCAAATGCTTGTTGCTGAACCTGGTATTCCATTATTTGAATAATTAAATTGAAAAATTCTCAGGGCACTAAAATGAGAAACTCAGGTGTACTACCGCTGGAATAATTATTAAAACACAAGCCCTTAATAATCTATCTTGGGTTGCTCGTCTTGTCCTAACACTGTCTAAACAAATAGTATCTGCATTTCCCTGTCATCAAACACATTGATTGGCTGCTAAATAACCCTTATTGGGAATAAAACCCAGCAGACAGTTGCAAAAGAGTTCCAGGATGGCAATTACCGTGCAGGAGTCAAGCGAATTGTTAAAACAAAGCATTCGATAGATCTGAGCGGTATTGGCGGGTGGAGGGGTGGTCGTCGCTGAGGAGTTCGAGCAGACCCAGGAAGATCTCTTTGGTCAGCCCGTCGCGATGGTTTTTGTCTTTTTGCAAAACGCCGAGCAGACCGTCCAGAGCGATCAGGACTTTGCCTTTTTTTGCCATGCGCAGAGCGTTTCGGAAGGCGGATTCCTGCATGTCCTCGAAAATAAGCTGATCCAATTCAGGCAGCAAATATGCCTGAGCCAGAATCTTCAACTCGCCGGCTGACTCCGATTCAGCACAGGTCGGGAAATGCTCGAGAATGTCCAGCGCGGGTCTGGCTTTGCCCTGAAAAAGCAAAGCGCGCGCGTAAGCCAGCAGACCGGCGGATTCGCCATGGCTCTCGATGATAAATTGTTCGAGGGCGATCTCGGCTTCTTCATATTCCCCCAGGAGGATCAGGCTTTTGCCCTTTGCCAGCAGGAGTCCTCCGGTTTTTGGCATGATGCGGTCAAGGAAGAGGCGGGTATTCTTTTCTGACAAAACGCCGATATATTCAGCAACCATGCGCCCGTCAACAAAGGCTTTTATCCCGGGCAGGTCGTTTACCTTCAGACGTTTCGCCAGACGGGACTGCTCGTCCACATTAATTCTCGCCAGCCTGAAAGCACCATCCGCCTCATCAGCTAACTTTGCTAACAATTCCGATTGCACTCGGCAGGGGATACACCAGGGCGCCCACAGATCGACCACAACCGGCACATGTGTGGAATAATTGAGCACTTCAAAGTCGAAGGTCTCTTCACTTACGTCAATTATGTTCGCGTTTCCCATGGCTTCTCAGTTATTATCCGATGGCTTTGTTGCTGCTTGTGTGAATCTATTTTACTCCTCATCTTCACTGGTGATCGTCGGCTGCCTGACTTCCACCAGATCACCACGATGATCTACGATAATTTTAAACCCGATCATGCCCATATACATGCGGGCGTCATGCGGGAAACCTTTTTCCTGCAATTCAGCAAACTGTTTGTCTCGATTCATCAGCTGATTGCGGATCACGGCGATAGAAAAAATGTCTTCCTGTCCGAGCATTTTGGCAGTTTGCTCACTGAGCATATCTTCTTTGCCTTCGATGCCAGCGGACAAGAAATCCCAAACCTGGCGATCCACATCCTCAGCCGGAACATGACGATCAAAGCCATAATCGTCAATCACATAGGTCGGTTCCGAGCCGACATAGACCACAGGAAGTACCCTGTCATCCATATCATACACCAAACCTTCAAAAATAGCCTTCTTCACAGGCAATCCTTCCTTATTGTTTGCTTCAATTATAGCTGAGGATTATAAGTGTTAGATTAACATCAACTACTAGGTGAATCGCCGTAGCCGGTCACGATATCGAGACGGGTGCCTTCGGGCTCTTCATAGTAGAATTTGTCAATGGGCACGTGCGGATTCGACCAGCGATAGAGCCATTTGGCATCGTCAGCTTTCATATTGACACAGCCATTGCTCATCACATTTCCCCAATTGGCATGCCAGTAAGCACCATGGAAAGCCACCCCTTTGATCGTAATATAAGTCACCCAGGGCACACCCGGAAGATCATAAACGTTCGGATTGCCCGGCTCGTTGACCATTCGCCGGCATGGGCGCTTGCGATGGGTCTTCCATCTGCCGACCGGCGTGGTTCCATCGATCAGGCCTGAAGAAACCGACACCTCCCAGACGGCTTTGTTGAATTCGTAAGCGCGCAAGACCTGCGGACCGAGCTCCAGCACGAGCCGTTTTTGCTCCGGTGGCACTTCCGGATTGATCGGCGTCACCTCTTCAGCTTTCGTGCGACGGATCGCTGAGGATCTTACGTAATAGGAAACACCGCTCAGGTCATCCCATAGCTCATACCAGGGGATGCCGTATTCATCCTTGACCTGTTTTGTGATCCAAAAATTATTGTCGTAATAGAAAGTACGGTGAACATTGCGGCGGTTGGGTTCGTGATAGACCGGAACGATCGGCACACAAACCTCACCCAAACAACCACCTTCAGGGATCGGATCGTTGTTCATCGGGCTTGGTCGGTTATAGACCGGCTGCACCCAGGCAGCTTCAAGATATTGACCATCGCCAATTTCGTACCATCCGATCTTGTTGCCTAAAACATCAGGCGCGTAAACCAATTTCTTGATTGGCAAAACCTCATCATATTTCAGCATATCAACAGCGTCAGCAAGATGATTTGGTTCCTTTTTGATCTGGAGCTTAAAACGCAAAACACGCCCCAAACGTGTGTCGGGACCCCATCCAAAAAGCTTTGCTTCAGCGGGTTTGGCTTTTGGCAATAACAAGCCCAAGGCGCCCAAACCCATCGACTTGAGAAAGTCTCTGCGTGTTAGTTTAAATTTCTTCATATTAATAATGTATGTTTACCATAATCCCGACATAAGCCCAGTTGTACAACCAGCCTGCTTCGCTGGTCTCCATGTTGACACAGCCGCGACTCATTGGCGTGCCAAAGTTGCTATGCCAGTAGGTTCCGTGAATTCCATATCCTCTATAAAAGTACATGACGTAAGGTACGTCGGGCAAATTATAATCCGCTCCGACCATGTCATCATAAAGCAATTTTACCCAAACATAATAGGTGCCCGTCACCGTGGGGGTGTCCGGCAAGCCAGTTGAAACCCAGAACCAGTTGATCAAAGTATCGCCTTCATAGGCATAAAGCTTTTGTTCTGAAAGGTTAATGTCGATCCACTTCGTGCCCGAAGGTTGCACGATAGGCGGATCATAAGGATCCGGCTCATAATACCAGGGGGTGATCTCCACCGTTGGCACCGGCGTTTCGGTCGGTGTCGCCGTTGGCGTGGGCGTGTTTGTCGCGGTCGGTGTAGGCGTGAAAGTTGCCGTATTGGTCGGTGTCGCTGTATTGGTGGGTGTGAAACTGGGTTTTACCAGGTCGTTGCTCTCGTTTTTGATCAAAAACTGCTGACCAGCGGCTGGTCGATCAGGGATAATGCCGATCGAATAGAGACTAAAGACGACCAGCGCTGCGAGTAACAACAGCAGCGGGAATGCCCATGCCTTCCTCTTTTTAGGCTTTTGTGGAGGCACCGCGATGGCAATTGTTTCCTCATGCACCGGTTCGGGCGCGGCTGGCACCGGTTCTGGCGAGGCTGGCTCGGGTGCAGGTGCGACTGGCTTGGCTGTAGGTGTGGCTGGCTCTGGTTCTGTAATCCACTGCGCCGCGGTCTGGGTTCGCATGCGCGCGATCGCCCAGTGCATGGCTTTTCGCGCGGTGAGATTGCCTGGCTCCTGATCCAAAACTTCGCGCAGCAATTTTGTGCTCTCAAGCGGATCAGACAGACCCGCCAGGATCAATTTTGCGTCTATGCTTTCGGGAGATCGCGCCAAAACCTGCTCGCAAAGCTGACGCGCGAGCGCGAAATCGCTCACTAAAACAGCAGTTTTTGCCTGGTTAATAAGGGATTCAATTGTTTTTGCCTTTTCTTCCATAAGTACGTTTCAGTTCCGTTTAAGGTTGCTCAACTTCTTCGTTATTCAAATAGCATTGAATCCCCTGAACAATGCCTTCCGCCAGTAATTCCGGCTTGGTGGTCAGAATTTCCTGGTCCAGATTCATAAAGCCCAGCTCGATGATCCCCGCCGTTGTGTACGGATTGATCTCGTCGAAGACGTGATATTGGGTCATATCGGTCGTGACTGATTGGTAATGATACCTTAAACCAGTGACCTTTGCATAGCGATCCGCTACACAGGCAACCAGGCGCGAAGAGCTTTGGTCCATTTTCTGAGAAAAAGCCGCGGCGACCTTGAAACCGGTGGCGGAGTCGTTAATATAATCGCAGGAATCAGAATGGATCGAGAGAAGCAGTCCTGCCTCATAATTTGCCAGACGCGCGTCAAACTCGTCCAGCAGGTCAACCTCGTAGCCCAGTTTGATCAGCTTTTGCTGCACATAAGTCGCGACATTGCTGTTGATCTCCAGTTCGGTCAAGCCATTGGCACAAACAGCTCCTGAATCATGCCCGCGATGCCCGACAACAATGCCGATGCGGTTGACCGGGAAGTTTGCCGGCAGGATCCCTTCGGCGATTTCGGTTTGTTCAACTAGGCTATCTGCCGAAACTGCGTCTGCCACCTGCCCTTCAAGACCGCCAGGAATAAAGTTGGCTGGCATCCAAAGCGAAAAGAGCGTCGCGGTGATCAGTCCGGCAAAAATAACGGTTGAAAGCGTCTGCCAGATCACAGCCCCCAATCCTTTAGAAGATCTTGAGCGTTCAAGGCGGGGTTCTTCAGTTCGGTTGGATTGGCTAGACGAGACTTTCCAGTTTTCAAAAGGATTTTTGCGCCCCATGCCAAGCTCACCGTCCCATGAACCAGGCTCCGCGGAGGTCTTTTGCGGAGTATGGTCGCCTTGTGCTTCCGGGCGCAATGATCCGATCGGTTTTTGCGCTGGTTCGGCGCTCTCAAAACCATGAAAAAAGCCACCCTTGCCGGGGTTTTCATCGTCATCAATTTGGTGCATTTGTTTTGCCATTTGCGGTCCTGCTTTCCGACATTCTGCTTAATAAATAAAATATTTTGTATAATAAAGTCAAGACAGAATGAATAGAAAGGTAGGTGCAAATCCTATGCCAGCGCAACTCAAACCCGAAGACCGAAAAACGCTTTTAGAACTTGCCCGCCAGACGATCGAACTGGTCGCGAAAGGCGAAAAACTGCCTGAATTGGACCTGGAGAGCTACAGCCCCGACCTGCAGGAGGACGGCGCCAGCTTCGTTACCCTGACCATAGGCGGGAACCTGCGCGGCTGCATCGGAACACTCTCAGCCTACCAGCCGCTTGCGCTCGATGTGCAAACCCGGGCAATGCAAGCCGCCAGACAGGACCCGCGCTTCGCGCCCGTCTCCCCCGATGAGGTTCAGCGTATTAAAATAGAAGTATCGCGACTAAGCTCACCGGTGCCGTTGGAATACGATTCTCCCGAGCAGCTTCCTGACCTGCTCAAACCTGGGATCGACGGCGTTGTCCTCTCGACTGGCAACCGCAGCGCGACCTTCCTGCCCCAGGTTTGGGAACAATTGCCCGAACCGGAACAGTTCTTATCCCAGCTTTGCCGGAAAATGGGCTGTACTCCCAATTATTGGAAACACAACATGCTGGAAGTTGAAACGTATCGGGTGGAGGAGTTTTCGGAGTAGGGGATTTTATTAATTAAAATCCACCCAGTGTTCGCACCGATCGTTCCCGCGTTGCAGAAGTCCATGCAGCAGAACGGGCGGGCATGGAAGTGCCCAAAGGGCATAACATTCGATCCTACAGTTCGCGCGGGGCATCCTGTCCATGCTCACTTCAACCGCATGGTCAGGAAACCATTTTGAGCTATAACCCGACAAATATCGTAACAACAAATTAAAAATATGACAGATTATGTTACAATAATCTTGTATTAGGCAATACTACTCGGCACAGTATTGCGAAAAAGTTACAAGTCAAAATTTTCAATTAAATAAAAAAAGGAGAACAATTATGTGGTACATGAATGAAGAACGCCAGGTTTTGGTCAATGCATTCCGTGAATTTGCCGTAAATGAAATTCGACCCTTCGTCGATAAAATGGAGAGGGAAGATGCCTTCCCGGCTGACGCTCTCCGCAAGCTCGGTGAACTAGGAATGCTGGGACTTGGCATGGACGAGAGTGTTGGTGGAGCCGGGGCGGATTATATTAACTTCGGCTTGATGATGGAAGAGTTCGCAAAAGAGAGTCATTGTTTTACATTGCTTGCCTATTTGGTGTCTCAACTCACGATTGGTGCATTTTACAAGCTCTGCACGCCGGAACAGATCGAAAAATTTATTAAGCCCGCGCTCACTGGTGAAAAGTTAAGCGGCATTATTGTGACGGAGTCCAGCGGTGTCTTTAACTATGCAGAACATGAAACTACCGGCGTCCTCGATGGAGACGATATCGTGATCAACGGAACAAAGATCCTCATTACAGGTGCCGATGGGATGGATCAGTTCTTTATGGTTTGTAAAACGGGCGAAGTGAACATGGAGACTTTCGAAGGGATAACTCTTCTCGTATTCCCTGCCGATACCGAAGGATATTCCGTAGGTCATATCGAGAATAAACTCGGTTGGAACGGAAGCCATACAGGTCAGGTTTATTTTGACAATTGCCGTGTTCCGAAGGCAAACATTATCGGTGAATTCAATAAGGGCATGCTGCCTGTGGCTTTGTCACTCAGTCCTGAATTTGCAGCATACGGACCTATGAATCTCGGTTCAATGCAGAGATGCTACGACATGACAGTAGATTACCTTAGGAATCGTATGCGCGGAGGCGTTTCCCTCTGGGAGACCCATGAAGTAATTCGCAATGAAATGGCCAGGATCTGGATCAAGATCAATAACTATCGCCATGCGACTTATGGAATTCTGCAGAACAGAAATGACGGCAAGGACATTACCGCAGAAGCGATTGCGATCAAGGTGGAGGGCGAAGAACTGCTTCGAGAGATCGCAAGTCAGTGTATAGAATTCCACGGCGGAATGGGCACTGTCTATGAGACCGGCGTTGAGCGCTTCTATAGAGACGCAAAAATGGGCGGTCTTGGATGCGGCAGCAATAAGACCATGGTCAATACGCTGTCATCCATGCTGTAGTATTCAGAAGAAAGAAGATATAGATTTTATGCAAATCGCAGTATGTATTAAATCTGTTCCGGATCCAGAATATTACGATAAGATCGCCATTGATCCGGTAAACAAGACTTTGGTTCGCGAGGGAATTCCCACTGTGATCAACGATGCCGACAAACATGCATTGGAACAAGCGCTGCAGCTGAAAGAAAAGCATGGCGGAGAGATAACAGTGGTGTCTATGGCACCTCCCGCGGCAAGGACACAGCTTTTGGAAGCTTTGGCATATGGCGCGGACAGAGCGTATTTATTAAGCGATCGTAAGGTTGGCGGGTCGGACACTCTGGCAACGTCCTATGTTTTAAGTCAATTAATAAAAACGATCGGAAAATTCGATATTATCCTGACGGGTAATGAAAGCGCAGACGGAGCAACCGCGCACGTCCCCTCTCAACTGGGAGAATGGTTGGGAATCGGACATTCCATGAATGTTGTCGCCATGGAAATGGAGGATGACGATCACGCGCTCGTAACAAAGCAATTTGAAAACGGACGCGGCGTATATCGAATCCCATTGCCCTGCGTTATTGCGGTAACTCCTCGTATCAACACAGTGCGTTACATCAATGCTATTGCAGCATTGAAAGCAAAAAACAAACCTTTCCAAGTCTGGAGTTCAGACGATGTGGTCTTGGATGAAGCTTACATCGGTCTGGAAGGTTCGCCATCTAAGAGTGGTGAGTTAGAGACCGTTGAATGCACCAAGAATTGTCAAATGTTGGAAGGCGACGAAAAGGAAATTGTTACCGCGATTTTCGATAAGATCCGTCCCGCATTGGAAAGTTGATTGGAGGAGACGTCTCATGAAAAAAGAAATTTGGGTTTTTGCTGAAGTCTTAGACGCTGCTCCGGCTCCGGTCCATCGGGAACTGCTCTGTAAATCGCGCGAACTGTCGGAAAAACTGGGTGATGTAACTGTGTGTAGTGTCGTTTTGGGACATAACATGCAGGAGTTTGTGCAAAGAGTATCTTCCATGGGTGCCGACAAAGTATATGTTGTTGACCATGAGAAACTGGCTCATTACGAGAGTAACAACTTTGCTGTTGCCATGGAGAATCTTGTTCGCACCTACAAGCCTGAGATGCTTTTTATCGGAGCTACCGCACTGGGTTCGGAATTAGCTCCTACGGTGGCTGCAAAATGCAAGACCGGATTAGCGGCGCATTGTGTGGACATTCGTGTGGGCAAAGATCGCATAGATTGCATGGTTCCCGCCTTTGGAGGGCGCGTGATCAGCGAAATCTACATACCAGACACAAGACCGATAATGGCATCTGTTCGTCCCGGAATTTTAGAAACTTGCGAACTTCCAGAAAAGACCGCGGAGATCATCGAAGCGGATGCTTCGTTTTTGGATAATTATGTCACAAAAGAAGAGTTGGTTTCTTTTGAGCCAAGAGTATCAAGCGGTAAACGTTTGGAAGAAGCAGATATTGTGATCGGCGTCGGTCGCGGGATCATGAAAGAAGAGATCTGGAATGACATACAGGAACTGGCTGAAAAACTCAATGCGGGAATCGGTTATACGCGATGTTTTGTTGATACTGGACTGGTAGGTGATGAGACTGATATGATCGGAACCAGCGGAAAGTCAGTAAAGCCAAAAGTATTTCTCGGGTTTGGCATTTCCGGCGCAACACATTTCGTTTGTGGCATGAACAAGAGCGACCTGGTTGTATCTGTCAATAAGGACGAGAATTGTAAAATGTTTGAATTTTCGGACTATGGGGTCGTTGCGGATGCTGGGAAAATTATCAGTGCAATGCTTGACGAATTAAACAGCTAAGCTCGATAACAGGTTGTGTAACTACGCACCTTTGTTTTTATAAGGTGTCGGAATAAAGATAAAGTCGCAGGAATTAAGTTGATTTCTGCGACTTTTTATGTGTCATAACAATGTTCGCGCGAGGGCAGGAGACCAAGCTGAACGACAGCTGAACGACAGCCCGGTTTGGGGAAGATTAATACAAAAAGACCGGCTGCGTCAACAACCGGTCTCTTTTTATCCAATCAAAACTGTACTATCGTCTCACTTCCGAAACGGCGTAGGCCTGACCGGTCAGATGGGCGACCATCAACTGGACATAGGTCGTTGTGAGCAGAACGCCAACGAGAATGACGATCGAACCGAGAGGAGCAATTAAGCCTCCGATCAACATGCCGGCAAAGACCAGCAACCAGGCGCCGAAATTGTTTCCCAGGCGACGGAAGAAATTGCCGATCTCAAATCCAGCCCCAAAGGTGTTCTTGACGGCAAAGTTCGCCATGATGATGGGACTAAAGAGCATCATGAACAGAGCATAGATAAAGAGTCCGCCGGCAAACAGAACGATGAAGATCCAGGCAATCGCGGAACCGCCATTGCTTCTTTCCAAAGCAGTGGTCGGGATCATGAGCAAACCGGACATGATCAGAGCCGGGATACTCCAGACCAATTGCACGAGAAAATAGCGGAAGCCTCTTCCCAGATCTTCCCCAAAACTAAAACGGGGCAATGGGTAAGCTTCTCCGCGAGCCACATTCGCGATCGTCCGCAGAATATAGCCTAATACGGCAAAGCTGCCCACGAGTGGGATCAGGCTGACCAGGATCGGGATCAACAGCTTGTCGAACCACTGGGGGTCATCAAAAATATATGTAAAAGATTTTCCAAAATTCATTTATACCTCCTGACCATTTTTATGGTCTTAATGTTATTGTAGTAGATAATCCTAAAATAATTTCATTTTTTGCATAGGTTTTTGTTAATTTTCAGTAAACACCTCCGCCTGGTATTATCCCTGAATTAACAAACAAGGCTCAGCAGCAAACTTAGATCTGGCTGTATTCGTCCACATCCAGGACAAAGATGGTTGCCCGCTTTTCCTCATCGCTCTCAGGGATGGTGGTTGTTTCTCGGATCAGATCAAGTGCTCGTTGGACACGTTCCGGCTCCACACCGATCAGGAGCGTGCTCCTGCCGCTGCGGAAAAAGCCGCCCGTTGAGGCAATATAAGTAACCCGATAGTTTTCATCAGTCAGTCTGCGTGAGACCTTGTCGTTGTCAGCATCTTTGATAATCGCTATGATCAGTTTCATCTTAATACTCCTCAAAGTGTTCCACATCCATTGAAAAATAGGTCACGCCGCCCACCATCGTCTCCGCCGGGATGATCATTGGGAATGGGGTGTTGTCCATGACCGCGGCAACATAGCTGATGCGTTTGCGGGCTGCCGCGCTCAACAATTCTTTGACCTTCATTTCGCTTTTGTGATTACAGGCAATCAAAAAAGTCACGTTCTTCTCGAGCAAAAAGCTGCCTGAACTGGGAAGTTTGACAAAGCAAAAGGCTGCCTCCTGCAAAGCGGTTTCAACCAGGTCGCTATCCGTGCTTTGGACAACGGCAATGACCATTCGCGTAATTTCAGATTGTTGTTTTGTCATCATTCCTCCTTGCTTTAAGGATCGGATACATAAATTCTAACGTAAAACCCTTTGATTAACAACGTCAATCAAACCAATTTACAACCATATCCTCCAGATCAGCCTCATCAACCTCGGCTTCGCTGACCACCTTCCGAAGGACTGTCCTCCCAGCTCTGCGTGCGGAGTCTGGATCGTCCGTTTTGAGGGGATGCCACCAGGGCAGATCCTGCCCATCCGCGATAAGGCGATAGGCGCAGGTCTTTGGCAGCCAATCAGCATGGCGGGCGATCTCCGGCGTCAGCAGGATGCATTCCGGCACGTTTTCATGCCGTCGCGGATAATCTGTACATTGACAGGTCTCAAGGTTGAGGTAGCGACAGACGACATTGGTGAACCGTACCGCTTGGGTTTTGGGGTCGCGAAACTTGATCAGGCAGCATTTGGCACAGCCGTCGCATAAGGACTCCCATTCTTCGCGGGTCATTTCTTCAAAGCTTTTGTGTTTCCAGAATTCTTTCACCCAGTCACACTTTCTCTAAGATAAAAAGTTCTGAGGATTCAAAAACCGAATCCTCAGGATTAATTAAAGTTGAGCTCGCTCTGCCAGAATGGTCTTCAATTGGTGCAAAATGATCTGAGCTTCCTCAAGCAAATTGCTGGCATGATCCTGCAATTCTTTGGCACGGACCTCTTCTTCATAACCAAGCAAATTGATCTTCACATTCAAAACGGCGGATTGCATCCCTGCGAATGCCTGGTAAACACCGGAAGCGGCGTCCGAAATACAGTTAACATTGCCGACTTCAGCCATGCGCAAGCCCAGGCGCATCACATCCAGACACATTTCCGTGGTATGCAAGGGTACCGCCGCGGCATGGAAGCTGGCTTCCATGATGGCATTCTCACGGATCTTCTGATTCTCCTCAGTATCTCTGGGCAAGCGTCTTGCCTGGATGATGCCGTCAAAGGATTTCGCGTCGATTTCGATCGCCTCGGTCAGCCTGGCGCGCAACTCCTCGCCCTTTTCGATCGTTTGCCAGCATTCTGCTTCCACATCCTGATAGTTCTTTCTGCCAGTCGTCAAGCGGGCGACCATCACCGCCAGGGCGGCGCCAAGCGCGCCGACATGCGCGGCTGCTGAACCGCCGCCCGGGGCTGTTGTGCCTTCAGCGACACGGTCCAAAAAGCTGATCTCCTGTGCCTCCTGCTGGCTGGCGGGAGCCGCAAAGAGACGATTTTCAAGCAGCTGTTCATGTTCAAAGCCGTCCATCTGCATGTAATAACGACCGGCATTGATGATTGCGCGGCTGGGAACCAGACCAACGATCTCGGTGTGATGAATACCAACGCCGTATCGCTGCGCTTCACGACGCACAAACTCGGTCACCTGCGCCATTGGTGAGCGTTGATAATTGGTCAAATTCATCGAAACCTGAGCCAGGCCATCAACCAAAAGGCCAATTCCCTTCACAAACCGGAAACCACCGGTTGAGTTGCGCACGCGGCGGGCGATCTTCTGAGCGATGCTGACATCAGGGGTGTTCAGGAAGATATTATAGGCGATCAAGGGCTGGCGTGCTCCGATCACCACAGCGCCGGCAGAACCCATCACCTTAGGACCAAAATCCGGCTCTTTATAGGGGTCGGTCGCAATGCTTTCCTTGATGCCCTCATATTCCCCACGGCGGATATCTTCCAGATTCACGCGATCGGGACGCGCAGAGGCTTCTTCATAAAGATAAACTGGAATATCCAGTGTTTCCGCAACACGTTTGCCCAAACGGCGGGCAATTTCAACGCATTCCTGCATGGTCACATCAGAAATCGGTACAAATGGCACCACATCGGTAGCGCCCAGGCGCGGATGCTCCCCTTCGTGTTGATTCATGTCGATCAATTCAGCCGCCTTGGCGATGCTCTGATAGGCAGCTTCTTCAACACCTGCCGGGTCGCCGACAAAGGTAAGCACGGTGCGATTGTGATCGTTATCAGAGTGACGGTCCAGAACGCTCACGCCTGGCACCTCGGCAACCGCCTGAATGATGGCTTCGATCACTTCAGGGCGTCTGGCGTCAGAAAAATTGGGGATACATTCGATAATTTTCATTGTTTCTCTATCTCCTTAGATTCTTGTCTCAATTATACCAAGCCCTCCTCTTCGAATACGGGAGGATTTCTCCCAGCTTGTATTCCAACCTGTTCATTTCATTAATTAAATTGCCTAAAACTAAAAATTCTTTATATTATAGATTAATATACTTAATATATTTTGCGAATTAACTTGACTTATCTTTAATTATGCTTTATTATCTTGCTATAGCGCTATAAGAAAGGTAATAAAATGAAGCAACTACCAAAAAATTGTCCAATTTGTCAGGGAGAGCTGATCATCACCCGCTTTTTCTGTCCTGACTGTCAATCCTCAGTTGAGGGAAGCTTCAGACCCGCCCTGTCGGCATTTCAATATCTGTCTGAAGAGCAACTCAACTTTTTACTGACATTCGTCCGCAACGAAGGTCGGCTCAACCGGATGGAAGAAATCCTGGGAATGTCTTATCCCACGCTCAAAAACCGTTTGAACGAGCTGATCACCGCCCTCGGCATGGAACCGGAGCGCCAGGCGCCGACGAAACTCAGCGCGTCTCAGCGCCAGAGCATCCTTGATGACCTTGAGGCTGGGCGCATCGATAGCAAACAAGCTCTTCGCTACTTACAGGGCGAAGAAGAATTCAATTTAGATTAGGAGAAAAAATGACCAGACTTGAAGAAAAAACCCGCATCCTGAATATGGTCCAGGATGGAAAACTAAGCGCGGAGGACGCGCTCCAACTACTTGAGGCTCTCGAAAGCTCATCAAGCGACCAGGAAGATGAAAAATATGAGCTGATCCCCAGCTATAACGGAGATCGCAAAGCCCGCTGGTTGAAGATCCTCGTTACAGATCAGACCGGCAAGAAAAAGGTCAACCTGAAAGTGCCCCTGGCTTTGGTGCGCTGGGGTCTGCGCATGGGCGGCAAGGTGAATTTTGGCAACGACAGCCTCAAAGACCTTGACCTCGAAAACGTGCTCACGAAAGAAATGCTCAATGACGGCGTGCCGGGCGTTTTGGTCGATGTTGAGGACGATGACAACGGCGAAAGAGTTCTCATCACCCTCGAGTAAACTTCAAAATAGTAAAAGAGATTTTAAATAATTGAGATATAGAAAGAGGCTGACCTTTTTGTGGACAGCCTCTTTTTGTTAATCGTTTTTTATATCTTTATACCTGCTTTCCCATTAGGGCAATTTGACATATTCATTCATTGGTTTCGACATGTAAACGTTATTCGGCATCTTTTCAGTGGTGTAGAAGCCTGCCGGGCTCATGATCAACTGCGGAATGCGATTTACAAGGTTCGCGCAGGTCAGTTCGACCGTTGCCGGTCTGCTCACCACAATATTGGTGTCCGGTTCGCCGATCAGTGTCCACTCATTTTTGTCAAACTCGCCTGGTCCATAGACCTTGCCAATACATTCGGTCTCGAAGGTGATCCCCTCAGCTGTTTCGGTGATAACTACAGCAGACATGCCTGTGGCGTCACCCGCCTTGATTGTCATATCCAAAGTTGAGGAATAAAGATCTTCCTGCCAGGTATGAGGCACGCAGCGTTGGGTCTGGTTTGTGATGGTGAGGCCCATGCGGCTGCAAAGCCAACCGTTCTGGTTCCACATATAGGGTGGCGGATATTCACCGGCTTCGATCTTTGCGCTAATCTCCTCGTAGGGCAGATCATTGTATGCGCCGAACTCTTTTTCGAATTCTTCAAGACTCAACCCCGCGCCGTGACCTTTTGCCAGCGCGATGCCGTAGTCTTCAACGTTGTAGCTGCTGCTGCCCTTGATCTTGGTGATCTTGTGCATCGAACCAGCGAGCACGTCAATTAGAACGCCCCAGTACATATCAGGATAGCCGCTGCCCGCAAGCGTGCAATTATTCTTTTTCGCGAGTTCGTCCAGCCGCTGTGTGATTTCAGGGGATGAATTCCAGGGGAAAAGCGATTCTTCGCACGTAGATATGGCATTGACACCATTTTGCGCAAAAACAGTAAATGCGCCCTCAACATCCGCCATGGTGCTCATGGTGGCGATCACGCCTACATCGGGTCTTGTTTCTTTTATGACCACGTCAGCATCGGCAGCGTTGGAAACCTTTACGCCGAGTGGAGCGATCCCGGCGATCTCGCCAACATCCTTGCCGATAACTTTCTCATTGATATCGAAGGCAGCCACCAGTTCAGCACCGTGCTCCACCAGATATCGCATCAGGAAAACACTCATTTTCCCACAACCATACTGTGCAACTCTAACTTTACGATCCATATTTCTCCTTTTTATTAAATTTTTAAGAACCACTGCTGAGATCAAACAAAATGTGAAGCATTTCACAATCACATGTTAATTTTATAACAATCCCGGTGATCTGTCAATGAATTAAACAGGATATCCAGCAATTCTCTGTATAGAAATAATATATGTCTGTGGTCGGGAGATCACGAGCGAACCCAATCTTTTTCTTGTTCAGACACTGCTTGCGTGTCGTCTATTTTCCAAACTTGGTCTCCTGACCATGGGCAAGGCTAAAATGAGAATTGTTACACGATATCCAAAGTAATTGCATCTAAATCACCTGAATTAAGCTGCTTAGAAGCTTTTTAGGCAGAAACATTCCTATTAACCATGATAAATATGAAACATGTAGAGCTGTTGCCTAGTTGTCATCGCGAGGAGCCCTTTAGGGCGACGCGGCGATCTGCCTTAAAGCTTTGGTTGCTCAAGAATGAAATGGAAAATGATTAACTGCAGATTGCTATACCCTGACCGGCACAGGTACGGTTTACTAAGTTTAGTTTTGATTTTAAAAGACGTTTTTCTAAGCTAGGCTAAAAAGATTGACCTAATGCTCGTGGTCTCCCGACCACGAGCCATATTATTATTTCAATACTGAGAATTGCTGAAAAGACACGTGTCTAAAACAGAAAATTATGATAAAATCACTTTTAATATTGTTCGTTTTCTGCACCTTAAATCCCAAATAATGTTAATTGAAAACTCTTGCTTGCTTCTAAATGGTTTAATAAACAAATAATAACAAAAATTAATGCAAGTCAACACAAGGAGATTCCAAATGAAACTTACCATCAAGAAAACAACATTGATATTGATCGGCGTCGTAATCGGACTGCTCGGTTTAACGGTTGCCGCAGTGGCATCCGATATCGACTGGCCCTGGTCAAGCGAACCTGGTTTTGAACCAAAAGCTCTTGTTGATACAGCTGCTGCTGGAAATCCCCTGGATGAAAGTGCTGAATTACAGCCAGATGATAATGGCTACACAGGCCCCGTCATTGATATCAACCAGGTCGATATCCCCCCGAGTGGCTGTTCGTTGTCGGAAGAAACGAACTGGGCTGCAATGATCCCAGAAGATGCTCTGGATCAGGTCGACGCAAATGCTGATCCAAACTGGTCTGGTTTCTATTATTACCACGTACCAGGCTCTGCCCTACGCCCCCGTAACAGTTCAGCAGAATGGAAACCTGATTCTAGTAGTGGTGGCTGCCTTTACCAGGATAGTGGATCCCAGTATAATATTTACAACATCCATCTGGATATTCCTTCCGGAGCCCGTATTGATTATCTGCGGATTTATTACTACGACACAAATTCCGAGGATAGCGTTGCCTGGCTAACCCGTTATGATGGCAAAGGGAACATGGAGGATATCACCGATGTAGAATCTGACGGTTCCAATGGTTTTGGTACCACGTTAAGTGAATATTCTGGTCACATTGTCGATAATCAGTCTCATTCGTACGTTCTCAACTGGCGCCCTTATGTAAATGGGGTTACCATGAAACTTTGCGGTTTGCGCGTTGCCTACAGGCTTCCGTAGTTATCTTTACAACTAACCGGAGGTGAATTATGAAAAAGAAAGCTATGTTTATCAGGCAACTTTTTTTAGCTTTGATCTCGCTCGTCTTATTGAGTTCATTCCTCACATTTAGTTCAATAAACGGGGCGATGGCTGAGTCGATCATTGAAGGTGAACAGCAAATTGATGCGTTTCCAATGGGTCAGGCATGGATCACTACCTATGATGGCGCCGGAGGATACGAAGACCTTGCCTACGTGGTATTTGGGCAGGATTATGGTTTTCGAACCAAGCTTAGCTCATATATCGGACACGTAGTTAATACGAATGCAAAAAGTTATTTGATCAACTGGCGTCCCAATGTCGTAGGTGACAGCATGTGGGTGTGCGGAATGAGAGTGGCATACAGACTATCTGACGGTGCTGGTGGTTTTCAAGACTTTAGTTATAAATATTATCCTGGCTCGGTCTTGTTTCCACGAAATAGCGATGTGGAATGGGCTTCGGACTGGTCAGGTGGATGCATTTACGTGGAATCTGGAGATCCCGAGATTGGTTTTAATATAAATCTAAACTTACCTCAAGACAGTCGGATCGATTACCTGCGGGTTTATTACTACAGGGAATCGCGTTTGTATCTGCCCTATATCGGCAGGTAAAAGCTCAAAACCTATCAGATAAAAACCAAGAGGCTGTCTTTTTGAACAGCCTCTTTTTTATCCCAGGTTCTATAACAGATTCCTGACCACTTTTCATCAGGGCTCTTCGACCCTGATGATCGTCATCCTGGCGGATCGATAGTTTGCATCTGGGCTTCTCATCTTAGAGCCTTCCTTTATCTATATTTGTTGAAGAAAACGCTGAATTTGGCAAAAGTGAGAACATAGGTTCCACAAGGCCCACTCTTGGGAGGGGGGGGTAGGGGGGTGGGTCTTTTTACAATACCTATACACCTCCTGAGTTTTTCAATATTAGAGCTCTGGAATTATATGTTTTCCTTAATGAAACGATTTTTGGCAGTGGTGAGGGACGCAGGCGGCAATGAGAACAGAATTGTACGGCCAGGGACTGTGCCCGCCAGTGCATCAAACCCGTCCGCTGCCTATGCAGTTCAAAAACCCCGCTTTCATTCCAGTACACTTATCAATAATCATCATTGCTGGAAGACACTAATGGTCGTCATCCTGGCGAATCAACAGCTTGCGTATGGCACCTGCATTGCTGAAAGACTTAGATCAGAATCTAAATTTCAATAAAATTCTTGACCAAAAAGCCGAACAGGAAGCTGATCAAGGCAACCCCAACGCTGATAGCAGCCATGCTGAAGAAGTGCTTGCTAAACTTCTCGTCCTTCAATACCGACATATAAAAACTGAAGAAAGCAATGATCAGAAATACGACTGTCATCATCAAAGCCAGAGAAACAAAATAGTTTGATATGACCAAATAGGGCAGGATCAGCAGCGCTACGGTAATAATGTAGGCAATACCCGTATAGATCGACGCTTTAACTGGTTCCTTACTGGTTTGCTCAGCTTTGGTCGAAAGATATTCGGAGGCAGCCATCGAAAGCGCCGCCGCGATACCCGTTACAAGCCCTGAGAGCGCGATCATGCGCGTGTTTTGGAAAGCCAGCGTCAGACCCGCCAGTGTACCCGAGAGTTCCACCAGTGCGTCATTCAGACCGAGAACGATCGAGCCGGTATATTGGAGGTGCTGCTCATCCAAAAGCGAGATCAGCGTTTCCTCGTGCTCTTCTTCATCCTGCACCAACCAGTCCACGCCCGGGATCACACCTATCAGTGGTTTATAAGCTTCAATTGTGGCTTTTTCCCGATTCTCGAGCAGCTTGATCACGAAGGTATAACCAAGTAATTTTGATAAAAATGAGAAAAGTCCAACAACAAATCCCTGAGGCTTGGCAACCCAGCCGGTATGCTTCTCCCAAAACTGGCTGTGACTTAACTCGTCATCACTCAAACCTTGTATTTTCTTGGCATCTTCTTCATTCTTTAATCCATCAGCAATTTGCTTGTAAATAGCATGGTCATTTATCTCATCCTGCTGGAATTTTTTGATTGCTTTTAGCGTTTTTTCATCTATCATTTTAATTTCCTCTTGGGCAGAATTTTATCAGACGATTTAACAATTTGATAGTTCTTGTAGGTGCATTTTTTTGATCAAATTAGACTGTTCTATTGAAGGTGTTCAGGGATCTGCATTCCAGAACGCACTTCGCATGGCAAAAAAAGGCAAGGTACTGATCGCCCTGGATGATCTGCTCGGCGTTTTGCAAAAAGACAAAAACCATCGTGACGGACAGACCAAAGAGATCTTCCTGGGTCTGCTCGAACTTCTCAGCGACGACCACCCCTCCACCCGCCAATACCGCTCCGACCTCTCCAACGCTTTGTTTTAGGAGTTTCTTATGGGAGTAAAAAACAGCAGTAACCCTTCGGGGCAATGATTCATGTCGGTCAGGCTGCGCTCCTGCCCCCTAAGTTGTTAATGTTTGTATATTCGCTTGAAATAAAAACCATCTTTATTTAGATACGTTTGCCCTGGGATTGAATTGTATTTTGGACGATAGAAGAAAAGTTGGTATGTTAGATGTATAATAAATGTCCTGTTCTTTACACCTCATTCCCTAACGCATTATTCTTCATCCGATTCGATGCTGATAAATTTGAACTTGCTTACATCGAACAATCCCATGTCTGTTAATTTAATTTCTGGAATAACTGCCAAAGACATGAATGTAAGCACCATTACTGGTTCAAGACTTTCATTCACTCCTAATTCGCTGTGAGCCGTATCGTGGATCCTGCCCAAGGTTGCGCTAACCCATTCTCCGGACTGGGAACTCATGATCCCACCTATCTCCATTGGCATGGCGTCAACTATCTGAGAATCCTTTACGAGAATTATTCCGCCTTCTTGTTCTATCAATTTCTCCACGGCAAAAGCCATATCATCATCATTGACACCCACAACAATCATGTTGTGGGAATCGTGAGCGATCGATACCGCTATTGCGCCTTTCTTAATTCCATATCCTCTGAGCAATGCTACCGCGACATTGCCTGTGTTTTGATGTCTTTCGACTACAGCTACTTTTACGATATCTTCATTCGGGTTGTAAACAAAATCTCCGTCATAGGAAAGTTCTATTTTAGCCTGTCCCTTCGCGGTCAATACCCCACCCGGCAGTATATCGATGATGTTCACCTTGTTGGATTTCAATGCAAGCTTTAATTTATCCTTGGAGAAGTCTTTAACTGCGAACCTTCCCCTTACTTTTTCTATGGAATGCTTTTTGATGGGAAGTAAATATTCGCCATCTCTGGCAACTTCCTTACCTTCAATAAAAACTCTCTTTACATTAAAGTTTTCCAGATCATCCAATAGAACAATATCCGCTCTGCGTCCCGGTGCGATAGCGCCTCTGTCATGAAGTCGATAACACTCCGCCGCGTTTAAACTCGCCATTTGTATGGCTACGATAGGATTGATACCTTTTTTGACACAAATTCTCAAATGGTCATTCATATGTCCTGATTCAAAAATTGTCTTTGTCTGTCTGTCATCGGAACATAATAAACATCTTCGCGAATTTTCCGGGGTAAGACCTTCCAGAAGGTTTTCCAGATCGTGACAAGCTGAACCCTGTCTTAATTGTATATACATACCTCGTCTGATCTTGTCATGCATTTCCTCGGGGGTGGAACATTCATGATCGGTCGTGATCCCCGCTGACACGTAGGCATTAAGCAAATTTCCGGATAAGCCTGGACAATGACCGTCAATTATTTTATTGTTCTCATAGGCAAGCAGCAGCTTGTCAAGCACATCATCTCTTGCGTCTGTCACACCGACAAAATCCATAAACTCGCCCAAGCCTGGTATTGCGGCGTTTTTTATGGGCTCTTGCATAGCTGCCGCATCAATGATTGCTCCCGCATTCTCAAAAGGTGTTGCCGGTACACACGAAGGCAACATGATCTTTATGTCCAAAGCGGTTTCTTCGGATGCGTCAATCATATAATTTAGCCCGTCAATTCCACAAACGTTCACGATCTCATGCGGGTCGGCTATTATCGTTGTGGTGCCGCACGGAACCACCAAACGTCCTAATTCCTCAGGGCTCACATAAGCCGATTCGATATGAATATGAGCATCGATAAAGCCCGGCACCGCAAAAGAACCCTCAGCATCAACAAGCTCATCGGCTTCATATTCTCCTACTCCAGCTATTCTTCCGTTTACGATAGCTATGTCCCCGTCATAAATTTCGGAATTATAAACATCTACGATCTTACAATTTTTGATCAACAAATCCGCTTTTTTTCTACCTGATGAAACATCTATCAACTCTTTTAGATCTTTTTTATTAAGTTTTCTCATTGTTTTCACCAATCTTTATTATTCATACTATTGTAATGTCTAATCAAAAAGCAAGGAGCTCGTAAATTTGTTTTATGTAAAAAAGTTATTGTCTTATGGAACACAATAGGGGTATAGTTGACGATCAATATATAAAAAACTCCAGTGATGATTTGTATAGAACCGGCCAATGACTAATCCTCCGCGATATTGATGTAAAACAGCTTGTTTCAATAATTAGAAAACTAACATATAGTCTTAGGAAATTTTTTTGTTCGTACTCTCCACGGTGTTAATCCTCTCTGTTTTCAAAAATGGATTATTTGTCTGAGGGTTTAGAAGTATTTATAGGAATCCAATCGGTAAATTGTGGGAGTTTATTCAGATTCGAGTTTATATTTGGATCAGTTGTGGATTCTAAAAATTCAAGGTATTCTTTATATCCGCTTTTGAACGCATCAAACATTTCTTCGAATTGAACACCCACTTCCTGTGCTGGATTTGTGATAGCTTTAATATCACTGTCATTGATTGATATTGCATATCGAATTTTTCTAGGGTTATTTCCTTTTGATTCATATTTCAGTGTGTGAACAATGCCACATCTCGCATTCCACAAATCATCATCATCAAACGCAAAATTACCTTTACTAAAAAAATAATCATTTGCCCATGGTTTAAAACTTGCACCAGTTGAATACCCATCACTAGTCATCAAGGAAGCCAAAACATCAATTGATGAATAAAGCAATATCAATGCAGGAAATAATGCCGCTTTCTCTATGCAGTATTCTATCGCCCAAATTATTGAGTTCATTCTATTTGAAAGCCTCGCTGTACTTGGCTTTCTGGAAAAATTTAAGTCCTCATACTGCACCATATAAAATTATCCTCCTATCTAGTAATTAATAATCAATTCCTTTCGACTTCCATCGAAACCCTTAATTTACAATTGTAAATTAGTTAGTCTATCATTTTGAAGTGCTGCATTACGCCTTTTACAGTTTTCTTTTTTCGATTGTCAACCTGGGCTGCATTTTCTCGGATTTGCTGATATTATAATTCTTTCTTTCAATTAACCCTAATTTTCTTTTTACTTGGGCAATATTGAGGTGAGATACTTTTTCTCCTGTCTCTTTGTAGATGAAATCTTTGGTTTCCATATAGGTCGGTTTGGTTTCTGCTATTGTCACATCAAGGTCTTCTAGCTCTAAATCAATCTTTATATTTTTTAATCGACTTTAGTTTGGACAAAAAAGCGCACGTCTCAATGGAGATATGACAGTCTGGATCGAATAATACAGATGTTCTTCCCCAACGGCGACCGGGTAAACTTCACTTATAATCAACAGGGTGAGGTTGTCCAGGTGAAAAGCAACAATCAGTTCATTCTAAAAGAGCGTGTTATTGATAACCATGGACGAGTTATTGAACAGAGATTTGGCAATGGCAGCATAAGGAGTTATGAATATCATCAGAACTGGGTTGAATCCGCGAATAGAATCAGTAATATAGCGGCAAGGATTAACTCGAGTGGTCAAACGTTTTTGGCAAATCTGCAAAACCTTAGTTATGGGTATGACGCCATTGGCAACATCATCCAGATCAAGGACAATGATGAGGTTCTCAACTTCACTTATGACGCGCTCAACAGATTGACAAGTGTTGGGGGAGCTTATAATGAGAACTACAGCTATAACCCTACTACAGGCAACCTGCAGAGTAAAACTGGTATAGATGGCGAGTATCACTATGGCACGTCAGTCACAAGACCCCATGCAGTAACTGGATATGGAAATAATCACAATGTATTTGAATATGATTCCAATGGACAGATGATCAAACGATATGGGCAGAATATCACCTATGACATCCAGGGGAATCTGATCAGCTACAATGGGGACACGCATGTTTATGACGGCGATGGCAATCGTGTGATGACGGAACGTGGGGATGGCAGTGTTAGCGTTTATATTGGCGACTATTATGAGAAATTCTTTGATAGCATCGGTATCGTTGATCCTGTCAATCCACCAGCGCTGCTAAGGGGGCAGGACTATAAGACCTATTTACCAGTGATTCATAATGGAGAAGGAGCGGATTTTGAGACCATTTCCGGGCAAAGCTATTATTATGCCGGGTCAAGCAGGATAGCAACGAAAACGGAAAGAGGTGATTATATTTGGATCTATGGAGATCATCTGGGCAGTACCAGCGTAACCGCGGATAAAAACGGGAATGAGCTAAGCCGAAGCAGTTATTATGCCTGGGGCACAACGCGCAGCAGCACAGGCAATCAGGAGACCGATTATGGCTACACCGGGCAGATGCAGGTGGGGGATATCTATTACTACAACGCGCGATGGTACGACCCCGCAATTGGTCGTTTTTTGCAAGCTGATACCATTGTGCCACCGCATCAGGGGACACAGGGTTTTGACAGATACGCCTATGTCAACAATAATCCGCTGAGGTATACAGATTCGAGTGGAAATGGAATTGACGATTTTTTTGATAATCTTATAAAAAAAGCTGTGAACGTGATAGATACATTTCAGAGAGACATTATTGGTGGACAGTACGTGAGAAGACTCGATAATGAAATAAACAAAGCTTCACAAAAGACCGATATTCCAACCGAATTAATAGCAGCTGTAATCAGACATGAATCATCAGCAATCGAAAGAAGAATCTTTATATCTGATTGCTTAGCAGATTCTGTAGAATTTGTTCAAGTAATTATAAGACTACAAACCGGCCGAGATGCATCAATTGGTATTGGACAAATGCAGATTGGAACTGCACGTTTGCTTGAGCAAACAAGATATGTCGAAAAA
>JBMNVH010000020.1:0-43932 GCA_050946715.1 Anaerolineaceae bacterium | reverse complement strand
TATTCCCATAAAATGTAAATGTAGGAAAATACATCTTTAGATGGAGGAAAAATGAAAAATAAGTTTTTTAGCGTTTTGCTCGTTTTAGTCCTTGTTTTAACCGGCATTGCAGTAAAGCCTGTCCAAGCTGGTGCGTACAATACGCCATTCACCACTTCAATTACCTATCAAAACGTCGGCGATGGTCCGGCAACTATTTCCTTGACGTTCTTTGCCGAATCTTCAGCTAACCCTATTACCATCGATCTTCCTCAGCTTGCGAAGATGGCTGGCTCATCAATTTACGTTGGAAGTGTTGGTAATATTGCCAATGGCTTCAAAGGCTCTGCGATCATGTCCTCCAACCAACCGATCGTTGCCACATTGGTGCAGGTTGCACCTTCAACCAGTGCAGTGAAAGTCCGCCCGCTGTCAAACGGTTTTACAGCCGGCTCCAGCTATGTCTTGGTCCCAACTGTACTCAAACAAAGGTATGACTATAACTCAGTTATTTCCGTTCAGAATGTTGACACAGTTAACAACGATTATCGTCTGGAATTTGTTCCTACTTCCGGTGCACCTATCTCAATCACTGTTTCACCGATCCCTCCGGGGGCTACAAAGTACTTTGACCTAGGTACCATCTCCGGAATTCCAGCAGGCTTTAGCGGCTCACTACAGATCTATGCCACTAAAACTGGCAGCTCCACTGGTGGACTGGTCGTTGCAACAGCGATGGAATTAGCGATTGGTGGATACACTGCCTATGCCTTTGAAGGAACAAATGAGTTCGCGAACAAGATCTACATGCCCTCCGCAATGTGTCGGTATTCGGGCAAATACGATTCCTCATATGCTGTCCAAAATACGACCAGCTCAAATATAAGCGTCACAGTGAAATACAGCAATGGTTCCAATCATGGCCCCATCACCCTGGCTCCCGGAGCAAAACAGTCATTCGTGACTTGTGATAAGAATCCAGCTGGTTTCATTGGTTCAGCAACCATTGAAGCAACTGGTAATATCGTTGCCATGGGTAAGATCTATGGTGGTGGTCTCTCAACCGCTTTCCTCGGTTTCCCACGCGGTGCATCCAAAGTCGCTTTGCCCTACGTTCGCTGGACTACTGCTCATTGGGCTAATGGCGCTCGCCAACGTGCTTATATCGCTATCCAGAATGTCGGTGGAAATCTCGCAGCTGGCGCTGTTGTAGTGAAATACTATGACAAGAATGGTAATCTCGTTGGATCCAGACCTTTGCCCGCTATTCCTGCCGGTGGCAAAGTCAACTCCACTGCTGAAGGTCTGATGGGCGGTGAATTCGGTTACTATGCCGATAACACCTACGGTGGTTCCGCTGTCGTTGAAGGTCCTGCCGGATCTCAACTTGCTGTAGTGGTTCGTATCCAACAGGTTGTTGGTGGTGGTGCCGCTGGTGAAGACTACAACGGTATCTCAATTCAATAAAGTCTAAAAGTGTATTGCTCAGGAGAGACTGTCCAAAAAGGGCAGTCTCTTTTTTTGGGATGGGATAAAGTATTCACCTGAGATCAAGTTAGTTTTGAAAACGACCATCTATTGAGAGGTGTAGTAACTTCTTGTTTTGGTATATATGATGTCTTTTAGCACGAGCTGTTAAATGATGAGAGATAGGTTTTCTGTTTTTTTCCATTGTCTGCGGATCATTTTGTAGGACTGGGTTCACATTCCGACGAATGCCATTCAAGCATTGATCTGGTGAGACGCGAAATCAGGTGGAGACGATGGCTCTGTTTTAATAGGTGGTTTTTGAAAATCTGTTATTTACTTATTAAATTAAAGTTTAAGAGGCTGTGCCAGGATTTTGGGACAGCCTCTGATCTTAGTAAAATGGGAAAATTTACTCTTTAATTGCGTTGTAACGTGCCATCAAGCGGGATTTTCTGCGGGCGGCGTTGTTCTTGTGAATAACACCCTTGGACGCAGCCTTATCCAGAGCGCGAATCGCTTTCAAAACTTCGGTTTCAGCCAGTTCGCTGTCTTCAGCGCGGATGGCAGCCTGAGCTTTGCGGATATAGGTACGGGCGGAACCACGGTAGACACGATTACGAAGGCGTGCTGCCTGGTTTTGTTTGTTTCGCTTGATTTGAGACTTAATATTAGCCAACTTCTTCCTCCAAACTAATTGCTTTCATGCGTGCAAAAGACTATTTTACAATAAAATAGCAATTTGTCCAGTTATTGCTTGTCTTTTCTTGAATTCTGAACTAAAAATGCTCGCATTCTTAGAAATTCGGGTATATTTTTACCATGAAATCGGAAAAAAAGATACTCCTAACTGCTTTTGACCCATTTGGGGATGACAAAATCAATTCAGCACTTGAAACGCTGGAACATTTACCGGATGAAGTTGATGGTGACAGGATCATCAAACTTCAGCTTCCTACTGTTTTTGGCAAGTCTAGTCAAGTTGTCAAAGAAGCGATCCAGAAAGAGGAACCGGATGCGGTCGTCTTGCTCGGCATGGCTGGTGGGAGAACCGCGATCACCCCTGAACGTGTGGCAATTAATGTAGATGACGCTCGCATTGAAGATAATGAGGGCAATAGACCGCTTGAGCAGGCGATCGTTCTTGATGGACCGACGGCTTATTTTTCGACGCTCCCAATTCAGGAGATGGTCGCGGCAATGCTTGAAAGGGGAATCCCTGCCAGTATTTCAAACACAGCAGGCACCTTTGTCTGCAATCATCTGATGTATTCGGTCTTGCATTATTTGGCGCGGAACCAGCAAAACCTGCCCGCTGGGTTTATCCATCTGCCTTACTTGCCTGTACAGGTTCTGGATAGAGCAAACATTGCGTCGATGAGTTTGGAGACCATGGTTGAGGGGATTGGGATTTGTCTGGATGTGCTGTTGAAAAGCCTGGAGGGATGATTAGTTTGCGCGTGAATAGGATATCACTGTCAGGGTTGAAGGTTACCAATATTTTTACGTTCTCACAGGAATCTTTAGGTTTCTTGACCGTAATGTCGGGTTAAGAAGCGCAATACCCGGAGGGCATAACACCTTTCCTACCTATGATTGCCGGATTCCTAATGAATCTGGCTATCTTATAATGCTTTATGAATAGAGCTTGCTATCCATGATCTAACACATTCAAACAGCTTTATGATATTCTTAATTCACTCAGGTCAGCCAGGTGCGCGCGCTCAAACGAGTGAGGAAAGTCCGTACACCACAGAGCTGGATGCCAGGTAACACCTGGGAGGGCGTAAGCTTTCGGATCGGGCCACAGAAACATACCGCTCCAAGGGAGTAAGGTTGAAATGGTGGTGTAAGAGACCACCGCGATCTTGGTAACAAGCTCGGCAAGGTAACCCCCATCCGGTGCAAGGTCAAACAGGAGAGAGAGCTTGCTCGGCTCATTTGATCTCCGGGTAGACCGCATGAGCTGGCTGGTGACAGTCAGCCTAGATAGATGCGCATCCGCGACAGAATACGGCTTATCGGTTGACCTGAGATATGGAACTAATTTCACTGTTTTTCGTCTCTATAATAGAGAGCAGGAATGATGAAGAAATGGATTCCACCCGCAATATTGATCATAATTCTGCTGATGGCAGTTGTCTTGTTCGCGTGTAATCGTAATAGCGCAAACAGTAATCTTCAGATTGAAATTCTGCATCCAACTTCCGGCGATACTTTGCCTTTAAATCGAGAGGTTATCGTGTGTTCAAGCATCCCCTTGGGCGTGAAATGGTCACGTCTTGAATTGCTGGTGAATCGTCAACCCATTCGTCTGGATCTCTATGAAGACCATCCTGCTAACGCGACCATGATTGACCAGCCCTGGATCCCTACTCAGGAGGGTGCTGCGATGATCACGGTCAATTTGTATGATGAGAAAGGGAAGCATTTTGTCAGTGATGAGGTGGCGGTTTTGATCCAGGTGATGAGCGAGGAAGAAATTACACCCTCTCCCAGCCCAACGCCAACACGAACCCCAACGCCCACCGAAACCAGTACGCCAATGGAATGTAGTTTGTCTTTGTTGAATATGGATGATCCAAATGCTTCCACTAGAAAGATCATGAGTCCGGGAGCTACATTTACAAAGATCTGGCGTTTGCAGAATAACGGAACCTGCGACTGGGAGGGCTTCAAGCTTGTTTATGTGCGCGGGAACAGAATGGGCGGCAATTCGCCTACGAATTTAAGGAAGATTATGGCTGGAGAGGTTTTTGAGGTCTCGCTTGAACTGATCGCTCCGAGCTATCATGGTGTCTATGATGGGGTCTGGCAGATACAAAGCGACAAAGGTGTCTTGTTTGGACCTGAACTAATTGTGAGTGTGGAAATTCCAAGCCCAACAGCCACGGAGACGCCCAAGCCAACTGAAACTATGACGCCAAGCCCGACATTAACACCGACCATAACAAACACGCCAACCCCTACGGCAACAAATACCCCGACACCGACCAGTACAAACACGGAAACGCCATCGCCGACATCAACGCCTCAACCTACTCCCAGCGACACGCCTGAGAGTACGCCAAGCCCGGTTCCAAGCGAAACCGCAACGCCATAACAGGCAGCCCGCGTAAGAATATCGGATTAAACCCTCAGAAGAAAAACAACATTGTTGGACGTCGGATTAACAGAGGTGCGAAATGCACACCTCTGTCTATACCCTTACGGGCACTTCGTCACGACCTACCTCTTCCAAGCGAAACACCTACGACATGAAAGCAATCCTACTTACAAGGTCGGGTTCAACTTAGGCTTTTATTTCTAGTGATGGCAAGACCCACCCCCCAACCACCTCCCAGGAGGGGGTTGAGTTACTTAGGATTGCTCGTAGTTTTACGACTACGCTGTGATGAGTACTAGTCATAGCCGAAGAATGGCATTTTGACGATAGTCAAACCTACAACTCCCTCCAGCGTAGCGCTGGGACTGCTTGCGTTCTGGGTGTAGTTCCCAGGTGGGGTAATTAAAGAGGGTGGGTCTTTTATTAATTCAGTTCAGATGTGGTTTCTCGACCATGGGACAATTATTTTCATACTGATAATTGTTGCTCTGTATCTAGCAATTCTCAGTATAGAATAATAAATAGATTGTGTTCTCAACTACTTGTTCAGGAAGTAGGTTATTTTATGTTTTTTTCTTTTATCTTAGCTTTTGCACGAAAAGGTCTTTTTATGTCATCTGAACGGCGGATTGAGCAGAAAAGCACTGCTCAATCACGCCCTACCTGGATTTAACCCTTGCCACAGAGAACTCTACAAGTTTCATACTGATGATTATTACTCTGTATCAAACAAAGGTGAAAAATGCTGGCCGAGATGTTATAATGCTGACAACTTTAGTAGAGGTTTTATTATGTTTGATGCGTTGAAAGAAGAACTAAGGGGCAGGATCGATCAATTTTGTCAGGAAGAAGGCTTGCCCTCAGGGAAGATTGAATTAAGGGATGTGCCATTTTCTGGTGAATGGGGAGTCGCGGTGCCTTTGTTTCCTCTTGCAGCCGCAGACCCGAAAAAGAGTTTGCCTGTTCCTCAGCACGCCCAGGCTTTGGCTGAAAAACTAAGCGAGTATCTTGGCGATGTCCCTGGCATCAGGCGAAAAGAAGCTTTAAAAGGCTACCTGAATCTCTTTTTTGACAGCAATCAATATGCAAAAAATGTGATTGAAACCATTCTTGCGGCGGGCAAATCCTACGGAGAGCAAGCAGAGAGTGGGCAACGGGTTATGGTGGAGTATTCCAATCCTAATACTCACAAACCTTTGCATGTCGGTCATCTGCGCAATGTGATCCTGGCTGGTTCGATCTGTAATATTCTTGAAGCAAGTGGCAAAAAAGTGATCCGCGCCAACTATATCGGCGATATTGGCTTGCACGTTATAAAATGGATGTGCAATTACGAAATGTATCATGCCGGAGAGCAGCCACCGGAAGATAAGATGCGCTGGATGGCTGATCTGTATGCAGAAGCGGACCGAAGGTATAACGATCAGGAAGGCTTTGAAGAGACCGTCCGCGCTTATTTCAAGCGCTGGGATGAAGGCGATAAGGATATTTATGATCTGTGGCTCAAAACCAGACAGTGGTCAATGGATGGTTTTGCCCAGGTCTACGAGCTTTTGGGAGAGCATTTTGACCGCATCTACTTTGAGAGCGATGTTGAAGAGTCCGGCAAGGTGCTGGTTGAAGACCTGATCAAAAAGGGAATTGCTACTGATGGACGACCGGAAAATCCTGTGATTGTGGATCTGGACAAGATCCTGGGCACAAAAGAAGAATATCGCGTCGCGGTCGTTTTGCGGTCTGACGGAACCTCGCTTTATGCCACCAAAGAGCTGCCTTTGGCAATGATGAAGTTTGAGGAATATGATCTTGACCAGTCTGTTTATGTCATCGACGTGCGGCAAAGCTTATACATGAAGCAGATGCAAAAGATCCTGGAATTGATGGAGTTTGAGGGAGCAAAGAAGATCTATCACCTGGCTTATGAGATCGTAAATTTGCCTGGCAATGTGGTCATGTCTTCACGCGATGGAACGGTTGTGCTTTTGGACGATCTGGTTCGTGAGGCAACCCAGCGCGCGCTTGATGTCGTACGTGATAAAAACCCGGATCTGGATGAAGTAACGATGAAGGATGTAGCTGAAAAGGTCGCTATTGGGGCGATCAAATTCCCAATGATCTCCCGCGAAAATAATAAGATCGTGACCTTTGACTGGGACAGCGCGCTGGATTTTAACGGGCAATCAGCCCCTTATATTCAGTATGCCAATGTGCGCGCGATCAGCCTCCTGCGCCGGGCGGATTCCAGCGAAAAGAACGACGCCACCTTCAACTACGAACTGGAGAGCAGTGAGATCAACCTGATAGAAAAGCTTTCCAAGCTTCCGGATGAGGTCATGAGGGCTGCCAATGAGTTCAAGACTTCGATCCTGACAGCCTATGCTTATGACCTGGCAAAAGCTTTCAATGATTTTTATAATCAGTGTCAGGTATTAAAAGCTGAGGATAATGTTCGCAATTCACGTCTGGCTTTGGTTGAGGCGTCCAGAATTGCTTTAGAAAAGGTTTTAAACTTGTTGGGCATCCAAGCCCCGCAAGTGATGTAGAATAAGACTAACAAAAAACAAAAGGAGAATTTTATGAGTCGTATACGTACAATCATCATGGGAGCAGCAGGTCGTGACTTCCACAATTTTAACACCTACTATCGTGACAACGATCAGTACGATGTGGTAGCGTTCACAGCAAATCAGATTCCGAACATTGACGGTCGCAAGTACCCGGCTGAACTGGCAGGGAAACTCTACCCCAATGGAATTGAGATATTCCCCGAAAGCGAATTGGGAGATCTGATCAAGAAGCTCGATGTTGATGAGGTCGTGTTTGCTTATAGCGACGTTCCTTATGAATATGTCATGCATCAATCCGCTCTGGTCAATGCCATGGGCGCGGATTTCAAGTTGATCGGCACCGGCAAGACCCAGGTAAAATCCACCAAACCCCTGATCGCCGTTACCGCGATCCGAACCGGAGCCGGTAAAAGCCAGACCAGCCGTCGTGTGACCGAGGTTTTGCAGCAGCTGGGTTATAAAGTTGTCGCGATTCGTCACCCAATGCCTTACGGCGACCTTGTCAAGCAAAAAGTTCAGCGCTTTGCTACCTACGAAGACCTGGACCTCCACAAATGCACAATTGAAGAACGCGAGGAATACGAACCTCATATCGATAACGGCGTCATCATCTACTCCGGTGTCGATTATGAAGCAATCCTGCGCGAAGCTGAAAAAGAAGCTGATATCATCGTTTGGGACGGCGGCAATAATGACTTTGCCTTTTATGATCCCGATCTTCTGATAGTCGTTACTGACCCGCACCGTGCTGGTCATGAACTGCGCTACTATCCTGCCGAAGTTAATATGCGCATGGCAGACGTCTTTGTTATAAACAAGGTCGATACCGCTGAACCGAAAGCGATCAAGACCGTTCGCGAGAGCATCAAGAAGACCAATCCTGACGCGATCATTGTTGAAGCCTCTTCACCGATTTTTGTTGAAGATCCTGACGCGATCAAAGGCAAGCGCGTTTTGGCTATCGATGAAGGTCCGACGATCACCCACGGCGATCTGCCCTACGACTATGGTTATGTTGCTGCAGAACGCTATGGCGCGGCTGAAATAGTTGATCCCCGACCCTTTGCAGTTGGCGATCTCAAAACCACTTTTGAGAATTTCCCGCATCTGGGCAATGTTCTTCCCTCTATGGGTTATGGCGAAAAGATGGTGCGCGACCTCGAGCAGACGATCGCCAATTCCGATGTTGACGTGGTAGTCAGCGGTACCCCGATTGACCTGCGCCGTGTTATGACCATCGATAAGCCGATCGTCAAAGCTGATTACAAACTGCAGGAGATCGGTTATCCGACCCTCTTTGATGTGATCAAGAAGAAATTTGGCGCCAAAGCATAAGTGATCTTGACCAATAATAAAGGGGTCGGCAACAGCCGACCCCTTTTCGTGTTAAACTTTAGGAAAGATCAGAAAGAGAAGTGTTATGTTTATTGATTCAGTTGTAATTGAAGTTGGCTCCGGAAAAGGGGGCGATGGGATGGTGCACATGCACCGTGAAAAATATCGTCCGCGTGGAGGTCCGGATGGCGGCGATGGCGGTCGCGGCGGCGATGTTGTTTTAAAGGTGAACCCGCTTCTCAACACGCTAAACAAATTTCATTACAACCAGAAGTTCAATGCTCAGGCAGGAAAGAACGGTGGACCCAGTAATCGTACCGGACGTTCAGCACCCGATCTGGTGATCGAGGTTCCGCCTGGAACGATCGTCTACAATGACGATACGACCGAGCTGATCGGTGATCTGGTGGAAGCCGGACAAACGCTGATCGTTGCCAAGGGGGGCAGGGGCGGCAGGGGCAACCAACATTTCGCGACCAGTCGAAATCAGATGCCATTGACGGCTGAACGAGGCGAACCAGGCGAAGAATTCGTGCTTAGACTTGAATTGAAGCTGATCGCGGATGTCGGCTTGGTCGGTTTGCCTAACGCTGGAAAATCGTCGATTTTGGCTGCTACAACCAACGCGACCCCGAAGATCGCTGACTATCCTTTCACGACGCTTGAACCGAATTTAGGCGTTGTTCAGCTCAACCTGGATACTACCATGGTGATGGCGGATATCCCCGGCTTAATTGAAGGAGCATCCGAAGGGGTAGGGTTGGGCTTTGACTTTTTGAGGCACGTTCAGCGGACCAGAATTCTGATCCATGTTTTGGATGGATTGAGTGAAGACCCTCTGGAAGATTATCGGGTCATCAACGGCGAATTGGATATGTTTGATGAGAGACTGGGCGCTTTGCCTCAAATTGTCGTATTGAACAAAATGGATCTGCCCATGGTTACTGAAAAGTTTGACGCGCTCAGCGAGACTTTGAAAGCTGAAGGGGTCGAACTGATGCCGGTCTCAGCGGTTACACAGCTGAACTTAAAAGAGCTGATGTGGAAAGCCTGGCACGCTTTGCAGGAGCTTCCGGTCGAACCGGTTGAGGAAAGCCTGCCCGTCTACCGCGCGGATGAAGACCCGGATGCCTTTGAGATCGAGCAGACGGATGAGGGCTGGATCGTTACAGGAAAGCGGATCGAACGGGCTGCGGCGATGACCTTTTTTGATCAGCCTGGTTCATTGCGGCGATTCCAAAAGTTCATGGCGGGAATTGGGGTAGACAGAGCCCTGCGCGAGGCTGGGATCACCGAAGGCGAAAGCGTCTTTATCGCTGATTGGGAATTAATCTGGCATGATTAAAAAGCGTTGATCTGATTCGAAGCCATTCTTATTCAAATTCAAATGCATTGATAATCGAATGAATCGGACGGGGCTAAACCCCGTCCGTACAGGTTGCTCTCCTAATATCAGATTTGATTAAAACAAGCAATAATTGCTATATCAACACTCACTGTGACCGCAGGTGTAGCACTTGCGGCAGCCTTCCTCATTGATCATGGTCGCTTCGCCGCATTCGGGGCAGAGTTCACCGATCTTGTGGAAGAGGGATGGTTCGTTGCCAAGCGGTAAAGGCTCCTGAGCGACTGGCATGATGTAGGTTTCTGTTTCAGGCTCATCCTGGACGAGGTACTCATCCAGAGCTTTAGAAATGCCATCAGGCAGGGAACGCACGCGGTTTATACCAAAACCGAGGGAGCGACCGCCGCCGATGCCTGCCAGTTGGTCGCGAATGATGCGCAGGCGCTCGCGCGGTTCGATCGGTGAAGCGATACGCAGGTTGTAGGAGATCAGACGACCGATCGCCTCTGAGTGAGCGGCGGTTTCAGAGCCAGCTTTTGCTGTGGTAATAAAGACCTCAAAAGGTTGGTCGCCGCCGTTTTCATTGATGGTAACGAAGGCTTTTCCGAGCGGGGTCCCGATCGCGTAGGTATATCCCTTCAAGGCTTTGGGGCGAGGCTTTTTGCTCTCTTTCCATAGGCTGAGCTGACCATCAACATCCTGCCCATAGAGGAGGGGCATTTTCACTTCTTCAGGTTCGTCTTTCTTTTCCATGGTGGCTTTGGTTTCAAGCACGACCTTGTCACGGGAACCAGTAATGTAGACCGTGATGCCCTTGCAGCCCAGTTTCCAGGCCTGCATGAAAGCCTTGCCAACTTCTTCTTCGGTCGTTCCAGCGGGGAAGTTGATTGTCTTGCTTAAGCTGTTGTCAACAAAACGCTGTAGGGCTGCCTGGATGTGGATGTGTTCATCGGCGGTGATATCCGAAGAAACCACGAAGACATTGCGGATGTGCTGCGGGAGTTGTTCGATGTGCTGGCAGCTTCCGTGATCAAGCACTTGCTCAATGATGCTTTCTTTTACTTCTTCGCTCAGGTCAACGGCATCCAAAGCTGCCTGGAAGTAGGGGCTGACATAATTGAGGATCAGGTCGTTGCCTTTGTCGTTGACATGACGAACGTAGGCAAGGGCAAAGACGGGTTCACAGCCGTAGCCTTCAACACCAGCTACCGTACCGATGGTTCCGGTGGGGGCGATGGTGGTTTGAGCTGCGTTGCGAATGCCATGTTGTTTGATGCCTTCAGTGATCAGGTTCCAATCAATATAGGGACGATGCCAGTTGCGGGTATATGGGCTAAGCGGGGTAGGAACTTCCCACTGGATATTCTCAGGGTCATAGATGCTGCCCTTGATAGCAGGGAAAGCGCCAAAATTTTCTGCCAATTCGATGCTGGTCTCCATGGAGAAATAGCGAATATATTCCATGATCTGCCCCGAGAACTCGAGTGATTCCTCGGAGCCATAGCGAACGCCGCAGTGGTACATCAGGTCAGCCAAGCCCATGATGCCGAGCCCGATCCGGCGGGCATTCATGGCGGCTTCCTTTAATTCAGGAACGGCTGGAACGTAGGCGTTTTTGTCGATGACGTGATCGAGGAATTGGGTCGCGGTTTTGGTCGTGCGACGGAGTTTTTCCCAGTCCACTGTGCCATTTTCGCCTTTGTGCTGGGCAAGGTTGATCGAGCCAAGGCAACAATTCTCGTAAGGTCCCAACCATTGCTCACCGCAGGGGTTGGTGGCTTCCAGTTCGTAGAGGTGCGGAACGGGATTTTGCCGATTGGCAGCGTCGATGAAGAGCGCGCCAGGCTCACCATTATGATGGGCTTGCATGACAAATTTATCGAAAATTTGACGGGCTTTTACTTTTTTGTGCGTTTTAATTGTCATACCGGCTTTTTCAGCCTGGGTGATGGTGCCGCTGAATTGTTTGTATTCTGGAGCATGGACATCTGGGAAGCGCAGCTCCCAATCAGCATCAGCCTCAACAGCCTGCATGAAAGCATCGGTGATCGCCAGAGAAATATTAAAGTTGGTGATGGCGTTTTCGTTGGTCTTGCACTCGATGAAGTCTTCCACATCGGGGTGGTCAACGCGCAAAACCCCCATGTTGGCTCCACGGCGGGTACCGCCCTGGGCGATCTCTCCGAAGGAGTTGTCATAGACCTTAAGGAAACCAACCGGTCCGGTCGCCTGACCGGCAGAAGCTTTGACAATTTCCCCAGCCGGGCGCAGGCGCGAGAAGTTGAAACCATTACCGCCACCGGTTTGTTGGATCAGGGCGGCATCGCGTAGCGTGCTGAAGATGCCATCTCTGGCGCGCCCCATGTCATCCGAGATGGGTAAGACAAAGCAGGCAGCCAGTTGACCCAAGGGCGTTCCGGCTCCCGTAAAAGTGGGTGAGTTAGGGAAGAAGGATTTGCTGACCAGCATATGGTAGAAATCCCGTGCCAATTTGTCGTGGTCTTCCACACGTTCGGGTGTGTCGGAGATATGCCAGGCGATCCTCCAGAACATTTCGTCAATCGTTTCGGCATGGCTGCCATCAGGCGCACGCCTGAGATAACGTTTGGAGAGAATTTGTCTGGAGTTATCGCTTAATTCAATAGAAGGCAAACCTTCTGGAAGTGGGGGCGTTGGATAGAGACCCAAATGGTTTAGGTTGGTAGTTGACATATTAACCTCTGTTAGTTTTCTTCTTCGGTCAGTAGGTGGTCGATTTCTTCGCGGATTGAATGAAGATCGTCCATACGCAAGTAGACAATCGCGTAACGGATATATGCGATATGGTCAATTTCTTTGAGTCCTTTGACAGCCAGATCGCCAACAATACGGGAACTGACTTCGGAGCGACCTCTCTTCTGGAGATCAGCTTCGATCTCATTGACCAGTTTATCCAGCTTTGCAGCGGGGATCGGGCGTTTTGAACAAGCCATGCGCAGACCGGCAAGCAATTTTTCGCGGTCGAATTCTTCACGCGTGCCGTCCCGCTTTATGAGCAGGGGAGTGGTCAAGATCGGGCGCTCGTAAGTGCTAAAGCGTTGATTGCAAACATCACAACGGCGGCGTCTGCGAATGCCACCATGCTTGTCTTTAGTCGTGTCGATGACACTTGTATTGAAGTTCTGGCAATAAGGACACTTCATGATAAAAAACTCCTGGTTACCACCATATATTGGGGTAATGAATTATGAACCCCTAAGATTTAGTGGTAGGATTTTAGCACGCCGACCGAAAAATGACAAGGCAAAAATGTCGGATCAGAACCTTAAATTAAAGTTGAGGAAAAAAGCGGCTTAAGATACACGAAACGATCAAACAATCAGGGTCTGGGAGCTTGATAGGGCTGGGAAAATTGGGGGATAGAGGAAAAAGGGTGTTAAAATCGTTAACAAAGTGAACTTAGATTAAGCTATAGAATTATTTAGCTATTTGCGCGTAGCCACAAAAAATTTTGCTTAGTTAAACTTATCTGAAGTTATGCCCAAAAAACCTCAGTTCCTTTGAAAATAGCATTATCCTGAATCGTGAGATCAGGGGACTTTGCCCAAGGATAAGAGCTCATTTCACTCCCACTCTATAAATGGCCTACAGAGTGGGAGTAATTTGGACAGCTAATCAAAGCTTATCTAAAGGAAGCAGACTTTCTTCTACCGATTGCGGTTTCGGCGCAGGAAAGACGGCACGTCTACATCTACTTCGCTTGTATAGACACTCTGCTCCTGATAGGAGGTCTGAACAGCCTGTGTCGTCTCCTGTTTTTGAGCTGAATGTGTTGAAGTGTTTTCTACTGGTCGGTGGCTTGTTGTCGCACGAAAAAAGTTTTGCTCCGCCTCCAACGCAGGCTTGGGACGATCAAATCCAGTCGCGATAACAGTGATGCGGATATCATCGCCCATGTTTTCGTCAACAACGGCACCAAAGATCAGGTTGACATCCGAGCTGGCGGTTTCTTTGATGATGGCAGCTGCCTGATTGACCTCGAAGAGGGACAGGTTAGGACCACCGGTAACATTGAAGAGGATACCGCGAGCGCCATTGATGGTGACGTCCAGGAGTTGGCTGGAAATCGCTTGTTCAGCAGCGATACGAGCGCGATCTTCACCGGATGCCTGACCAACAGCCATGAGGGCTGCGCCGCCTTCGGACATGATGGTGCGAACGTCGGCAAAGTCAAGATTGATAAGACCAGGAATTGTGATAAGTTCAGAAATGCCCTGAATACCTTGTCGTAAAACGTCGTCTGCAATGCGGAACGCGTCGTTGAGACCGATGTTCTTGGTCACAATTTGCAGCAGGCGATCGTTGGGGATCACGATCAGGGTGTCGGCATGAGCTTTGAGCGCATTGATGCCTTCTTCAGCAGAGCGGGAGCGATGCGGACCCTCAAAAGCGAAAGGACGGGTAACAACGCCAATGGTTAGGGCGCCAATTTCTTTGGCGATCTGGGCAACCACCGGAGCAGCTCCTGTGCCGGTTCCGCCACCCATACCAGCGGTAACGAAGACCATATCACTGCCTTTGAGGACTTCGTACAAATCTTCGGCAGATTCCTCGGCGGCAGCTTTGCCAGTTTTGGGATCGCCACCAGCGCCAAGACCACGGGTGGCTTTATCGCCAATGCGAACGCGAGTTTGCGCCTGAGATTTCAGCAGCGCCTGGGCATCAGTGTTGATGGCAATAAATTCAATGCCTTGCAGACCTTCGGCGATCATTCGGTTGACAGCGTTACAGCCGCCACCACCGACGCCTACTACTTTGATTCTTGCGAATGATTCAGATGTTTTTGCTTCCATTTTTTATCTCCTCTAGATAAAGCTTATAAATGTTTTAAGGTAATATTCTCCGCAACCAAGCTTTAAGTCCTTCCGCTTCAGACTTACGTTGGTTCGAAGTCGATCCAGATCGTTCATTTGTCCCGACCTGGTGTGTTTCACTGAATAAGACCCCCCAATTCAGCAAACCAACGCTGGTGGCGTAGGCTGGAGAGCTGATCTGGTCGGTCATGCCAACCATTTTTTCTGGTCTGGCAACCCGGACCGGCAGGTTTAGAATATTGGCTGCCAGATCACGAATGCCAGGTAATTGAGCGCCTCCACCGGTCAGGACGATCCCTGCGGGGAGCATGGCGTCATAACCTGAGCGTTTGATCTCCTGTTGAACCATCATCAGGATCTCTTCGGCGCGTGCTTCTATGATATTAACCAACTCGGTTCGCTGTACTTTGGTGGCTTGCTCGGAACCAAAGGCGACAATGTTGAAGGCATCGTCCTCCTCGATCTCGTCAAGGATGGCGTAACCGTGCTGCAGTTTTACTTCTTCGGCGACATCCATGGGCAATCGCAATCCAAGAGCGATATCTGATGTGATGTGATTGCCTCCAACGGGCAAGACATTGGCGTGAAAAACATCGCCTTTGACATAGATCGCGATGTCAGTAGTACCCGCGCCAAGGTCGATAACCGCTACGCCCATTTCGCGCTCGGTCTCTGAAAGGATAGCTTCGCTGGAAGCCAGGGGGTTGAGCACGAATTGGGTCACTTCAATACCAGCCATGGAAACACACTGGCGTAAGTTTTCCATGGTTGAGGCGGCACTGGTGATGATGTGGGCTTCAACTTCCATGCGATAGCCGTGCATGCCGATGGGTTGGCTGATGCCTTCCTGCCCATCGATGTTAAATCCACGCTGGATGACATGGATGATCTCACGGTTGTGGGGCACCGCGATCGCCTGGGCAGAATCGAGCGCGCGGAAGACATCTTCCTGGTCAATGACGCGACCGGAGATGCCAACGGCTCCTTTGCTGATGGTAGAGGACACCTGCGTGCCGGCAAGATTGACAATGGCGCCAGTGATCTCATAGCCGGATGTGCGTTCTGCTTTTTCAACAGAACGAGCGATCGACTCTGAGACAGCGTTGATATCGGTCACAGTGCCTTTACGCAAGCCTTTGGCGGGTTCGATACCCACACCAATGACTTTGATGTTATTGCCATTTTCAACTCTGGCAATAAGGGTACAGACCTTTGAGGTCCCTACATCGATTCCAACAACAATTGCTTCTTCTTCCATATTAGTGCTCCAAACGATAAAAAGGTGCGTGTAGAAATTCCATACTTATCAATACTGGTTGCAAGTTTCTATCCAGTATGGCTTGAACGATATGGCTGTATTCAATTAACTTTAGATCAATGTCTTCCGTGTTGTTGCCAAAGAAGACCTGCCAGCCGTTCGGATCATTCCAACCGAGACCGTTTTCTTTACTGAAAAGCATAGGGGTATCGGCGGGTTTGATGGCGTTAAGCTTCTGAACGGCGATCACGAAGTCAGGATCGACCGGCGAAATACTCGCGTCAAATTCGATCTCCTCCATCTCCTCAGGCGTCAAGAGTGTGTCAGGGGCGATATATCCCAAGGATTCCGGTGGAGTGGTGTCTGAGTAGACCCGAATGGGCAGGTTGGCTTCTCCACGAACGGTAAAGGTGAATCCTTCCTGATCGATCCAGAATAATTCCTCATCATTTTGATACCAGAGAATTGCTGGTATGCGCTCTTCGATCACAATGTTGAGAGCGTCGGGCATTTCAATTGAAACGTGAGCTTGCTTGATGTCGGGGAATTTTTGCAGGATCTCTGCTTCAACCTGACGGGGTTGAACGAAGATGATCGAGTCTCCATTGACATCCAGACTGGCTTTGACTTCTTCCATGGGAACACGGATGCCGCCACTCAAATTGACGGTGTTGATCCTGAAATTATCTCCATTGCGCATCATGTAAAGCAAAACAATGCTTGCGATGGCGATCAAAGCTGAGAGGAGTCGCCAGCTCAGCGTAAGTTTTGGTAAAGCGGGCAATCGCACTTCGCTGCCCGGTGTGCCAGTGGAGAGATAGACCGGTTTGCGTGAGCGGTTGCTGGTGGTGTATGTACCGGATGGGCGATATGTACCATGGCGTGAGATGACACGGGAGGCGCTTCGCTCTTCACGGGAGACGCGTTCCTGCACACGGGGGATCGGTTTGCGCTTGACGGGTTCGATCCTGCGTCGGGCGCGAACCTGATCGGCACGGGAAAGGTTGTTGGGTTTAATTGCCATTGTCAACCTCAAACTTCCGAATGGTGCGGTCTTGCTCGGCTTTGCGTTCAAGACCAAGCTGAATTAGACGGTCGATCAGATCAGAGTAGCTGATGCCGCTATGTTGGAGCATTTTGCTGTACATGCTGATCTGTGTGAAACCGGGCAGGGTGTTGATCTCGCTCAACCAGATCTGCCCGTTATTTTTGTCAAGCAGGAAATCGATGCGGGCAAGCCCGGCACCGTCGATTGCGCGGAAGGCTTCGATCGCCCAGGTGCGGATCCTGACAGTGTCTTCTTCAGACAGGGGGGCAGGGATGGCAACATTGGGGCTGCCGGAAAGGTATTTGTCTGCATAGGTGTAAAACTCATCGCCCGGAACGATCTCACCCGGTTCTGAGCAGATCGGGTTTTCGTTGCCGAGGATGCTGACCTCGATCTCGCGGGCTTCGATGCCCTGTTCAACCAGGATGCGGCGGTCATAGCGGCAAGCCAGTTGGAGAGAAGCTTGCAGTTGGCTTCTGTTTTTGGCTTTACTGATACCGACCGAAGAGCCGAGATTGGCTGGTTTGACAAAAACAGGGTAATTTAGATGGCTTTCGATCGCCTCAATGACTCTGGGCAGATTGTTTTCGATCTCGTTGCGGCTATACAGGCTGTAAGGCAGGACCGGGATGTTGGCATTCGTGAGAACGTCCTTACAAAGGGCTTTGTCCATCGCGACAGAGGATGCCAAAACGCCTGCGCCAACATAAGCGCAGTTGTTGATCTCAAAAAGACCCTGGATGGTGCCGTCTTCTCCGAAGGTGCCGTGGAGTACCGGGAAAATGATGTCGATAGGAGCAATTTCCACTAGTTGTCCATCGACCAGTTTGAATAGATAAGGCTTTTCCTGGCGGGTAAGGATGAGGGCTTCGTTAAGCTGGTCAAACTCCTTTTTCTCAAAGGCATCAATGCCGTTGGCGGCTTCGTACCAATGACCTTCCTCAGTGATGCCAACCATAAATACCTCATATTTCCCGCGGTCGATCGCGTTCAGGACCGAGCGAGCGGACATGAGAGAAACCTTATGTTCTCCGGACTTGCCGCCAAATATGAGGACGAGGTTGAGTTTATTCGACATCCTGAAACTCTCCTAACAACTCAATTTCGAGGTTAAGCTCGACGCCAAATTGCTCTTTTACTCGTTTTTGCCCCTGGCGGATCAGGCAGTAGTAATCCTGGGCGGAGGCATCGCCGTTGTTGAGAATGAAGTTGGCGTGTACCGTGCTGAAAGAGGCATTGCCGCAGCTGACGCCTTTCATGCCAGCATCCGCAAGCAGTTTGCCCGCAAAATTCCCGTCGGGGTTCTTGAAAGTGGAGCCGAAGGAAGGTCCAACCGGTTGGTGTTTGCGCCTTTTTTCGGTCAATTCCTGCAGGAGCGCCAGACTTTCTTCGGCTGGCACAAACTTGCCAATAAAGGTAGCTTCGAGAATGACAGCATCGCTTCCTTCCCGTTTGAACTTGCTGGAACGGTATTGGTAACCCATTTCCTCATTGCTTAGGCGCTGGGTACCGTTTTCACGGGTGATCACCAGGGCGCTCTGCAGTTTTTCTGCGACATCGGAACCATGCGCGCCGGCATTGCCATAAACCGCGCCACCGACTGTACCGGGGATGCTGTTAGCCCATTCAAATCCGCCAACACCACGTCTGGATGCCATCTGGGCAAACTGACCAAGCCCGGCGCCGGTTTCAGCGGTAACCAGGGGAGGGTCAACTTTTGTGTTGACTTTGATGTTGTGGGCGCGGTTGTGAAGGATGATCCCATCGTAGCCGCTATCGCTAACAAGCAGGTTGGAACCACTGCCGAGAATAAAGTAGGGGATATCCAGTTCCCAGATCGTTTTGAGCGCTTGTTCCATCTCCTGGGCAGTATTGATCGAAAGCAAACCAGTCGCGGGACCACCTACACGGGTGGTGGTGTAGTTGCTGAGATATACATTCTCCTGCAGGCGGGTGCCGAAAATTTCTTCTAATTTTTTGATAGGTAAATTAGTCAATCTTATACTCCTTGCTCAGTCGTTCAGAGAGCAATTTGCTAAATTCAGGTCCTTTGCCAGCTGAAAAGACGATGACCAGGTCCTTGCCAGAACGGTTTTCCAAAATGTGATTGAGCGCCAGTTCATTTTCCGGCAGGTAGTGTCGTCTGAGCTGATTTTCTTCATTGATAAAGCTCTCCAGCTTGTAGCCGTCAGCGTCCTCACGGGCTCCAAAAAGTTTCAGGATTACAGCTTGGTCAGCCTGATCCAGCGCTTTGGAGAACTCGTTGTGCATGTGTTTGGTGCGGCTCACCGTGTGGGGTTCCCAGACAGCCCAAATCGTGTGATTGGGGTAGAGTTGGCGCGCACCCTTGATGGTTTGCTCCAGTTGGCTGGGGTGATGTCCGTAGTCATCAAAGATAAGCCAGTTTTCGTCTTCATACTTGAGGTCAAAGCGGCGGCTTGTGCCGGGGAAGCTGAGGAGAGCTTCTGTATGATCTATTAGATCAAGTCCGTAAAGATGGGCAGCCGCTAAAGCAGCGCTTGCGTTCAGAACATTGAATCGACCAGGCATGCTGATCTCAAATGGACCAACATTTGCGCCGCCAGCAACTGAGAGTTCAAAGCTTTGACCACCTGGGAAGGCGGAGTAGTTGATGATCCGATAATCTGAATCAGGGTTAAACCCATAAGAAAGGATCTCTTTTGGCAAGAGGTCGGCTTTACTGATCAACTCTTGTATGCCGTCATCGTCCGCGCAAATGAGCAGCTTGCCTTCGGGTCTGGTCTTGTTTGCGAAATCGACAAAAGCCTGGGTGTAGATCTCAGGTGTGGTGAAGAAATCAGGGTGATCGTATTCGATATTGGTGATCACGCTGATCAAAGGAGATAAACCCAGGAACATGTAATCGTATTCATCGGCTTCGATGACAAAAGCGGGATTGCTGCCGGATTGGGCGTTTTTCCCAAGACCCTTGATGTCAGCACCGAGGATGAAGTTGATATCGCGCTTTGCCTGAAGGAAGAGGTGCACCAGCATGGCTGTTGTGGTCGTCTTGCCATGGGAACCGGCAACCGCGATCACGTCGTTTTCCTTTGTCAGCATTGGCAGAAATTCCGAACGCTTGAGAACCGGAATGCCTTTTTCTTTCGCGGCCATGACTTCAGGGTCATTATCTTTGACAGCGGAAGAGCGCACGACCAGATCTGCCTGTCTGGCAAGATCAGGATCGTGCCCTAAAACTGTGTGGGCTCCCAGTTCTGTAACAGCCTCGAAATAGGGGGAAGCATTCATATCAGAGCCGCTCACCTGCCAGCTTCTTTCAAGCAGCATGCGGGCAATGGCTGATATGCCTGTTCCACCAATTCCGACAAAGTGCACTTTTTTCATTAGAGTATCACCGCGATCACGATCATTACAGATGCTGCCAGGGCGATGTAAAGCCATGTGCCTGTCAGCATGTTTGGAAAAGAGTTTTCAAGCAAAGCGAGTGCCGCTCTGCCAACTTCGGTATTCCCATCCGGAGGAGTGATCCAATTGAAGGGGTAACCAGCTTTAGCCATGTAGTACCAGGCTGAGCTGAAGAAGATATAACCATTCAGCGCGCCAGAGATGCCACCCAGCAAAAGATCAAGCATGCTCTCTCGTTCGAAACGAGCGATGATCTTCTGGAAGTTGGGGGTTTGATAACCAAAGAAAGTACAGGCAAAAAGGATCAGTATGTTAAAATAGAACTCCTTGGTGCCATCCATGCCCTCCAGTATCTTTGGGAGAACTGCCGCGATGATAAAGAGGCTCAGGATGCCTGAGACGGTCACGATAATTTCCTTACGAAATCCGCGAATCATGCCTATAACCGCGAATAAGGCGATGAAAATGTAGAAAAGAACATTTAAGCTAATCATTTTTACTCCTATGCCTCCGCCATTTCACAGAGTAATTCAGCGATGCGTTCAGCAGCCAGGGGCTGGGAAAGGGCGCGCATATTGCGGCTCATCCTTGCCAGCTGCTGAGGATCGGACAAAACTTCTTTAATAGTAGAAAGCAATTGTGTCTGCAAGTCTTCATCACGTAGTAAGACGGCAGCTTCACGTTCGACCAAATAGTCAGCGTTGACCTTCTGGTAGCGCCATGCGTATGGGTAAGGCACCAGGATCGCCGGAAGACCAAAGAAGGGGTACTCACCGAGCGAGGATGCGCCAGCGCGGGAGACTACCAGATCGACTGCCGCCAGAGTCGCGCCCATTTCATGTAGATATGGGAAGGCGTGGTAGCGTTTGCTTGCGTTTTGAGTCGCTTCCTGAACTTTTTCCCAGTCCAGGAGACCTGTCAGATGGATCACCTGATAGTCTTTGGTCAAGTCATCCAGAATTGCAACGACAGCCTGGTTGATCGAGCGCGCGCCGCTGCTGCCACCCATAAAGAGGATGGTAGGGATGGATGGGTCGAGCTTGAAATAATCCTGGGCTTCTGCCTTGGTCCATTTTTTTAATTCTTCCCGTAAGGGGTAGCCAGTAATAGTCATTTTTTCCTTATCTTTGAACCAGTGTTCTGATTCCCTGGTAGTGATGGCGATCTTGTCCGAAAAATGAGCCAGGGTTTTCAAGGCTAGACCGGGCTCGATATCGGGCACGTATAGGAGGGATTTCACGCTTCTGCCGGCAAGAGCCATGGGGATCGCGACGTATCCTCCGGTGAACAACATCACATCAGGTTTGAATTGCTTCAATATTTTTTTGGACTGTTGATAGCCGCGCATGAGCTTAGCCAGATTTTTGGGCAGACGCGCAAGCGAGACGCCATGAACACCGGCGGCATCGATCGCCTGATAGGGGATGTCGGTGCGTTTCACGAGCTTTTCTTCCATCCCGCCAATACTGCCAACCCAGAGAATCTGGTGGTCGGACTTATTTAGAGCTTCCGTAACGGTCAGCGCCGGATATACTCCGCCGCCAGTCCCGCCTGCGCAAATCAACAGTCGCACTGGTTTGACTCCTTTCCTGGAATTTGAGCCCCTCACCTTGACGGGCAATATTGATAATGATGCCGATGGCTGCCAGGTTGGTGACGATACTGGAACCGCCGGCACTGATGAAGGGCAAGGTGTTCCCGGCAACCGGAAACAGCCCGACGATAACAGCGATATTGAGCAAAGCCTCGATCACGATCCAGCTGCTTAAGCCGAATGCCATCAGTGAGCCAAGACGATCAGGGGCTTTTTGAGCAATTTTGTAACCGCGCCAGACCAGTATCAGATAGAGCGCGATCAGAATGAATGAGCCGAACAAGCCGGTTTCTTCCGCCAGGACAGCAAAAATACTGTCAGTATGGGGCAGCGGCAAGCCGGTAAATTTTGTGTTGGCTTCCCCTAAACCCACGCCGAAGAATCCACCCTTGATGACTGCTTCAAAGGTGCGGCGGATGTGATAGGAGCTGGCTGTTGGGTCCTGAAGACCGCTAAGGTACTGCGCGACACGGGCACGACCGGTCGCGTAGACGTTGATCCCGATCAAGCCGACCACAAAAACAAAGATGAAGAGGGCGACGATCTGTTTCCAGTTGCCGCCACCCAGGAAGAACATCATGATTCCCAGAGCGAGGATCGTGATCGCAGCGCTTAGATCTGGTTGGAAGAAGATCAGGATGGTAATAGCACCCAGAATGAACAGCAGGGGTAATAAGCCAACAAAGACATTGGAGAGCTGTTTTTCGTCCCGCTTCGAAAGCCAGACAGAAAGGTAGAGAATGATCCCCATTTTTGCCAGCTCACCAGGTTGGACAGAACCCTTAAAAAGCGCGCGGGAGGAGTTAAACTGGACCTCATTCCTGATCAAGACCGCAATCAGACCAATGATCACCAGCAAAATGATAGGCACGACCAACTTTTCGAAATTGTGATAGTCGAAAAAGCTTAGGAAAATAGCAACTGCCAGACCCAGGGCGATCCACATCACCTGGCGTTGGAAAACATAGCCAGGTTCCTGTTTCATGCGCAATGAGGCGTCCAGATCGGTGGAATAAACCATCATCAGGCCAAAGATGATCAGGCAAACAACTGCCAGCACAAAGGGCAGGTCGATCATTAAGCCTTTGGTCGGGTTTCGTTTTGTGGTTTGTTTTGCTTGGTTGATCATAGTTGGTTCACCCAATCTCTGAAGAATTGTCCTCTTTCTTCAAAATCTTTAAACTCATCGTAACTGGTGCAGCCAGGGGAGAGCAGGACAACATCACCCGCGACAGCTTGTGTTTGGGCTGTTTTCAGGGCTTCCGCCAGGGTTTTGCAAACCACCAGGGACTTGAGATATTGCTTCGGTTTGCGTTCCCCGATAGCTTCTGTGATAATGGGCGCGGCTTCACCAAAAATGATGACGCGATCCACTCTGCTGCGAACCAGCGCGGCGAGTTTATCCCAGGGGAGTTTCTTATCCCGTCCGCCCAGCAGGAGCACGATCGGTTCTTTGATCGCTTCGACAGCGGCAATGGTGCGTTCAGGGGCGGTGGCGATGGCGTCGTTGATCCAGCTGACCCCATTTACGTTGCGAACCAGTTCCAAACGATGGGGCACGCCTTCAAACTCTTCGACCGCTGTTTGGATGGCGGGCAAGGCAAGAGTGGCCGCCGCGGCGATGGCGGAAGCCGCCAGCAAATTGTAGACATTGTGCTTTCCTCTCAGATGACTCCATTCCAGAGGGAATAATTTGGTTTTGTCAAAGCCGATCTGGAGCCAAACCCAATCGTTCTCCAAGTAGGTGCCGTTGGTACGGGCTTCTGGTTTGTTGAAACCAAAACTAATCAGGTCGCCTTTCAGGTCAGAAAGCAGGTTGAAGGAAATTTCGTCCTCACGATTAAGAATGGCGACATCTTCAGCGTTTTGATACCAGAGGATGCGCGCTTTCGCGTCGGTGTAAGCCTGCATGCTGCTATGACGGTCGAGATGGTTGGGGGTGATGTTTAGGATTGCCGCGATCTGAGGGGCTTTGGTCATCAGCTCCAACTGAAAGCTGGAAAGCTCCATAACCGCCAGGTCGTCTTCATCCATCTCATCGACGTTATCGATCAGGGGATTGCCGATATTTCCACCGACCCAAACCCGGTTGCGATTGCCCTTCATTTCGAAGGTTTTTTGTGCCATCGCGCCGACAAGGGCTGTGGTGGTGCTCTTGCCCGCGGAACCGGTAATTCCGACTACGCTGCAGGGACATTCCTCGAGGAAGATCTGAGAATCGTTGCTCAGTTTGATTTTTCGGATCAAAGCTTCCTGGATAAAAGGAATTGTCAGCGGCACACCACCGGAAACACAAACCAGGCTTGCGCCGTCAAGAATTTCTATATGGTGACCGCCCAAATCAAGCGTCACTGGGAGGGATTTCAAAGCCTCCAGTTCCTTGCCAAGTTTGTCTTCGGAGCGCATATCGGTAACGACTACCTGCGCACCTCGTTTGGTGAAAAAGCGCGCCAAAGCCTGCCCCTGTCGGGCGGCTCCTATGACAACTACTTTTTTATCTGCATAATCTTTCATTTACTCACCTAATAAAGGTCAGGCCCAGTCCGAGCATGGCTCCGACGAGCTCAATAATCCAAAAACGAATCAAGATCTGGCTTTCGGTCCAGTGAATTTCTTCGAAATGATGGTGGATCGGGGTGCGTTTGAAGACGCGTTTGCCGCCGGTGATCTTGAAATAAGATACCTGAATGATGACACTAAGCAGTTCCGCCATTGGAATGATGGCAATGAGGGGCAGGAACAACCAGCGACCGGTCATCAGCGCCACGACACCAAGGGTTCCTCCGAGAGCCAGTGATCCGGTATCACCCATGAAGAGTCTGGCTGGGTTGACATTGAACCAGAGGAAACCTGCCAGGGAGCCAACCACACAAAAACAGAAGCGTCCAAGGTACATCTGCCCTTGCATCAGCGCGATGATCCCGTAAATGCCGAAGGCTGTCATTGAGATCATGCTGGCGAGACCGTCGATCCCATCCGTAAAATTCACCGCGTTGCTCATGCCTACGATGATGATGGTTGCCACAGGGATATAAGCCCAACCGAGATTTAGCGGCAGGTCTGAGCTTGGCCAGAATAAATGGGGCACGTAGAGCACATTTTTGAGGAAATATGCCAGACCAATGGCGACAATGACCTGAAGGATAAATTTTGTGCGGGCGCGCATGCCAAGCCCCTTACGCGTGCCGCGAATGCCTTCCCAGTCATCCAGCGCGCCAATGATGGCGTAGAGCCAAAGCGCTGAAAGGGGCACTAAGATCGAAGAACCGAGCAGACGTGAGCCGAACAATGACACCGCGTTGAGAATGACGGTGAGCAAGGTGATCGGCACCAGGAACATGAACCCACCCATCGTGGGAGTGTTCTCCTTGGAGCGGTGGGTGATTGGCTGATCGTCACGGATGAGCTTTCCGATATTGAAGCGCGTCAACAATTTGATGAATGGGTCTCCCCAAATTGTTGAGAGTAAAAAGCTGATACTGCTGATCGCTATCGCGAGAGAAAAACCACGCATCAGGACTTTTCCTCCAATTCTTGAATGATACTGACCATATTCATGCCGTGCGATCCTTTCACCAGGACGATCTGACCCTTTATCAATGATTTTGATAAATAGGAGCCTGCTTCGCGGGCATCGTCATACCAACGAATATTCTCAGGCTTAAACTGCCCTTTGCTAACCTGTCGGTAAAGTTTCTGGTATCTTGGTCCGATCAGGACGATCTTATCAGCCAGGCTCAGGGCTTTGTCCAACACCTGCTGATGCCCTTCGGCTTCGTATTGACCGAGTTCAAGCATATCTCCCAGGACAGCCACTTTCTCGCCTTCCATTTCACCGAGAAGGTCGAGGGCAGCCAGGGTGGAGAGCGGTGAAGCATTGTAGCTGTCGTCCATGACGGTCGCGCCGCTGGCGGTCGTGAAGAGACGAACCCGTTGAACTGGGGTTTGGGTTTTCAATGAAGAGTCGATCTCATCCCAGCTCATGCCAAGATGCAGGGCAACCGCGATACAGCTGAGCAGGTTATAGACCGAGTGTTTCCCCATCAGTTTTGAAGACAGTGGGTAACGCTGATCTTTTTGATGGGCGGTGAAACGGATGCCGTTGGCGGCTTCTGAATGGATCTCATCAGCCCATAGGTCTGCGAATTTGTTCATTCCGACATTGACCACTTTGGCAGTGGTTTCCGAAGCCATGGCGCGCACCAGGTGGTCATCAAAATTAAGTACTGCCAGACCCTTTGGTGAGGGCGGCAGCGCTTGGACGAGTTCGGCTTTGCCCTGAGCGATCGTTGCAAGGTCGCCGGCCCTTTCAGCGTGAACCGTACCGATATTGGTGATAATGCCGATCTGTGGTCGGGCGATCGTGCAGAGCAGGTCAATTTCGCCGGGAACATAGAAACCCATCTCGAGTACGGCTACCTGATGCTCTTTGCTTAGTGAGAGCAAGGTCAGGGGCAGCCCGATCTCATTGTTCTGATTGCCCAGATTTTTGAGCACTTTGAACTTGTAGCTCAACAAGGCTGCCAGTGTTTCTTTGGTGGATGACTTGCCAACGCTGCCGGTGATCCCGATGACTGGAATCTGAACCTGTCGGCTCCAGTAAGTCGCGATCTGCTGCAAGGCTTCCAGGGTATCAGGAACCAGCAGGCAGAAGGGAACTGGTGGGATCTCGTAGATCTTCTCAGAAACATTGAGAATGGGGTAGTGCAGCTCGTTGGGTCTATCAATGAGCGCGAGGGCGGCACCGCCTGCGAAAGCGTCTTCGACATAACGGTGACCATCGGTGTGTTCACCAGCCAGAGCGATGAATACGTTCCCAGCTTCGATCTGACGCGAGTCAATGCAACCGCCAGTGATCGGGCGGTCATTGCGCAGGCTGACATCATGACCAAGCGCTTTGAGGATCGTTCCAAGGCTTAATTGTTTCATTCTTCTCATTCCACCATCGTTCCCATACTGCCGGAAAGGCGAATGCTATCCGGAGGAATATCCATCAAAACAACCAGCTTGCTGACCAGCTTTGAAAAGGTGGGAGCGGCTGTTTCAGAACCCCATTGTGAAATGGAGGGTTTTTCAAGCCAGACATAGACCAGGAATTTGGGGTCTTCGACTGGTCCCCATCCGACGAATGAAGCGTTTGTGCCGGAAGAAGAGTAGCCAAATTCAGTGGCGATCTCACCGGTACCGGTCTTGCCGGCGACACTATAACCTTCCACCAAAGCAACTGAGGCTTCATCCTCGAGCGAATTATGGAGCATTTCAGTGATTGCAACAGCAGTCTCCGCCTTGATGGGGGTGCCTACAACAACAGGGTCAATTTCATATTGCTGACCATTAATGATCATGGCTTTGACGACACGCGGGGTCATCATGCGACCATCATTTGCCAGAGCGCCAATCGACATTGCCATTTGAATTGGCGTGAGCGAGATGCCTTGCCCAAAGCTGTTGGTGGCGAGGTCTACTTCGTACCATTGGTTGTCTCCAGGGATCTTCAGGGGCCAGGTGTTCTCGCCACCCAAGTCGATACCGGTTTTCCGGTCAAGACCGAAGGCTTTCAGGTAGGAGTAAAAAGTGTCAGATCCCATTTGGGTCGCCAGCCAGGTCATGCAGGTGTTCAATGAGTACTGGAGACATTCAGTCATGTCCACCGTTCCCCAGGCACCGCGATTCCAGTTGTAAACGGTTGCGCCACCAATGAAGAAATGACCAACGTCATCAAAGGTTGTTTCTGGCGTGACCGTTCCGGAATCGAGGGCAGCAGCCATCGTAAGCACTTTGAAGACCGAACCAGGCTCATAGGTCTTGCTGATGGCGGAATTGTACGGCTTTGGATTGGGGAAAAGCTCGCTGTATTCCCAGTAATTGTTAGGGTCAAGCCTTGGGGTAGTCGCCATAGCGATGATGCCGCCGTCTTCGGGGTTATAGACAAGGATGGTGCCGCCTTCGGAACCGGACCACTCAATGGCTTCATCAAGGACCTGTTCGGTCATTGCCTGGATCTCACGATCGATCGTCAGAACCAGACTGGTACCGGGTGGAACCTCTTCAACCGTGCTAAGACGCTGTGGGTCATAAGCATAGTAGACTTCCTCAGGAGTTCCGGAAAGCTGACTGTCGTAAGCTTCTTCGATCCCAAAGTAACCAATACCGCCTGTGCGATCCAGATAACTGTAAAAGCCGAGGATATTTGAGGCTAATTCTCCCTCAGGATAGGAGCGATGAGAGTGAGGGATCCACCGCAGACCTGATAGCGAAGGAGCGATCTCATTCCCTTTGGTCTCGCGGTTGTCATAATCTTCCTTGATTGCTTCGAGCTGTTCAATTTTCTCTCTATCAACAAAATTGTCCAGAACAATGTAGTAAGGGTTGCCATTTCCAGGTGTCATCTGCGCGTCTCTGAGAACGCTGCCATAATCAAGCCCCAGAACGGAAGAGGCAATGCTGGCGATGGTTTCGGGCTGTCGGTAGGCGTTGAGGTCGATCCCGACTTCGTAAGCCGTCTCATTCCCGGCGAGCAAATTGCCGCGGGCGTCGTAAATGCTGCCGCGATCGGGGTAGATCAGATGGTACTCACCCTGATAGTTTTCGCTGTCGTCAAGCAGCCGTTTTGCGCCATCAAGATTTTGAATACGGATCATTTGCAAGCCGACAATGCCAGCTACAACAGAGCAAATGACACAAATGATCAGGAAACGGATCTTCGTAGATTCGGTCATGGGGTCACCTCCGTAGGAGTGACGGGTTCGGGTACAGCCTGGATCTTTTCGGTGATCCAATCGATAAATGTGTTGGTAAATTCCGGCAAGAGGATCGGAGTACGCTGCTCTTCGATCTTTGGTGGGGGAGCCAGAGAGGGCCCGGTCGGCGGAATGTAGCCTGGGACTTCGAGGTAAAGAGCCTCTTCCACGTTCATAAGGCGCATGTCCAGAGCGCCAATTCGCTCATTTAATGCCCGGGATGAGAGGATTTCGCCTAATTCGGTTTGCAGGTCATTGTTTTTGCGTTGCAAGGCTGCCAGTTCGCTTTCCAGGTTCTGGATGCGGCGTCCTGTTGCTGCGGAGCGACCGCTGATGAAGAGATAAAGCCCGGCAATCGCCGCGATGCTAACGACTACCAGCAAAAAAATGCCAACCCACTGGAGTTGTTTACGCCAGGGTGCTTGTTTATAGGCTTGCATTAGATCGTTTTTCATTGCTTTCGTCGTTTCTTTCTTTACTTCTTTTCCAAAACCCTTAGTTTGGCACTGCGTGCCCTGGGGTTTCCCTCAATTTCTTCCTCACTCGCCGTAATCGGTTTGTTGGTGAGGATCTTTACACTTGCCTTGTGCCCGCAGGTGCAAAGCAGCTGTTCGGGTGGGCAAAGACAATCGATACTTTCTCGTTTGAAGGCTTGCTTGACCAGTCTGTCTTCCAGTGAGTGGAAGCTGATGATCGCCAGGCGTCCTTTTGGCTTTAAAAGTGCTATCAGGCTCGGAATGGCTTTTTCGATGACATTGAGTTCATCGTTGACCGCGATCCGAATCGCCTGAAAAGTCCGCGTGGCTGGGTCGATCTTGCCTTTCGAAGCTCCTGAGGCTGACCGAACCAGTTCTGCCAGTTGGAAGGTGGTCTTGAGCGGTCGGTTCTCAACGATCTTTCGGGCGATTCGCCTGGAAAAGCGTTCTTCGCCGTATCTCCAGATCAGATCTGCCAGATCCTTTTCGCTAAGACTGTTCAACAGGTCAGCCGCGCTTGGTCCCTTGTCCGGGTTGAAACGCATGTCCAGTGGCGCGTCATAGCGAAAAGAGAAGCCTCTGTCTTGCTGGTCAAGCTGCATCGAGGAGACTCCCAGATCCATGAGAATGCCATCCAGCGCACTCCATCCTATTTGTTGCAAGATTCTCGCCGCATCGATATAAGATGCTTGTACGATGGTCGCGCGTTCGCCAAAGGGAGCCAGTCGGCTTTTCGTAAGCGAAATTGCCAGCGGGTCGAGGTCGAGAGCAAGGAGCAAACCTTTTGGTGATGAGGCTTGCAGAATGCCCTCAGAGTGTCCACCCGCGCCAGCTGTACAGTCGAGATACAGACCCGGGCTTTTCGGAGCCAGATATTCGATTGTTTCTTGGTAAAGTACTGGGCGGTGTGGCGTTGTCGCCGAAGGCACCGCTTTCATTAAATTCCTCTAATTGGGACGTCGAGGGCTTCCCATGCGTTTGTCTGTGCCTCAGGATCGTCATGTTCTTCTTCATGCTTTGTTAGTTGATCCTTTGCCCAGATTTCAAAGTAGAAGGCAGACCCTACTATCACCACTTCTTCCTCAATTTTCGCTTCCTTCCGCAAGGATGGCGGAATGAGGATTCTTCCTGCTGAGTCATAAGTCAGTTCAGCGCTTTTTCCAGCAATATTACGTAAAAAATCGCGTGCTTTTTGGTTGGTTATGGACTGAACGCCTAAGGATTGCATGAAGGCATCAAAGGCTTCTGCTGTGAAAGCCATAAGATTGCCGTCCAGGCCCAGAGTGACAATCAGAACGCCGGAAGGAGTCCGATCCCTGAATTTTGATGGGATCGTTATCCTGCCTTTCTTATCGACGTTATGTTCGTGCGTTCCGTAAAACATTTGTTCTATTCTCTTCTTTAAGCGTCGAAGCGCCTTTTGGCGCTTCTTTCTGACCCTCGTGACACTTCCTGACACTTTATGACATTATTTCCCACATTATAGGTCTTTTGCCCCAAAAATGCAAGCTTTTTAGGGAGCAATTTAGGGAATTCATTGGTTTTTTTCTTCTTAAATGGGAGGACAAATTAATTTATTGGTTTTGAATGGATTTGAAGGGAAATCTGTTTCCCTGGGGGCTCGTTTTTGATCGGGAATTTGCATTATAATCACCGTATGGAAATGCCCAGTTTGCTCAATGACCGCTATCAACTCCAGGAGACCCTGGGGACGGGTGGAATGGCAGTCGTTTATAAAGCCAAAGACCTGATGCTGGAACGAAATGTCGCTGTCAAGGTATTGCGGGAGGACTTTTCGAAGGATCCCTCTTTCCGTGAACGCTTCAGGCAGGAAGCCCGCGCTGCGGCGAATCTTTCGCACCCAAACATTGTCACTGTGCACGATTTCGGATTGGACCAGCGCCATCTTTTTATCGTGATGGAATTTATGCCTGGAACGGATCTCAAAACTCTGACCAAACAGAAAGAACAATTCCAGGTACATGAAGCTCTGGAGCTGATGATCCAGGCTTGCGGCGGCATCGGATATGCTCATCGGGCTGGATTGGTGCATTGCGATGTCAAACCGCATAATATGCTCACAACCCCTGAAGGACGCTTAAAAGTGACTGATTTTGGAATCGCAAGGGCGCTTTCGACCATCTCGCCGGACGAACGCAGTGAAGTTGTCTGGGGTTCTCCGCATTATTTTTCTCCTGAACAAGCCAGCGGAAGACCGCCTTCTCCGGCATCAGATGTATATTCTCTTGGCATTATCCTGTATGAGATGTTGACGGGGAGACTGCCGTTTGTGGCTGCGGATTCAGCCGAACTTGCGCGTATGCATCGAGAAGAAACGCCGGTGGCGCCACGATACTACAACCCTAATATTCCTCCCGCGCTGGAAGAGATCATTATGAAAGTTCTCTCAAAGGAACCTTCAGCGCGCTATCGCACCGCGGATCAGCTGGGGCGTCTGCTGCTGGGATTATATGACTCGAACCCGGATCACAGCATGACCATGGCTTTTGTTCGTGATACTTTTCAGCGTGTTCGCGGCGATCAGAGCCAGGAACAGGGAGCCGACTTATCTTCCGCAACGCCTCCGCCGCAAAATTACGAAGTGTCTACTTCTAACGCAACCTTTTATGATTCTGCTAATTATGGAACAGGATCTGATCCACAGGAAAATGTTCAAACTGCTCCATCTGTGGAGGATGTGGAACCGGAACCTGTTGCTGTAAAATTGCGCCAGCTGGTGGGGAACCCAAGGCTGAAGTCTTTTCTGCCCAAGTCTCAAGCTCGTTCGACTTTTCGGAAATCTGAGCCAGCAAAACCGGTGCTTCAATATACACAGGACTGGGTTGAAGAAGAAAGTGAAGCTATTGACTGGAAGACCTGGCTGTTGGGTCTGGCTGCCGCGGCGATGTTGATCGGGCTGATTCCGTTCTGGCTTTTTGTGTACATGCAAATTAAACCCTGAGAGGTAACGATGACCATTTATATTTCACCTTCGATCCTTTCCGCTGATCTGAACAATCTGGGAGCTGACCTGCGAGTCTGTGAAGAGGGTGGTGCGGATTTTATCCACATTGATGTCATGGATGGGCGCTTTGTGCCGAATATCACTTTTGGGCCCGATATTGTCAGAGCCTGCAAACGAGCGACATCGCTGCCTTTGGACGTCCATTTGATGATCGTTGAGCCGGAAAAACATATTCAGAGTTTCATCGAGGCTGGGGCTGATATTGTGACTGTGCACTACGAGGCCTGCCCGCATATCCATCGTGTTTTGCAATCCATCCGAGAGATGGGGGCGAAAGCCGGCATCACCTATAACCCCGGCACACCGATCGAGAGTTTGAGATTGTTGACGGATATGGTCGATCTGATCCTGATCATGTCGGTGAACCCTGGTTTTGGTGGGCAGAAATACATTCCTGTTTGCCTGGAAAAGATCCGACAGGTGCGCGAAATTCTGGATGCGGTAGGGTCGGACGCGATGATCCAGGTGGATGGAGGCATAGCAGCGGGTACCATCCTGGAAAATTACGAAGCAGGTGCGAGAAACTTTGTTGCCGGTACGGCAGTGTTCAAGCATCCTGATGGGATTAAAGCAGGAATTCGTGCGTTGAGGGATGCACTGGATTAAAATAAAAAGCCGCTTAGCGGCTTTTTGCTTGATTGGAAGAAAAACTAACGATATGCTTTGGTCAGGGTTTTGATGCAGCGCGCGCAAAGTACTTTGCGAACTTTCTTGCCACCCTCAAAAACGGAAACCCGCTGCAGGTTGGGGCGGAACTTACGTCGGGTTGCGACGAGTGAGTGACTGCGATTATGACCGAAGGTGGTGGTTTTTCCACACTGATTGCACTTTGCCATCTCAATACCTTTCTTGCGTTATAATATCAGCTTGCCGCGTAACTGTTTACGCACGCAAGCGTTAATACTACCAGAGATTATGAGAATAATCAAGTGGTTTCACGGAGAAAAGAGCGAAACATGACAACACAAGAAAATCCAATGGGGAGCATCTATATCCTCACACAAGCAATTCGCACAGTGGCGCGTAATGCCGCTTTGCAATCTTATGGCGTCATCAGTCTTACCCCTGGAACAATGGGCGAATCGATTACGAAGTTTTTCAAACAAGATTCGGATTATGGCGTCGTTGTAAAAACCGAAGAAGATGGCGTGAGCCTCGAATTGAATTTGATCATTGAATACGGTTTAAGAATTAAAACAGTCACTGACTTAGTGGCTGAATCAGTTAAATATGCTGTTGAAAAAACAATGGCGGTACCGGTCAAGCGCGTTGATGTACATGTGCGCGGTTTGCGAGTGAGCAATCCGGATTAAGCTGCCAAAGGTGGTATATGACACAAAAGAAATATGTTCTTCCAGAAGAAAAAGAACGCAGAAAATTGTTGAAATCTCCAATTAATGGGGATGGTTTAATGTTGCTTTTTGAGGCTGGTCTGATCTGGTTGACGACCAACCAGGCTTATGTTAATTCATTGAACGTTTTTCCGGTTCCGGATGGCGATACTGGCACAAACATGGTCCTGACCATGCAGGCAGCCTTCAAGGAAGCCGATGAAAATCGAACAAAAAACGTTGGCGCGACCGCCAAAGCCTTCGCGCAAGGCGCGTTGATGGGCGCACGCGGTAATTCCGGTGTGATCCTCTCCCAGATCTGGCGCGGTTTTTCACGCGCGCTTGACCATTATGAGACCATGGACCCCAATTTGCTCATGCGCGCGATGCAGGAAGCCCGCAACACTGCTTATAAGGGCGTGGTCAAACCGGTCGAAGGTACGATCTTGACCGTGCTAAAGGACATGACCACAGGCGCGGAAGAGGCAGTGAAGCAGAATGCCAGCCTGAGCGAGATGCTGCTTCGGATCGTCGAAGCTGGCGATGAAAGCGTGCAAAACACACCAGAACTTTTACCTGTCCTCAAACAGGCTGGGGTGGTGGACTCCGGCGGCACTGGGCTTTATTTCATTTTTGAAGGCATGCTCAAGATGCTGAATGGTGAGAGCCTGGATGCCAGTGGCGCGGTTCTGAAACCTTTGGCTGAGCTTGATCTGGCTCACGCGATGGAAACGGTAGAAGAAGGACAGGATTATGAGGTCGTGATCGACTTCGCGCCCCATCCCGGTTTTTCGCTGGAAGCATATTACGCTGAGTTGGAAAAGATCGGCACTTCGATCCAGGTCGGTGAGGGTGAAGGCATCTATCGCATGCATATTCACACTGAATTGGATAAGCGTTACGATCCAATTGCTTATACTGAAACCCAGGGCATCGTTAAGAAAATCATGATGGAAAACCTGCAGGACCAGATGAGCGGTCTGAACGAGGCTGAGGAAGAGCTTGCGCTCGCGCCGGTCAATCCCGGGGACATCGCGGTGGTAGCTGTTTCTCCTGGCAAAGGATTGTCGGCGATCTTTGCCAGTTTGGGAGTAGCCGCTATCGTTGAAGGCGGACAAACCATGAATCCAAGCGTGCAGGAACTGCTGGCGTCTTTTGAGAACCTGCCGACGGATAGGATCATCATCCTGCCTAATAATAAGAACATTATCCTGGCTGCGCAAAACGCGGCTAAGGTCAGCGTCAAGAAAATTGCAATTATTCCCACCCGCAACTCACCGCAGGGTTTCGCTGCTTTATTACGCTTGAACCCGGAAGGCACTCTGGAGGAAAACGAAGAGTCGATGAAAGAAGCGATCCAAGAAGTCCATACCGGTGAGATCACGATCTCGACCCGTTCAGTTGAAATTGATGGGGTCGATGTGGAGAAGGGGCAGGTCATCGCGCTTTATGACGGCAAACTGGTTTCTTCAACGCCAACGATTGAAGCCGCGATCGAAAGCCTAATCATCAAGGCGGATATGGACGAAGTTGAACGGATCACCTTCTTTTATGGGGAAGGGCTCAATCAGACCCAGGCGAATCAACTGGCAGATGGGGTGCGCAAGGAATATTCCGATATCGAGTTTGAGATCCACGACGGCGGTCAACCGCATTACCAGCTGATCATCGCGTTTGAGTAATTTAATTATTTGATTTGTATTTTTATCAGGAAGATTCGGTTTGCACGCCGGATCTTTTTGTTTAAAATCTGGGCTCTGATCTAAATCTTATCTGGATAGAAACAGGATTTTCGGCTATTGACCTTCCTTCCAACGGCTGAGAAGGGTTTTGAACAGCGATTAATGCGCGTAGCCACAATCATGGGTGCGGATTTGGGCGGTGTTTCAAATGCAAGGAAAACATCGAGCACAAGCCCGATAGTAGGCGGCAGTTTGGCTTAAACCCGTAATTGTTTGCACGTAGCCACGGACAAGGAGTGAAAGTACAGACGGTGATATAAAGAAAGAGAAAGAATTGAAGCGCAACCAAGATGGGAATTAACAGTTTGGCGGATGCTAATAATGTTGCGCGTAGCCCAAAAAACAAGTAGGCAATATGGTCTATGTCTTACCTAAAACATGCAATAAAAAAATTTCGTTCTCTGTATCTACAAACATTTTTACGCCAGGATCGTAATATAAAAAGAGAATTCTCGAAAAGGAGTCTCTGGAAGATCAAATTGCTATGTATTTTTCTAAATACTGCAAATATTGGCAATTGATGTTAAAGATAGGTAAAATAAGGAAACTTCTAACAAATTATGTAATGCGGGAAAATGTTAACTGTAAAAACACTCCAGGAAAGTAAACGAATCATAACAAATAGATTTGGACATCTTCGGATGGATGTTGAGAAGCTGCCTTTAAATGAGCTTGTCGGACGGTATTTGGCGGTGGATGTGGTTTCTGACGAGTTTGTGCCGGCATTTGACCGATCCACTGTAGATGGTTTTGCGGTGATCAGCCGCGATCTGGTGGGCTGCTCAGAATCGATCCCCGCGATCCTGCGCAAGGCTGGCGAGAGCGTGATGGGGACGATGCCAGTACACACGCTTATGGCTGGAGAATGTTTCTATGTTCCGACCGGCGGCGCCTTACCGCAGAGAGCGGACGCGATGGTCATGATCGAGTTTGTTGAAGACTTTGGCGCTGGTGACTATGGGTTTATCAAAGCTGTGGCACCTGGCGCGAACATGATCTTCAAAGGCGAAGATCTCAGACCCGGTGACAAGATCCTGGAAAAAGGCAAAAAGCTTACCGCTGCTGACATTGGCACATTGGCGGCGATGGGCGTCACTGAAATTGAGGTTTACAAACGACCGCGCATCGCGGTGATCTCAACCGGCGATGAATTGGTGCCTTTTAATAAAGAATTACCTGCGGGAAAGATACGGGATGTAAATACGCCGATGCTCTCTTCACTGATTGAAGGAAAGGGCTCGATTGCGATCAGTTTTCCGATCATCCCTGATAAAAAAGAACAACTGCGCGTAGCAATGTGTGATGCTGTCCGAGAAGCAGATGTCTTATTGGTCTCTGGAGGCACCTCGGTCGGGGAGCATGACAACCTGCCGACACTGATCGAGGAGCTGGGAGAGGTTTTTGTGCATGGGATCGCGATCAAGCCGGGCAAACCAACGGTTATCGGTCAGATCGACGGCAAACCTGTGATCGGATTGCCGGGCAACCCGGTCGCCGCATTTTTTATGTTTCACCTGCTGGTCAAAGGATTAATTGCCGGTTTGCAGGGCGGAAGAACGGATCTTGTGCCGATCGAGTTGACCCTCAGCCGGGCGATATCATCCAATCATGGGCGTGAAGAAGTGGTACTTGTCAAGATCGAGACTGGCACCGCAATACCGGTTCCTTCAAAATCAGGTTTGATCTCGACTGTTTCCCTGGCGGATGGCTTTATCCTGATCCCAAGGGAGCAGGAAGGGCTGCCCAAGGGAGCGCGGGTTCAGGCATATTTACTGTGAGGTTTTATGGGATTTAACTATTTAAGCAACGTTCCTCTTGAAGAAGCCAGGGCTGAGTTTTTAACCAGTCTGGAAAAGGCGGGTCTGAAAGCAGAAACCGAAACGATCAATACTGTGGATGGCAATCATCGCATCACCGCTAAGGCTGTTTACGCGCACATCTGCGCGCCGCACTATAACGCCTGCGCGATGGATGGGATCGCGCTGGACGCCAGCCTGACCTTTGGCGCGACGGACACCAGACCCGTGAAGTTGAATCCGGATCAATTCAAGTGGGTCAATACCGGCGATCCCTTGCCTGAGGGGTGCGATGCTGTTGTGATGGTGGAAGATGTCATTGAGCAATCCGATCAGACGGTCCAGCTCTACAGCGCCGCAGTTCCATGGCAGCATATTCGCCAAATTGGGGAAGATATCGCCGCGGGCGACATGATTGTGCCAAGTTTTACTGAGCTGACACCAGCTGTCCTGGGCGCAATGCTGGCTGCGGGAGTTCTTGAAGTTGAGGTGATCAAAAAGCCCTTGGTGGGCATCATTCCGACCGGGAATGAGCTGGTATCTCCGAAAACCGACCCTGAAGAAGGCGACATCATTGAATTCAACTCCACGATCTTAAAGGGAATGCTGGAGGACTGGGGCTGTGAGGCTGTAGTGTATCCGATCATTCCCGATGATCCTGAGCGAATTCGGGATGGTTTGCGGCGCGCACAGCAGGAATGTGATTTTGTCTTGCTCAATGCCGGGTCTTCCGCGGGTAAGAAAGACTATTCTTATGACGCGATCAGTTCGGTTGGAGATGTAATTTTGCACGGCATTGCAATTCGCCCTGGAAAACCAGCCGTCTTAGGTAGGTCAAACAGGGATGAAAAGGTGGTTCCATTGGTGGGCTTGCCGGGATATCCTGTATCGGCAATTTTGGTGATGGAAGAACTGGTGCGTCCCGCGCTGAACCTCCTGTTGGCAAAGTCTGAACCCGCAAAGCAGAAAGCAGACGCGGTCGTTTCGAGACGACTGACCTCATCCTTGAAATATCTGGAGTTCATTCGCGCCCGGGTGGGCAAGGTTGATGGTAAACTGGTCGCAGTACCGCTCAATCGAGGAGCTGGGGTTGTAAGCTCCTTTGTGAAAGCGGATGGTATCGTTGAAGTTCCACAAAATAAGGAAGGATATGAAGCCGGTGAGTTAGTCCCGGTGCAACTATTGAGAGATATGAAAGAAATAGAAAATACATTGGTAATTACAGGAAGTCATGATCCTTTGATCGACGAATTAATTGATCTGATGAAGCGGCGTTGGCCCGATAGCCAGGTCGGGTCCTCGCATGTCGGCAGCTTGGGCGGCGTGATGGCGGTCAAGCGCGGTGAAGCGCATTTGGGTGGCACCCATTTGCTTGACGAACAAAGTGGCGAGTACAACAAGGCTTTTGTTGAGCGTTATTTCCCAAATGGCGGCGCAAAGCTGGTAGGCTGCGTTTTTCGCAGCCAGGGTTTGATCGTCGCGTCTGGCAACCCGCTCGGCGTGAAAGGTGTTGAGGATCTGCGCAATGTGAGATATGTCAACCGCCAGAAAGGCAGTGGAACCCGCATTTTACTTGACTACCTGCTCAAGCAAAACGGGATCGAACCTGGAGAGGTCAAAGGTTATGAACGGGAAGAGATCACGCACACAGCGGTAGCTGCTGCTGTCGCGTCCGGCACTGCTGACGCGGGGATGGGGATCCTGTCTGCTGCCCGAATTTACGATCTGGACTTTATCCCGGTCGTTGAAGAGCAGTACGATCTATTGGTCGCAAACAATACGTTTGAAAACCCGCAGTTCAAACGCTTGATCGAAGTCCTGCAAAGCCCTGAATTTGCAGAAAGGCTTGAGGGATTGGGCGGCTACAGACTGAATCGTCCAGGTGAGGTTTTGGCATGAAACTATCCCATCTCGATGAAGATGGAAAAGCGAGAATGGTTGATATCAGCCAAAAACAGGCGACTGAGCGCGTAGCTGTTGCCAGCGCTTGCGTGGAAATGCAAGCGGAAACACTGGAGCTTATCCGCAATGTGCAGATCGCCAAGGGGGATGTGCTGGCAACAGCGAGAATAGCTGGGATCATGGCAGCGAAACGCACTTCGGAATTGATTCCCCTGTGTCATCCGCTGCCGATCAGCTCAGTGAGTATTGATTTTGAGTTCCTGGATCAAAGCAGAATTGGCATCAAGGCAGAAGTAAAAACGACTTATCTTACCGGAGTCGAAATGGAAGCCTTAACCGCCGTGAGTGTGGCAGCCCTGACGATCTATGATATGGTCAAGGCTGTTGATAAGGCTGTGGTCATTTCACAGATCCAATTGGATTACAAAAGCGGGGGAAAGTCAGGCGTGTTTGAGCGTGACAGAAAGTTGGCAGCATGAAAGATGGTTTTGGAAGGGAAATAAGCTATTTGCGTCTCTCATTGACAGAGCGATGTACCTTACATTGTACTTACTGTCGTTTTGATGAAGGACTTTGCCCAAAAAGCGCGGAACTAAGTACTGATGAATTCATTACCTTAGCGGAAGCCTGCGTTGAGCTCGGTATCAGGAGAATACGCTTGACCGGTGGGGAACCCCTATTAAGGAAAGATATCCTTGAGATCGTTGAAAGAATCGCGAAACTGGATGGTCTGAAAGACCTTTCCATGACGACCAACGCGCAAATGTTGGGTGAATTGGCTGAGGGGCTCAAAAAAGCGGGTTTGATGAGGTTGAATGTCAGCATGGACACGCTCAAGCCTGAGCTTTTCCATGAGCTGACCGGCGGCAGCCTGCAGAAGGTATTGGATGGAATCGATAAAGCCCTGGAAGTCGGGTTTTCTCCAGTAAAAGTGAATGCTGTTTTAATGAAGGGTGTCAACGACGGAGAGGTTGATGACTTCATCAACCTGACCCGTGAGAAGGCTATTGATGTGCGCTTTATTGAGTATATGCCGATTGGCTGCGGGAATGAAAGCAGTGATCTGCGGATCAACAATCAGGATCTGATCGCTGAGCGACCTTGGTTGAAGCCAGCAACACCGCGATATCAGGGACAGCCCTCAGAAGATTACACATTTGAGGGAGCTAGGGGACGGGTTGGTTTTATCAGTCCGATCTCGCATCAATTTTGCGATTCCTGTAACCGCATTCGCATTATGAGTGATGGCAGCCTGCGCACCTGTCTTGGGCAGGAAAAGGAATATTCCCTGCTGGAAGCGCTGGCTGAGGGTAAAGAGGCTGTGAAAGCCCGGATCAGCCAGGCAATCCTGGAGAAACCAATGGGTCATCTTTTTTTGCAGGAACAATTGAACAAACGCAATATGAGTAGAATTGGAGGCTAAATGGCAAGCGTAGTATCAGTTAATATCAGTAAGAAAAAAGGCACGATCAAGCATCCGGTTGAAAGTATTCAATTGCGGATTGGTTTGGGAATTGAGGGGGACGCTCATGCCGGGGACTGGCACCGTCAGGTCAGTTTGCTGGATCTAAGCAGTTTCAATAAGATGACGACCAAAGCCACGGTCGAGCTGAAGCCGGGTATTTTTGCGGAGAATATTACCACAGAAGGGATCAATCTGTGGTCTTTGCCAATTGGAACGCAGCTTGAAATCGGTGACGCGCTTTTGGAGATAACCCAGATCGGTAAAGAATGTCACCAGCATTGTCAGGTTTTCCGCCAGGTAGGTGATTGCGTTATGCCGAGAGAGGGTATCTTTGCGGTGGTTTTGCGGGAAGGCGAATTAAAAGCAGGGCAAGCCATGAAAATAATTCCAAGCTTGCGCGTAGCCATATTGACGTTGAGCGATCAGAGCTATCGGGGAGAACGGGAAGATAAGTCGGGTCCAGCGATCGCCATGGCTTTGGAGGGAAAGGCGCAGGTGCTCGCGCAGGATATTTTGCCGGATGACAAGGAAATGATCCAGGCTAAATTGATGGAATATGCCAAAGAGAAGCTGGATGTCGTTTTTACAACTGGCGGCACTGGTTTTGCACCGCGAGATGTGACACCGGAAGCGACCCTGTCGGTAATTGACCGCGAGGCACCAGGTGTCGCTGAAGCTATCCGGGCTGCCAGCATGAGGGTAACGCCGAAGGCTATGCTTTCCCGTGGGGTGGCAGGCATTTTGGACAGAACTTTAATCATCAACTTCCCGGGAAGTCCCAAAGCGGCATTGGAATGTTTGGAAGTTTTCCTGCCGGCGATGAATCATGCGGTCGAAACCTTGCGCGGTGATGCCTACGAGTGCGCTAACCAGGTGAAGTAAAAAAACTATTGCGTAGATGGTAGGATAGGGGATTGATCGTTTCAATTAGGTTCGGAATGTCGGGTTGAAGAGAGCAACCCGACCTACGCGAGAAATGTTGGGTTGAATCCATTGGGAAACCCTTGGCATAATTATGTTAATTCAATATCAAATGTTATGTTATTAATCTCACAACAATAATCAATTATTGAGTATAATGAAATCACTCAATCGAGGAGAAAATAAATTTAGGAGAAATCATGAGAAAAAATAGAATTGTCCTTTTACTCGTCATTCTGACCCTGCTCTTTGCTGCCTTTGGCTGCAAGCAGGAACCTGAGAACAAAGTCGTGCGCATGTCCACGACAACCTCAGTCAATGACTCGGGCTTAATGGCTTATCTGCAACCTGCTTTTGAAAAAGCAACCGGCTACACGCTCGAGATCACCTCTGCCGGAACTGGCGCTGCTATCGAGAAAGCGCGCATGGGCGATGCCGACCTTTTGCTGGTCCACTCTAAATCCGCCGAAGAAGAATATATCAACGAAGGTTTTGGAGAAGTGCGCGTTCCCTTTATGTACAACTTCTTTGTCATTGTCGGACCTGCTGACGATCCAGCCGGTGTGGCAGGTGCCACAACCGCTGCAGAGGCTTTCAAAGCCATCGTTGATGCCGGCGCGACCTTCATTTCCCGTGGTGATAAGAGCGGTACCCACAACAAGGAAATGGCTATCTGGAAGTCAATTGAATTTGATCCGGAAGGACAGCCCTGGTACGAGAGCATCGGACAAGGCATGGGTCAGACCCTGACCGTCGCCGACGAAAAGCAAGCCTATACTATTTCTGACAAGGCAACCTTCCTGGCTCATGAAGACAGCCTGAGCATGCTTCTGGAAGAAACTGATGACATGAAGAACACCTATTCGATGATCGTTGTCACCGCGGAACGTTTTGCTGACAGCAATGTCAAGGGCGCGCAGGCTTTTGTCGATTGGATCGCCACTGACGAAGCCAGAGAGATGATCGCTGAATACGGAAAAGCTGAATACGGCGAAGCCCTGTTCTTCAATCTCGATTAAAAATACTTTTACCAGCAGAAGGGGACTTGTCCCCTTCTGCAAAAATAACATTGGAACTAATTAAGCAAATAGTTAACCTGATCTTTGGTCCTGATCCTGAGTTGCGCCAGATCATCCTGGTGACGCTCAGGATGTCTCTTTTCAGCACGCTCATTTCGTCAATTCTTGGTATTCCCTTTGGCGTAGTATTGGGGGCTAACAATTTCCGCGCTAAAGCGGTTATCTCACGTGTAGTCAATACGCTATTGGGATTGCCGCCAGTGGTTGGCGGTTTGATCGTGCTGATGCTGCTCTCGCGCAGCGGTCCACTGGGTAGCCTCAGGCTGCTCTACACTGTCAATGCCATGGTGATCGCTCAGGTGATCCTGATCACGCCCTTTGTGATCGCGATGACGGCTAATGTGGTCGGAGTCAGTTCCCAGTCGATCAATGAGACACTGGCTGGCGTCGGCATTGGAGGATGGCGGCGGATCAAATATTATTTGCTCGATTTTCGTATTCCCTTTATTTCGATCGTTTTAGCCGCCTTTGGACGTTCGATCGCTGAGGTTGGCGCTGTCCAGATGGTAGGCGGCAACGTTCAATATAAAACGCGGGTCATGACGACAGCGATCATGATGCAAACGAACATGGGGCGCTTTGAATTCGCGATCACGCTGGGGATCTTGCTTCTGCTCATCTCATTCCTGGTGAATTCGCTGGTAAACCGCATCCAGAAGGCGACGGAACATGATTAGGCTGAATGATATTAAAGTGGAAGTCAAAAACCGCACCATTCTGGATATTCCAGAGCTGGAATTGGCTAAGGGGAAACGCTATGGCGTCATTGGCGAGAACGGAAGCGGCAAGACAACCCTTCTGCGCATAATAGCCGGCACCTTGATCTCGAACGATGGGCAATTAAAGGGCTTGCCTTCCAAGTCAGAGATGGGCTATCTACCCCAATCTCCTTACGCGTTCTCGCTCTCGGTATTTGAGAACGTCAAAATGGCAATACCAATCGAAGATTCTGAGCAGATTGCCAAAACCGCCCTGGAAAAAGTTGGCATGGGTGCCTTGTTGAAATCGAGAGGGAATCGCCTCTCTGGCGGCGAAAGACAACGCATGGGATTGGCGAGAGTGCTGGCGTTGCCAAGGAGCCTTTTGATCTTAGATGAGCCCAGCTCCGCTACTGACATACGGGGAACCAATCTGATTGAAGCCCTGTTACTGGACTGGCATCGGGAAAGCCAGGGAACCTTGATCTTTTCAACCCATTCGCCGGCTCAGGTAGTCCGTCTGGCGGATGAGGTCTTGTTCATGGATAAAGGTAGGGTGATAGAGCGCGGCTCTCCCAGAGAGATCTTTAAAAAACCCATTAACGAAGAAACGAAATTATTTATAAGACATATACAGGTCTAGAATTTTAAACAACTTCAAAATTTTGCACTTGAAAAAAAATATATATATGTAGTATAATCAAAGTAAGTAGCTAACGAGGGCTATAAAGCTAAATTTTAAATGACAAATCGCATCACTTGTTACAGTTACAGCAAACAAAAAAGGAGTTTATACTAACTAATTTGAAAAGACCTAT
>JBMNVH010000019.1:0-44043 GCA_050946715.1 Anaerolineaceae bacterium | reverse complement strand
ACGGTGTAGCAGATGGAATTTCTCACGCCGCATTACCTGGTGTTGTGATCGCCTTTTTGCTGACCGGCACTAAAAACACCGAAGTCTTACTCTTTGGCGCTCTGATTGCCGGGCTGGTCGTGAGTGTTTTGATCTCTTTGGTCACCCGCTTCACGCGCATAAAATTTGACAGCGCTTTGGCGGTTTTTCTTTCAGTCTTCTTCGGGCTAGGTCTGGCTTTATTAAGCTACGCCCAGCGCCAACCAAACGCCAACCAGGCTGGTTTGAACCGTTTCATTTATGGGCAGGCTTCCACATTTTTAGCACGGGATGTCAGAATTGTCGCCATTGCTGGTGTTCTGGTGCTGGTCCTGGTCTTTATTTTCTGGAAAGAGCTAAAAGTGTTCACTTTTGATCCAACTTTTGCGCAATCCCTGGGTTATTCCCGAACAAAACTGGATATCATAATGAACTTGCTTTTGGTCGCTTCAATTGTGATAGGTTTACAGGCTGTAGGAGTCATTTTGATGAGCGCGATGTTTATCGCCCCAGGCGTTGCTGCCCGACAATGGACCAGGAGTTTAGAAGGCATGGTTCTGCTTTCAGCCTTATTTGGCGCAAGCTCCGGTGTGATCGGAACTTTGATCAGTTCAGCCTATTCAAATCTGCCAACGGGTCCGGTCATTGTCATTTGCGCGTCAATCATAGCCGGGATCAGCCTTTTGTTCGCGCCACGACGCGGACTTATCCACAACTTCTACCTTAGGCATAAAATGCGGCACAGCCTAAAGGAGGATCGAGCCTGATATGCTTAATCCCGAATTAGAAATTCAATTAATTGCGGTTTTGGTTGCGATGGCTTGTGCGATACCTGGCGTGTTCCTGGTTTTACGCCGTATGTCCATGGTCACTGACGCGATAACCCATACAATTCTGTTAGGCATTGTGATCAGTTTTTTCATTGTCAAGGATCTAAATTCTCCCGTCCTGATCCTGGGAGCGACGATCATTGGTGTTTTGACTGTCTGGATAAGTGAGGTCTTAAGTGAAACCCGTTTAATGGTGGAAGAAAGCGCGATTGGAATCGTCTATCCACTTTTCTTTTCAATCGCGGTTATCCTGATCTCGCGCTATTCAGGTTCCGCTCATCTTGATACCGACTCAGTACTGCTGGGAGAATTAGCCTTTGCTCCTTTCAATCGCTACATCGTTAATGGCGTTGATATCGGTGCCAAAGGGCTCTATACCAGTGCATTCCTCTTGATCCTAAACATCCTCTTTGTTGCCATTTTCTTCAAAGAACTGAAACTCGTCATCTTTGACTCTGCCTTAGCTACAATCATCGGTTTTTCACCGACAATTATTCACTACGCATTGATGTCGGTCGTTTCCGTCACCATTGTTGGCTCATTTGAAGCCGTCGGTTCAGTTTTGGTAATAGCTTTTATGATCGGACCTCCAGCCACAGCATATCTATTAACCAATGACCTAAAACGAATGCTCCTTTACAGCATGGCTATCGGTGCCTTTTCCGGGGTAATTGGCTTTCAGGCAGCAATGTTTTTAGATATTTCGATACCCGGCTCGATGGCTGTTGTGGTTGGCATATTCTTCCTGCTTAGCGTTCTATTCGCGCCTAAACGCGGATTGGTCAGCGCATTGATGTTGCGCGCCAAACAACGTAAAAACTACCATCAACTGGCTTTACTCTGGCATGTTTACCAACATGAGAACACCGAACGGGCAAAAATCGAGAATAACATTTCAATGATCTCCAAGCACCTTAACTGGACTCAAAGCAAGATAGACAAAACTGTCGCGTCATTGGTTCAGGAAGGCAAGCTCAAGGTTCAGGATGGAATGCTCTACAATTTGCTCGATAAGGCTGAAATTGAAGCCGCACTTCTTAACGATTAGCTAAAGATAAAGCTGGCTTTCTATGGTTTTTGCTTCAGCAGGAACCGAACAGCCAGCTTATCTTTGATTGAGTTTGATCAGTATTTACCTGAGCTAATCCAGGGAACATTGCCCTTTTCAAATTCGTCTACAATATAGATAGTCTTTTTTAAGGAGTCGATCATGAAATTTCGCGCCAAATATTGTCATGGCTTAATTATTTTCTTTTTGATCTGCCTGCTCATCGCAGCCTGCGTTCCCCACGAGGAACCGATTGTACAGGAACCAGAGATCACGCAGCAGCCTAATGAGCCAGTGCTGGAAACAGTTACGACCAGCCTGCCAGAGGCAAAAACAGCTCATCACCTGCTGACCTGGGATGAGAGCCTGAGCCAAGACCACTGCACCATCTCAACCGAAGGACGGCTTTTTACCATCGCCGAGCGAAACAAGCAGCTGATCCTCAGCGGCGGTCACGAGCTGGACAAGCTCTACCTGATCGATCCCGCTACCGCGGAAAAACAGCTGCTCGTCCAAAGCGACTTCGAAGGCGGCGTCATTCAACCTCCCCTGCAAATTGACGGTGACTATCTCGTCTACCTCGATTCGGAGAACTTTATGATGACCCAGGCATGGAATATCAGCGCCTACAACTTTAAAACCGCGGAAACAAAGATATTGCTCAGCAGTGAGGATCATCCGACCACACCAGCGATGTTCATCCATTTTGACGTTGAAAATGGACCCGTTTACGCGACCATCGTTGAAAGTCCGGCACAGGTTGGCGCCGAGAGATCCAGCGTTCTCAAAATTGATCTCGAAAGCGGCGAGGTTGAAGAAATTTACGCCTTCGAGTCTGACCAGGTTCGGATCGGTCGCCTCTCCGTCAACGGAGAAGTCCTTGTCGCGGAACAAGTCGCGAGCGCTAAGGACGCCGACCCATCCCAACCCACGCTCATGATCAGGTTTGAACCCGACAATGCTTTGCAGGAAATTAATCTTGCTGGCTGGAACCCGCTTTTAACGGATGAGCATTTGGTTTTGGCGAATGGAAACCCCAACCAATTCCCAACTTCGGTGACCGTTTCTGATATCTGGGGTGAAAATCAATCTCATTTGGATTTGTTAGGCGAAAATATCATCATCCAATACTTAAATGGCGATTATCTCAGCTGGCAGGCTTCCGGTGGCCCTGAAGCCGCAACGACAGGTATCTACATGGCGAATCTTGAAACGAGAGAGACCTATAACATTGCTTCGCCCGACGATAACACTGCCCTGATCCTCCCCATCATCATTCGTGACAAGATCCACTTTGGCATGGTGACTGACTTCATGAGCCCTGAGGAAAAAAGCTTTATCTGCACCCTGCCGTTGACTGAATTGCTTGAGCTGACCAAGAACGACCAAGCCGAACAAGCCTTGCTGACCGGCGTCACTGTTCACCCTACCGGGCTGACGCTCGAAGCCATCCCCTTGAAACAATCTGGACTTTTCAATGATAAGATCTTTGGGCAGATCATTCCCCTTAATGAAACCCAGGCAGATCGGCTCAAGCCCTACCTGCGTGAGTTCGGCGGCTATGCCCATAGTCCACAGGTAGAGGATTTTGGCATAGGTACTGAAACCTTCCACGCGCTTGAAGAAATTCCTGGCAACGACGCTGATGGCGTTCCCATGACCGTGGTGCGCGTGATCAAGGACGGTGAAGAGCTCTTCAGTGTGGATACCGGAAGGGTCGGCAGCAACTCAAGCCTGAAAAACTTCATCGTCCTCGAGAATGGCAAATGGGTGCTTGAGGTCGTCGAAAACTACCCCGCCTATGGGGACCGCACCGAAGCTCTCCGCAAAAGCAGCGTTTATTATGACGGCGATTGCCTCAACGAGATATTCTACGCTGATGAGGTTTTCAACTATCGTTTCCTGGGCGGCAAAGAGTTTTTCTTCATTCGCAAGGGCGATCAATTGAGTTATGTCTATGATGGTAATCAGATCATACTGCCTTTCGATGCGATCCAGCATAATCTTTGCTGTGGTTATTCCATCTATAACCCAACCAATTATCAAAACGTAATCACCTTCTATGCCACGATAGGCGACCAGGAATATTACGTTATTTTGGGCATTCAAACCCAATAAGGGCGATTAATAATAGCCATGTAATAAAAACAGAATCGTTTTGAAATTGTTGATACGTTTTTTTGACAACCACCTCGCAAAATGCTATCATTCAATTGGATTTATTATTTAATTTATTCCGCACATTAAAATTGGAGGTTTTATATGAATGCGATGATTATTTCTCGCATAGTTGGCGCTGTTGTGCTCGGAATCATTGGTGCTTTCACCAGTCTTCCAATCCATGAGTACGTTTCTGGCTTTATTCCTAATTATTCTCTTTCACAAAGCGCCACCGTTGCCATCAGCACTGTTGTTTTTGCGTTATTAGGCTTTCTGATTACGCCTTATATCACGATTAAACCGCTCCAGTGGCTGAGAAAATTATTTAATAAAGCCACTCCCCAGACTTTGGTGAGCGGCTTGGTTGGTTTAATCATTGGCTTGATCACAGCAGCCATTATGGCTTTTCCGCTGAGTCTCTTGCCCAAACCCATTGGGCAGATACTGCCTTTTGTGGGAGTGGTTTTATTTGCCTATTTAGGCATTGCCCTCTTTGTTACCAGACAGGAAGACTTTTTGAACATGTTCAAGCACATGCCTTCACGGGGGTCAAAAGGCAGCAAATCGGCCAACAGCGGTGAGCGCCGTATCCTCGTGGATACCAGCGCCATTATTGACGGTCGCATCGCTGATATCGCCAAAACCGGCTTTCTCGGCGGCATCCTGATCGTCCCCCGTTTTGTGCTCAACGAGCTTCAGTTCGTATCCGATTCTGCTGACAGCCTCCGCCGCCAACGTGGTCGCCGTGGGCTTGAAGTCCTCGCGGAATTACAGGAAAATGAGGATGTTCCCGTCATTATCACCGATGTCGATGTTGAAGGCGTCCGCGAAGTTGACGAACGCCTGATCGTTTTGGCTCAACAAATGGATGCCCCGATCCTTACCAACGACTTCAACCTCAACCGAGTTGCCGATCTGCAGGGGGTCAAGATCCTAAACATTAATGACCTCAGCAATGCAGTCAAGGTTGTGTTACTCCCTGGCGAAGAATTCACCATTGAAGTCATCCAGGAAGGTAAAGAATATCAGCAAGGTGTCGGTTATCTGGATGATGGAACCATGGTCGTGGTTGAAAACGGGGAGAAATACCTCGGAAAGAACCTGCCAGTCATCGTTACCAAGATATTGCAAACTTCTGCTGGTCGCATGATCTTTGCCAGACCAGTTCAGGATCATTAGGAGAAGAAAATGAGCTTAAAAATTTACAATACCCTGACCCGGAAAAAAGAAGTTTTCGAGACGATCGAGCCCAACAAAGTGCGCATGTACGTCTGCGGACCCACAGTCTATGCCGACGCGCACCTCGGTCACGCCATGTCTGCCCTGGTCTTCGATATTGTGCGCCGTTATCTTGAATATCGTGGTTACGAAGTTCGTTATGTGATGAACTTCACCGATGTGGACGATAAGATCATCAACAAAGCCAACGATCTGGGCGTTGACCCACACGAACTCGCTCAAAAATACATTGACAGCTACAAAAGGAACCTTAAAGACCTAAATATCAAGCCCGCCACCGTCAATCCGCGTGCCACGGAGGACATGCCTCAGATCATCGAAATGATCCAGGCACTGATCGACAAAGATGCCGCCTATGAGGTCAATGGCGACGTTTATTACAGCGTCGAGTCTGACGATGATTACGGCAAGCTCAGTGGGCGCTCGCTCGAAACCATGAATGCCGGTTCACGCATTCAGGTAGACGAACGCAAAGACCACCCAATGGATTTTGCCCTCTGGAAATCCGCCAAACCCGGCGAGCCTGCCTGGGAAAGCCCCTGGGGTCTGGGTCGCCCCGGATGGCACATCGAGTGCTCAGCCATGAACATGACCCATCTGGGTGAGCAGATCGACATTCACGGCGGTGGAAACGACCTGATCTTCCCTCATCACGAGAACGAGATCGCTCAAACCGAATCGGTCACTGGTAAAACTTTTTCCCGATACTGGATGCATAACGGCATGTTGGGTCTGAAGGATGAGAAAATGTCCAAATCAATCGGGAATATGGTCACGATTGATGAATTCCTTTCCGAACACCCCGGCGACGTCATGCGCCTGTGGGTGCTGAATGGCTCTTACCGCAGCCCGCTGACCTATAGCGATTCAGTTATCGAACAGACCACGCAGGGCTACAAACGCCTCCTGAGCGCCAAAAAACCCGCCCTTCCCGGCGCGAAAGGCCTCGATGAAACAGCCGAAGCAGCCGCGCTGGAAAACGCCGAAGCTGCCAGAGCAGCCTTCATCGAAGCCATGGATGACGATTTCAACACCGCGTCTGCAATGGCAAGCGTTTTCGAACTTGGCAAGCAGATCAATCAGACCCGCGCTGACGGCGCCAATGACACGCAACTGGAGAAACTTCAGGCGATCTTCGTTGAACTTACTTCCACGCTGGGCTTGCGTCTGAGCGAAGAACAAACTGCTGACAGCAATGCCGATGCCTTTATCGACCTTTTGGTCGCCGTTCGACGAGACCTGCGAACTGAGAAAAACTGGGCAATGTCAGACAAGATTCGCGATGAACTGAAAGAACTGGGTGTCATTTTGGAAGACAGCAAGGAAGGCACCACCTGGAGCTGGCAGAGCAAATGAGGGAATGGATCACGAATCGCAATCCGGTCTATGAAACCCTGATTGCCAAAAGACGCCATTTTTTCAACCTTCTTGTGCTTCAGGACCTGAAGATCGAAGGCAAACTAAAAGAGATCGTCGAGCTGGCGCGCCAGGCGAAGGTGCCCGTGCGTCAGGCGAACAAGCAGCAGCTTGGACAGATCGACCGCAATCATATGGGGCTGGCGCTGGAAGTCAGCGCTTACCCCTACGCCGCTTTGGAAGATCTGATCGCCTTTTCGCAAAAGAAGGATGAACCGCCTTTCTTTCTCCTGCTGGATCTGATCCAGGACCCGCAAAACCTCGGGTCGCTGCTGCGCACCGCCGAATTGATGGGCGTACATGGGGTCGTCATCCCCTCCTCCCAGGCGGCTCAGGTCACACCCAGCGTCGTACATGCTTCATCCGGAGCCAGTGAGCATCTCCTGATCGCCCAATACAACCTGGCTCAGGCCATTAACCGGTTCAAAAAAGAGCTTGACATCTGGATCTACGGTCTGGACGCCGATGAAAAGGCACGAACACCGGATCAAATCAACCTGAAAGGCGGTGTTGGTTTGGTTGTAGGCAATGAAGGTGAAGGCTTGCGCAAGCTGGTGCGGAAGAATTGTGATGAGATCATGCGCCTGCCACAATACGGAAGGATCGACTCACTCAACGCCGCCGTCGCCGGCTCGATTGCCCTTTATTTAGCAAGACAAGCAAGAAGCTCGTAAAAAATCCCAAGATCGAGACAAAACTTTGGTAGGTCGAGATTGAAGATGGGGTGCTACCCCCATCTTCAATCCGACGCAAGTATCTGTGTTTATAACAAAAGTAAGGATTGTACACATTATTGTTATGTCGGATTAAGAGTTGACGCGGTTTACGCGTCAACTCTTAATCTCAACCTACTAAAAAAGTTCACGAGAGTATAATAGACCACGCAACCACCCCAGCGAAGTGCTGGGACTACCCGCGTGCCTTGGCAGTAAGAAAATTACCGATAGAGTGCAGACTCCCGAAAACGGAAGACCATGGGAGGTCTCCCTTACTGTCTAATATGTTCGCCCACAAACCTTCCTTTTACATAATTTTCAATTCTTGCAAATTTGCTTGACTTCTTCATACAGTGCCACTATAGTTAAGCGCTCTTAATAATTTAGGAGGCTTAGCTATGACAAATGTCCTAAACCAAACCGTTCTTCAACTCGCTGATCTGGTGTCGCGCACGTCCATCATGCACCGATTTCGCTTTATCCAGGCGCATAATCTTTCGCACACCCAGATGATCAGTCTGTTTTACCTATTTTGTCATCGTGAAGTGTCAATCAAGCAACTCGCCAAATACTTAGGCATCACGAATGCCGCTGTTTCTCAATTAATTGAGCGCTTGGTGAGGATAGATCTGGTTGAGCGGGTCGATAATCCCCAGGATCGTCGCGGAAAACTGCTTGACCTGACCCAGGAAGGTCGTCAGATCGTTCAAAACGCGCGTAAAGCCCAACACGAGTGGATCTCATCCATCATTTCAAGCTTGGAACCCGATGAAGCAGCCATCCTTCAAAAAGGCATAGAAATATTTCTCACAAAGGTTCCGGAAATGAACAAATTACACTGTCAAACCCATTCAGGTGAAAAGAATGATTAGATTAAAAAAATATATCCTACCCTACTGGAAAAACATATTGTTTGCTGCCATCATGGTAATCGTGGTAGCCGCGGCAGACCTCTCCCTGCCGGATCTGCTCTCCCAGATCATCAACGTCGGCATCCAGCAGCGCGGCATCCAAAGCGCCGTGCCGGACGCGCTCAGCGTTAAAACCATGCAAGACCTTCAGGCACTGCAAACACAGGAAGACCACGCCAGGCTTTTGGCATTCTATGAACTGGTCGAACCCGACACGCCCCTGGCTGAAGAGAAAGCGTCAGAGATCTCCAGCCTGGAGAGAGAAGCCGTTTATCTGCTCAAGCCTACCGATGAAACGCAAAAAAATGAATTAGAAGACCTGATCGCAAAACCTTTGGTCTTCATTCAATCCCTGAACATGATCCAAAGCAATCCAGAGCAGGCAAGATCCATGTTGGGAGAAAACTTCCCCCTGCAAGACCTTCAACTCCCGGAAGGTGCCCGACTTGAGCAGATCCTGCAAGCGATACCCGAGAGCCAACGCGCAGCCATGCTTGATTCAGTCTATCAGCATCTTTCCACGCTCGAAGGCACCATTTTGCGCCAACTGACCATCGGCGCTGTCACCGTGGAATATGACCGTCTCGGCATCGACACCCAGCAGACCCAAACCCGTTACATCCTCAGCACAGGCGTGAAAATGGTGGGGGTAGCGTTTGTTGCCCTGATAGCTTCCCTGACCGTCAGCTTCTTTGCTTCCAGAACAGCCGCGGGGATCGCGCGCGATGTCCGCTCGGCGATCTTTAGTAAGGTTGAAAACTTCTCCCATGCTGAATTCGAGAAATTTTCAACCGCCTCTCTGATCACCCGAACGACCAATGACATCACCCAGATACAGATGGTGACCTTCATGATCATCCGCATGGCGCTCCAGGCGCCCCTGATCGGCACGCTGGGCATCATCTATGCGCTTGAGAAAAGCCCCGGCATGTGGTGGACCATTGCGTTGGTGGTCGTCCTGCTTCTGATCGTTATCATCACCATCTTCTCTTTGGTCTTGCCAAAATTCAAGATCATTCAGCAGCTCGTTGACCGCCTCAACCTGGTCATGCGTGAGAACTTATCGGGCATGTTGGTTGTCCGTGCCTTCAACAAACAGCGCTTTGAAGAAGAACGCTTCGATAAAGCAAATCTCGAAAACACCAACAATCAGATCTTCATTGGCAGGTCTATGGCTTTTGTCTTTCCGATGATGAACCTCGTCATGCTTGGTGGGCAAGTCCTGATCATCTGGATTGGCTCACGCTGGGTCGCCCAAAGCGCGATACAGGTCGGTGATCTGATCGCCTTTATGCAATATTCGATGCAGATATTCTTTTCATTCACCCAACTGTCAATGCTTTTCATCTTTATACCTCGCGCGGCTGTTTCAGGCGGTCGTATCGCTGATGTTCTTGAAACAGATGTCAGCATCGTCGATCCTGCCCAACCAGAGACTTTCAGTGAACCAGTGCGCGGTGTAGTTGAATTTCACGATGTCGATTTCCGATACCCAGACGCGGAAGAAGACGTTCTGCACGACATTTCATTTCGGGCTGAACCGGGTCAGACCACCGCGATTATTGGTTCTACCGGTTCCGGCAAATCTACCATGGTCAACCTCTTGCCGCGTTTCTTTGACGTTACAAAAGGGAAGATCACCATTGATGGCGTTGATGTTCGCGATCTAAGCCAGGTTGAACTGCGGGAGCAGATCGCCTACGCGCCCCAAAAAGGACTCCTTTTCTCAGGTGATGTTGAAAGCAACCTGCGCGTTGGCAAACCCGATGCCAGCGAAGAAGAAATGCGTCAGGCAATAAATAGCGCGCAGGCAGCCGACTTCGTCTTCAATGAAGGCGAAGGTCTGGCAATGGAGATCGCTCAGGGCGGCAGCAACGTTTCCGGCGGGCAAAAACAAAGGCTCTCAATTGCCCGGGCGCTGATCAAGAAGTCGCCGATTATGATCTTTGACGATACTTTTTCTGCGTTGGACTTCAAAACCGACGCCGCGCTCCGGCGTGAATTGGAGCAGAAACTGGGTGACAGGACCATTCTTGTCGTCACCCAACGAGTATCAACAGCCAAAAACTCAGACCAGATCCTCGTTTTGAACAACGGTCGTCTGGTCGGAAAAGGCAAACATCATGAGCTGATGCAAAGCTGCAAAACCTATCAGGAGATCGCCAGCTCCCAGCTGAGTGAGGAGGAATTGGCATGAGCATGCACCAACAAACACGGTCAGGTAATACTATGAGCAATACGAATTCTCAAAACAAGAACCCGCGCCCGGTGCGTCGTGGCGGCGGTCCTGGCGCGCTGATGCCCGGGGAAAAAGCCAAAGATTTCAGAACCAGCATGTCCAAGCTGATCAAATACATGGGCAGGCATAAATGGCCCATTCTCATCGCTATGCTGGTGGCATCTGCCTCAACAGTCTTTTCGATCTTTGGACCCAGAACGCTCGGACAAGCCACAACCGAACTCTACAAAGGCGTCATGCGCATCGTCCAAAACGATCCGCTCGGTATCGACTTTGTCACCCTAAACCAGATCCTGCTGAAAGTGATGATCCTTTACTTGATCTCAACTCTCCTCGATCTGCTCCAGGGCTACTTACTGGCAAATGTCTCCGCTAAGATTTCTTACCAGCTTCGCAAAGAGCTCTCCGAGAAATTAAACCGCCTGCCATTGAGCTTTTTTGACCGCACCACACAGGGAGAAGTGCTCTCTCGCGTCACAAACGACGTTGATACCATCAACCAGACGCTGAACCAAAGCCTTTCACAGATCATCAATTCTGTTACACGGGTGCTTGGTGTTTTGATCATGATGCTTAGCATCAATTGGGTCATGACCCTGATTGGCGTCGCGATGGTACCGCTCTCGATGATCTTTATCCGCGTTGTGGTGAGCAAGTCGCAGGGCTATTACCGCCAGCAGCAGGAATACCTCGGGCATATTAACGGGCACGTCGAAGAAATGTACGGTGGACATATCGTCCTGAAGGCTTTCAATGGCGAAAAAGCCAGCATCGCCCGTTTTGAAGAGCTGAATAACACTTTATATACAAGCGCCTGGCGCTCGCAGTTCATGACCGCCATCATCATGCCCACCATGCGCCTGCTGAGCAACCTCGGTTATGTCGCTGTCGCCATGCTGGGTGGTTATCTGGTGACTCAGGGACGACTGAACGTTGGTGAAATTCAGGCCTTTATCCAATATCTGCGTTCCTTCCAGCATCCTTTGATGAATATCGCCAACATCACCAACATTTTGCAGCAAACAGCGGCTGCTTCTGAGCGTGTTTTTGAATTTTTGAATGAGCCCGAAGTCACAGCTGATGCCGCCGCGCCCAAAGTGCTTGACAAAGTTGAAGGAAAGGTCGAATTCCGAAACGTTCATTTTGGCTACAACCCTGATGAACCTGTAATTGAGAATTTCTCTGTTACCGTTGAACCAGGGCAACAGATCGCCATCGTCGGGCCAACAGGCGCGGGAAAAACCACCATGGTCAAGCTTTTGATGCGTTTTTATGACATCGACAGCGGCGAAATTCTGATCGATGATATCAACATCAAGGATCTCACCCGTGAGAACCTGCGCAGCAAATTTGCCATGGTCTTGCAGGATACCTGGCTCTTCAACGGCACTATACGCGAAAACATTCGCTATGGTCGCCAGGACGCCACTGATGAGGAGGTCGAAAAAGCTGCTGACATGGCATATGCCGATCACTTCACGCGCACGCTGCCAGGCGGCTATGAAATGATACTCAACGAAGATGCCACCAATGTTTCAGCAGGGCAGAAACAGCTTCTGACCATCGCGCGCGCTGTTTTGGCTGACCCTGCCATCCTCATCCTGGACGAAGCCACCAGCTCCGTGGACACCCGCACCGAGATCCTGATCCAAAAAGCCATGGACAAGCTGATGAAGGGCAGAACTTCGTTCGTGATCGCCCACCGCCTTTCCACCATCAAAAACGCCGACCGTATTTTGGTGTTGAAGGATGGCGATATCATCGAGCAAGGCACGCATGAGAGCTTGCTCGAAGCCAACGGCTTCTACGCTGATCTCTATAACAGCCAGTTTGTCGTGGCAGGAAACACCGCCAACGCATAAACACACTTTTTATCTTGATTTTCAAAGCGGCAACCAAGTGTTGCCGTTTTTGTTGCCTGGATGATAAGACTATTACATCTGGTCTTTAATTATTACTGCAAGCCCTTTGCAACGCCTATACCATGCATGGATAACTAATTCATAGCCTTCTCCTGGGGGAGAAGGGGAACCACGAAGTGGTGGATGAGGGGTGGATCTGCTTGCATTCTGGACATAGTCCAAGTGTGCGTCTTTTGAGCTTCACATATTAGGGTTCTAAGTTTATCTATATTCCTACATGAAAATATTCGTTGCCAAAGTTGAGAAACTTAGCTGAAGTGTAGCCAGTTTTGTTAGCTCAGGTAAAACTTCTCTCTGCAATTATTCGGTATAATATGCACATGAAAAAAACAAGCCCATTACAAAGCATCTTCCTTCTCACGATGCTTTTGATCCTGATCTTCATTTCAGCCTGTAAACCGACTCAAAATCCTGTTGAAACTGAACTTCCCCAGCCAGAATCAACCGGAGAGTTGCCCGCTGTGGTGATCAGTACACCGACCGAAGCACTTCCACCGACCCCTACCGAAATCCCTGCCGCCGCCATTGTCAATGGTGAGGTCATCCCACTAAGCTATTATCAAAATGAGCTTTTGCGCTACCGCGACAGTCAGACCGGCAAGACAAACCCCACCCCAGAAGCTGAAATTCCACAAGTGGTACTGAATTACCTGATCGAACAGCAGTTGCTCGCCCAGGCAGCCCACCAGGCCGGATTCAGCCTTGACGATCAGGGCGTGCAGGCTAAGGTAGACCAACTCGTCAGCGATCTTGGCTCCGGCGGCGCTCTCACCAATTGGATGCAGGTCAACCATTATGACGACGCGGAATTCCGCCTGGCCTTACGCCTGGCTGCTGAAGCCGCCTGGCAGCGCGACCAGATCATCCAGGCAGTGCCCGACGCGGTCGAACAAGTGCGCGCGCAACAGATCTTTGCCAGCACTCAGGCAGGCGCTGATCGCGCTCTCAACAGCCTCAATGTTGGTGCTGATTTCAACAAAATGGCTTGGGAGTACAGCCCGGAATCCGGCGGTGAACTAGGCTGGTTTCCTCGCGGATACCTGCTTTACCCTGAGGTTGAAGAGGCAGCTTTTTCATTGGCTCCCGGCAGCTATTCCGGCATCATTCAATCAGCGATCGGATACCATATTCTTTTGGTGTTAGGGCACGAAGAGGCTCACCCCCTCACAACCGATGCGAAGGTTGCCCTGCAAACCAAAGCCCTTGAAAACTGGCTCCAACAAGCCAGAGCCAACGCGATCATCGAGGTTCGATTGCCATGAACCACAACCGCCGCCCACAATCCCGCCAACCCGCGCAGATGCGCCCAATGGCAATACGCCGGGTTGACAATCCACCCAAAAAGTCAGGGTGCGGGGGATTTGGCGCGGCGATGTTTATCTTCGTGATCCTCAGCATCGCGATCCTGATGCTGACCGGCATTTTGCCTTCTCCCTTTGAAACACATGTAACGCCGCCACCGCAAATTGACGACGCGACGCCAAACTATTTCATCACACCCGTTATCAGTGAGACGGTCGAGCCCACCGTCGTGGAAACACCACAGGCAGAAGCGACGCCCACACCGCAAGTCCAGCCAACGGATAAACCTACCCCAACGGATATTCCCAAATCCATGCCCTTTGTTTTGCGCGGAACGCCGGAGGGCTACCCCAACGCCTTGCTGCACCCACAATACGACTGTGAGGAATATCTCTTTATTGGCGGTGAAGTCTGGGATCTGCGCGAAGCTCCGGTTTTGGGGCTAATCATCCGCCTGACCGGCACCTATGGCGGAGGCTTGGTCGATTTTACGAGCGAATCTGGTGACGTAAAGCTTTATGGGCAATCCGGTTTCGAATTTGTGATGGAAAACAAGCAAATTGCGGAGGATAACCTGATCATCCAGCTTTTCGACAAAAACAATAATCCGCTTTCAGCGCCTGTGAAACTGAAGATCACCGGTCGCTGCGACGCCAACCTCATCATCGTCAACTACAAACAGGTTCAGGAAATTTCTGAGAATTAATTTGAATTTGTGTTGTGCGTACGTTGACGCATAACTTCAAACATCAGAACGCTGGCAGAGATCGCGGCGTTGAGCGATTCGGTCTGACCTTTCATTGGAATATGCACCGAAGTCGTTGCCAGTTTTTGACCTTCAGGGCTAATTCCCTGAGCTTCGCCGCCGATCAGCAAAACCAGGGGCGAAAGGAAATCTGCCTGCCAACAGCTTTGTTTGCCGTCCATATCGGCATGGTAAACCGGTAAACCAGTGCTCAAGGCTGCAATCCCATCCCAGGGAAGCGACAATATGGGCAAGCGGAAATGAGCGCCCATGCCAGCGCGAACCACTTTTGGCGAAAAGGGATCGGTGTTTCCGGATGGCAGCAAAACTGCTTCGGCACCAGCGGCTTCCGCAGAGCGCAAGATCGTGCCCATATTCCCTGGATCTCGGATCTGGTCAAGCACCACCAAAAAGGTCAATTCCTTCGGCAAAGGCAGCTCACGCATCTCAAAAACCGCCAACAGACCCTGTGGGTTTTCGGTATCGCTAAGTTCTTCAAAAAGCTTGTCCTGAACGACAGAGATGGGATGGTCGTGGGCGATCCCAGCCGCAAATTCCTCTGCCAGGGGACTGGCATTTTCTTTTTTGAACATCGTTCGCACGGGAAAACCAGAGCGCAGACCATCCTGGATCAAGCGCACCCCTTCAGCCACAAAAGCCTGCTCGCGTTGGCGCGCTTTGCTTTGACTCAATAGTTTTCGCACCAGTTGTATCTGGCTATTTTGAGGTGAGCTGATGATGGTCTGTGCGTTCATGGCTTAATTATACTTATTCTTCCGCGGCTGGGCTGGTAATGCGCATCGCGGTCGAATAACTGCCATCTGTATTGATGGTTAAGACGATATAAGCCGGGCGGAAGTTGTTGCGCCATTCCGGGTAACCCACGCCAGGGTTGAGAAAGCGAATGCCACCCATCATTTCGTCATAGGGATAGTGAAGATGCCCGTAAATAATGATATCCGCCTGCGGATAAATTTTTGCCAGTTTTCGCTGATAAAAAAGGTGGTCATTAATTTTGCGTGTGAAAAAGAGATGCACATAGTTCCAGAACCAGTGCCAGATGCTAAAATGCCCGTGCGCGAGCACAACTTTGAGTCCGTTTATCGTCAACTGATGATCTTTTGGCAGCCTGTAGCCCAGGAACCAATCCCGGTTGCCCTGCACCACCAATGTCGGAGCGATCTCTTCCAGCGCTTCGATCACTTCTGGCTTGCAAACATCGCCGGCATGGAAGATCTGATCAGGCTCCTCTGCCTGGATCGCGGAAAGCAAAGCTGGCTCAAGCACTTTGGTTCGATCCCCAACATGGGTGTCAGCAATGATGACAATTTTCTGGCTCACAGACATGGTAGCGATTATATCAGAGCAAAATACAGTCTAAAAGCGTGCTGATGATACAATCCTGAAAGCAACACGAAGTGAGGAAAAATGGAAATACTGGATCTGTATGACCGCGAAAGGATCAAAACCAATGAAACCGTGGTTCGGGGTTCCCCTGTGCCAAAAGACCGATATCATCTCGTCATTCACATTTGTATTTTCAACCACAAAGGCGAGATGCTCATTCAAAAACGAAGCAATTCCAAAGCAAACTGGCCCGGTCTTTGGGACGTGAGTGTTGGCGGAGCCGTCCAGCAAGGCAATACCAGTTGGCAGCAAGCCCAGCTCGAATTAGAAGAGGAACTGGGGATCAGCTTTGATTTCAGTCAGATCAGACCCAGCCTGACGGTCAATTTTGCGGTTGGTTTTGACGATTTCTATCTGCTGAACATGGATCCGGATCTCCAATCGCTCCGTCTTCAGGCAGAGGAAGTCATTGAGGTTATGTGGGCAAGTGAAGAAAAGATCTTGTCCATGATCGAAGAAGGGATCTTTCTCAATTATCATCCCAGTTTGATCAGTACCTTATTCGCAATGCGTTTTCATATGGGAGTACTGGTAAAATAGTAGAAACTCAAAATATTGGAGGAAGAATGAATTTCCGTTCGCTTGTAAACTTTGATAAGATGATTACCCCAACGATCATCAAGATCTTGTTCTATATCAGTATTGCTGCTTCTGTCATTTTCGGGATCGTTACGATGATCGGTGGCTTCGTTACTGCGATCGACCAAGGAAGAGTTTGGCCTGCCATTGGTGGATTGTTTGGTGGTCCGCTGGCAATGGTTCTCGGCATTTTCATCGCCCGTATCTACTCTGAACTGCTGATCCTGGCTTTCAAGATCCACGAACATCTCGTTGCCATCCGCAATATGATGGCATCCAAACAATAGAAAACAGACAGGTAAAAAAAGCCGGGGTCATTCCGGCTTTTTTCTGCTGCCAGGAATTTCCCTCAACAGAAACAAAGGGGTACAATTGTTTGGAATTGTGTAATTATTAGGAGAACCATGTTAGATATCAAATTTATTCGTGAACAAGCTGAATTCGTCAAAGAGTCTTTGGCAAAACGTCATATGGAGACAGATATTATCGACAGCGTCATCGCCTTGGATGAAAAACGACGCGAACTCATCCTCGATGTTGAAGGCAAAAAGGCTGAACGGAACGCTGTCAGCAAAGAAATTGGTCGCATGAAAGACAAAGAAGCCCGCGAAGCCAAAATTACGGCTATGCGCAATTTAGGCGACAACATCGCTGCTCTTGATGAAGAACTGAAAGCTGTCGAAGCTGAATTGTTTGATGCTCTGGCAGGTATTCCGAATATTCCTGATGCGGATGTCCCCATCGGCGTCGATGACAAGGATAATGTTGTCATTCGCACCATAGGAGAGAAAAAGTCTTTCGATTTCGAACCAAAAGCTCACTGGGATCTTGGCCCCGCTTTGGGCATTCTCGATTTTGATGCCGGCGTGAAGCTCTCCGGTACGCGTTTTTACGTCCTCGAAGGTGCCGGTGCCAGGCTGCAGCGCGCGCTCATCTTCTGGATGCTCGATCTGCACATTCGTCAGGGCTACCGCGAGTTCTACCCCCCCTGGATGGTTCGCGAAGAAGTCATGTTTGCATCCGGGCAACTGCCAAAATTCGCTGATAACCTCTATCACGACCATCAGGAAGATTTCTGGTGGGTGCCAACCGCCGAAGTGCCACTGACCGGCATTTTGATGGGTGAAGTCATTGAGGAAGCCGACCTGCCCATGAACCTCACCGCCTATACGGCTTGTTTCCGCCGCGAAAAGATGAGCGCAGGGCGCGATGTGCGCGGAATGAAACGAGGGCACCAGTTCGACAAGGTCGAACTGTACAAATACTGCAAGCCCGAAAACGCCAACCAGGAACTGGATAACATGGTTGCAGACGCGGCTCAGACCTGTGAAGAATTGGGTCTGACCTATCGTGTTCTCCTGCAATCAACCGGCGATCTCAGCTTTGGCTCGCACAAGACCTACGACATCGAGGTTTGGGCGCCTGGCTGCCAGGAATGGCTGGAAGTATCTTCGATCTCCAATATCGGGCAATTCCAGGCTCGCCGTGCCAACATCAAATATCGCCCGGAGGATGGTTCCGCGCTCCAGTTCGTCAACACCCTGAACGGCTCTGGTCTTGGTTTGCCGCGCACCATGATCGCGGTGATGGAAAATTATCAACAAGCCGACGGCAGTATTGTGGTGCCCGAAGTCTTAAAACCCTTCATGGGAGGAATCGAAGTTATTCGATGATAGCAATCATCCATTATCTGATCTTAGCCGTCTGCATCATCCTCAACCTGATCGGCTTGTTCGGTCTTGTCCTGGTCTTTTTTCCAGGGCTAACGGTCAGCTGGGTCGGGCAATTGATCTGGGTTTTGTACGTTGGTTTCAATAAGTCACACGGTGGTTGGCAGTTTGCTCTCACCATCGCCATTTTTGTGATCAACACGCTACTGATGATCGGCGGCTCTCTGATCGACAACGTTTTAGGCGCAAAAAACACCCGCGACAAGGGCGTCCCCTGGTGGGAAATTCTCGTTACCTTCCTTGCGATGGTCCTGGGTGGCATTTTCCTTACGCCCATCGGTGGTTTGGCTTTGGCGCTCGCGACGCTCTTTCTGCTCGAGTATTATCGCCTAGAAAAGGACAAAGACAAAGCCTGGGAAGCCACAAAAGCCCTCGCCTTTGGCTATGGTTCCGCCGCCATCATCCGCTTTGTGATCTGTTTGCTGATGATCGGCCTGTGGTTGCTGATGGTGTTTTTCTTGTAGAGTAACCGTTTTTGCCCGTTTGAGGCAACCCGCTTCTATTGCCCATACGTGCCGGATTTCAACAACAAAATCCGGCCTACATTTACATCCATTGTACAGATCAGATTCCAGACCTTCGCGTAGGTCGGGTTCCAGAGAACCCGACATCCAGAGCCTGCGTACACATAAAGCAAAATACCCTTAAGTGCATTATGTGGCAATCCGATCCTATTGCCCACACGTGCCGGATTGAAAAAACAATCCGGCCTACATTTACATCCATTGTGCAGATCGGATTCCAGACCTTCGCGTAGGTCGGGTTCCAGAGAACCCGACATCCAGAGCCTGCGTACACATAAAGCAAAATTCTCCTTAAGCGCGTTATGTGGCAATCCGCACCTATTTACCACACATGCCGGATTTCAACTGCTAAATCCGGCCTACGTTTTAAGCAACAAGGATGCGAAACCCGCATCCTTGTTGTTATCTCAATTACGAGTAATCTTACTCTATAACAAACAATAATTACAAATTACTCGCCGAAATTGTCCAAAAACAATTGTTCCAGTTCTTCCAACATCGCCTGTCGATCATTACCGGTCGCTTTCAGGATCAGTTCGTCACCTTGTCTGGCGGCAAGCATCATCACCGAGATCATCCCTTTGATCGCCACTTCTTCCCCACCCTGGGTCAGATTGATCACGCTCAATTTTGCGTCGTACTTCTTGACGGTCTGAATGAAAGTCGCAGCCGGGCGGGCATGCAAACCGCTGGCATTGGTAACCTTGACCTTTAATTCCAATTGATCGGATACTTCCGCTTCTTTTTCCTGCATAGCTGCTGCTTCTTCAGCCAGGGTTTCTTCTTCTCCCAGGATCTGTTTGCGCTTGGCGTCCAAAGCTCCCATAGCTTCGTCATAGACTTCCTGCAGGCTGCTTCCCATGTTCGCCTGGACACCAGCCGCAATAGCGCCCTCCACAAAGGGAGCCGGGCACATGCGCACCTTGGCTACTGTTTCTTCGTCCAGCATCTGCAACGCCATTTCGGTACTCAAAACCGCGCTGCCCAGGTCCATCAAAACCAGCACTTCGCCGTCCATGGTCAACTCCATCAGAGCTTCCATGATCTCAATGGCATTGGTGCCGATCTCTTCGTTATTATCACCAATTCCTGCGGCTACGCGCACTTTTAAGGTTTCAGATGTTGCCATCTGGCGTAGTAATTCAGCCGTCCCAGTGGCGAGTTTGTAACTATGGGAAACAAGTAAAATATTGACCATTATGCTCTCCTGAATTTTCCTTATTTTTCTTCGTTTTTTGGTTTGGGTCTGAAAAGTGAATGGAACCAGTTAAACCCAAAGAACACTATCCAAATGCTTGCGCCAAACAGAAAACCCCATAAAATGGCCCGGGGCCATTCTTCCGGATTCTGTATGATCATCTGTACCGCGATAAAGATCATCAAACCAACGCTTAGAACAGTGATGGCAATAAAACCTGTCTTTTTCTTGATCCAAGGTTCACTCAGGCTTTTAAGCATTTGTTCTTCTTTATCTGTGCTTTTCTTCTTTTTTCGGCTCATCTTTAGCTCCATTCAATAATTAAGGGGCGAGAGTTTATCCCGCCCCTTAATTCTAAACGAATATTGAAATTAGTTTTCAACCCAGTCGAAGGTGCGTGTAACAGCCTTCTTCCAACCCTTGTAGAGTTTTGCGCGGGTTTCTTCGTCCATTGCAGGATGCCATTCCTTGTCCTTGCCCCAGTTGACGCGCAGGTCTTCGACCTTTTCCCAGAAGCCAACAGCCAGGCCAGCCGCGTAGGCAGCGCCCAGAGCGGTGGTTTCAGCAACGGTCGGGCGAATCACGGGCACGCCCAGGATGTCGGACTGGAATTGCATCAGGGTCTCGTTGAAGACCATGCCGCCGTCAACCTTGAGAGCGGTCAGTTCGACGCCGGAATCCTTGTTCATGGCTTCGAGAACTTCAGCAGTCTGGTAGGCAGTTGCTTCGAGGACGGCACGAGCCAGATGACCGGCATTGATATAGCGGGTCAAGCCGACGATAGCGCCGCGAGCATCGCTCTTCCAGTAGGGAGCGAACAGACCGGAGAAGGCGGGCACGAAGTAGATGCCACCACTGTCTTCAACAGTCTTTGCTAGCTGTTCGATGTCCGAAGACTTCTCGATCATCTTGAGGTTGTCGCGGATCCACTGTACCAGAGCGCCGGTGATGGCGATGGAGCCTTCCAGTGCGTAGACAGCAGGTTCGTCACCGATCTTGTAACCCAAAGTGGTCAGCAGACCGTTCTTGGATTGGATCGGTTCGTTACCGGTATTCATGAGCATGAAGCAGCCGGTGCCATAGGTGTTCTTGGCTTCGCCGGGGCTGTAGCATGTCTGACCGAAGAGAGCAGCCTGCTGATCACCCAGGTCGCCAGCCACAGGAACGCCTTCCAGGTCGCCCTTGGCATAGCCATATACCTGGCTGGAGGCTTTGATCTCGGGCAGCATCGCGCGGGGAACGCCCAAAACTTCGAGCATTTCGGGATCCCAGTCGAGGGTCTTCAGGTTCATCATGAAGGTACGGGAGGCATTGGTCACGTCAGTGATATGGACGCCGCCCTTGGGACCGCCGGTCATGTTCCAGATAACCCAGGTGTCAATGTTACCGAAGAGGATCTCGCCCTTTTCAGCTTTTTCTTTCAATGAGGGATCATTGTCCAGGATCCACTTGATCTTCATACCAGAGAAGTAGGTCGCCAGTGGCAAACCAACTTTGGTGCGGAAGCGATCCTGACCGCCATCTTTTGCAAGTTCGTTGCAGATCTGGTCAGTACGGGTATCCTGCCAGACAATGGCATTGTAAACGGGCTTGCCAGTGGCTTTTTCCCAAACAACTGCGGTTTCACGCTGGTTGGTCACACCAACTGCCGCGAGATCTTTTGGTTCAAGGTGCAGTTTCTTGAGTGTGCCGCTGATAACGTCCTGAGTAGCTTGCCAAATTTCCAATGGATCATGTTCAACCCATCCTGGTTTGGGATAGATTTGTTCATGTTCTTTTTGTTCGTATCCAACAACTTTTCCGCCGTGATCAAAGACCATAAAACGAGTGCTGGTAGTGCCTTGATCAACTGCTCCTACATACTTTGCCATAATTTTTTCTCCTTTTTTCTAATTATTTGATGATTGAACAGATTAGCAATCCGCCCAGGTTTTTGCGACTGATTCAAGCAACAAAGTTGTTGAAGTAGCCCCCGGATCCTGATGCCCAATACTGCGTTCCCCTAAGTAACTTGCCCGACCTTTGCGAGCCATGAGGGGAATCGTCGCCAGCATACCCTGATGGGCAGCTTCGGCAGACTGTTTGAGCGCATCGCCAGTTGAAGCACCATCTTCGATGGCCTTTTTCAAGGCATCCAAAGCCGGATGTAAGGCGTCCAGCATGGTTTTATCATTCAACTGTGCTTTTCCGAGACCTTCCACCCCTGCTATGCCAGCTTCGAGAGCCTTCACCCAATCACTCAGTTCCATTTCTGTTTTTGCGCCGATGGTCATACCGGCTTTCATGAAAATGGTCGAGTAAAGAGGTCCAGCCGCTCCGCCAACCTTCGACAGAAGTGTCATTCCAACGGTTTTCAGGATTGTTCCGATATCTTTATCTTCCACCGAAGGCAACTTTTCAAGGACAGCCTTAAAGCCTCTGTGCATATTGGCGCCGTGATCGGCATCACCGATCTCACGATCCAGGTCTGTCAGCATTACATGGTTGTCTTCGATAACCTGGGCATAATCGCGCACCCAGTTCAACACATCATCTTTTTGAATAGTCACATTTGCCTCTAATATGGATACTGGAGCTCGCGAGCTCCAGTATCCGATTTCTAACTAAATTCCCCAGCGCATTCCGGCTGTCTTGACCGGTGCATCCCAGAGTTTGACCATTTCCTCATCCATCTTGAGCAAGGTGATTGAGGCGCCAGCCATTTCAAGACTGGTGATATACGGACCGATCAGGTGGCGAACCACTTTGATGCCCTTGGCTTCGAGCAGCTCAACTGCTTTTGCGTAGACAATGTAGAGCTCGATCAGAGGAGTGCCGCCCATGCTGTTGACGAACAGCAGGACTTCGTCGCCTTCTTTGAAGGGCAGATCTGTAACGATCGGTTCGAGCAGCATTTCGGTGACCTTGTCAGCTGGTTCCAAGGGAATGCGATGGCGTCCAGGTTCACCATGGATACCGATACCGATTTCCATTTCATCTTCCGGCAGATCGAAGGAGGGTTTGCCGACATGGGGTACAGTACAGGAGGTCAAAGCCATGCCCATACTGCGACCCTGAGCATTGATCTTGCGTGCCAGATCAGCACATTCCTTTAAGGAACGTCCTTCTTCGGCAGCCGCGCCAACGATTTTTTCCATCAGAACGGTCAGACCAACACCACGTCGTCCAGCAGTCCAGGTGCTGTCTTCGACAGCGACGTCGTCATCAACGATCACGGATTCGACTTCGATGCCTTCGCCACGCGCCAGATCGGCTGCCATTTCGAAGTTCATCACGTCGCCAGTGTAGTTTTTGACAATGTGCAGAACGCCAGCGCCGCCATCAACTGCCTTGGTGGCTTCCAGCATCTGATCGGGGGTTGGGCTGGTAAAGACCGCGCCTGGGCAAGCTGCATCGAGCATGCCCTTGCCGACAAAACCGCCGTGCATGGGTTCATGACCGCTGCCCCCACCGGAGACCAGGCCTACTTTGCCTTGAACAGGTGCGTCCGCGCGAACAATATAGTCGGGATCATAATAGACTTTGACCAGGTCGGCGTGCGCCAGTTCGATACCTTTAAGTTCTTCTTTTACAACATCTTCAGGGTTATTGATCAATTTTTTCATTTAAATATCTGTCTCCTTTATTTTTAACTTGGTACGACCTTGCGATGACCAAGTGTCAATCAGCGGTCGTTTATTAATTAATCTTTCTTGGGCAGGTTGGCGCTCACCAGGACATCATACAGCCAGAAGCCGATAGGACCAGCCACTAACGGTACGAGCACGGGAGGAACCAGCCAGTAAATACCATCGAACAAGCCCTTGGTTCCAACGAGTGCACCCAGGATACGAGGAGCGAGGTCACGGGCGGGGTTGATGGAGTAGCCGGAAGGACCACCGAGGGAAAGACCAACAGCCAGGACAGCGAAGCCAACCAGGAAGGTGCCAAGGTTATCTTTGAGACCGCTGTTCTTGAGGTCGCCGCTGGCAGCGATACCCCAGATCAGGATAAAGGTGCCAAAGAGTTCAGCGACACAAGCGGTTGCCAGGCTGTAGGTGCCAAGCGCGCCTTGAGATGGTGAGCCCCACCAGCTTGCGCCAAAGATCGAGCCGGGACCAGTTGACCAGACATTGGGCATGCCAGCAGCAACCAAACCGTCACGATAGATAAGATAAACAGCAGCTGCGCCAAGGAAAGCACCGATGAATTGTGCGATGAAATAGGGGACAACTTTCTTCCAGGGGAAGCCACGGCGAACAGCCAGACCGAGGGTAACGGCTGGGTTCAGATGGGCACCAGAGATACCACCGGAGACGTAGGCAGCGATAATGACTGCGAAAGCCCAACCGATTGTAATGGTGTTCCAGTTATAAGCAGTTCCGGCTACACGAGGAGCCAGACCAACGTTGGCGACAACACCGTCACCAAGCAGGATCAGCAGGAAGGTTCCAAAAACTTCCCCAACAAATTCTTTCATTGTACGATTTTCCATGATTTTATTTATCTCCTTATAAAATTGATTGAATATAGAAAATTTTGATGAGACATTTTGGACATTTAGTGAATAGGCACCTCTCTTTCATCTTAGTCATCTTTTGCAGATGATCGTGAATAAAATCAGACATTAAACGCCCCCATCGCGCAATACGCGCGAAATAATACCTGCACTGTTTCTAAACTTGGGGTTAGACTCCTATTTGATAAAATTTCGTTGCTTGCTATCAATCTCTTTTCCCTGATTTCCTTGATTACTTACAACTATTACTACTATTTTGCGTTTGAGGCTCAACTGAATGAACAGCCTCCCAGGACAATATTTGACTGTATTTAGACTATATCATTATTTTACACCAAAATGAAGCCGTTGTATAGACAACTGGCACAATTTAATGAAAATTCCTTTGAAATGATCTCGCTAAGCATCCTGTACAATGATAAACACCCTCAGGTTGCAATAGTGACGCTAATTTTTGTGCGATCTGCTTATAGAATAACCGAATTTTGGACCAATTTCAATAGTTGCGAACTGAATTATTGTGAACTGTAACCCAAAATAACATTCAACTAAGTTTCGCTTCTATATTAATGAAAGTGAGGTTCCGTCATTTATCTGTTTCACTCAAAGTCATCAGAGTTTCCCTGGCTTCCTGACACCATTCCAGGTAGCATTGATAGCTTTTAATGCCAAATCGCACCGTTAGCAGATAGTATGTATGGCTGCTATCTTCCGCCAAATGATCTCGCAGAACTTTTTCCACGCTTAAAAGATAAGCCAGTTCCTTTCCGACTTTTTCCTCCAACGCTTCGATATGCAATAATGTCTGCTCGGGACCCTGTTCGTCACCAAAGAACAATTTAAGCAGGGTCTCATAGCGAAGTTCGTCTTTTTCAACCGGGACAGTCAGCCACGCTTTGAGAGTTCTGCGTCCTTCATCGGTTATGGAATAGATCAGCTTTTTTCTTTTATTGCTTGTATCCTTCCTTTTGATCGCCAGACCGCGATCCACCAGACCCTTTAGCGCGGGATAAATGCTGGCGTAGCTTGAGCTCCAGAAATAACTTAAGGTCGTGTCAATTACCTTTTTGATCTCATATCCGGTCAGGTCTCTGTCATTTAATAAACCTAAGATCAGATAATCGATTTTTCTTTCAGGCGCCATTTTTTAACTCTTCCTTGCCATCATCGCGTAGGACAACACCTTTTTGGGGCAATTATCAACACAAGTGCCGCATTGGATGCATTCCTCACTGTCAACCTTTCCACGCTCAACCGCTCCCATAACATCGACCGCCATTGGACAGCTTTTATTGCACTTCCCACAGGATATACAATCCTCTTTTTTGTTTGCTCTGATGTGCAGTCCTGGCAAGCGCAAAGCTTTTCGCAGCTTTGTGCCTAAGATCATAAAGGGAGCCATCCAGCAAAAATAGTGGCAAAAGGTTCTCTTACCAGCTAAAACAGAGGGAATAAATATCAAAGCAAGGATCGCGTAATAGATAATATAGCCCTGGATCGAAGAAACTGAGATGCCCTTTTCAGTTTGATAGAAAAAATCAATAGTGACTATTTTTTTACTTTGTAGAAAGGAAAATGTGACCATAAAGACCAAAAAGCCCCAGATCACGTATTTAATATAATTCTTCCAGCCTTGTTTTGGGTTCTTCTCAGTGACCGCGAAAGCGCATTCCTGTAATCCGCCAGAAGGACAAAGATAGGAACAAAACAACCTGCCAAAAGGAATGGACAATAAAAACATCAGAACAAAGACGATAAAACTTCCGTTGATGACTCCTTGCCCGGCAGCTTCGAGGATCAAAGCGGGACTGAAACAATAGAGCGTTACAGGGAACAGGAGCAGAGAGATGATGAGTAATAGTTTTCTGATTTGTTGTCTTTTCATGGCAGCCCTCCAATTAGCTTGCACGATATATCATGGTGATATATTGTAATACTTTTTATGGTAAAGGGCAGAAGCTTTACAAAACCTTAACCATTCCGTTTTCTCATCGCGAAACTGCGAGTTCCCATGAAAATGACAAATTAAAAACACCCCCGAAAACGGGGGCGTTTTTATATTCTCCAGCGGCAGCTTGTGCCGCTCTGATGTTAACTTATTAGCTTAATCCCAAGATCTTTCCTGTTTCAAAATCAATATCGATATCATAATAGGCAGGGCGGGTTGGCAGACCGGGCATGGTGCTCATCGTCCCCAAAAGTGGATACACAAAGCCGGCACCAACCGAAGCGCTGACATCACGGATCGGGATCCTGAACCCTTTGGGCACGCCCTTCAACTCCGGATCATGGCTGAGGCTCAGGTGCGTTTTTGCCATACAGATCGGCAGGCGGTCATAGCCAAGCCGCGTGTATTCGGCGATGCGCTCCTCCGCCAGCGGGCTGTAATCAACCCCATCAGCGCCATAAACTTCCCGCGCGATGGTTTCGATCTTTTCCTTGATCGAATACTTGAGCGGATAGAGGAAACGGAAGTCCGTCGGCAGTTCCGAAGCCTTCACGACAGCCTCTGCCAAAGCGATCGCGCCTTTGCCGCCCTGGCTGAAATGATCCGAGACCACCGCGTCCACGATCGCCGGATGCCCCATCGCGATCTTTCGCACCAGCTCAAGCTCCGCGTCCGTATCGGTCGGGAAGCGATTGACCGCCACCACCACCGGAACGCCAAATTTCCGCGCGATCTCGGCATGCGCCAGCATATTCTCAGCACCCTTTTCCAGCAGCTCAAGATTTTCCTCAACATATTCAGCCGCCAACGGCGCGCCAGCGGTCACTTTCGGTCCACCACCGTGCATTTTCAAGGCGCGAACGGTCGCGACCAGCACGACAACATCCGGTTTGTTTCCGGAATAGCGGCATTTGATATTAAAGAACTTTTCCATGCCCATGTCAGCGGCAAAACCGCTCTCGGTGATGACAAAATCCGCCAGTTTCAGCGCGATCTTGTCCGCCACGATTGAGCTGTTGCCGTGGGCAATGTTGGCAAAGGGTCCGGCATGCACCAACACCGGCGTGCCTTCCAGCGTCTGCATCAACGTTGGCTTGATCGTGTCTTTCATCAACACGGTCAGCGCGCCAGCAATGCCGAGGTCGTCCGCGGTCATCGGCTCACCTGCCCGATTTTGCCCGATCACGATCCTGGCAATGCGCTCGCGCATATCTTCCAGACTGGTCGCCAGCGCTAGGATCGCCATCAACTCACTGGCGACACTGATGTAATAACTGGTCTCCAACGCAAAACTTTCCTGAGCGCCCTGCCCAACCGTGATGCCGCGCAGCATGCGGTCATTAATGTCAACCGCCCTGCGCCAGGTAACCGTGGCGGGGTCGATATCCAGGCGCACAAATTTCGATTTTTGCTCTTCGGTCAGCAGATCAGGATCCGTTTCGGTGATGCCAAGTTTCTTCAGCCGTCCCTGCATTCCTCGCGCGAAATGACGCCTGCCCTTTTTATCTTTGGGACAAAGACGATTGAAAAGCGCGCTATCACTCTGTCTGGATTCGTGGTACATTCGCGTGTCGATCGCGGCTGCCAGAAGATTGTTGGCGGCAGTGATCGCGTGAATATCACCAGTCAGGTGCAGGTTGAAGTCCTCCATTGGGATGACCTGCGAGTAGCCGCCGCCAGCAGCCCCGCCCTTGATCCCAAAAGTGGGTCCCTGCGATGGCTGTCGGATACAGGTGATAACGCTTCGTCCGAGATGAGCGCCCAAAGCCTGGCTCAGACCAACTGTTGTGGTCGTCTTGCCCTCACCTAAGGGCGTTGGCGTAATGGCAGTTACATCGACATATTTTCCGTCAGGCACATCAGCCAATCGATCCAAAACGCTCAGCTTGATCTTGGCTTTGTGCTCACCGTAAAGCTCCAGTTCGTCGGGTTTCAGACCCATTTCCTCAGCAACCTGAGTGATCGGCTTGAGTTCCGCAGCCTGAGCAATTTCAATATCTGCTGGAACCGGGCTAAGCGGTGTAATGACGGTCGGTATAAACTTACGTAAACCTGGATGTAACTTCATTAATATCTATCTCCTCTTTTATTGTCCGAATTCAACACCGTTGGCTAAGGTCGCGAACGCGGTGACGCTCAAACCATCGGGCGCACCCAGATAGGCAACCGGCACCGTGACATTCAACGAGCTGCCCGCACGGATCATTTCTGTCGTCGCAAAGCCGCCGCCAACGATCTTTCCGTCTTCATTGCGCAAAACGACATAAACACGGCTTTGGCTGACTGCGGCATTTAAATTATTGATCACACTAAGGCTAACATGATTTTCGTCGCTGAAACTTGCCTGTGACGTTTCCAATGGATTGAAACTCACCGGAAATTCCCCAAATTCGCCCGGAACGAGCACGAAATCGACCGTCCTGCCCTCACAATCTTTGGGCAGCTGCAGGGCTTCGATCGCGAATGCGACCTTTTCTTTGGGCCAGATCACGTCGATATAACCATTGGTCGCCTCGCAGATGCGGTCGTTTTCATCAGAGACCGTCAAGATGTAAAAAGTCTCCGTCAGCATTTGGTCGGTCTGATTTTCGAGCATCGCCCCACCTGCGAACTGATGGTAGCGATCAACGACGAAATTCCACTCACCTTTTTTGAGCGAATTCCACCAGTTGCCCCCTTCCAGAGAGGCGGAATAGCTCGTCAGCCAGGGATGCACTTCGACATGATCAACCGTTTCGCCGCGTTTGGCGTTGACGCGTAAATTAAATCCGACCTGATCTTTTTCAGGGACAAAATCGAAGATCGTCCAACCGCCGCCAATAATTTGCCCAGCCTGGTTGTAGGCAATCGCATTCAATTTCACCTGGGTGTAGGTATATGGGTCCGTATTGCTCAGCCAACCCGTCACGGAATAATCGTTGCCAACACGGAAAAAAGCGGTCTTGCTGACTGTCAGCGCTTGCTTATATTTCAGCCCGCGGTCGATCAAGCCATCGACGACGCGCAGTTCCACCGTCGCAATCTCCAACCCGGCGTTGAGCTGAAATTCCTGCACAAAGCCGGTCGTTTCGCGGGGGAAAAGGTAGCGGAAGGAAACACGTTCCTGAGCGATCCGGTTGCCCATAGCATCAAGCGCCAGCACCTCGAGCAAAACATCGCGCAAAATGGCGTCCTCGAGAGTGTTGAACAGCTTTGCCATCACCAGCACCTCGGTGTCTTCCTGCAAATATTCCAGTTCGGTGATCCGAACAGGATTCGGGTTGTTGAGGTCTGGCGTTGGTGTCGGGTTATGCGGCTGGAGCGGATCCTGCGTCTCCGAAAGCGTCGGCGGGAAGATCGGCTGCGCAGTGGCAGTCGGATCGCCATCCGGTCCTTCAGGAACAAGGCAGGAACTCAGCAGTATCGCCAGGATTAGAAATGTGATCGTGTAAAAAGAAAATGAGCGCTTCATTATATTAACCACCTCTATTATAAACGCTTCATGAGGGCTGACAAATCTTTTCGCTTATTAAAATACAAGGGGTTTCCAGACCCACTCGAAACCAGGTAAGAAGTTGTCGTAGGTCGTGATTGAGCAGTCTCTTTCTGCTCAATCCGACATTCTAAAAATCCAAATTTTCTGTTTGTCTGTTTTATTCTTGTTCCAGGAAAATTTTACTTTTGATATTTGAACCATGAATATACTTCCACGACACAAATGGTCCAAATCATTTGATGCGCATCACAAGCCAGCATAAAAAAAAGAGACCCGTGAAGGTCTCTCTATAGGGCGGGTGGGGGTCGAACCCACACAGTGTCACCACCGACGGATTTTAAGTCCGTTGCGTCTGCCTATTCCGCCACCGCCCCGAAACAGGTAAGCAGTATTTTACCATCAGTCAAATAATTTGGTGAAAATTAATAAGCATCACCACGATATTGTGTTTTGTTCACCCGAAGGATCTGCGGTTCGATGGAAAATAACTTTAAACCCATCCTTGTCCTCAAATATTTTTCTTGATTCCAGGCTTTGCCGGATTGAACCCTTGAGAAACGCACCCAAGGGCAGGCTGCACAATACCCAGAGGGCACGATGTCCGGCCTACATTTGTTCGCTCTTTATTCTGGATGAGGGGGACCTTGTTTGATCCAAAAGTCACCAAAATGTTTTATTTGTCCAAAGCAAGTATAACGGTTCGCGCGTGGCATCCTGTCCACGCGTCCAACCTTCGCCAACGTAGCACTAGCTTGCGTGCCTTGGCAGGGGGTTGGCGAAGCCGGGGGATGGGTCTTTTCTAAATTAATGACTTAATAAACCGATCTGCCTATTCGTTCTTCCACTTGATCGGTTATTTCCTGGCATACATCTCTAAATTGAAAATCGATCTCTCTGTTAGTTATCCTGAGAACTTTTATTCCGAGTTCTGCCAATTTTTCCGTTCTAAACTGGTCTGAAAGAATATTTTTGTCTTCATAGTGTTGACCGCCGTCCACCTCAATCGCTAATTTAGCCTGGTGGCAGTAGAAATCAACAATGTAGTTGAGGATGACTTTTTGTCTGTGGAATCTGATTGGAAATTTGTTCAGGAACTGATACCAGAGTTTCTTCTCCTGCGGCGTAGCGTTTTTACGTAAAACTCTGGAAAGTTGGGTCAATTTTGAATTAGACATGCAGATATTTTACTTTGGACAAATGGATTTTGGAAAATGTTATTAAGAATTTAAAAAACCCACCCCCTTTAATTCCCCCTCCCACCGCCTCGCAAGCTCGGCTGGAGGGGGTCGGGTTCGCCTACAGAAAGAACGCCCTACTACGCTGGAGGAGGTTAGTGCTAATTCTACTGCCTGTACTTTCCAAGAACTACTACAGTACTATGCTAGAGGGAGTCAGTTAGTAAGTCTTTCTTAGGTTACTGAGTCCATATCACTAGTGAGTGAATCAATTTTTTGTGCTCTGTAGGCTTTGAAATAAAATCAGCCAGGTTGAATGAGTCTAACCCCCTCGAGGGAGGGGGCTAGGGGGGTGGGTCTTTTGATCTAGCAGATTATATTAAAGGAAGATCAGGCTGAAGATGCCCAGTATTAATAAGGAAGAGAGGATCTTGCCCAAGACGATCAGATCGTCTTGGAGGGCGAGGTACATCAGAACAGTAAAAATCACTTCGAGGGCGAAGATCGCGACCTGGAGGCGGAACTTCTGGCTGGGGTTGAGCTTGAATTTCATGCTCCCGCCCCCATGATGAGCGACCAAATAAACATCGCGACCGCCACCACAGCGATGGGCACGAGCAGCAGTGGCAGGAGTTTGCGCAGGACGACGCCTTCCTGATCGGCTAAGCCGACCGTCGTGCAGCTGATGATCAATTTGGCGGGCGACATGACCGAAGCAAAGGACGCCCCGGCGTTTTGCCCCGCCAGAATGAGCGGCACGCTCAGATTGAGCAATTGGGCGGATTCTTTCTGGATGACGCCAAAAAGGATATTGCTGTTGGAGTTTGAGCCCGTCAGGAAGGCGCCCAACGAACCCAAAAATGGCGACATGGCAGGGTATAAGCTGCGGTTGATCGCCTCGCTGATCCCCCGGGCGAGCAGGCTGGTCATGCCGGTATGGGTCATGATGGTGGACACGCCGACCATCGTGATGACGCCCAGGCTGGCGCTGATGGCGCTGTGCGCAAGCCGGCTTAGGATCCTGTGCCAGGCGCCGGCTTTGAAATAGCCCTTAATATGGAAGATCAAGGAGGAGATCAGGATCGAATACATCAGCACCGATCCCGGATGGGAAAAGAAGCTGAGCGGGTCTGATCGCTGCGCGGGGGTGACGAGCCCATGCGCGCTGACAACTTCCGGGTAGCTGAGGGAAAACTGAACCCGCGAGAGGAATTGGTTGAGCGGTTTGATCAGGACGACCAGAAAACCAATGCTGACCAAGAGGATGTAGGGCATGATGGTCAGGAGGAAGCTTTGCTCGTTTTCGGTTTTGCTGGCTGGGTCGGCTTTGCCGCGATAAGCTGGCAGGCGGGTGATCAGGAACATGGTCAGCAAGCCCGTCAGCGAGGGGCCGATCGAACCAAGCGACCAAAGCCCGTTCGTGACCAGGACCCAAAGCGTCAGGGACATCGCGGCGCTGATGGCAAGGATGGCGGGCATGGTCTTCCAAAGGCTTTTCCAGCCGGTGCCCAGGACGGTGATGATGCTGGCGATTGGGACGTAAGACAGCGCGAAGAGGACAGCCGCGTAAGGGGCGATCTGGATGCCGGGGACGGCGGTGACGCTGATGAGGCTTTCGAAGGCGGACGCCATCGAGCCAAAGGCGACCGCCCAACTGTGCCCGATGGCGGTCAGGACCACGGCGAGGATGGGCTCGAAACCCAGGCTGACCAGGATCGGCGCGCAAACGGCGACCGGGACGCCAAAGCCGCCCACGCCTTGCAGGAAGGAGGTCAAGAGGAAGGCGATGGTGAGCACCTGCAGGCTGCGGTCGCTGGAAAGATGGGGGATCGCCTCGCTGATCATGCGGATGGCGCCGACCTCGTTTGCCAGGCTGTAGAGCAAGAGCGCGCCCCAGATGATGTAAAGCAGGTTGAAGGAGAGGAAGAGCGATTTGATCTGTGACCAGGCGAGGATCTTCCAGGTGCCGCCGAAGAATGCCAGGCTGACGATGACGGTCACAATCCAACTGGCGGCGCTGGAGCGCATCCCTCCCCATTTAAAGGCGAGCATCAGAACCATGACGGTCAGGATGGGAAGAAAAGCAAGCAGCCAGGATAGCGGTGTCAGGTCCATATTCTGGCTATTATACGCCTGATGGGGAGGAATGCAGGCTAACGCTAACGACTTTGGCTGGAGGGGAGTGTGACAGGCACAAAAAGAGAAGTTGCTTATGCGCGTGTATCTGGGAAGTACACCAATTCCTGACAATTTCTACACAAATTCACTTTAAACCCTACCAAAATAAATTCGTTTTGATATAATATCAGGCAGGGAGAAATCTGACTGAGGGTTAAGTTTTACGTTTTCGTTTTCGCCCCTTATTCAAGCAAAGCCTTTTCGCATCAAAGGAGTTAAGAATAAGTTCCGCAAATTAAGAAGCAAAAGAGATCGAGGTCCTATCGCATTAGCATTTTAAACCATTAACATTTCATCATAAAAGTCGAAGCATATAAGCTTACCTATTGAATTTTATTGACGCGCCGTTATAATCTGTCTAAAAATAAATGTGAGAGAAAAAATTACAAGTCAATTCACCCCATATAAACAGTCTTTTGCACTTCCTGACCTTGCGCAGCGAAATAAGGTCATCGCCAGGGGAGCCATCGTCACGCCCCGGTTAATTGGCGGCAATTCTTATTTAATTAGCGCGAGCGGGGATTATCAGAGTTCGATTTAATGCGGAAGTAAGCGTTAAGAGAGGGACTTTGGTGTGTTGAAGAATACAGATCAGCGAAGGGAGGAAGTTTATTGAAGAAAACCAGAAAAAGAGAAGTAGAAGAAGTGAAGTCGTATGTTTCCAGCCCTGGAGCTGGAGGAAAACAAATCTTAAAAATATCAATGGAGGAATTTAAATGAAAAAAAGTATTTTACGTAACTTTGTTGTCGTAGCGCTTTTGCTGGGCTTGCTCTTTGCGGCAATGCCGACCCAGCAGGCTCAGGCAGCAGCAGACACAAGTTGGTATGACTCAAACCTTGACAGTTTTACCCTGACAACTGTCGATCAACTTGAAGGCTTGGATGAATTGCTCAACGGAGGAACGACTTTCGCGGGAAAGACCATTCTCCTGGGCACAGATATCAACCTTTACGGCCAAAGCTTCTTCCCCTTAGGTAGCTATGCCAACCCTTTCAAGGGAACCTTTGATGGTGATAATTACAAGCTTTCTAATCTCTCTTTGACCCAAACCACAAACTATGTCGGCTTCTTTGCCAGTGTTGTTGGAGGTAGTGTTAAGAACCTAAAAATTGATAACTTCAACATCAAGGGACCGCAATTTGTTGGTGGTGTGGCAGGCCAGATATTCACAGCTGATTTTGATAACATTCACGTTAGCAACAGCACCATCGAATGCGACCATTTCGGCGGTGGCGTTACAGGTTACCTGTACGGCAGCGCAAGAAACAGCTCCGCAAGACTCTGTTACTGGTGAGGGGACAGAGCTTTCTCAGGCGCAGGAAGGCGGGAATAAGACCATCTGGATCATTGTGGTAATTTTGGCTGTGGCAGCGATCCTTGCCGGCAGCTTTTTAGTCAAAAACAAACGTAAGAATTAGTTTAGTGGAGGAAACAGTGAAATCAAGAAGAACTTTATTCACACTGGTACTTCTGGCAGTCCTTTTGGTTTTTGGACTGGCACAGACCGATCCAGTCAAGGCGCAGAACACGACGCTTTATGTGACCCCGAACACACTATCCCGGGGAAACACCTGCGAGCCGACCACCATGTACGTGCGGGTTGGAAGCGTTACAAATCTGACCGCCTATCACCTGGAACTGACCTATGACCCTAATCAGATCGAGATCACCTCGATCGAGAACGGCGGCTTCCTGAACGCGACTGACGCCTTCCTTGAACCGACCAATACCTTTGGCGCGGACACAGGACGCATTAAATGGGGCATGGCGCAGCGCGGTACCAACGGCGACCCAGACCCGAAAAGTGGAACAGGTGCTCTGATCATTATCACCTTCCAGCCGCTGGTAGCGGGTGTGACCACCACGATCACGCTGGATGGAGTGAATTCGATGCTGGTGGGGCCGGATGCTTTTGCGATCCCCTATACAGTCCCTGCCGATAAAGGCGCGGCAAAATACAGCCTGACCGGTGAGGTGGTCTCGAACGTGAGCGCCAGCCCGGCTGTCAATTACTGCTCGCTGATCACAGCAGTTACTGAAGCTTCGGACAGCGATGAACTCCGCTTCCTGACGAATTTCGAAGAGTTTGGCGCTGCCTTTGTCAACAACAAAGCCCTCACCATTGATACGAACGGCTTTACCGCCACCCGCAATACGACATCTGAGTTTGGCTATCTCGTGACAGTTGGGACGGGTGGATCAGTAACTTTGACCGGCAATGGCGCTTTGGTCACCCAGACCTATGGCGCGCCGCTGAACCTAAGCAACGGCGGTGTTGCCGTTGTTGATGGACCCACGCTGACGGGTGGTTTCCGCTCGGTGAGAGTCAATGGAGACTCCAGTGGTTATACCTGGACTCCGACCTACAGCACCTTCACCCTGGAAAGCGGCAATCTGACCAATGGCGTGATCGTGCTTGGCAACGGCGCGACCGCGATCATCAACGGTGGTACTGTTTCCCGTTCTGATGGACAGGGCGCGATCACCGGCAATGGCACCGTCAATACATCCCTCAACTATGGCGGCACTTCTGTGACCGTCAACGGCGGAACGATCAATGCCGGAACGACAGCGGCGATCTATCAACCGCAATCCGGCACGCTGACGATCAACGGTGGAACGATCAACGGCATCACCTCCGCGATCGAAATGAAACGCGGTGACCTGACCGTGACCGGTGGAACGATCACAGGAGCGGCTGACGGCATCCTGATCGACAATCCCTCGGGCGGTTATGTGGTCGATGGAGCCATGACAGTTGATATCAGCGGCGGCGTGGTCACCGGCACCAGCGGTTACGCGGTGCGTGAGCGCGTGCCATCCGGCGGGAGCCTGCGCACGACCAGCGCCAAAATCTCCGGTGGCGACTTTATCGGCGGCACGGAAGGCGTGATCTTCTCTGATCAGCTGCTGGCAGCCGCGAGCGCGAACCCGCCAACCGCGGTTCTGGCATTGACCGATGGTCGCTACAGCCACGACCCGGACCGCTTCGTCTTTGCCCCCTACGGCAGCTACCTTGAAAGCCCCTGGTGGCTGATCAACCAATTGGTCGGGACGATCGAGCGCGATCCCGGAAATACCGGCGATATCCCCGGATGGACCCCGCTGACCGTCACCGTGACCGGCGACACGATCGACTTTTTGGGCGAAATCGCCTGGTACCCTGCCGATGAGTCGGTGGGACGCACGGCTGGGCACCGCGTTGGTGTTGAGATCAACGCCCCGGCTGGTTTCCCAACAACGACTACGACCTTTACGTTCTCCGGCAACACCTACACCTGGAATGATGTTGCCGATGGCGATAATTTCGTCTGGATCTACCCGAAAGTAACCGCGGTTCCCCAAAGCTGGGACGTTGTGGTGACCTGGAAGGAAGGCGTTACGCAAACCTTCACCATCAATGTTCTGACCGGTTCAAAGCTGGAACCAACTTTGAGCGCTGATACCTTCTCTTATGTCAATGATCCCACCAACGCGCGAGGATCTTTGCTGGGTGTGACCAGCAATTGGAAGACAACCAACGTTTTGCTTGATGATGTTGCCTCACTCAAGGTCGAATTGTTTGGCGAGAACGAAAATGGTGACGAAGTTTTGCTTCAAACCAATAATGAGAATATGACCGGCATCACCGCTGGGCCTGAGGAATTTGAATCGCCCTTCAATATTTTTGGTAAGTACAGTTACCTGGGGTCGCCCTGGAATAACGCCCGTCAGACCGAGTTCGGACAGCATCTGCCCGCAACCCGCGTCAAGGCGACCATGACCTTGCATGATGGCAGAGTTTATACCGCCGAGAACACGATCATTACCGGCAACCGCGCCGACATCGTGCCCACGCTGAACGCGCAGGACTTTGGCTACATGGCATCCAGTGGTGTAAAGGGCGTTACGGCTGGTTTCGGCACGCAGAAAGTAACGCTCGACCAGGCTGTCTCGATCAAGGTTGAGCTCTTCACTGGTGAAGTGGGTGCTTACCAACTGCTTCAGACCAATACCGCGATCGCTGGAACCGACCTCTTCAGCGCGATCACAAACTTCTCAAGCCCCTTTGATATTTTCGGCACTTTTGACTACCCGGCTGATGGATACTGGGTCAATGTCCGCGAAACTGAGTATGGGCAAACAGCCATCCCGACCCGCGTTTTGGCTACGGTTGAGCTGCCGGGGCAATTCTTCATGACGGCTGAGAACACGACCCTGACCGGCGACCGCCGCACGATCGTGAGCACGCTTGATGAGGAGATCAAGGAAGCACAGAACTACGTCTATGACCCTGAGTATGTATACACCGGTGACAAGACCTTTGATGACACGAGCAATACCTATACGATGATGTACTGGCCTGCGGAGTATCTGGACGGCGCGCCCATGCGCGACCTTGCCCGCTACCTAGGTGCCTTGTATTATCAGGATATTTCAACCGTTGAAAGCATTACCTACAAGGGTGTCGCCTACACCTGGGATGTCAACGGTACACTGGTCGGCTCTAACTGGAAAGATGCCAACGGCACTACCCTGGTGAGCGTAGTGGTGGCTGACCTTCTGGGTCAATATCCCGGGACAGCGACCATGACCTTGTCTGACGGGTTGAATACAGCCGATGTGACCTTCGTGGTCGATGTTTACAACACGCTGGACGACGAAATCGCATCCGCTCCGACTTATGTATACGACCCGGTGTACACCTATGTTGGCGATATGAGCTTTGACGACGCAAGCAACACCTATACCAGCACCTATACCGCCCCAGAATTTGTGGCTGGCGCTGCGATGGACGACATTGCTCGTTACTTGGGCGCTCTCTATCGTCAGGCTGACTCAACCATCATCCGCTTGACCTATGATGGTGTTGAATACACATGGAATCCTAACGGAACTCTTAAAGGCTCCAACTGGGAAGACGTAAATGGCATTACCCTGGTAAGCCGCATCGTTGCTGGCATCGGCAGTTACGATCCCGCTGTTGGTATCGTTGTGACAGTTTCCGACGGCATCCACACTGAAACTGTGACCTTCAAGTACAACGTCACAAACACGCTTGACGCCGAAATCGCGTCTGCTCCTTCTTATGTGTATGATCCGGTATACAACTATGTCGGTACTTTCGCTTTTGAAGATGCGACCAACACCTATACCACTACCTATACTGATGTCAATTACAACCCCGGCGCGCTTAACGATCTTGCCCGCTACCTTGGCGCTTTGCATCGCCAGGCTGGAGCTACGGTCATCAAAGTGACTTACAAGGGCGTTGATTACACCTGGGATCCCCAGGGTACACTTCTCGGCTCCAATTGGAAAGATGCCAATGGCACAACCCTGGTGAGCGTGGTTGGTGCTGACTTCCAGAACGGCACGATCGTTCCTGGAACTGGCTTTACCTTCACCGTAGCCGATGGTATCCATACCGAAACAGTAACCTTCATCATCATAATTCAGGACACGACCCCGCCAACGATCGAGAGCATCGTTGCTACCGGCGCAACCGGTTACGATGAGGTGACCGCGGTTGGTACCACACTAACGGTTGACCAGGGCTACACTGTGGATCACATCACTGTGACCCTGAGCGAAGCTGTAACGATCACTGACGGCACAGTTGTAACCATGGGAGGTGTTCCTTATGGCACCATCACAGCTAACGGCGCTGTTTTGACGATCGTCCCGTACGCCGGAAACGAAGTCGCCAGTGTTTACGGCACCTTCGAATTCAGCGTTCCGGCTGGCTCGATCAAAGATCTGGCAGGAAACCCGCTCGCGACCACGACCGTGACACTGGTTGTCAACAATGTGGCTCCTGTTGCGGCAGATGATGGCTACACCACCGCTGAAGACACTCCGTTGAGCATCGCGAAACCTGGGGTCCTGGCAAATGACACTGATCTTGACGATCTGACCGCGGTTTTGGTTGCGGGACCCGCCAACGGCACCCTGACCCTGAACGCTGACGGATCCTTTGTTTACACGCCCAATACCAACTTCAACGGCACTGACACTTTCACTTACAAGGCGAATGATGGCGACAAGGACAGCAATGTCGCGACCGTGACCATTACTGTTACCCCGGTCAATGATGCACCTGTCGCCCAGGACATTACAGTGACAACGCCTGAAGATACCGCGATCGATATCACCCTGCTCGGCACTGATGTTGACGGCGACGCGCTGACCTACACAATCGTTGGTCAACCGGCTAACGGCACACTCACACTCGTGGGCAATGTTGCTACCTACACTCCCAATGCCGACTGGCACGGTACCGATACCTTTAGCTACAAAGTCAACGATGGCACTATGGACAGCAATATCGCTACCGTGACCATTACTGTCACCCCCGTCAACGATGCCCCTGTCGCCCAGGACATTGAAGTGACAACAGCAGAAGATACCGCGATCGATATCACCCTGATTGCTACTGATATTGAAGGCGATACGCTGACTTATGCGATTGACACCGATCCCGGGCACGGTACCGTCACAATCGTAGGCAATGTAGCCACCTATACCCCTGCCCAGGATTACAATGGCACGGATAGCTTCACCTACAAGGCCAATGATGGCACAGCGAATAGCAATATCGCTACCGTGACCATTACCATCACGCCTGTGAAAGACCAGGTTATCGCAATTGATGATGAATACGAAGTTGATCAGGGACAAACCCTGACGATTCCCGCCCCCGGTGTCTATGCAAATGACAAAAATCCTGATAACGATCCTTGGGTCGTTAGCCTGAAGACTGATGTTCAACATGGTACGCTGGCACTGAATCAGGATGGCAGTTTTGTTTACACCCCGGATCCCGACCATCGTGGTGAGGATTCTTTCGTCTACTCTCTTGTGACCTACCCTGCTATCCAAAGCATGTGGGCTGACGAAGCAACTGTAACGATCACTGTCAATCCGGTTTATCCTCTGCCCACTATCAGCTCTGATGACATTGAGGGACCATACACTGTTGGTCAACTGCGTGAATTCAACGTTACTTTGACCAATCCCGCTGACGGTGATACCTATACAAGCCTGAGCGTTTCGGTCTTTGTCGATAACATCACATTTGATGATTTCGAGTCTGTTGAAGTATTCCATCCTGTTCATCAAATCTGGGTGCCATTGACTCCTGTTGTTTCGGGTAACGGTTTGAAACTTGATTTAGGTCCTACTGGCAACTTCCCCTTATTGCCTGGTCAAAGCTACACGTTGACCTTCCGCGTGAACTTCAACACTCCTGGCATTTATCCTGCCCAGGGTTCACTCTTCAACGCTGCTGTTACTCCTCCGGTCGAGATCGCAAGCTTCAACGCGACCCTGACCGTGAATCACGCCGACAATCTGGATGAACAAATCGCGGAAGCGCCAAATTACGTCTATGACCCTGTGTATAACTACACCGGCGACATGACCTTTGACGCAGCCAGCAATACCTACACCATGATGTACTGGCCCGCGGAATACCTGGACGGCGCTCCCATGCGCGACCTGGCTCGCTACCTGGGTGCCTTAAAATATCAGGCTATTTCAACCGTTGAAAGCCTGACCTACAAGGGTGTTGTTTACACCTGGGATCCCAATGGTGGTCTTGTTGGCTCCAACTGGAAGAATGGCGACGTCACGCTGGTAAGCGTCATTGTGGCTGATCTCCTGGGTCAATACCCCGGTACTGCCACCGTGACCCTGGCTGACAGCCTGTATACTGCTGATGTGACCTTTGTGGTCGATGTTTATAACACGCTGGACGACGAAATCGAATCCGCTCCGACCTATGTATACGACCCTGTCTACAACTACGTTGGCACCTTCGCTTTTGAAGATGCGACCAACACCTATACCGCCACTTACACTGATGTCAACCACAACCCCGGCGCGCTTTATGACCTCGCCCGCTACCTCGGCGCATTGCATCGCCAGGCTGGCGCTACCGTCATCAAAGTAACTTACAAGGGTGTTGATTACACCTGGGATCCCGAGGGCACGCTCCACGGCTCCAACTGGAAAGATGCCAACGGCACAACCTTGGTGAGCGTGGTTGGCGCTGACTTCCAGAATGGTACGATCGTTCCTGGAACTGGCTTTACCTTCACTGTAGCTGACGGCATCCATACCGAAACGGTGACTTTCATCATCGTGATCAATGACACGACCGCCCCCGAAGTCGTGAGCATCACTGCCATCGGCGCTGAGGGCTTCGCGGATGTTACCGCTGTCGATCGTGTCATCACCGTTGACCAGGGATACACCGTTGCCCGCACCGAAATCGTCCTCAATGAAGACGTAACCGTTGTCGAAGGTACTGTAGTGAGCATTGGAACGACTCCATACGGCAGCATTACTGCCAATGGCAGCCTGCTGACCGTTGTTCCATTTGGTAGTAACGGAATTGCCAGCCTGCCCGGCACATTTGAGTTGAGCGTTCCCGCTGATTCCATCAAAGACCTGGCTGGCAATGCAATACAAGACCTGAGCGTTACCCTGGTGGTCAACAACGTCGCTCCTGTGGCAAATGACGATGCCTACACAACTGATGAAGACGTGGAACTCGTTGTTGCCGCTCCCGGCGTTTTGACCAACGATGTCGATTGGACACCGCTCACAGTTAGCCTGGTGGACAATGTTGCTCACGGCACGCTGACCCTCAATGCCAATGGCAGCTTCACCTACCTGCCTGATGAGGACTGGCACGGCACCGATACCTTTACCTACACCGCCAGCGATGGCGAACTGGAAAGCGCCGCTGCTACCGTGACCATAACCGTCAAACCTGTAAAAGATCAGGTACGAGCGGTTGATGATTTCTATAGCGTTGATCAAGGTCAGACTTTGACAATTGCCGCTCCTGGCGTGATGTCAAATGATGAAGACGTTGATAACAACGAATGGTTTGTCACTCTAAAGACCGACGTAGCACATGGTACTCTATCGCTGAATCAGGACGGTAGCTTTGTTTACACACCGGATGCGTCCTTCCGCGGTGACGATAGCTTTATTTACACCCTTGTGACATACCCTGCCACCCAAAGCCTGTGGACTGACGATGCGAAGGTGACGATCACCGTCAAACCGGTATATCCTCTACCCACCATCAGCTCTGATGACATTGAGGGACCCTACACGGTTGGTCAGCTGCGTGAATTCAACGTGACTTTGACCAATCCTGCTGACGGTGATACCTATACAAGCCTGAGTGCTTCGATCTTCGTCGATAACATCACCCCTGCTGATTTCTCGAGCGTTGAAGTTTTCCACCCTGTTGCTCAAACCTGGGTGCCATTGACTCCTGTTGTTTCAGGTAACGGCTTGAAACTTGATCTAGGTCCTACTGGCAACTTCCCCCTGGTGCCTGGACAAACCGTCACATTGACCTTCCGCGTGAACTTCAACACTCCTGGCATATATCCTGCCCAGGGTTCACTCTTCAACGCTGCTGTTACTCCTCCGGTCGAGATCGCAAGCTTCAACGCGACCCTGACCGTGAATCACGCCGACAATCTGGATGAACAAATCGCGGAAGCGCCAAATTACGTCTATGACCCTGTGTATAACTACACCGGCGACATGACCTTTGACGCAGCCAGCAATACCTACACCATGATGTACTGGCCCGCGGAATACCTGGACGGCGCTCCCATGCGCGACCTGGCTCGCTACCTGGGTGCCTTAAAATATCAGGCTATTTCAACCGTTGAAAGCCTGACCTACAAGGGTGTTGTTTACACCTGGGATCCCAATGGTGGTCTTGTTGGCTCCAACTGGAAGAATGGCGACGTCACGCTGGTAAGCGTCATTGTGGCTGATCTCCTGGGTCAATACCCCGGTACTGCCACCGTGACCCTGGCTGACAGCCTGTATACTGCTGATGTGACCTTTGTGGTCGATGTTTATAACACGCTGGACGACGAAATCGAATCCGCTCCGACCTATGTATACGACCCTGTCTACAACTACGTTGGCACCTTCGCTTTTGAAGATGCGACCAACACCTATACCGCCACTTACACTGATGTCAACCACAACCCCGGCGCGCTTTATGACCTCGCCCGCTACCTCGGCGCATTGCATCGCCAGGCTGGCGCTACCGTCATCAAAGTAACTTACAAGGGTGTTGATTACACCTGGGATCCCGAGGGCACGCTCCACGGCTCCAACTGGAAAGATGCCAACGGCACAACCTTGGTGAGCGTGGTTGGCGCTGACTTCCAGAATGGTACGATCGTTCCTGGAACTGGCTTTACCTTCACTGTAGCTGACGGCATCCATACCGAAACGGTGACCTTCATCATCGTGATCAATGACACGACCGCACCAGAAGTCGTGAGCATCACCGCTATCGGCGCTGATGGCTTTGCGGATGTTCCCGCTGTCGATCGTGTCATCACCGTTGATCAAGGCTACACCGTTGCCCGCACCGAGATCGTCCTCAATGAAGACGTGACCGTTGTCGAAGGCACTGTGGTGAGCATTGGCACAACGCCCTATGGCAGCATCGCTGCCAATGGCAGCCTGCTAACTGTGGTTCCATTTGGCAGCAACGGAATAGCAAGCCTGCCCGGCACATTCGAGTTGAGCGTTCCCGCTGGTTCCATCAAAGACCTGGCTGGCAATGCAATACAAGACCTGAGCGTTACCCTGATCGTCAATAACGTCGCTCCTGTGGCAAATGACGATGCCTACACAACTGATGAAGACGTGGAACTCGTTGTTGCCGCTCCCGGCGTTTTGACCAACGATGTCGATTGGACACCGCTTACCGTTAGCCTGGAGGACGATGTCGCTCACGGCACGCTGAC